>CAYMLG010000004.1:0-13429 GCA_964391195.1 uncultured Anaerolineaceae bacterium | reverse complement strand
GCCGCTGAGCGCCGACGCGCCCGGATGACCGGCAAGCGGACCTGCCCATCTACGGCTGATTGTAAAGTGAACCCTGACCGGATAAGATTTGAATTATTGTGAATTTGTTGAAACCGGTTCAACAATTAGTATAGTGGAGAACCAGACTCGAGTCAATCGAGAAACCACTTTTGTGTGCACAACTTGTAAAGATAAAAGAAGGTGGTTGGGATTATGGGCGGCTTCGCCGTCCATAATCCCAACCACTCTCACTATTGACAACATTTGCCTGCACATACCGCTTGACTCCCATGACGCGGTGTGTTATACTGTTTTTACGACGCAACGCGTCATAGAAACCTTCGCATCCAGGAGGACAAACCGGCATGAACCCGATCCGAAAAGCATTTCTGTTTGTGGTAGGTGTGATGTCGATCGCCTACGAAGAGACGGCAAAGTCGCTGGAAGAGGCGGCCCAGATCATCGAGGAACAGCGAAGGGTCATTTTAGGCAACGATAAGCACGTCGAAACCATCCCCAAGATTGACGCTTAATCGGCCAACCGATAATCACAGGAAGCAACCCCAATCTTTAGCCCCAGTCTGTAAGGAGATATACCCATGGTCAACAAAACGAAAAAAGTCGTGATCGAAGAAGCCACCAACGGCAAAGAAGAGCGCAGCCCGCTGTTGGAGACTGCCCGGAAAGTCCTGCTGGCCGGCATCGGCGCCGTGGCTCTCGCCCAGGATGAGATCGAAGATTTCGTGGGCAAGCTCGTCGAGCGCGGCGAGATTGCCGAGAAAGACGGCAAGAAGCTGGTGCGCGAAATCATGGACCGCCGGCGCAAGGAGACCGAGAAGGTCGAAGACGAGATGGGCAAGCGGGTGGAGGAGATCCTCGACCGCATGAACGTCCCCACCAAGGCCGACATCGAAGCCCTCGGCGAGAAGATCGCCGCCCTCACCAAGAAGGTTGAGGACCTGAAAAAGGATAAAACCGTCGCCTAAGCATCACGCCAACCGCCCAATTCGAGGGGGAGAGGTAAGGACAGGGAACAGAACAGCTTGTTCCCTGTCCTACTTTTGAATTGGCGTTCACCTCCACGGCCGTCTCAAAGTCGTAAGCCAGGCTTTAAAGGATAGGGGGTTGAGTGGGCGGGCCGTGCAGCCCGCCCACTCAACCCCCTCAATCTTAAGAAAGCCATCATATACCCCCCTTCATATCTGAAATAGAAAATTCATTCAAGGGTATAATCATCCGGTAGGAGGTTCCCCATGCCGGTGATCAAACGCTACCCCAACCGCAAACTGTACGACACAGAGGCCAAGCAGTACGTCACCCTGGATCAGATCGCCGAACTGATCCGCGCCGGGGAAGAAGTCCATGTGGTGGATAACGCCACGGGCGAAGACCTCACCGCTCTCACCCTCAGCCAGATCATCTTCGAACAGGAGAAAAAACAAAGCGGCTTTTTGCCCCGTTCCCTGCTCTCGGGGTTGATCCAGGCCGGCGGGAGCCGCCTGAGCGCCCTCCAACGCACGGTGGCGGTGTCTTTGGGTTTTTCCAACCAGGTCGATGAAGAAATCCGGCGGCGGGTGAATCTCCTGGTGGCCGAAGGAAAGCTGACCCATGAAGAGGGGGAAGCCATTGTGGAAAAGCTGCTGTCGGCCGGAGCGCGCGACCTCGGAGAAGCGCAGCACACCCCCGCCGCCTCCATCCCCTCGGAAAGACAGTTGGAGAAGCTGCTCTCAGACCTGCAGATTCCCACCCGCCGGGATTTGCAGGCTTTGCTGGAGCAGCTTGACCGGTTGAACGCCAAGATCGATGAGGTCGGCCAGGAAAATGCTAACGACTGATCACCGGGGATACAAAACGCGTGCCGGCTGATATTCCTATCACTCCCCAACGCCCCGTGCTCGAAGTCCTGAAACTCTTTTTGAAACTGGGATTCACAGCCTTCGGAGGCCCCGCCGCCCACATTGCCATGTACCGGGATGAGGTGGTCGTCCGCCGGAAATGGCTGGACGACCAGGAGTTCCTGGACATGCTCGGACTGGTCAACCTGATCCCAGGGCCCAATTCGACCGAGTTGGCGATCCACCTGGGGTATTCACGCGCCGGTTGGCCGGGCCTGGCGGCGGCCGGGGTGGGGTTCATCCTGCCGGCGATGCTGTTGGTCATCGGGCTGTCCTGGGCTTACGTCCGCTACGGGTCTTTGCCGGAGGCCGGTTGGCTGCTGTACGGGGTCAAGCCGGTGGTGATCGCCATCATCTTCCAGGCGCTGCTCGGGCTGGGACGGCGGGCGATCAAGGGCTGGCCCACCTTACTGGCCGGGCTATTGGCCCTGGTCCTGTACTTCCTGGGCGTGCACCCCCTGGCGGCGCTGCTGGGCTCGGGCGCGATGGTGATGCTGTGGGAGAACCGGCAGCGGCTGCTCACGCTCATCCCCGGCGGGCTGCTGGCGGCCGCCCCCCCGCTCTCGCTCTCCGCCCCGCTGTGGTTGAGCGCCCCGTTCAGCTATTTGACCCTCTTTCTCACCTTCGTCAAGATTGGAGCCGTGCTGTATGGCAGCGGTTACGTACTGCTGGCCTTCCTCCAGGCCGATTTCGTCGCCGGGCTAGGCTGGCTGACCCAGACACAGCTCCTGGATGCGATCGCCATCGGCCAGGTCACCCCCGGCCCGGTCTTTACCACCGCCACTTTTATCGGCTACCTGTTGGGCGGCATCCCAGGGGCGGTGATCGCCACCATGGGGATCTTCCTGCCATCTTTCATCCTGGTGGCCTTCGTCTACCGGATAGGCGGGCGTATCCGCAGATCACCCTGGGCCGGGAGCCTGTTGGACGGGGTCAACGTCGCTTCATTCGGATTGATGGCCGCGGTCGCCTGGGACTTGGGGCAGGAAACTTTCGTCGACCTGCCCACCGTGCTGATCGGGCTGGCGGCGTTGTTCCTCCTGTACCGCACCCGGATCAACTCCGCCTGGCTGGTCCTCGGCGGCGGGCTGCTCGGCATCCTGATCTACACCCTGTTCATCCGCTGAGCGGGGCACCCGGTGAGGGGATCCTCACGGGGTCCAGGTCACATACAGCGGCTTCCGCCCCACCAATACGCTGCTGCCTTCGCAGCAGTGTTCCGGTTCCCCGAACACATCCACCACCTTAAGGATCTTTCCCGGCACACCGACCATCCTGGGCTCATCTTGCAGCCCCCAGATCACCCACAGTTTTTTCCCCCCTTTGTCGAACTCGTAGACCATCAGTTCGTCCGGGGTGTGGTGATACGCGGCGAATTCGGCCTTTCTGAGCATGCGCGCCGCGGTTTGAAAAGCGGTGTATGCCAGTGTCGGCTGCTTCCCCGGAGCGAACAGATCCACGTTTCTCCACCCGCTGTAGCTGCTGTACCAGATACTGCCCACCATCTCCGGCCCCAGGGCGTAGGTGGCGGCGTACACCTGGGGCACGTAATAAGCTTTGATCAGTTGAGCGGCGTCATCACCTTCGGCATGGTCGATCACCACCGCGGCCTCGGTGTTGATCAGATATTTGTCTTCGAGCCCATATTTCGCCAGCATTTTTTTGATATGGGCGACTTTGGCGATGACCACCGGGCCGGTGGTGTGATAGTAGCTGTTCCAGTTCAGGTTGGTGTACAACCCGGCTTCATTACCGGCATAATCGTAGGCGTGGAAGCTGATGCCGTTGAAGTAATCGCCGCCGCGGCGTAGAACCCCTTCGAGGAACCGCGCCGAGAGCAGCCCCTCCCCACTCCGGCACTGGTCTTTCAGTGCGGGGTTGCAGTCCAGCAGCAGCCCGCCCACCAAAACCTGGGCCTCGGGGTCGGCCCGCTTGATACTCGGATAGGCCACTTTTAACATCTCGGCGTAGGCCTCGCCACCGTAGTAGGGGTCGTGCGGATCTCCCCAACAGCCCATCTGCGGCGAGTTGGGCGGGCGGGCGGAGAGAGAGACATCCGGCTCGTTCCACAGCTCCCAAAACTTGACCGAATACGGCGGGCGGCTGTAGCGGGCGACCAGGTCTCGCAGGAACCGGCCGAAATCTTCCAGCTTATCCTCACGAACCGGGCTGCATTCTTCTCCCGGGATCGCCCGCGCCCACTCGGGCGCGCCGCGAACCACGACGATCATCGCCATCCCTTCCCGGGAGGCGGCGATAAACTGCTCTTCCAGAGAGGCCAGCGCCTCCCAGTCGCGCGCGCCCGGCTCCGGTTCTACATCCGACCACAAAAGACCGTTGATCCGGGTCCAGTACATCTCCGGATCGGGGAGGTCATCCAACTGGAAGGAGGTGTGAACTTCGATGCCGAACAGCGAGGGGATTTCGTGCAGCTCTCCGATGCGGACAGGCGGCTCGCGGACCAGGAAAGGGAGATAGACCGAATGATCCCCACCTCCGCCGGATTGGGCCAGGGCGGGGAGCAGAGCCAGGTCCCGGGCGGCCGGCAGCCCGGCCCGGGCGGGGTTGTGGAGCGGCAAACGTACCAGGCTGAGGAAAAGGCTGATCAGCAGGGCGCTGATGACCGGTGTCCAACACTTCTTCATGCGCGTGCTCTTTCTCGTCGATGGCGGTGCGATGGAATGGCATTGCAGGCACAGCCGCGGGCGGTTCTGCTTTAGAAAGTTCAATGCGCCTCGCAGGCGTACCCTTAATTTACCGGAAAACTACGGAAAGAGCGATTAATCTGTCAAAACTGTATGCAGTTAAGATTACAACACAGGATAAAAATGCAACAAACAATATCCTGTACGGAACGCGGGTTACGGCCCCCACTCGATGTACAGCGGAGCGGGCCCAACCTCCAGCGTGCTGGCCGCAGCCAGGGTTTCTCCAAACACATCCAGCACCCGGTCCGGGGAGGTGGGAAGCTCGAACAGGTGGGGCTCCCCATCCAGCGACCACACCATCCACAGCCGGGTCCCCTGCCGGGCGAACTCGTACCCCATCAGGCCGTCGAACTCGACCAACTCTTTCGAAAATGCCGCCCCGTCCAGCACCCGGGCGCTCACCTGCATCGCCAGCATCGCTTCCACAGGCTCCAGCCGCCGGTTCATCAACTGCGATTCGCGCCAGCCAAAGGCGCTGTACCACACGTTGGCGGCCAGCCCTTCGGCCAGGGCGGCGGCGTTGGCCTCGGCGAGATAATAGGCCTTCGACAGCTTGAATTTCTCATCCCGGCAGTAGCCCATGCCGGAGACGCACAGCAGGGCGTTCTCGGTGTTCATCAACAGCTTGTCCTCGACCCCGTAGGCGGCGAGGAGCTGCTTGATATAGCGGGCCTTGGCGATGAGGGAAGGCCCGGTAGTCGAGTTCGCGCTGTGCCAATTCTCGTTGCCATAGGCGCCCAGATCCAGGCCGTAATAGTCGTAGGCGTGGAAGCTGACCACGTCGAAATAGCCCCCGCCCCCATTTTGTAATATTCCTTCCAGGAACAGCGAGGATGAGCAGTCCTTCGGCTGGCCGTTGGACCTCAGGGGAGGGTTGAGCGGATCGCAGTCGAGCAGCAGGCCGCCGATCACCAACCGGGCGTCGGGGTCCGCAGCTTTCACCTGTGGGTACACCACTTTGAGCATTTCCGCATAATGCCCGCCCCCGTAGTACGGGTCTTGCGGGTCCCCCCAGCAGCCGTATTGGGAGTCGCTGGGGACGATCCTGGGGTCCACGTCCGGTTCGTTGCCGATTTCGAAATAGCGGACGTTATAGGGAGGGGCGCTCAACAGGGTCACCAGATCGTACATGAAAGCGCCAAACGCTTCGAATTCTTCCTCCTTCACCGGGCCGCAGAACGTGGGCCGCTTTTGAGCCCAGGTGGGGGTGCTGCGCACGATCAGGAGCGGCTCGAGCCCGGCCTGCGTCGCCGCGGCGATATCCTCCAGGAAGGGGTCGATGGCCTCCCAGTTGCGCGCCCCTTTTTGCCGTTCGACGGAAGACCACAGCAGGCCGTTGCGCCGGGTCCAATGGGCGCCGTATTCTCGCACCACCGGCCCCTGGGTGGAGGCTTTTTCCAGCTCCACCCCGGCGACCGGGTAATCCGGGACGGGCAGCCCGGCGCCGAACATGGGGGTGGGCTCGGGCGTCGATGTGGAGGGGTCTGCTTCTGGCGGGAGCGTCGCATCTGGTGGGAGTGATGCCTCTGTGGGCTGGACGGCGGGGGATTGCGGCGGTTGAACTCCGCCCGTCTCCACCTGGGTGGGAGCAGGTTGGGGCGGTTCACTTCCTTCTGCGGGGGCTCGCGTGGGGGTAGATACCGAGGGGCCGGTTACCGGGGCGCAGGCGGAGAGCAGCAGCGCCAGCAGGAGGATCGCAAGGGTGAGGTGGTATCGCAAAGTCTACCCCTTTCCATAGTAAGCATAAATACTGATGAGGGCGAACAGGTCCAGGGCGACCAGCAGGGCGGCATAGATGCCCAACCGCGCCCCGGGCCGCAGGCGGCGCCCGGCCCAATTCAGGATCTCCCGCCACCCCAGGCAGAGCACCAGCAGGGTGGGGGCGATCACCGGGTAGGCGTAACGGGCGGAAGGGTTGAACAGGTGCGAAAACCCCAAATAGAGCGGACCGCGCAGGATGGCCGCCGCCCAGACCAGCAGCAGAGCCAGGCCGGTGAGGAACGCCTGGTCCCAGGGGAGGCTTCTGCGACGGCGGAACAGGGCGATCGCCGCCGCGATCAATACGACCAGGGTGATATAGCCCAACGTGCGATACGGGTACATGGTGAGCAGGGGGACATTCCCCCAGCCGAACAACCCGTAGAACGTTCGGGTGAGCATGATGGCCGTGGACCAATAAAAGAGCGGCCCTACCTGAGGGTCGAGCACGGAAGCCAGGATGAGCGAGGGGCGCTGGTTATCGGGCAAAACCCGGGCGCCGAGGTCGTCGAGCAGAGCCCGGACGCGCGGCCCGGCAAGCTCGGCCGAGGGGTTGCGGATCAGGTTGGCGAATTCTTCCCCGCCCCAGGTGCCCCGGTCTCCGCTTGCGGAGTCAAACTTCGGGCTATTGCGCAGCGGGCGGTTCCCGGTCGCCAGCACCAGCCCGTCATAGTAAATTTCCACATCCCGGTCGGCCTGCTTCAACCCCGGATCGAGCTCGATCCAGCCGTGGTATTCGCCTTCCGGGATGCGGGCGTAATAGGCATAGAAAGTAGGCTCGGTCCCAATGGCGCTCGACTGGCCGAAAGCCTGCTTTTCAAAGCAGAGGGCGGGCAGTTGGGCCTGGACCGGGCGGCTGGCCCACATCCACACGCCCACGGTAACCGCTTCGCCCTGGTGTTCGCTGATGGTTTGCCAGGGGAGGGGCTGGAACAGCGGTGGCGACCACCCCGGGGTGACCGGAGCGCGGGTGTCGAGCAGCAGCACATGCTTCCCGTGCACGGCCTGTTCGCTTGCCATGCGGGTCAGACCGGCGGAGCCGGTCGAGCGGTACCACAGGGCGGCGTCCCCCCAGGTGATGGCCCAGAGCAGCCCGGCAACCGCCCCCAGGCCAACCAGGCCCCAGGCGATCCTGCGCCCCCACCCCCGCTTGAGGACGGCGAAAACGACCGCCAGCGGGGCGAGGACGGCGGCGATGTAAGCCGTGCTTTTGGTGAACAGGCACAACCCAGCCGCTGCCAATGTCCCTACCAGTGAAAACAACGAGAACCGGCGCACCAACCGCGCCGCGAGCCACAGGAACAGCGTAAACCCGGCGATGGCGAGCACATCATTGTTGACCGAGGTCATCGAATTCACGAACCCGGGAAGGAGCGCCAGCGACAGGGGGACCATCCAGCGCAGCAGGCTGCCCGAGGCGGTGAGCTCTCGCATCATGCCCCAGGCGGCGATCAACGTGACCAGGAAGAGCAGCAGGGAGACCAGCCGGGCGGCATACAACTGGACGGTGACCGCGGCCTCGGGCAGCAGCCGAACCGGCAGCGCGGCGAGCTGATAGTAGAGGGGCGGCTCCTGGAACTGGTTATACAGCCCGATCCGCACTTCCTGGCCGGGGCTGAGGTCCGGCGGTGTCAATGGCGGGCGGTAGAAGTCGTGGGCTACCATCGACTCGACGATGAGGCGGTGCATCTGCGGGTCGTAGTCGCCCATCTCCGGCTTGTGCCCGTAAGCCGCCATCCAGGCCACATATTCGAAGTGGTTGGGTTCGTCGTTGTGCTGCCAGGGAGGGATGAAGAAGACATAAACCAGGCCGTGAACCAGCCCGGCAACGAGGACGATCCCCAGGATCCATGGATCTCTGGCCAGGAATGAGGGCTTTGACTTTTGCATTACGAAGATGCTAACTCGATGATTTTTTGTTCCCCGCGGTCGAGCAGCTCTTCCAACTCGCGGGCTGTGATCTCGAAGTCTGCCAGAGAACGCCCGATGGGGTCCTCCACATCATAACTTTTGCCGGCCATTTCGCTGAGCAGAAACACCCGGTTGGCTATTTCTGGAAACTCGGCCCTCAACGCTTCCTTGTGGCCGCGCTCCATGGTCAGGATCAGGTTGAAGGAGCGCAGCATGTCTCCCGTCACCTGGCGCGAGCGATGGGCGCTGATATCCAGCCCGCGCGGCTGCAGGACGAGGTGAACTTTAGCGGCCGCCGGCTGGCCTTCCATCGCCCAGGTGCCGGCCGATTCGATCCGCCAGCCGTGGTTCGAGTCCACTTTTGCCCGCCAGATTGCTTCCGCCAGCGGAGAGCGGCATATATTGGCGGTGCACACGAACAAAACAGAAGGCATGCAATTCCTCTCTCAACGGTGAAACCACAGCAGCCCCAGCCTTTGACGAAGAATTCTGGAGAGAAATACTGGATTCCCAAGCAGGTAACGTTTCCACAACCTGCGTGGCTCGTAAACGAGACGACCCAGCCATTCAAGGCCGCGCTCAGTCATCCATGGGGGTGGGCGGTGGGCTTCACCGGCTAAATAATCAAACGCAGCCCCCACCGTAAGTGTTACACCTGCAGCCAATCGCGGCCGGTTTTCATCCACCCACAGTTCCTGGGCGGGCATCCCGAAGCCCACCAGCAGGTAATCGGGGCGGGCGGCCTGCACCCGGGCGAGCACCGCTTCGTTCTCCCGGCTGTCAGGCCTGCGATCGAAATAACCGTGGTGGGTCCCGGCGATTACCAGGCCGGGGATGGCCTGCTGCAAACGCCGGGCGGCCTTCTCCGCCACGCCGGCCCGCGCGCCCAGGAAGTACATCCGCAGCCCCAGCCGGCTGCAGCGCTCACCCAGCAGGGGGATCCAATCCGGCGGGGTGAACCGCTCCGGCAGCCGCTCGCCCAGCATGCGGGCGCCCCACAACACCCCGAACCCATCACAGAAAACCAGGTCGGCCCGGTTGAGAGCGGAGCGGAATGCCTCCGAATCGTGGGCCAGGTTCATGGCATGAACGTTCACGTTCATCACCGAGAGCTTCCTGCCGCTCCGGATGGCTTGTTCCATCTGTTCGAGCAGGCCGGCGAGGGTGAGGGCGTGGATGCGGACGCCCAGCAGGTTGATGCAGGCCGGCTCAAGAGGCGGGGTGAGGGCGCCAGCAGGGAGGATCGATTGGGGGAACAAGCTCATCACACTCCGTCACTCCGGGTCTCCGGCTCGCGTTTCTCCGAGGGGAGCATGCCGGCAAACAGCAGCCCCAGCAGGGTGGAAGGCAGCAGCACGATGGCGTGCAGCAGAAAACCGTAACTCAGGGCGGCAGCCTGCCCGACGCCGAACATGCCCAACACCAGCACACACAGGTATTCGTATAAGCCAATTCGCCCCGGGATAGATGGGACGGTGATACTGGCCTGGAGCACAACCAACAACAGGACCGCCGCGCGGGGCGGGGCATCGAGATGCAGCGCCCGTAAGACCAGTAGATTATTCAAGATGGCTGTCGCCCAAATAAAGGCAGACCAGGCGCCCAGGGCGACGAAGGCCCGCCGGTCGTTCAGCACCTGCAGGCTGGTGAGGCCGGCGCGCAGTTGAGGCGACAGGCGCCGCCTCACTCCCTCGGGGAGGTTGGCGACCAGCTTTTCGAGCCACTGCAGGCTGCGGTCCAGCCGGGAGGCAGCGAACAGCAAGATTCCGAAACCGGCCACGGCCAGGACGGATAAGAGCACGGTGGATTGGTTGACCCAGGCCGGCAGCGGGCTTAAAGCCAGCAGCATGAACAGCAGCGCCGAGTAGCTGAGCAGATCGAGGATTTTCTCGATGATGATCGTGCCCAGCAAAAAACCGTAGCTGATCCCCGCCGTACCTGCGGCGTAAACCCGGCCCAGGTCCCCAACCCGGGCGGGGTAGACGGTGTTCAAAGCCTGGCCGGCTAAAATGATGCGGGCCGCCTTCCACAGCCCCAACCGATCCCGGGATGCGCCCATCAACACCCGCCAGCGCTGGGCCTTGGCCACCGTATTGGCCGCCACAACGAACAGCGTCCAGGCGACCAGGGCCAGGTCCGCCTGGCGAAAGGCCTGCCCCACCGAGGCGAAGGGCACGTCCTTCAAAGCCAGGTACAGGGCGATGAGGCTGATGCCAGCGCCCAACACCCGGCGAAGCGTGCGGGCCAGGCTGCCGGAGGGGGCGGGTTCGAGGGCGGCCGGCATGCTCAAGGAGGCTCAATCCTCGACCGGGATGAGCAGCCAGCGGCCGGCCGGGACCCAATCTGCCGGGCCGAGATCGTTATATTGCCGGATCAACTCCACCTGCGCCGAGTATTCCTCAGCCAGGGAGCTCAGCGGGGTATCTGCCTCCACCTGCAGGATCTCGAACAATGGCAAACCACTCGGGTCTTTCTGCCCGGGCATGATCACCAGCACTCTTCCGGGCCACAGGGCCTGCCCATCATGGAAACGGTTGATGGCGTACAGGACCCGGACCGTGGTGTCGTAAACATTGGCCAGGTTGGGGATGCTCTCGCCGGGCAAAACCGTGTGCAGCACATAAGCCCCGTCCGGGCCGAAAGGTGTTTCCAGGGCCGGCCCGGGGGTGGGCGGCGCGGGTGTAGGAGTGAGGGTTGGGGTGGGCGACAGTGTAGGCGTAAGGGTCGTAGTGGGCGTCGCGGTCCGGGTGGCGGTGGCCTCGGGCGTGGAGGTCGTCGCCGCTCCGGTGCCCGCGGCCGCCGGGACCGTGACCGTGTTCGCTTGCGTCGGGGTGACCGTGCTCGACGGCTGACCGGAGAGCCAGGCGGCAGGCAGCGCCTGGGGCCCGAACCAACCCAACCCAACACCGGCCAGCGCCAGCCCGGCCACCACGGCCAGCACGCCAACCAGGAACAATGCCGGTCGCCAGGATTGGCGAGGCCAGGATTGGCGAGGCCAGGACTGGCGAGGCCAATCCTGGCGAGGCCAGTACTTCAGCGGCCAGTACTGGCGCAGCCTCCCTAACCGGTCCGGCAGCGGCCGGGTGATCTCTCGCGGGGTTTCCAGGCGCACCTGGTAAACCAGGCAGTCGGTATGGCCGCCGGTCAGGCAGACTTCCGCCTGCGTGGTAAGAGCGACCGGCTCGCTCCGCTTGCCGCCAAAACAGAGATTCCCTTCGAAGGGAAAGCCGAAGCAGGTTTCCGGGTCTTCCAGCAGCCCCAAATACGGGCAGCGCTGTCCCATAGCCGGCTGGCCGCCGGACGGAACCCCACTGCCCGCATTGGGGTCATCAACGTAGAGGGTGCCAGATTGATCTGCCATCCCGGCTGTGCGCCTCCAGCTTGGCTAACTGGTCCCCACCTGATCCTCCCAGCGGTGCCAGGCGCCGTGGTGCTTTTCGATGATCTTCCGGCCTTCACCGGGCGACTCCAGGCCCAGAGATTCCAGGTCGGCGTCGACCATGATCCGCACCAGGTCCTTGAAGTACACCCGGGGCTCCCAGCCCAGCGCCTGCCGCGACTTGCTCGGGTCGGCCATCAGGTAGTCCACTTCCGTGGGGCGGAAGTAGCGCGGGTCGATCTCCACATACTCATGCCAGTCCAGACCCACATAGCCAAAGGCTTCGTCCAGGAACTCGCGGATCGAGTGGCTCTCGCCGGTGCCGATGACGAAATCATCGGGCTGCTCCTGCTGCAGCATCTTCCACATCGCCGCCACGTAGTCGGGCGCGTAGCCCCAGTCGCGCCGGGCGTCCAGGTTGCCCAGGTAGAGCTTGTCCTGCGTCCCGGCCTTGAGGTGGGCCAGGGCGCGGGTGATCTTGCGGGTGACGAAGGTCTCCCCCCGGCGGGGCGACTCGTGGTTGAACAGGATGCCGTTGCAGGCGTACATCTGGTAGGCGTCCCGGTAGTTGCGGGTCACGTAGTAGGCGTAGACCTTGGCCGCGGCGTAGGGCGACTGCGGCTGGAAGGGGGTACACTCGTTCTGCGGGGGCTTGGCCGCCCCGAACATCTCGCTGGAGGAAGCCTGGTAGAAGCGGGTCTTGACCCCGCTCTTGCGGATGGCCTCCAGGATGCGCATGGTGCCCAGGCCGGTCACGTCGCCGGTGTACTCGGGCAGGTCGAAGCTGACCCGCACGTGCGATTGGGCGGCCAGGTGGTAGATCTCGTCGGGTTTGACGTCGTAGATGATATCGGCCAGCCCGCCGCCGGCCGACACTTCGCCATAGTGCAGCTTGAGGTGCACGCCGTTGCCGTTGCCGTGCGGGTCGCGGTAGATGTGGTCGATGCGCGTGGTGTTGAAGGTGCTCGCCCGGCGGATGATGCCGTGCACTTCGTAGCCTTGAGACAGCAGCAGTTCGGCCAGGTAGGACCCATCCTGGCCGGTGATGCCGGTGATTAATGCTTTTTTCATTGAGATTCCTTAGAACCCATCCTTTACGGTACGGATTACCATTTTTTGATGTAACTATTCTGCCTGCGCTTTTGCGGGATTGGGCTTTCTACCATTATAACCGCGGCCCATGCCCCGGTAGTAGAATCCCAGCTTGGCCATCACTTCAGGATCGTAGATATTGCGCCCATCGACCAGCACCGGCTGCTTCATGCTGTCGCGGATGCGCTCCAGGTCCAGGTGTTTGAACTCATTCCAATCGGTCATGACCATCAGCGCGTCGGCGCCGGCAGCCATCTGGTACGGGTCGGGACACATCTCCACCCCGGGCATCACCGGGCTGGCTACCTCCATAGACACCGGGTCGTAACCGCGCACCTTGGCGCCCGCCGCCTGCAGCATCTTCGCCACGTCGATGGACGGCGCATCGCGCATATCGTCCGTGTTGGGCTTGAAGGCCAGGCCCAGCAGGCCGACCACGCGCCCGTTCAGGTCGCCGATCAGATCTTTCAGCCGGTTCACGATCATCGGGCGGCGGTCGGCGTTGATCTCCATCACTGCGTTGAGCAGTTGGGGGTGCCGTCCCTTGTCGGCCGCCATGTACGCCAGGGCTTTCACGTCCTTGGGGAAGCACGACCCGCCGTAGCCCAACCCGGCATCCAGGAACATGGGGCCGATCCGCTGGTCGTAGCCCATGCCCACCGCCACTTCCTTCACGTCCGCGCCCA
>CAYMLG010000003.1:57353-166644 GCA_964391195.1 uncultured Anaerolineaceae bacterium | reverse complement strand
TTCCCTTCTTAACCGGGGGGCGAAAGTTGCGGGATTATTTTTTTAATGTTCATAATTGTTTACCAGCGACCTCACCAGGCCAACGGTGCGGCTGGCATCCGGGGCGTAGCCATCGGCTCCGATTTGCGCCGCATACCCTTCGGTGATCGGCGCGCCACCGACGATCACCCGCACCTGATCGCGAATCCCGGCCTGCTCCAGGGCCTTGATGGTTGCACTCATATTGGGCATAGTGGTCGTCAGGAGAGCCGACATGGCGACCACCGCGCCCGGCGTTTTCTGGGCCTCGCGCGCGAAAGCCTCGGTCGACACGTCCGTGCCAAGGTCCCGGACTTCAAAACCTGCGCCTTCGAGCATCATCGCCACCAGGTTCTTGCCGATATCGTGCAGGTCGCCTTTGACGGTGCCGATGATCACCGTCCCTTTTTCCTGGACCTCCTCTTGTTTCAGCAGCGGTTTCAACACCTGCATCCCGGTCTTCATCGCCCTGGCGGAGATCAGCATCTCGGGCACGAAGAAATCTCCTTCTTCGAACCGCCGGCCTACTTCATCCATGGCCTGGATCATGCCTTCATTCAAAATGACCTCCGGGGGTATCCCGGCTTGAAGGGCCTCTTCCACTTTCAGTTGAGCGGTATCGGATTCGCCCTCGATAATGGCGGAGAACAGGTCGGATAAGGGTTGGTTCATTGTGGCTGCCTCTACATCTGGATCACTGCACTGGCCCAGCCAATGCCGAGTTCATCGAGCTTTGCCTGGGAGGGGACTCCGTTTTCATCCCACCCCGCGATCGCGTAGTAGGTTTGGATCGCCTGGGCGAGCTGCTCGGGTGGGATCATCACGCCGTCGGTCGCGCCTCCTTTGCGAGGCGTGAACAGCCTCTTGGGCAAGGTGTCATCCTGGTGGGTGAGGCCTTCCCGCAGGTTGAACAGGCGCTGCAGATTAATGGTGCGTTCACCAATTTGCAGCAGTTCCTGGACATCGATCCCCCAGCCGGTGGCTGCGTTGACCAGTTCCACCAGTTGGCCGGTTGAATACAGGTGCCAGGCCGGACCGTAGACGAACTGGCATACGCAGAGGCTGTTGCAGGCGCTGTAAACCTGTTGGGTGGTGAACCCATAACGGACTTTCTGCTCGCCTAAGTCTCTGAGCGGCATCGGTTCGGTCAGGCCAATTTCTGCCATGCGTTCGGTGTAAGCAAATTCGGGGGTGAAGGAAGGATCGTGTTCGCTGGATTGGTGATCTGCGCCGTAGGGGTTGACAGCGTAAATCAACGCGAGTGAGCGCTTCGCTTCCGGCATGTGGGCGGGAAGCTCCTGCTTCTTCACTGCCACAACCAGGTCCTGGGCTGCGAGACCGAATTGTTCGGCGGCGCGAGCGGAGCCATCGGCTAGCACACTGCCAAAGCCCTCTCGCCGGACAAGCTGCTCCACCATCTGCAGCATCGCCCCGGCATCCCCAAATCGGAGGGCGATACCACCGGTGTCCTCCAGGGTGAGAATCCCCTGTTCGAAGCAGTCCATCGCCCAGGCAATGGTCGCCCCACAGGAGATTGTATCTACTCCGTATTTGTTGCACAGCTCATTGGCCTTAGAGACAGCCTGCAAATCGGAGATCCCCAGATATGAGCCAAATGCGGCGATCGTCTCATATTCCGGTCCACCATACACCGGGTCCACATCGAACGAATCGGTATCGAACTCAACCACCCGTTTGCAACGCACCACGCAGGCATAACAGGTGTCCCGTTCTTTAAGGATCGTCTTGGCCAGGGTGGGACCGGTCAGCGATTCGTAAGCCTCAAAGTGTCCACCGGACCAGTTGCGGGTAGGGAGGCCGCCCAGTTTCTGCTGTCCGGCGAGCACCCCGGCCGTGCCATAGATCCCCAGGCCGTAGACGTCCGATTTTTCGAAGTGTTCTGCGGCCCAACGGCCCAGCTCTTTGAGCCCGGCGGGTTGGTGGAAGCGCGGGCCTTTTCCTGGACGAACGACGATCGCTTTGAGGTTCTTCGACCCCATCACCGCTCCCATCCCTGTGCGGCCGTTGGCCCGGTTGCACATATTGATGATATTGGCGATGCGCGAAAGCTTCTCCCCGGCCGGTCCGATTTGCATCACTTCAATTTTGTCATCCCCCAACTCCTGGTGCAGGGCGTACTCCACCTCTCCGGTGATCTTGCCCCATAGATGACCGGCATCCCGGATTTCGACCCTTCCGCCCTCAACCCACAGGTAGACGGGATGTGTGGCCTTCCCCGTGATGACCAGGCCGTCGATCCCGCTGCGTTTGAAAGCAGCCGGGAAGAAGCCCCCGGCCTGGGAGTCGCCTACACCGTCGGTGAGAGGGGATTTGGCGCAGATCGACACCCGGCTCTGTCCGGAGACCGCCGCTCCGGTGGCCGGCCCGACGAACACGGTCAGCACGTTCTCGGGGCTGAGCGGGTCTATGCCTGCCGGAGCCTGCTTGAGCAGGTAATACACGCCCATCGCCGTGCCCCCGCCGTATTTGCGATAGAAATCTTCACCAGGTTCTTCCAGGGTAATTTCCTGGCGCGTCAGATCCACATGTACAATTTTTCCATTGAAGCCGTATCGCATCGCACATTCTCCTTTCAGCGGATGTCCTGAATATCTGC
The DNA here is from genome assembly GCA_964391195.1 of uncultured Anaerolineaceae bacterium. GTDB lineage: Bacteria > Chloroflexota > Anaerolineae > Anaerolineales > UBA4823 > JAAYXE01. The sequence continues at coordinate 164,009 of CAYMLG010000003.1, read as the reverse complement.
TTCGCTTTGTCCGCCCAGATATTTTTTTATGCGGCCCAATGACAGCGATATGTTGTTCCGCCGGATCAACCCGATCGTATAAACGTCCTGGTTGTGCATAGCTTCCAGAGTTTGCTCAATTTCTCTTTGTAAGGCGCGAACTTCTTCCTCCCATTCCATCTCGGGCAGCAGTTGCATCCACAGCCGGATCGACCGGTAATACAGTTGGTCGAAGACTTCTCTCAAAGCACGATTGCCAATCTGGTTGAGCTGGGCCTGGTGCATCTCCACGTTCAGCCGGGCCAGGGCTAGAACATCGTACTGTCCCTGGAGTTGAATGGTCTTTTCATGGATCTCTTCGAACCGGCGAATATCTTTTTCTGTAATTTTCGCCACGGGTGGCAGTACGCCGAACAATTCCGCCAGCTTCATGCGCAGGTCATACTGCTCTTTCAACTCGATGATGTCGATTGGGCTGACGATCGTCCCAATCCCGTGCTTGGTGCTGACAAAGTTTTCGTATTCGAGGCGTTGTAAGATTTTGCGGATGGGGGTCCGGCTGACGCCGAATTCCCTGGCGAGGGCGTTCTCTGAGAGAACTTCCCCGGGGGCCAGATCACCCAGGCAGATACGTTCTCTGAGCAGGTGGTAAATTCTGTCGTAGGACCGGCCATTGTCTTGCGCAGGAAGCTTTTCTGAAAAGGTTGTCATATCGTTTCACCAATTTGTGACTCAGGATTGACTCTTAGATAAAAACATTTATAATACATCTTGTACCAACCTGATTTATAAGTTGTATACAACTGAATACCGGTAGTTTATCATCTCTCCTGGTGCTTGTCAATCCTGATCGTTGTTCCTTGAATAAGCGCAGAATAAGCGCACATGAGTGCTGCGGATCTGACAGAGATATCCTCAGCTCGATCTACACCCGGAGGTCCCCTTGTCCACCCATTCCAGACCCCTTGAAATTCTTTCAAAAGAACAGGTTCAGAGGATCCACGAAACCGCGCTGTTGGTGCTTGAGGAAGTGGGCCTCTGGCTGCCAAACCACGAGATCCTGCAGTTGTACGCCGATGCCGGAGCAAAAGTGGATTTCGAGGGCCAATTCGTGCGCATACCGGCCGGCCTGATGGAGGCCTGCATCGCCAAATTCCCGCCCGGGTTTACCTGGTATGCCCGCAACCCAGCCTATTCCATCGAGTTAAATGGGCAGCATACTCATTTCTCCTTCCCGGATTCGACCATCCAGATCCATGATCTGGACGGGATCCGCCGTCCGGGCACAGCCAGGGATGGGGAGGACATCTGCCGTTTGTGCGATGCCCTGCCCAATATGGCTGTGGCCTCCGCCGGGGTAAACCCTCCCGATCTGGGGAGCGGGGCACTGGAAGCCTGGTTGACTCATACGATGTACACATATACCAGCAAGCCCGTTTTCGGCTGCTGCCGCAGCGCAGAAATTTCGCATATGATCCTGCGCATGGCCGAGGTGGTCGCCGATTGCTGCGATCATCTCCCCCCGGGTAAACTGCCGATTGCCATTATCACCAACCCTGTCAGCCCGTTGATGAACACCCCCAACCAGTTGGAGGGGATGATGGTTTATATGAACCGCGGGCTCCCCATTTCGATCTCACCCGAGGTGCAGGCCGGCGCAACCGGTCCGGCTACCCTGGCGGGAACCATGGTGCAGCAGACGGCTGAGTTCCTGGCGCATGCAGCCATCGCCCAACTGCTTCACCCCGGCACCCCGGTTGTTTACGGGACAGTGTCGAGCATCTTCGATATGAAGAAGATGATGCTGCCCTATGGCGCGCCTGAGGCGGACTTGCTGGCGATTGCCACGGTACAAATGGCTCGCTACTACGGTATTCCCGCCCGCACGACCGGCGGTTCGGGCGATGCGAATGCCCTGGATATGCAGGCCGGGATGGAAAGCCTGATGAGCACGCTGATCTCCATCCAGGCTGGCAGCAGCTTTGTCCTGCATGGCGCAGGCGAGTTTGAGAATACCCTGGCTTTTAGCTACGAGAAGCTGCTAATCGACGATGAGATCATCAGCATGGCCCGCGTTCTGGCCCAGGGTTTCGAAGTGGACGATGAAACCCTGGGTTTCGACGTGATCAAGGAGGTAGGGCCCAAGGGACATTTCCTGGGGACCGACCACACATTCCGCCACTTCCGCAAAGCTCAGTTCATGCCCAAACTGATGGTGCGGGACAGCTACGAAGCCTGGGTGGCGGGCGGGAAAAAGAATGCTGCCGACCGGGCACGCGAGCGCGCTCGAGCTCTGCTCGAAAAACATCAGCCGGCGCCTCTCCCCGAGGCCGCGCAGCGCGAGCTTGATGCGATTTATCAGGCTTTCATGCGAAAAGCGGCCCAGGCTGTTTAGGCCCCATTCTCAGTTCTCTCACCCGATAAGGAGAATACATATGCCACTCCCGCCGTTCTTTCCCCCAGAAGAGTATCGAGAAAGGTTATCCCGGGTGCGCCAAAGCATGGCCGAGCAAAACCTGGATGGGCTCCTGGTTTCCAATCCGGAGAATATCTACTATCTGGTTGGGGTCAACCACTGGGGCTTCTTTGCTTATCACATGTTGGTTGTGCCGCTTCAGGGTGAGCTGACGCTGATCGCCCGGGGTATGGAGCGTGTCACAATGGCTGTGCAGCTCACCGGCGCTCGCTTTGTGGGTTATGCCGATGGGGAGGACCCGGCTGCGGTTACAGTCCGCGTGATCCAGGATGCAGGTTTGCAGGCCGGAAGGTTGGGGGTTGAAAAAAAGGGTCTTTACCTGCCTTTGCGGATCATCGAGGGCGTTTTTGCGGCCTTGCCCGAGGCGAGATGGGCGGATGCTTCGGATCTGGTCTTCGAGCACCGGGTTACCCAGTCGGCCAATGAACTGGCCTACACCCGCCAGGCGGCAGCCGTCACCGACGCGATGATGAGCGCCGCCATCAGCACGGCCGGCGCGGGGGTCAGTGAAAAGGAAGTCGCTGCCGAAGTGATGCGCGCCATGGTCATGGCCGGCGGCGAATACCCCGGTTTTGGCCCATTCATTCGCTCAACGCCCACCCTGGGGCAGGAACACGGCACCTGGAGCGACCGAGTGCTGGAGAAAGGGGATGCCCTCTTCATCGAATTGTCCGGATCGGTGGGCCGCTATCACGCTCCGATGGGACGGATCGTCTTTGTGGGGGAGGCGCCTCCGGGAACGAAAGAGATCGAGAAAGTCACGCTGGAAGCCTTTGACGCCGTGGTGGACAAAATCCAACCTGGGGTCCGGGCTTGCGAGGTGTACCAGGCCTGGCAGGATGTTGTCGATCGGGCCGGCCTCTCCCATTACCGGCGCCATCACTGCGGCTACATGACCGGCAGCGCCTTCCCGCCCAGTTGGTCGGGGCCGGGGGTGCCGATCGGTTTGCGACACGATAGCCAGATGGTGCTGCGGGCCGGGATGGTCTTTCACCTGATGTCCTGGCTGATGGGCTGTGGGCGGGGTGATTACTTTGTTTCCAACGCCGCGATTGTCACCGAAAAGGGCTGCGAGGTCCTGACCCGCCTGCCATCTACCCTTCAAATTGTCTGATATGCTGCTTGGCTGAGGGGGTGATCTGTCCTCGGCCCGGCGGTTGCAAGTTGAAAGAGCTGTATGCATACCATTGATCTAAGATCGGATACCGTCACTCAACCGACGCCGGAGATGATGGAGGCAATCGCCAACGCCAAACTGGGCGATGATGTCTGGGGAGATGACCCCACCGCCATCCGGCTTCAAGAGCTCGCCGCAGAAATCCTGGGCAAAGAAGATGCCCTGTTCGTCCCCAGCGGGACGATGGGAAACCTGATCGCCGCCCTGGTCCACTGCAACCGGGGGGATGAGCTGATTTTAGGGGATAAGTCGCACACTTTCCGCTGGGAGGCGGGGGGCATCGCCGCGGTTGGTGGGATCCATCCCTACCTGCTGCCCAACCGTCCGGACGGGACGATCAAACTGGAGGATATTCAGAGTGCGATCCGCCCCGACAACGTCCATTTCCCTCGCAGCCAGGCCATATTTCTGGAGAATACTCATAATAACTGCGGCGGAGTGGCGATCCCGGCGGATTATTTTGCAGAAGTGCATAACATTGCCGTCCGGTCGGGCCTGGCGCTCCATTTGGATGGGGCTCGCCTATTCCACGCGGTGACCGCCCTGAAAACTCCGGTGCAGGAGTTCACCCGCTATGCCGACAGTGTGACGGTGTGTTTGAGCAAAGGGCTGTGCGCCCCGGCCGGCAGCGTCCTGGCGGGGAGCAAGGAGTTTATCAAGCAAGCGCGCCGTGCCCGAAAGCTGTTGGGCGGCGGGATGCGCCAGGTTGGTATTCTGGCCGCGGCCGGGATCGTCGCCCTGGAGAAGATGACCGGCCGGCTGCAGGAAGATCACGAACACGCCGCTCGCCTGGCCCGGGGCCTGACCGATATTCCCGGCCTTGAGGTCCCCGGGATGGTGATGGACCCTCAGTCCGTGTTGACCAACATGGTCTTTTTCCGCCTGGCGGATGGTATCCCGCTTACGCCGCAGAAGTTGATCGAACGCCTGGACCTGGATTACGGGATCAAGATCGGGCACGTGAGTGGACGCCAGTTGCGGATGGTGACTCACTACTGGGTCACAGCAGACGACATCGAGCGGGTTCTGCAAGCTTTCCACACAATAATGGGAGAGGTGGAAGCAACCAGGACTTATGAAGGCATAGCTGGTCGCTAAGACCGGCAGCCGGCTCCAACTCAGCAAGCACATTCAACAAGAAAGGAGGCCCATTCGGAAGAACACTGGCAGCCCTGACAAATGTGACCCGTTTATCAACACGGAACTGCTAAAGGAGTGAAATAAGATGAGCCAAATAAAAGCCCTATTCATTGTCTTACTGGCAGCCCTGCTCATTCTGGCCGCATGCGCCACACCCACTGCCGCGCCCCCTGCATCTGGAGACCAGCCAACTGAAGCCCAGCCCAAAGAAGAGACCACCCTCGAGCGCGCCCGCCGGGAGGGCGTCATCCGGGTTGGTTTCGCCAACGAGAGCCCCTTTGCTTTTGCGACCCCGGATGGAAAGTTAACCGGTGAATCGGTCGAAGTCGCCCGGGCTGTTTTCAAGGCCATCGGCATTGCCGAAATGGAAGGCGTTCTGACTGAGTTCGGCTCCCTCATCCCCGGTCTGCAGGCGAAGCGGTTCGACGTCATCACCGCCGGCATGTTCATGCTGCCCGCCCGCTGTGAACAGGTGCTGTTCGGCGACCCGGATTACCAGATCGTGGATGCCATGATCGTGCAGAAAGGCAACCCCAAGAATATCCACAGCCCGATGGATGTGGCCGCCGACTCGTCGATCAAGGTGGGCACCGGCGCCGGCTACTCCAATGTGGAACAGTTGCAGGCGGTGGGCGTCAAAGATGACCAGATGGTTCTCTTCCCGGATGGCCCGAGTGGAATCGCCGGGCTTCAGGCCGGCCGGATTGATGTCTGGACCTCTACGGCGCCAGCCTGCGCCTAACTACTGGCGAACGCCAACGATCCCAACCTGGAGTTGGTCGCTGATTACCAGCCGGCGGTCATCGATGGCAAGCCGGTGATCAACTATGGCGCGGTTGCCTTCCGCTTCGAAGATGTGGATTTACAGCAGGCCTACAATGCCGAGCTTGAGAAACTGGAAGAATCGGGTGAACTGTTAAAGATCCTCAGCCAGTTCGAGGGCTTCGGTGAGTACTCTCTGCCGGGTGACGCCACGTTTACCAGCGTGTGTCCTGAGCAGTACGCTGAATTTGGTGATTAGCCTGGTCCCCGCCTCAGCTAATGTCCTCTGGAAGCCGCTCCCTGCTGGCTGCATCGAAACTGAGCGGCTTCCGAGGCGCCCGGCCGCGGGTCGATCTGCTGCCGGGTTAACCGATCGTAACTTGGACAGGAGTTTTATCAATGCCACCCCCATTTGACCTGTTACTTCCCCTACTCTCCGGGATCAAAGTGACGCTGCAAATCACTGTCCTGGGGGCCGCATTGGCGCTGGTCGTGGCAATTGTCTCGGGTATTGCCCGCGGATCGAAGAATCCGATCTTGCGTGGGTTTGTTGGACTGTATGTGGAGCTGTTTCGCGGCACGTCTGCTCTGGTGCAGATGTTCTGGATCTTCTTTGTGCTGCCGCTGCCGCCATTTAACATCTCCCTGACGCCGCTCCAATCCGGAGTTTTGGCCCTTGGTCTGAACATTGGCGCTTATGGGTCCGAAGTGGTGCGGGGGGCGATCAATGCCATTCCCCGCGGACAGATCGAAGCCGGTATCGCCCTCAACTTTACCCCCACTCAGCGAATGAGGCGGATCATCCTGCCTCAGGCCATGATCCGCATTCTTCCGCCTTTCGGCAACCTACTCATCGAACTGCTTAAGTCCACTGCCCTGGTTTCCCTGATTACCCTCTCTGACCTCACCTTCCAGGCGATGAAGATCCAGCAGACGGTGGGGCGCAGCACTGAAATCTTTTCATTGCTGCTGGTGATCTACTTTCTTGTGGCACTGCCGTTTACCCGGGCGGTCAAATGGCTGGAAAACCGGCGGACATGGGCCTGAAGGCGTAAGGATGAAGTGCAATTATGTCCACATTTGATCTGGAATTCGCCCTGGAAATTTTGCCTCTCCTGCTGCGTGCCGTGGTGGTCACGATTCAGGCTACCTTTATCGGCTTTAGCGTTGCGGTGGTCATCGGATTGCTATTGGCGATGGCGCGGCGGTCGCAGGCCCGGCTCGTGTCAGCTCCTGCCAGTTTTCTCGTCGAGTTTGTGCGTACCACCCCGTTGCTGGCACAGCTTTTCTTCTTGTTTTACGTGCTGCCCCGCTATGGCATCCGGATTCCTGCCTTCACCGTGGGCGTCATCGGCCTGGGGCTGCATTACGGCGCCTATACTTCTGAAATTTTCCGCGCCGGTATCGAGGCGATCTCGCGAGGCCAGTGGGAAGCATCGATCGCTTTGAACTTCTCCCGTCTGCATACCTGGACCAAAGTTATCCTGCCTCAGGCGATCCCGCCGATGATCCCGGCTTTGGGCAATTATCTGATCGCCATGTTCAAAGAGACCCCCTTGCTATCCGCGATCACCGTGGTGGAATTGTTCCAGCAAGCGAAGATTATCAGTTCGAACGAGTTCCGCGCCATGGAACCGTACACCCTGGTGGGCGTGCTGTTTTTCCTGTTGAGCTATCCTTCGGCAATGATTATTCGGAACCTGGAGGTGCGTTTTGGACGGCAACACTAATGGGGATAAAGAAGCCATCGTGCGCTTTGTCAATGTGAATAAGTCGTTCGGAAAGCTGCATGTGCTGCGCGATCTGAACCTGAACGTGGCGCCGGCCGAGCGTGTGGCGATCATCGGGCCGAGCGGATCGGGTAAAACCACGCTGCTGCGCATTCTCATGACTCTGGAAAAGCCCGATTCCGGGTATATCTATGTGAACGGCGATATGCTGTGGCACAAAAAAGAGGCGGATAAAATCGTGGAGGCCGATGAGAAACACCTGCGGCGCGTTCGCGGGCAGATCGGCATGGTCTTCCAGCATTTCAACCTGTTCCCCCATATGAAGGTCCTTCGCAACGTCACCGAAGCGCCGGTGCATGTGCTTGGCATGCCCCAGGAAGAGGCGGAGGCCCGGGCCAGGGAGCTGTTGGCGATGGTCGGGTTGGCGGAGAAGCTGGATTATTTCCCCTCGCAGCTATCCGGTGGGCAGCAGCAGCGGGTAGCGATTGCCCGCGCCCTGGCCATGCGCCCGAAGGTCATGCTATTCGACGAAGTCACCGGCGCTTTGGATCCAGAGCTGGTTGGGGAGGTGCTCAATGTCCTCCGTCAGCTTGCCCATGACACGCAGATGACCATGCTCATCGTAACTCACGAGATGGACTTCGCTCGTGATGTGGCCGACCGGGTGCTGTTCTTTGAGAATGGACAGATCGTGGAAGAAGGGCCCCCCGAGAAGATTTTTACCGATCCGGAAAACCCGCGCACTCGTATGTTCCTCAGCCGGGTGCTGTCCAGGTAGGGGTGAAACTGCTCAATCGATCACATCATCGATAACCTGGCGCAGGGTGGGCAGGTCCAGGTCTTTCTTATCCAGGAAAGCCACCGCGCCCGACTGTAATCCCTGGCGGCGGAACTCACGGTCCGGGTAGGCGCTGATCAGGATCACCCGGCTGTGCGGGGAGACAGCCTTGATGCGCCGCGCGCAGGTGATGCCGTCCTCATCGTCCAGCACCACGTCAATCATCACCAGTTGCAGGTCCAGGCTTTGAGCGGTCTGGACCGCGTCCTGAATCCCCTCTGCCTCGTAAATCGTGGCTCGCGGGCAGAGCTTTCCGATCATTCGCTGGAGCTGCTTCCGGTAGCGGGCGTTGTCGTCCACAACCAGGATCGACAGATTCTTCTGCAGCCCGGGGATTACCGGCAGCTCCGCCTGGGCGGCATCCTGTCCGGGCGTGCCCAGGATTTGCGGATAGCGGTTGATGAAGTTCACCGCCTCCAGCCGGCTTTGCACATCGAGCTGGCGGTACAGGCGGGTGAGGTGGTTTTCGACGGTCTTGACGCTCAGCCCCATGGTTTGGGCGATGGAATAGTTGTCGTACCCCTGCTGCAGCAGGCGCAGCAGCTCCCGCTGGCGAGTGGTCAGGTCCGGGAGAACGACGGCCGCCCGCCCGACGCCCATCAGCTTGTCGATCAGCGAGCTCGAGAGCCACCGTTCTCCTGCCAGCACACGCTGTACGGCCAGTTTGAGATCGTTTAGGGGTTGGTCTTTCAGGTGATAGCCATTTACGCCGGCGCCCAACAGTCCCTGCACGTAGATATCATCGTCATAGGCGCTCACCACCAGGATCTTCAAATCCGGGTAGCGATTCCTGATGGTGCGGATGGCGGCGATCGGTTCGAAATCGGGCATGGTCACATCGATCAGCAGGCAGCCTACCGGATGCTTCTCAAGAGCGGTGAACACCTGAGGCCCGTTCCCCACCTCTTCCACCACCTCTAAACCGGGGATTTCCTCGATCATCTTCCTGATCCCGGCGCGCACGATCGCATGGTCATCTGCCAGCAGCACTTGCACGGGTTCCATGCCCAGTCTATTCTCTCCTGTTCGCAAAAATAATCCTGTTTACATAGTATAATCTCCTCCTCGAGAAGTTGCCAGTTCAATTTCAACCGGTGACCTTCCATCACCTGCCGCACCCTGGTCCGGCTTATGCAGCCACTTCTACGCGTCGTAAACCTTTCCAAACGTTTCGGTCCCTTGCCGGTCATTCAGCAGCTCAGCTTTGATGTGATGCCGGGTGAAGTGGTGGGCCTGACGGGCAGCATCGGTTCGGGTAAATCGGTGCTGGTGATGCTCCTGTCTGGCCTGTATCGGCCCAACCAGGGGGAGGTGTATTTCGATGGCAAGCACCTGAACTGGCCGTTTTCCGCCCATGCATTGGGGATTGGCGTCATTCACCAGCGACCGACCAACATCGCCGGAGAATTGGATGTGGTCAGCAATATTTTCCTGGGGCGGGAGATCGGCTGGCCCGACGGGATCAAATGGTTCAAAATACTGAACACGACGCGCATGGATCAGGAGGCGGTCCGCATCCTCGGCCAGCTTGGGATGGAGATCGGTTCCATTCACCAGAAAGCGTCCAACCTGACCATCGAACAGCGCCAGATGCTTGCCATCGCCCGCGTCCTCACCCATCCGGTGCGGATGGTCATCGTCGACGAGCCCACCGTGCTGCTCAGCTATCCCAACCAGCAGCGGCTGCTTGGGCTGATTCAAAGCTGGCGCCAGGAAGGGGTAGCGGTCCTGTTCAGCAGCAATAATCTGGACCATCTCTTCGCTGTGACCGATCGCATCATTGTATTGAACCAGATGCGAAAAGTGGCCGACCTGCGCACCGATGAAACCACCCGGGAGGCGGTGGTCAGCCTGCTGCTCGGTGGCGGCGATTCTCAGCTCGCGGCCCCTACCATCTGGGATTTCGACAGCTCGGGCCGCTTTCGAGAACATGCCGAAAAGCTGCACTACCACCAGATGTTGATGGAAAAGGACCTGGCCGGGGAAGATTCTCTCAACCGCGAGCTCACGAAGCAACTGGCCGAGCAGGTTAAGGCCCTCGACCAGGTTAACATGGCCCTGCTCGACGCTCAGGGCCGGCTGCTCACCGAACGCGAGCAGGAGCGCAAACACCTGGCGCGTGAGATCCACGATCAGATTATCCAGGACCTGCTGAGCATCAATTACGAATTGGAGAGCCTGGCCGAGGAGCAGGGGATCGCTCCTGCCCTGGTGGACGAACTGCACGAAACCCGGAGCGAGATCCGAGTGTTGGTGGACGGCCTGCGGCGCATTTGTGGTGCCCTGCGCCCGCCCACGATCGACAGCCTTGGCCTGGGCGCCGCCTTGCAGTCGTATCTGCGCGAATGGTCGGCCCGCACCGGGATCGAGTTCGAACTCGATATCGACCCCAACCTCGGCCGGCTCCCTGAAGCGATTGAGCTATCTATATTCCGCATCGTCCAGGAAGGGCTGAACAACGTCCGCCGGCACGCCCAGGCAACCTCGGTTCACCTCAGTCTGCAGCACACCTCTCCCCGCACCCTGATGATCTCGTTAAAGGATAACGGCCGCGGCCTGGCAGAAGAGCTGGATCTGGCCCAGTTAGCTACCCACGGGCACTATGGTCTGGTCGGGATCAGCGAGCGCGTGGCCTTACTGGGCGGTCGCTTCCGCCTGCAGCGCTTGCCGGAGAAAGGCTCCCAGCTTTTAGTCGAGATCCCCCACCCCCGCGTAGATATGCAGCCCGAAGATATGCCTGGCGCCGGTCCGCATTAGGGGAAATCCCCCAATGAAATGAGGGGGATTGAATGAAATGGCTACGATCTTTTCATGTACACTGAAGCTTGCCTGTTTTCCACACAACCCCATAGAGCAAGTTTTGTAAGGAGGAGAAACTATGTTCCAGAAAAGATCGTTGTTCGCGTTGATCGCGATCCTGATCTTGTCCATATCGGTCCTCTCAGCTTGCGGCACCCCCGCGACTGTGGCTCCCCCAGCGCAGCAGCCGGCCGGCGAACAACCTGCCGGTGAAGCGCCCCAAAAGCCTGCAGAGGGGACCAAGCTGGCGGTCGGCATTGTCCTCCCGACCAAGGACGAGCCGCGCTGGATCCAGGACGAGACCCGCTTCAAGGACGCCCTCGCCGAGGCCGGTTACGACGTGGAGATTCTCTTCAGCCAGGGCTCTTCGGCCAAGGAGAAGGAGAACGTCGAAGCCCTGCTCACCAAGGGCATCCAGGTGCTCATCATCTGCCCGCAGGATGGAAATGCGGCGGCTGCCGCCGTTGAGGAAGCGCGCCAGGCTGGGGTCAAGGTCATTGCCTATGACCGCCTGATCACCAACACGGATGCGGTGGATTACTACGTGACCTTCGACAGCATCGCGGTGGGCGAGGCACAGGCGCAGTACCTGGTGGACCACACCACCGGCACCGGCAACCCGCTCTACCTGTACGCCGGGGCTGCCTCTGACAACAACGCCTTCCTGTTCTTCGAGGGCGCCTGGAACGTGCTGCAGCCCAAGATTGCCGACGGCACCTACGTGATCAAGAACTCCAGCGAAGCCGTGGCGCTGCAGGACAAGCCCACCCTGACCCGGGATGAGATGAGCAAGATCATCGGCCAGATCACCACCAACTGGGACTTCAACACCGCCAAGAGCCTGGCCGAAGCCAACCTGACCGCCGCCAGCGCCGAGGACAAGGGTGATGTGTTCATCCTGGCCCCCAACGACGGTACCGCCCGGGCCATCGCCGATGCCTTCGCCGCCGACAAGGATGTGACCAGCTACTTCGTCACCGGCCAGGATGCTGAGAAGGCCTCGGTGCAGTACATCATCGATGGCAAGCAGTCGATGACGGTGTTCAAGGATGTGCGCACCCTGGTGAAGGATGCCATCGGCACCGCCGTGGCCCTGCTGCAGGGCGCTACCCCCGATACCACCGGTTCCTACCACAACGGGGCGATCGATGTGCCCGCCAAGCAGTCGGAAGTGATCGCGGTGGACAAGGACAACGTCCAGTCTGCCCTGATCGACTCCGGGTACTACCCCGCCAGTGACTTCACCGGCCTGAGCGAAGCCGGCGCCGCCCCTGTCTCAGGGAAGCTGGCGGTCGGCATTGTCCTTCCGACCAAGGACGAGCCGCGCTGGATCCAAGACGAGACCCGCTTCAAAGAGGCGCTGGACGCTGCCGGCTACGACGTGGAGATTCTCTTCAGCCAGGGCTCTTCGGCTAAAGAGAAGGAAAACGTCGAAGCCCTGCTCACCAAGGGCATCCAGGTGCTCATCATCTGCCCGCAGGATGGAAATGCGGCGGCTGCCGCCGTTGAGGAAGCGCGCCAGGCTGGGGTCAAGGTCATTGCCTATGACCGCCTGATCACCAACACGGATGCGGTGGATTACTACGTGACCTTCGACAGCATCGCGGTGGGCGAGGCACAGGCGCAGTACCTGGTGGACCACACCACCGGCACCGGCAACCCGCTCTACCTGTACGCCGGGGCTGCCTCTGACAACAACGCCTTCCTGTTCTTCGAGGGCGCCTGGAACGTGCTGCAGCCCAAGATTGCCGACGGCACCTACGTGATCAAGAACTCCAGCGAAGCCGTGGCGCTGCAGGACAAGCCCACCCTGACCCGGGATGAGATGAGCAAGATCATCGGCCAGATCACCACCAACTGGGACTTCAACACCGCCAAGAGCCTGGCCGAAGCCAACCTGACCGCCGCCAGCGCCGAGGACAAGGGTGATGTGTTCATCCTGGCCCCCAACGACGGTACCGCCCGGGCCATCGCCGATGCCTTCGCCGCCGACAAGGATGTGACCAGCTACTTCGTCACCGGCCAGGATGCTGAGAAGGCCTCGGTGCAGTACATCATCGATGGCAAGCAGTCGATGACGGTGTTCAAGGATGTGCGCACCCTGGTGAAGGATGCCATCGGCACCGCCGTGGCCCTGCTGCAGGGCGCTACCCCCGATACCACCGGTTCCTACCACAACGGGGCGATCGATGTGCCCGCCAAGCAGTCGGAAGTGATCGCGGTGGACAAGGACAACGTCCAGTCTGCCCTGATCGACTCCGGGTACTACCCCGCCAGTGACTTCACCGGCCTGCCGTAAGAGGCTTCCGTGAGATAAGATACAGGAATAGTGATGGCCCTGTCCTCACTATTCCTGTATTTTAAATCAGGCTGTTCGCCGGCTAAGCGGCTCGATCCGGTCTGGAGCTGTTTCATTGCGGAGAGCATGATAGAAGCTGGAGATGTGATGAAACCACCCATTTTGGAGATGAAAAATATTACCAAAGAGTTTCCCGGCGTCAGGGCGCTCGATGATGTCAGTTTCCGGGTGGATCAAGATGAGATCCACTGCCTGGTGGGCGAGAACGGCGCGGGAAAGTCTACCCTGATGAAGGTCTTGAGCGGCGTCTATCCGTATGGCGACTACACCGGGGATATCGTTTATGAGGGCGAAGTTCAGAAGTTCCGGAGCATTCGCGACAGTGAAAGGGCCGGGATCGCCATTATTTACCAGGAGCTGGCGCTCATCCCCGAAATGACCGTGTACGAGAACATCTTCATCGGCCACGAAGTGCGGAACGGCTTTCTGGTAGACTGGAATGAAACCATCAAGCGCGCCGGCGAAATCCTCAAAAAAGTGAGGCTTGACGTCAACCCTTCGACCAAAGTAAAGGACCTGGGTGTTGGCAAGCAGCAGTTAGTGGAAATCGCCAAAGCCCTTAGCCGGAATGTGAAGCTGCTGATTCTGGATGAGCCCACCGCCGCCCTGAACGAAACGGACAGCGAGAACCTGCTCAACTTGCTGCGCGATCTGAAGCAGAATGGTGTGACCTGCGTCTTGATCTCTCATAAACTCAGGGAAGTGATCAGCATCGCCGATAAGGTCACCGTTCTGCGGGACGGGAAGACGGTGTGCACCTTGGATGCCCACAAGGGGGAGGTGTCTGAAAACGTCCTCATCCGCCATATGGTGGGGCGTGAAATCGATAATATCTACCCCCAGCGCGAGCGCCAGCGATCCGATGATGTTGTGTTTGAAGTTAGAAACTGGTCAGCGTATAATTCAGCGTTGGGCAGGACGATTCTCAAAGATATCAATTTCCAAATCAAAAAAGGCGAGATCGTTGGCTTCGCGGGGCTGATGGGCTCCGGGAGGACCGAGCTGGCCTTAAGCATCTTCGGCAATCCCGGCGGGTTCAAATTGAAAGGCGAGCTTTTTGTCAAAGGGCAAAAGCAGCATTTCAAGCATCCGGCGGATGCCATCAAAGCCGGACTGGCTTATGCGACCGAAGATCGGAAAGGCGCTGGCCTGATCTTGATCCAGGATGTGAAGCAGAACTTGACCCTGGCGAACCTGGCATCGCTCGCCAACCGTGGCGTGGTGAATGCCAATGCCGAAATCAAGGTCGCCAGCGAGTACTGCGATAGATTGAATATCAAAACCCCGAGCATCGAACAAAAGGTTGGCAACCTGAGCGGCGGCAACCAGCAGAAAGTCTCCCTGGGGAAATCCTTGTTTGTTGAGCCGGATGTGCTCATCCTGGATGAGCCGACCCGCGGGATCGATGTCGGTGCGAAATATGAAATCTACACCATCATGAATCGCCTCGTCCAGCAGGGGATGAGCATCATCATGATTTCCTCTGAACTGCCCGAAATTCTGGGCATGAGCGACCGGGTGTACGTGGTCTCCGAAGGTAGAATTACCGGTGAACTGCCGGTCGAGGAAGCAACGCAAGAAAAAATCATGGAACTGGCGACGATTTGAGGAGGCATTGAATGTCGAGTTTTACAGATAACCCCCAGGCAGTTGAGCTTGCCGGGCCCGGCGGCGCGGGCGCCGCTGGACAGGGCTCGTTCACTAAGAATCTACAGAAGGTGCTCCGCCAGAATATCCGCGAATACGGCATGTATATCGCCTTGTTCGTAATCATGGCGATCTTTACTTTTACCACCGATGGGGTCTTTATTTCTTCACGCAATATCAGCAACCTGATCAACCAAACCGGATACATCGCCGTCCTGGCGGTCGGCATGACGCTGGTGATCGTCATCCGCCATATTGATCTCTCTGTCGGCTTTCTGGCCGGTTTCCTGGGCGCTATCGCCGCCATTGCCCTGGTGTTCTGGAAGATGCCGGTCTTTGTCGTCATCCCCATGACCCTGGCGCTGGGAATAATTGCCGGATTGGGCACGGCGTTCCTCGTGGCCCAGATGAAGATCCCCTCCTTCGTCGCCTCGCTGGCCGGTTGGCTGGGCTTCCGCGGAGCGCTGCTGCTGGTGACTGCCGGCACGGGCACGATCATCATCCCCAACGAGACCTTTAATGCCCTCAGCAATGGTTTCATCCCCGATATCCCCGATATCGGCATTCTGCCCGGCGTTCACAAGCTGACCCTGATCCTCGGCTTCGTGGCCCTGGTGCTGATGATCGTCAACGCCATTAACGACCGCCGTCAAAAGCTGGCCTACGACTTCGAAGTGCTGCCGATGGACATCTTCATCCTCAAGCTGGTGTTCATGTCGGCCTTGGTGGCCGGGATTACCTGGGTGCTGGCCGGGTATCGCGGCCTGTCCTGGACGGCAGTGATCGTGCTGATCGTGGTCGGCGTTTACCACTTCGTTACGACCAAGACCGTCCTCGGCCGGCACATTTACGCCATCGGCGGCAACCCGGAAGCTGCCGAATTGAGCGGGATCAGCGTGAAGAAGCTCACCTACGTGGTCTTCGGCTCGATGGGGATGCTCTCGGCCCTCTCGGGTATCCTCTTCACTTCTCGCCTGCAGTCGGCCACCACCACAGCCGGCACCCTGTTCGAGTTGGATGCCATCGCCGCCGCCTATGTGGGCGGTGTCTCTGCCGCCGGCGGCGTCGGTAAAGTGATCGGCTCGATCATCGGCGCCCTGGTGATGATGTCGCTGACCAGCGGTATGAACCTGATGGGGATCGATATCTCTTATCAGTACATCGTGCGCGCCGCCGTGCTGGCCGCCGCCGTCATCTTCGACGTAGCCACCCGCAACCGCGGCGAGTAATCCCCCTTATCTCACACACGACCTCCTCAGTCGGAATGGGATTGAGCCTGGCGTTGGTAGCCAGGCTCAATCCCATTTTTATATTCCATGCGCCTATTCTATCCCCAAGTCTTGCTGTGCTTTAACAAGCGCCTGACACTGGGTGTCACACCTATTGGTAAATCCCGTGAACCCAATCCACCCCCAGATCTTGGAGCGCCCTAACGAGCCGTTGGTCGGCCGTCCAGAACTCGGCCTCCAGGCTCTCGGCTAAAGCCAGGTATTGGGCATCGTAAAACTTCGATTGGCCGATTCGACCGGCCCAATACAAGGCAGAACGGTGGAGTTCCAACGTTGGTGCGGTCCGGCGAAATTCCAATCTGAGCAGATCTTCCACCATTCGTTCCGCTTCCTGTGTTGAGATGAGCTTAAGGGTAACGGCTCGCCTCAGCCCGGTGAGACATTCATATTCCCAAAGGGTAGGGACAAACAACTTGGCCTCTTCTGCCCGCCAGGCTTGCATCCACCGGTCCACAGCCGGCGAATAGGGGAGCCGTAAAAACAAGCCCAGGGTAGCACTGGCATCGATCACGATTCGCCGCGCCATATTTGATTCATCTCATCCTCTCGTTCCTGGCGCGCCTCTCCAATCAAGTCACCGTGGTATTCAAAGGGCTGCTTCGCCCGCCGGGCTCTTAAATTTGACAGGATGCGAGCTCGTTTTTTCCACACCTCCGCCTCGTTTTCCATCGCCTCCAGGCCGAGATCAATCGCCTGCCGGGTGACGGCAGAGATGCTGCGCCCTTCCCGGCGGGCGATCTCTTCCAGTTTTCGGCGCTGCTTTTGATTTAACAATATCTGGGCGCGGACCATATTTTCACTCATCGTTTACCTCCACCTTCTATTATACACATACACATCCATGTGTAAATGTGGCTTTGTCATTTCAAAAATCTGATTGTGACTTTTTCCTCCCATTCCTCGATTATTATATGTACGCAGCTTTACAGACATTTAACCAAGCGGTACCAACCCCTCATGAAATTGTCCCTTTTCCCCGGGCTGTCCGTTTAACCCATAGAAAGCTCTACTCCATCCAGCCCTGGGACGGGAACGAAACCGATGCACTCACCCAAGACCCAAGCAGATCCACCCCCGCTGATCCAAAGCGACGATGAGGCCGGCCAGGTCGCCGCCGCCCGGCAGGACCCGCGGGCGTTCGGCGACCTGTACGACCGCTACGCCGCCTCGATCTACCGCTATTTGTTGAGCCGCCTGGGGAACGTCGAGGAGGCCAGGGACCTCACCTCGCAGACCTTCCTTGCCGCTTACGAGGCCTTCCCGCGTTATAAACACTCCGGGTACTTTTCCGCCTGGCTGTTCTCCATCGCCCGCAGCAAATATGTGGACCACTTGCGCAAGAGCCGTCTGCGCCTCAAAGCCGTGCCCGATCCTGCACAAGATCCTCCCCCGGACCCGCTCGCACAGGTGATCGAAACCGAGCGCGTCCTCGAGCTCAGGGAGCGGATCCGTGAACTCAGTGAAGATGAGCAGGAACTGCTGCGCCTGCGCTACGTGGCCGGCCTGGGCTTTGCCGAGCTGGCCTCGCTGTTGAACAAAAAAGAAGACGCGGTCAAGAAATCCCTATACCGGTTGCTGGCCCGGTTGCATGCCGCCCTACAAGACGGCCGCCAGCAGGAGGGGTAGCATGGAACGGATCACGCCTTTCCCCCCGCAGTTCGAACAGGAGATTCAGGCGGCGATGGCGGTGGCTGACCCTGGCGAGCAGGAATTTCTGTCGGCCCTGAAGCAGCGCCTCCTGGCCGAAGCCCCCCCTCCTCCGCAACCGGCCTCGCGGCGGCCGTTGGCCTCCAGGCCGGCCTGGGCGATGGCTTTCGTCCTGCTGCTGGCGCTGCTGGTCGTCTTCGTCCTCGTCGGCCCGCAGCGTGTGTTGGCCGCTGTGCGCGGCTGGTTGGGCTACCTGCCCGGCATCGGCTTTGTAGAGCAGGGCGCTTCGCTGCGGGTGCTCGCCGCCCCGGTGGAGCAGGAGCGGGATGGGGTCACGGTGACGGTCGAGCAGGTCATAGCCGATGCGCAGCGGACGACCGTCATCTTCACCGTAGAGGGCCTGGGGCCGCAGCACCGCCCTGGAGCGGAGGACGCCCCGCGCTGTGCGGGCTCCCCGTTCCTCTCCTTGCCTGAGGGTCTGGAATTGGCGCTGACCGGTGGGGAGGGGGAAGGCTGGCCGAGCGGCTACCGCACCCGCTGGACCTTCCCGACCATCCCCGAAACGGCGGACCGGATTTCATTCATGCTCCCCTGCCTGGATGACACCCGCCCCGGCGCTGCGCCTGAGAACTGGGTCTTCGATCTCCTCTTGCAGCCCGCCCCGCCCGATTTCCAGCTCCTGCCGGTGATCGAGATCGCCGCTTCCCCGGCGCCAACCGTTCCGGCGCCTACGCAGCCCCCGGCAGGTGGAGCGAGCACATTGCCCCCTCCCACATCTGCCTCGCAGCCGCACGGGATCCAGTTCCAGGTGGAGAAGCTGGTGGAGTTGGACGACGGCTACCTGCTCCAGGGATATCTGGATTGGCAGAAAACAGAATTCTTTGAGGCTTTTTTCAATCCGGAATACTTGCAGGTGCGCGATGCCGCCGGGCAAGCCGTCCCTATAGAGCCGGTTCAGGCTGATTATGAACTCTATAATCCAAACATTGATCAGCGGCGGGCCTGGACGATACAGACCGCCTCAAAGAACTATGCCGGTCCGCTCACTATAACCTTGCCTGCCATCGGCGTCGAGCAGTATGTCAACGTTCCTTTTGAAGTGGATCTTGGCGCGGACCCACAACTCGGCCAGATTTGGGAGTTGAACCAGACTCTGGATGTGGCCGGCCGGCCCGTGACGGTTGCAAGTGTGGTTCTCGAGGCCACTTCCGTCAGGGGGCAACAGGCCTATGGGCTGGCTTTCACCGTGCACGTCGATCCGGATCAATTCGGCGGAGTCTCCCTATCGGACCCGGATTACGCCAGGTCCATACTATCTACCAGCGGCAGCTCAGATCTCCAGGGATCTTTCCTCCTGACGATAAAATACGATCACCTCCCCACCGGTCTGCACCGGATTCTGATAAGCGACGTCAGATATGCGCTATCAGGTCCTTGGGTTGTGCAGGTGGATCTTCCGCATTCTGACGGCTCTGTCCTGCCAACTCCATCTCCAGACGCAGACCCGCATGGGATCCAGTTCCAGGTGGAGAAGCTGGTGGAGTTGGACGGCGGCTACCTGCTCCAGGGCAACCTCGACTGGCGAGACTCTGGATTCGATCTGGCCGGGTTCGGCGAGTACGATCTGCAAGTGGTCGATGCCGCCGGGGGTGCCGTCTCCGTTGAACCGGTTGAACCGGGGGAAACGGCCGGCGATCCCGATGCAGAGAAACGCCTGATCTGGGCGGTGCGCACCGCCTCCAGGCAGCACCCTGGCCCCCTCACCCTGACCTTGCCGGCAGTCACCATCCAGCAGGATGTGGATCTTTCCTTCGAGCTGGACCTGGGCCCCAACCCCCAACCGGGCCAGACCTGGGAACTGAACCAAACCCTGGAAGTGGCCGGGCGCCGAGTCACGGTGGCGAGCGCAGCCCTGAGCGCCTTGCCGGTTGGGGCCGGGGGTGCTTACAGCCTGTCTTTCACCCTGCACGTCGATCCTGCCGAACTCATTTCCGCCTCCTTATGGGATCCGGATAATCACAGCGCCATGCTGACCAGCAGCGGCGGCTCCGACCAACAGGGGACGATCCGGCAGACTTTCAACTACGATTACCTGCCCACCGGCCTGCGCCGCATCCAGATCGCTCAGATCTCCTACCCCCTCGCCGGCCCCTGGGTCGCAACGGTAGACCTACCGCAGTCCGGCGGCCCGGTCGTCTCGCCCCTGCCTCAGCCCACCGCCTGCCTGACCGCCGAGCGACTGGCCCAGCTCCAACCCGCTTCACCCGCCTCCCTGCCGCCCGGGCTGGACGGACGCCTGATGCTCTCCGGCCCACCGGCCCCGGGAGTCCACTTCCCCACTCTGTATGTGGCGGATCTGGATGGCAGCAACCGGATCGCCGTGGGTTCCGGCAGTTGGGCCGATCTGTCCCCCGATGGGCGGCAGGTGATCTATGGCTTCTCGGATGGCATGCACCTGGCGGACCTGGATTCCGGGCAAAACACCCTCCTGCCCTGGGCGGGGGAGCATGCATACAACCTGATCTGGTCCCCCGATGGGGAGTGGCTCGCCTTTGAGCGCGGCGGGGAGGGGATCTACGTGGCCCGCCCGGATGGGAGCGGCCTGCGCAAAGTCCCGAACACCGGCGTTTCCACCTCCCTGCTCGCCTGGAAGCCGGATGGGAAAGGGCTGCTGGTGAGCACTCAGGATGCGGATGGCAGCACCCTGCAGACAGTCGAGCTGGATACCGGGGCGATCACCGATCATTTCACGATCGGCGGAGGTCCGGGCGGCTTCGGCCCGGGCGGTTTCGGCCCGCCTTCGCCGGACGGTCTGCGCGTGACCTTTACCGAGAAGGTCTTCGGCCGGCCTGCCTACGGCCTCTTCGTGGCCGACCTGGACGGCTCCGGCAAGCGCCCGATCGCCATTTTGGACGGCGTCGTTCTGGCGGCCCCCGCCTGGAGCCCGGATGGGCGCTGGCTGCTGGTGACCGCCATCGAAGCGACCCTGGACGGACATGAGCAGGCGAATTACCTCGTGCAGCCTGACACCTGTGAAGTGATCCCGCTGACCTGGATCGAGGATCCGATTGTCTCGTGGAGTAAAAGATGAAATTCGTTTCTCTGCGATCACCCGGCCGGACGGTTCGGTGAGCCGTGTGCAGGATTATCACAATCCCTGGGATTGGGAGAGCAAGATCTATGGGCATGTCGGGCGACAAACGGACGGCGCTAAAGAGGTGCAGGCCTGGGTTTCGTTGGATGTATCCACCCCCAGCGGATGGGACTTTTTACCTGGCAAATATGTCGTCGACCTGGCAGGAGTCACGGTATATGTAACCGGTCCGTGGGAACTGCACTTCTCGATCTCCGGCCCATGAACTGTGTCGATGATTAATGAAATATTTTTCCCGCTCCTTCGATATATGTTATAGAGATGCGCTATTAATGCTGGAACATATGAGGAAATACTTTGCTTGATTCCTTCGTCGTGACCTCCGATTCAAACGATATTTCCGTTTCCGATGACGACCTGGTAAAGGAGGCACAATATAACCCACAGGCCTTTGCTGTGCTTTACCGGCGCTATGCCACCCGCCTGTTCCGCTATATCTACAATAGAGTTGGGAATCGCGCTGAAGCTGAAGATCTGACTGCGGTAGTTTTTACCCAGGTGATCGAAGGGTTGGCGGGCTATACCCCTCGCGGCCTTTTCGCAGCCTGGTTGTTCACCATTGCCCGTCGTAGGGTGGCTGATTTCCTGCGCCAGGAGCGCCAAGAGTTTCCGCTTGAGAGCCTCGAGCACACCCTGGCTGGCGGCTCGGATTTATTGGCCGGGGTCATCGAGCAGGAGAGGCTCGAAAGAGTGCGACAGGCGATTTCTTCATTGGATGAGACCAGCCAGGAACTGCTGCGTTTGCGCTTCGCTGCAGAGCTGGAATACCGGACGATTTCCCGGGTTTTGAATCGGAATGAAGCCTGGTTGAGATTAAAGGTTCACCGGCTGCTGATTAAACTCCGCAAGCAGTTGGAGAGTTGACATGAATGAGAAAAATCCCTCCCTGGAGCGCGACTTGTATGCGATCTATAAGCGCCACACGCCATCCGCAGCCTTTTTGAATACCCTGGAACAGGATCTGCTGGCCAGGCTGGGCAGCCGGGCGGCCGGCCAGAATGTGCCGCCTGAACGCTCGCGTTCCCCGATCACGATTGGCCGCCGCTTAATGTTGGTTGCAGCCGGACTGCTCCTTGTATTGATGATCTTTGTCACAGCAGTTGGCCCTGACCGCGTGCTCGCATCTTTCCAGTGGTTGATCGGTTATCTCCCCGGCGTCGGGTTTGTGCAGGACACGGGGACCGTTCGAGTCCTGCCTGCGCCGGTCAGTATTACTCGGGAAGGCGTGACGATCACGGTGAATGAGGTGGTGGCTGATATTGAGACGACGCGGATCATGATACGAGTGATCGGGATCCGTAATTTACAGCAGCTTGCTCAAGAAGGTGTAGATGAACCCACCGGACCGGTGCGGCTGAGTCTCCAGGATGGGACGGATCTCGACCTGAAGGGCTATTCGCTCGATTTCTCGAATGTTCAACAGCTAGCCGTCGATTTGATCTACGGACCTATGCCGCGAGATAGCATGGAAGCTGTGCTGTCGTTTTCTCAGATCCCGGGCATTCCCTCTGGAGCCGCGCCTGAAGATTGGTCGGTTCATCTGTCCTTAGTGCCTGGCAGCCACAACCGGCGTATCTCTCCGGCCGCCCCCCTGACCGTGACCGGGGATGAAGCGCAGGGGATTTCGATTACTCTAGAAAGCTTCGCCCAGGTAGGGACCAGAACTGCCATTCGAGCTCGCCTGAACACGCCGGTTGAGATGGGCGAGCTCGACCGGGATTGGGCTTTCACTCTCCAATTGATCGGCCCCGGTGGTCGAATCGTCCCCTTCTTAACTGGACCTGAGTATGACTCCCATCATGCAAACCTGGTCACTTTCGAAACCACGAATCTAATGCCAGGGGAGACGTATACTTTAAATCTAAACGGACCGATCGAGCTCGTCCGCGCAGTAGAAGCAGGACCTGGATCTCAATTCACCTTCGATCCTGGCCCTGACCCCCGCCCCGGCCAGTCCTGGTCGCTAGATCAGACTCTGCGGGCATCCGAGTTTCGCATCCATCTGGTTGGCGTTCACCTGGCTAGCAATCATAGGGATGAAACATACCGGTTGATCTTCAGCTTTGAAAAACAGCCAGGTGTGTCCGGGCTGATGGTCCACCCCATCGGTGACCATCCGGAAACTATCCGCTCTGGGCCTGGCCCGCTCAAACCCTGGGTTGAATTCGTGGAAATACCCAATGAGCCCATCAAGTTTCAACTCGGGCCCATCTTCGTCCCGGTTGAGGGCAGTTGGGAGGTGAGTTGGGTCGTTCCTGATCATGGTGATCGATAAGGGGATAATCGCGCTTTCGCTCCCCCTTTCAAACAGTTGAATCGCGGGAATACGATACCCTGAACGACGATCGGGCGTGCAGGGAACCCATCCCATCGCTCGTGCGTCTATATATAAAGGACCGCAGTATGACAGGCTTTCCTCAGCTTCTTATCCAGTTGGTCTACATCCTGTTCATCAGCCTCCTAATCTGTATCCCTCTTTGGAGCGCCATTTGGGCTGCCCGCGATGCAGACGCACGCGGCCGGCCTGGTTGGCTGGTTGGTCTGCTTGTCCTGCTGCTCGTCTGGCCATTAGGGTTGATCATCTGGCTGCTGATCCGGGCAGGTATTCCAGCGCAGGAACAAGCCAAACCCTGACATCGCAAAAGAAGTCAGCTTTCGTACAGACATCACCATGGAACCTTTCGGACTCAATTTAGGCTTCTTACTCGTCCAGCTTTTCAACCTGCTGCTGATCGGCGGCTGGCTCGTCCTGGCCGTCCTGGCCCTGGTCCAGCTCCGCAGCCTGGACCTGCCGGAGACTGCGCGGGCGATCTGGGCGGCTGTGATCCTTCTCGTCCCAATCGCCGGCGCCCTCGCATTTTGGATCGTGCGCCCGGGGAAATGAAAAGCGGCACAATTATTCTCACCGTTCTTCTTCTGCTCGCCCTGCTCTCCGGCTGCAGCCGCGTTCTGGGGGGATCCACTGCGCCTGAGGCCTCGGCCCCCACACCGACCCCCACTTTGACCTCCTTCATCTTTGAGAATCCGCTTCCCCGTTCGATGAAGGGTTATGAGCTCTATTCCTGGCAGGAAGACGACCTCTGGTACTTTACGCTGATCACCGGCACCAACCGCAACAAAACCCTGGAAGAGATTACCTCGAAGGAGAACCAACTGACCGGGGATGGCTGGGTCAAGGTCACCGTGCAGGGCGCCGAGGCGCTGAAAGCGGTGCTGGGCCAGGTCCCCCCGCATGAGCACATCCTCTGGTTAGAAGCCTCCGCCTTAGGCCAGGCTCCCTCTGCCGGCGTCCTGTTCACCCTCCCGCCGCGGGAGGTGGTTGCCGGGCTTCAGGAGTTTGGCCAATCCCTGGATCTGGATCTGCAAGTGACTGGCCAGGCACAGCAGCAGCAGCTCCGCATCATTAATCAAAGCGACATCCCGCTCCAAAATCTCATCGTCATCTTCCCCGAAGAGCGCATCGAATTTGGCGACGTTCCCGCCAGAGAGACCACCGGCTACCGGCCGGCGCCTCGCGGCGTCTACCCCTACGCCGCCTATCATGTGGAGCTAAACGGGCAGGCGTACGCCCAGCCAGTCATCGACTGGGTCGGCGAGAGCCCCATGCCGGGAGACGCCTTCACCTACATCCTCGACGCAGACCCATCCCGTTGGGAAGCGGAAGGCTGGGTGATCCGCCTGGTTGAAGTGGTCGATAATTAACTCTCAGGCAGTGTCCATCTCCCCCGCCTCGCCAGGCCGTGACCGGTACTGCCTGTCCTTCCGGGATTGGCGCTGACGGGCGAACTGCACTCGTCTTGCTCATCCTTTGCCGTGACAGTGTCCGCCTTGCCTCACCACAACGAAATCAGGATATGCGCCGCGCCCAGGATCAGCCCCACGGCGAACAGCGGCCAGTTCCGGCTGTATCGCTGCCGCACATACCCCGCCAGGAGGATCACCACCCCAAAAGTCATCGGGTTTTCCCGCATCCACGCCGCTTGATCGGGCACCCACAGCAGGGGCAGGGTGCCGAGCAGCATCAGCAGCCCCATCGCCCCCAGCACTGCGCCGTCCCGGCGGCTGAACAGGTCGAAGACCAGCGCGCCGGCCAGGTTTGTGCCGATTGCAACGACCAATGCCGCGGCGACCGGGCCGCCGGCCTGGCGCACCACTACGCTGCCGATCACCCCCAGGGCGATGATGCTGGCCGAGACCAATAAACCTATCACCCAGCGGGGATTGACCCCATCGTGAGATTTGCTGCTGTCCACCATCCACCTCCTCATCTCGTACTCGTGCTCCTGGATCGCGCTCCAGGCCAGGTCGGGAAATGTACGCAACCAGACTTTCATCAGCCCGCGATAGCCCTCGGTGTGGTAAGCTTGCCGGCAGAGATCTCGGAAGACCTGCGTCATCCAGGCGCCGAATTCCTGGCGGTGGCTTTTTGGGTAAAATCTCAGCAGGCCGCGGTAGATTCTTTCGGACCGCAGCACGGCCTCCGGCAAGGGGGTGGGCATCAGGGTGTTCCGGGCTGGAACCTGCGCGGGGCGTCCCCGGCCAGGCTCTTGGTTCGGGCGACATGCACCAGGTGATTCAAGCGGTCGACCTCCATTGCCAGCACTTTCCGCCCGAAATCCGAGAGGCGGTAGTAGCGGCGGCGCTCGTCGTCCAACTCGGGGTCGGGCCGTTCTCCGGTCTCTTCGATCAAATTCGCTGCCAGCATACGCTTGATCGACCCGTACAGCGTCCCAGGGCCCATCTGCACCTTGCCCTCGGAATTCGCCGCCACTTCTTGCATGATCGCATAGCCGTGCCTCTCCCGGTCGGCCAGTGCTAGCAGGATGTGAAATACGGCCGGGGTCAGGGGCAGCAGTTCTTCCGGTTGTGGTTTAATTGGTGCCATCGTTTCATCCTTGCTGTATCTGTCGCGGATATATCCGTTACAGATATAATAGATGATTTTGAGCGGGATGTCAAGTTGAACATAAACGAAAAAGCCTGGAAATTCTGTTGGGGTGGGCCCCTCCGGCGTAGCTGCCCGGCCCGCCCTGGCGACCAAAACTCGCCTGCGCCCGCACCAGAGTCCGTAGGCGGTACAAGGAGGTTTCCATGAGTAACAGAAGATCATCCCCCGGTGGCCTTGACGCTTACCGGAGACGCCAGGAAAGATTTGAGCGGATGCTGCCGTTCTTTTGGATTGGGGTCATGCTGCTGGTCTTAGGCGCCGGATACTTGCTGTACCGTTACCTGGCTCCCGATGACCCAACACGGATTGCCAGTCTCACCGAGACCTCGGCCCCCACGGAGCCCACCGTGGAGGCGATCGCCACCACCCCCGCGCCTGAACCGACGGATACCCTGCTCCCCGCCGATACGGCCACCTCGGCGCCCACCGATACACCCGCCGGGCCGGTGGTGATCAGCTACACCGTCCAGACCGGTGATACTCTGGCCAGCATCGCCGCCCAATTTTCCATGGGGCTGCCCACCCTGACCGCCCTCAATCCCGAGGTAACCCCAGAGTTCCTCAATATTGGGGACCAGTTGTCTGTCCTCAGCCAGGTCGATCCCGGTCCCACCATCTCTCCGGGCGGGGCCGAGGCAGGCTCAATTATCGAATATCAGGTCCAGGCCGGCGATACTCTGGCCGCCATCGCCCTCCAGTATGGGAGCACGGTAGATGCCATTGTTCAGGAGAACAACCTGGCGAGCCCCGATCAGATCCAGGAAGGCCAGACGCTGCGCATACCGGTTGCGCCCGGCACCACACCTCAGCCGACCTCCGCTCAGCCCCCCGCTACCATTCCGGCCGCCACCGGCGAGGCCGTTCTTCCAACTGAAACTGTCCCCGCCCCAACGACAGCGCCATGATTGGATGTCCCCAGGCATTGATTTCCAATCGACGCCGGTAGATGGGCTTCACCACAGAATACACAGAGAACGCAAAGCGCAGTGTAAGACGTATCCGTGCCCGTAGGGTAAGATGTATACGACCGTATCCTGGTCGGCCTTGCCAACATATGGCGGGCGAGATTGGTTACGGGATGGGCAGGTTAGCGGGTTTCGCGAGGGCCGTCCACGAATGGGATCACGAATAATCGAATAAGGCGTCCCGCGCAAGGCAGGCGCGTGCGCCAACGCCAGCAACATTCCTGGGATGTGCGCAGGCAACCAGCTCGCCGTTTTCGTGTGTTCGTGGTCGCGCGGCATGCTTGCGTATGCACCTGCATGCTCAGCAATTCGTGGACGGTTTATTCTGTTACGCGCGCGGGTGGGATTGGTCGCTGGCTGGATGGGCTCGCCTACGAATGTGGTCCGCCGCGGGTGTACAGGCACGGCAGTGGCTGTAAATCAGTTGAAAGCAATTCGTAATCAACTCCGGGAACTTTCTCCCCCCGGCCGGCGTCTAGGATACGGGGCTGAGTACATCCCTGGATCTATTCGTGCACCACACGCCTGGCCCGCGGGCCAGGCACGTAGCAGTACGCATCTCTCAGGGTCCGCGAATAGGTTCGCACAAAAAAGGAGGTATTTAATGAAATACCAAAGCATTCGGATCACCTTGATGCTGGCGGTAATCGTAGCCCTGGTATCCACCTCAGCCATTACCGTTGTGCACGCAGCGCCGGGCGAGACCATCGCAGCCGGCGCTTCCCCTGCAGCCTCCGTCCTGTGGCAAGGCGCCGATGCGGAGCGCATCCGCTTTGCCCCTGGCGCGACCTCGGCCGTGGTTAGCGGCGACCTGGGGGCAAGGAGCAGCGCCCGGTACGTGCTACGCGCCCTGGCCGGCCAGTTGATGGAAGTCAATCTCACCGCGCCTCAGGGCGCTGCCCTGACCGTGACCACCGCCACCGGGCGGGTATTGCACCCGGCAACGGGCGGCTCCACCGCCTTCCGCGGCTATCTGCCCCGCAATGAAGATTACTACCTTGAGATCGAAACGGGCCGGGAGGCGGGTTCCTACTCCCTCTCTGTGTCCGTCCCTCAGCGCATCTCATTCGCCCGCGGCGCCACTTCTGCGGTTGTCGAAGGGCGGTTGAGCGCCCATCAAAGCCATGACTATATCCTGCGCGCCGGGGCCGGGCAGCTTATGGATATCGAGGTCTCGCCCGCCAATAGCCTGCAGCTCATCATCTATGGCGTGGACGGCACTGTGCTTCGCAGCGGCATGGGTGAGGGCTCCAGCTTCCGCGGTGAGCTGCCTTCTACCCAGGACTACATCGTCTCGCTGCGGGCCGGCGACCAGGCTGTCTCCTTCACCATGAATGTGAGCATACCACAGCGGATTAGATTCGCCAGGGGTGCTGTATCGGCCACGGTCTACGGTTGGGTGAACGCCCATGAAAGCGACTCCTACGTGCTGCGGGCCTTGGAAGGTCAGAACATGCGGGTGAGTGTGGACTCGCGCAACCCTGTGCAGCTCATCATCTACGGCGCCGACGGCACGGTATTGAGGAGCGGCATGGGAGAAGGCTCCAGCTTCAACGGCGAGCTGCCTTCCACGCAGGACTATATCCTGGTGGTAAGAGCCGGTCCCAATCCTGCTTACTACTCGCTCACGGTAACCATCCGTTGATCCCGGTAGCGGATTATTTAGGAATAAAAAGTGGGTGGCGGGAAAGGCTCCGCCCGACTCGCCACCCACGAACATTTAGTTGAAGACAGGGAGAAAATAGGAGTAGAATCAACCCGTGCCTGTCGGGACCGCGCTGGGGTCGAGGAATTTGTCAGTTGTAAATGTTTTTGTGGGGGTTTGTGTGACGAAGTCGCACAAACCCCCACAAAAACATCTTTTCGGCCAGCATTGCACACCAGTGTGAAGAGGTCCTGACCGAATCCGAGGGAAGTGATATCATCCTTGCGGTTAACACTGGGGTGATAAAACTTTGCGTATTCTAAAAAAACTTTTTGAAGATCAACACTGAGGGAAACTCTATGTGGCGGTTCATCGTACTTTTCGTAGTTCTGATTTTGAGCGCCTGCAGTATTCAAAACCCAACACAGGTTCCTGCCGGAGAGACTCCCAACACGATTCTTCCGTCTGAGCCCCCTGCTTTGACGCCAACCGAAGCGCCAACAGCAGCCCCGTCTGCTACAGCGCCTATCCCAACGGAGCCGGCGCCTGCTACCATGCAGGCGGCGACAGAAGCGCCGGAACCTACGACTGAGGTTACCGCCCCGGCCGAGGTGGAGGCGCAGCAGCCGGTGAGCGGCACCACTCGCATCTCACCTATCGATCAGATGGTGCAGGTGTATATCCCGGCGGGTGAGTTTATCATGGGCTCGACCGATGTGGAAGCGAAGATAACCCTCGAAGGGGGGCGTGCGTATCCTGAAATCCCGCAGCATACCTATTATCTGGACGGGTATTGGATCGACAAGTATGAAGTCACCAATGCCCAGTATGCGCTGTGTGTTGAAGCCGGTGTTTGCGATCCGCCTTACAAGAACAGCTCCGAGACGCGCCAGTCTTACTACGATAACCCGGAGTACGCCAATTATCCTGTTATATGGGTGACCTGGTATATGGCCCGCACGTATTGCGAATGGGCGGGGAGAAGGCTGCCCACCGAAGCCGAATGGGAGAAAGCTGCGCGGGGCACGGATGGGCGCAAATATCCCTGGGGGAATGACCCTATAGGGAATGAGCATGCCAATTTCTGTGATACCAACTGTCCCCGGACGATTGCCAACCACGTGTATAACGATGGTTACGCTGACACCGCGCCGGTTGGGAGTTTCCCTGCCGGAGCCAGCCCCTATGGGGTAATGGACATGGCCGGGAACGTGTGGGAATGGAACAGCACGCTTATTCGGGATTATCCCTACGACGCCAACGATGGACGGGAAAACCTGGACGTGTACGGCGAGCGCGTCTGGCGCAGTGGCCCTTGGAGCAACGGATACTGGTGGCTGCGCTCCTCGGTCCGCTACCGGTCGATCCCCTCTTACTGGTATGTCAATCTGGGCATCCGCTGCGCTTCATCCGAATGAGGGGTAAGGCCGGCCTGTAGGTTCAATACTTCGATTCGATCACACCCCAGAGGTTTTGGTGCCTTTGGGGTGTTGTTTTACCCTGGAAATGTCAAGTCCTCTACCCCTGTGCCACGGCTTTTTCAAAGTCTTAAGCCAGGCTTTGAAGTGGAGGTCCTTCATTCTTAGGAAAGCTATGCCCCCTGCACGGTGTGACTAAGGATTTTATACCTGAAAGAATGTAATGCTTTTATCTCTGCAGCGTATCTTATAATGACCCTACCGGACTCGAGCAGATCAGGAGACCAGCATGAAGCCATCCTTCCCACGACTGCGTCAGGCGTGCACTGGCCTGGCCTTACTCCCTGTCCTCCTGCTCCTTTCCTGTTCCAACCCGCCTGTACCCACGCCGCCCTCCTCGCTCGAACCGCCCACTGCCTCCCCAGCCGCCTCGCCAATGCCGGCTGCGCTCTCGCACCCCCAAAGTCCATCCCCCACCCGCACCCCGCTGCCTAGCCAGGTCTCTTCTCCGCAGCCCTCGGAGGCAGCGGCGGATCCCTTCACCTTCACCCAGGTGGCCCGGCTTGGTGGCGGGCGTATCCTCGGCGGGGGTTGGCTGGCCTCGGGTAATGATTTCGCTTTACAGACCACAACCGGCCTGCTGCTGTACCAGCCGCCGGAGGATCGCATCCGCCAGGTGTTCCGTATGGGCCGCTTCCAGGCCATCTCGCCGGACGGTTCGCAAGTCGCCTTGGGGGAGAGGGACCGGCTGCAGGTCTGGGATGCGGATAGCCGGGCGCTGCGCTGGACCTCGGTGGTAGATTCCGGTTCGTTGGGCGCGCTCAGATTTTCCCCGGACGGCGCTTATCTGGTCGGCATGGTCAGCCCACCGGGCGAAGAAGTCTACAATTTCATCACTGTCATCTGGAACGCTGAAGATGGCATCCGCCTGGGCGCTTGGGATATCGGCGCGGCGCTGGATGTTGAACTGTCACCCGATGGGAAATACCTGGCCGCCTGGAACCCCGTCCGCATGAACGGGATCTATTTCTGGCAATTGCCTGCCGGAGAAAACCCGCTGGTGTTCCAATCGGAGACCTTGCCTGTCGATCTGGCTTTCTCTCCGGACGGCAGCCAGGTGGCCACGGCCGGGATGGATGGGCGTATCCACATCTGGAGTTTTCCTGATCTCGCTCTCAAGCAAGTCCTGCAGGAGGAAGGTCAGGACGCGCCTGCATCACTGGAATCCTGCCTTGGATTCTCCCCCGATGGCCGCTTTCTGGCAGCCGCCGGGAAAGGTTCGGTGCAGGTGTGGGGAACAAATGACTGGGCTCCCATCGCCAGCTTCGATGATCCGCTTATCGGAAGCCAGGTGCTGTCCTTTTCTCCGGACTCGGCTGTCCTTGCGGCAGGCTCCGAACAAGGTGTCAGTTTTTGGCGCATACCGGACGGTGAACGCCTTGACGAACTGTCCGGATTTTCCGCCCCTATCCAGGCTGTGGCCCTTTCCCCAGACGGGCAGTTCGCCGCCATCCAGTCCTCTGTAGGGACGGAGTACGGCCGGCTCAGCCTGTACCACACACAGGATGGGGAGGAGCGCTACACCCTGGAGGAGTTCCCTGCCCTCAGCCTGGCTTATTCCGCAGACGGCGCCTATCTGGCGGGAGGGTTGTGGAGCGGCGCGGTTCGGGTAGTGCATGCCAGAAACGGGGCCCTGGCCTGGGAACAGCCTGGGTTTCAGCACCAGGTGCAGAGCCTCGCTTTTTCCCCGGTAGGGGATTGGCTGGCTGCCAGTTCTATGGAAGCCGTAAGCGTGTGGCAGGTTAGCACAGGTGAGTTGGGCTATGCCCTGCAGGTGCCCGGTGGCTGGGTGGAGCAGGTGGCCTTCTCGCCCGATGGCGAGCGCCTGGTCACACTCTCCGCCGGTGGCCCGCTGCACATCTGGCGGGCTGCGGATGGGCAGTTGCTCCATGAGATCCAGGTCGATCGCCAGGGCTGGACCGGTTACCTGGCCTTTTCTCCGGATGGCAGCCGGCTGGCGCTCGGTTTCGATGATCGGATCCACCTGTACGAGTTCCCGCGTGGGGATCTGATCAGGACCTGGAATTCGGGAACCGGCGGGCTGAACGGCTTGGCGTTTACGGATGATTCCCTGCTTCTTTCACTTCATACCGGTGGTGAACTGCGGGTTTGGATGGCGGCCAACAGCTCGCTTCGCCAGGCGCTCTGGTTGGGGGGCGAGGGCTTCACCGGGTTCGCATATTCATCCGCCGGCGAGGTCCTGGTTACCGGCAGCCTCGACGGCACCTGGCGGCTCTGGAAGGCGGGAAGAAAGGGCCAGGGATAATCGATCCCGATCGAGAGGAGGTTAAAGCAAAAAGCCTCTCGGGGACCGAGAGACTCTTTTGCTCATCGAGTATGAAGTTTGACTTTACCAGTCGCGTTCACGACGGTCGCGGCTGCCTCGCTCGCCGCCTCGACCACCGCGGCCGCCCTGGCCCCGGTCAAACCCGCCTCGCCGGTTTCCAAATCCGCCTGGACCGCGCTCTTCCCGCGGCCGGGCCTCATTCACCTTGAGCTCACGATTGTTCAGGCTGTAACCGTTGAACATGCGAATCGCATTTTCGGCATCGCCTTCGCTGCCCATCTCTACGAAGCCGAACCCTTTCGATTGGCCCGTATCGCGGTCCTTCACAATCGTTGCGGATGTTACCGCCCCTGCTTGCTCGAACAGTTCGCGCAGGTCGGTTTCCGTGGAACTGTAGGGCAGATTCCCTACATACAGCCTAGTCCCCATTTCCTTCTCCTTCAAACTATGAAACTTCTGAAGTGCAAAACTGCCAACAAGACCCTTCATCAGCTAGGTCCGTTGGCAGCGGCACACACGAATCCTACGGCGAGGCACCCACATTATATCATAGCTGCTGATTTCGCAAGGTCAATTTTCTTGCACATTGTACACTTTGTTGGGGAATGCCTTCACGCAGCCGGAAAAACCCTGGATTCATGTGGCTGGGGAATGGGCTGTTGTTCGCCGGCTCACCAGGTAGCTCTCCAAGGTGAACATCAGCAGGGCGGCCCAGATCGCCGCAAACCCCACGAACTGCGCCTGGGTGAACGGCTCGCGGTAAAGCAGTACGCCGAGCAAGAACTGGCAGGTGGGGGCAATATATTGCAGGATGCCCAGCAGGGAGAGCGGGATTTGGCGGGCAGAGGAGGCGAACAGCAGCAGGGGCAGGGAGGTCACCACCCCGGTGAAGGCCAGCAAGATTGTGCCCGTAAGCCCGATATGTCCGAAGGAACCCGTCCCCTGGCTCTCGACGAAGATCAGGTAACCCAGGGCCGGCAAGAACAGGATGGCAGTCTCCAGGGTGAGGCCCTCCAGAGAAGCGAGGGGCGAGAGCTTCTTCACCAGCCCATACAGGCCGAACGAGGTGGCCAGGGCCAGGGAGATCCAGGGTGGAGCTCCATACTGGATGGTGAGATAGAGCACGCCCGCCGCAGCCAGGGCGATCGGAATCCATTGGAATAGCCGCAGCTTTTCCCGCAGCAGCACTACCCCTAGGGCCACGCTCAGCAGTGGGTTGATAAAGTAGCCCAGACTGGCTTCCACCACATGCCCGGCGTTCACCGCCCACACGTATACACCCCAGTTCGCCGCCAGCAGGCAGGCTGCGGCCAGGTAAACCGCCAGCGTCTTCGGGCTGCGCACTGCCGGGCGAATATGCTCCCAGTTCTTCTTCAACGAGATCAAGACTGCGGTAAAGACGAATGACCAGGCGATGCGGTGGAAAACGATTTCCATCGCCGGGACGTTTTGGATTGCCTTGAAGTAGATCGGAAAAACGCCCCACATCAGATACGCGCCCGCACCAAAGAGGATACCTTTGTTCTTCATATCGCTCTGCCGCCTGTCCCTAATGGTTCACCTGGTTTGTCCGCTTACAGCCAGGGGTAAAACACGCTCCGGTTCAAGATAACAGGCGTAATCATACCAGAAAAACCGGGTTGCGCAGGAGGCGGCTCGCTTGCAGCAATGTTTGGACCCATAGAAAATGAAGGTGGTGGATTTCCGGCGCCTCGCCGGAAATCCACCACCTGTTCGTTTAGCAGACTGTATACCGGAGCCGGCCAGAGCCGTTAGTCTCCGGTGGTAGGGAGTGAGAAAAATGGGTTGGCCAGGATTGAAAGTGGAACTATTATTCATCTTCCTCCGTCAGTATAGAAGGCAAATATGCAATCCAGGGGGTTATCACGGGGGAAAAACTGCCGGTGAGGAAAAGTGGCCTGTCTGGGAGCAGGCCGCTTTTGTTTAACTTTTCCTTCAGCGAATGCCCATCTTATGTGTGCAGGCAACCTGCCAGTAGTGATTGTTGTTTTGAGGTGCTCGCGCTTAAGGCGCCCGGCTTCGCCGCCACACCCTAAACAACACTTCCTGCTGATCAGTTGTCCGTGTACACCCATCTTACTTTTTCCTGGTGGATATGATATAAAAGTGATAGCAGTATTTGTTACCCCTTTCACGTGAGGCAAGGTTTGACTTTTCGCAATTATCTAAACCGCCTGGAGGAGCTCGGTGAGCTGCTGCGAGTGCGAAAGCCGGTTTCTGCGGATTATGAGATTGCAGGCCTGCTGAAAAAACTCGAGCCGCGCCCGGTTTTGTTCGACTGCGTCCAGATGTCTCCCTTTCGTATTGTTGGCAACCTGTTCGGCACCAAATCAGCCTTCGCCGGCTATTTCGGTATCCCGGTGAACCAGATCATCCCCACCCTGGTCAGGGCGATCGATTCGCGCTGCCCGCCGGAAGTGGTCGAATCCCCTCCCTGCCAGGAAGTGGTGATCGAGCAGCCGGATCTGGATGCTTTGCCCCTCCTCCTCCACTCCGCC
This sequence comes from uncultured Anaerolineaceae bacterium, assembly GCA_964391195.1. GTDB lineage: Bacteria > Chloroflexota > Anaerolineae > Anaerolineales > UBA4823 > JAAYXE01. The sequence continues at coordinate 129,170 of CAYMLG010000003.1, read as the reverse complement.
GGGGATGGGGGCCGGTACATCAGTTCCGGGGTCGTGATCGCCCGCCATCCGGTTTACGGCCAAAACGTGGATTTCCATCGCTGTATGCAATTCTCGCCCACTGAGATGGCCATGCGGGTCGTGCGCTCTCGCCATTTCGACCGCTTCCTGCAAGAGATGGAGGCGGTGGATGTCGCAGTGTGTGTGGGCTGCCCGCCGAATGTGCTGGCGGCTGCGGCCACTTCGGTGGAACTGGGGGTCAACGAATTGGAGATTGCCAACGCCCTCGAGCCGCTGCAGACAGCCCGGGCCTGCACCGTTGATGTCCAGGTCCCGGCGGAGGCCGAGTTCGTCCTGGAGGGCACCGTATACCTGAAACGCCGCCACGCGGAGGGACCGTTTATCGATCTGACCGAAACCGCCGATGTGGTTCGCCAGGAGCCGGTGTTCGTCGTCAAGGCGATCACCCACCGCAAAGACGCCATCTGGCATGCCCTGCTCCCCGGCGCGCTGGAGCACAAACTGTTGATGGGGATGCCTCGCGAGCCGACCATCTACCAGAAGGTAAATGAAGTCGTGCGCTGCCTGGATGTGAATATTGCCCCGGGCGGTTGTTCCTGGCTGCACGCCATTGTGCAAATCGAGAAGCGGGACGAGGAGGACGGGCGCCGCGCCATCCATGCCGCTTTTGCCGGGCACCGTTCCTGCAAGCATGTCTTCGTGGTCGATGAAGATATCGATATCTATAACCCCCATGAAGTAGAATGGGCGATGGCGACGCGTTTCCAGGGCGATCGGGACATGATCGTCCTGGAGCGAGAGCCAGGCTCCAGCCTGGACCCAAGCGCTGAAGCGGAGACGCATTTGACGACCAAGATTGGTTTCGATCTGACCCGGCCCCTGCATGCCCAGGGGAAGGCCTTCCACCGGGCGCGTTTTCCGGATGTGGACCCCAGCCGGTTTCTGGAGTAAGGGAATGGAGCTGACAGCAGCCCAACAAGCGATGTTGGAAGGGGAGCAAGGCCGGGCGGTGTGCAAGGCGATGGAGATCCTGGTCGCCCTGGGCACGATCTATGGCGCTCGCCGGATGGTCCCGGTCCGTTCGGTGCAGATCGCCGGGGTGAGCTATGAGAACCTGGGGGAGGCCGGCCTGCAGTTCCTGGATGAGATGGCCCTCGGCGGCGGGCGGACCCGCGTGCTGACCACGCTGAATCCGGCCGGCATGGATGTGGAGAACTGGCAGGCGCTCGGCATCTCAGCCGAGTTTGCCCGGCAGCAGCAGCGGGTGATCGATGCCTTTGCCCGCATGGGGGTGGTCACAACCTGTACCTGTACCCCTTACTTTTCCGGCAACCTGCCGCGTTTCGGCGAGCATATCGCCTGGGCGGAAAGCAGCGCTGTCTGTTTTGCCAATTCCGTCATCGGGGCGCGCACCAACCGGGAAGGGGGCCCCAGCGCCCTGGCTGCCGCCCTGACCGGGGTCACGCCCGAATACGGGTATCATCTCGACCACAACCGCCGCCCGGGAGTGCGCATCGAAGTGCGAGGTTGGGAGCAGGTCCTCTCTTCCGCACAGGCGAACGAATGGCAGGCTGCCCAGGCATTTGGGGCCTTGGGCGCGGCAATCGGCCGGCGGCTGGAGGCCGTGGCTGCCGCACAGGGCCATGCCCCGGTCCCCTATATCCTCGGCATCTCCCACGCCACCCTCGACCAGTTGAAGGCCTTCTGCGCCAGCCTGGCGACCTTCGGCGGGGCAGCCCTCTTTCACATGGCCGGTATCACCCCGGAAGCGGCAGTCTGCGATCCGCCGGAAGCCGCAATCGAAGTTGGGCCGGCGGATATCCGCCAGGCGGCGGCTGCATTGGGCGCCCCCTCCGATGAGATCGACCCGGTCGATTTCTACAGCCTGGGCTGCCCCCACCTTTCCATCGGCGAAGTGGCCCACCTGGCTCATCTGCTCAACGGAAAGCGAGTGAACGGCGAGTTTTGGGTGACCACCTCCCGCCCGGTCAAACAGATTGCCGACCGTATGGGCTACACCGAAATTATCGAAGCCAGCGGCGCTCGTTTTGCGGCCGATACCTGCTGCGTGGTCGCCCCTATCAAGGGACGCTTTCACCGCCTGGCAACCGACAGCGCCAAGGCCTGTTACTATGCCGGGGCGAAGAACCGCTTCCAAACCGTTTTCTTACCTTTCGACCAGGTGGTAGCCCTGGCGACCAGAACCTGAATTAGAATCAGATATGTTTGTATTAAGCGGACGGAAAATTTACGGCGGACACGCAGAGGGTGAAGCCCTGGTCACCCACCAGGGGATTTCATTCTATGGCGGGGTGGATCCGGACACCGGGGTCGTGTTGGAGAAGGGGCACGAACTGGAAGGCCGGTCGATCGCCGGGAAAATCCTGGTCTTCCCGACCGGCAAAGGTTCAACGGTGGGTTCCTACACTCTCTATCGATTGCGCTTTGCCGGTACAGCTCCGGCGGCGATCGTCAACGCAGACTGCGAGACCATCACGGCAGTCGGCTGTATTCTGGCGGAGATCCCTTGTGTTGACCAGATACCGCTCGATCGCATCCCCCCCGGCGTCCGGCTGCGGGTGGATGGAGATACCGGGATCGTTACTGTCCTCGACCGGCAAGAATTGGAGTAGGCAGGATGCCTGAGAGAGAAATTAACCGGCTGCGTTCTTTAAGTGATTTTGGGTCAGCGATCGTGGATACAGTGGCTGCGCTCATCATCGTCTTGAACCCCGAAGGCAAGATCGTCCTGTTTAATCGCGCCTGCCAGCGCCTCACGGGTTATTCCTTTGAGGAGGTGAGAGGGGCTTATCTTTGGGATCTGTTCATAACGCCTGATGAGATCGAACCGGTCAAGCAGGTGTTCACCAGCCTGGCCGCTGGCCAGTTTCCAAACACGTTCGAAAATAATTGGGTCACCCGCAACGGGCAGCTTCGCCTGATTGCCTGGTCGAATACAGCCCTGGTGGATGAACAGGGTGAGGTGAGCTATGTAATAGGTACCGGCATCGATATCACTGAAAGCCGCCGGATGGAACTGGCCTTGATCCACAGCGAGCGGTTGTATCGCAGCCTGTTTCAGAGCAACCAGGCCGTCATGCTGATGATCGATCCGAGCAACGGGCAGATCACCGACGCCAATCAGGCCGCCTGCAGCCTGTACGGTTACACCCGAGATGAGCTGCTGGCGAAGCGGATCACCGAACTGAATACTCTGCCGGAAGAGCAGGTGTTCGAAAAGATGCGCCAGGCCCAAACGGGCTTCCAATCCCATTTTCACTTCCAGCACCGCCGCAGAGATGGGCAGGTTATGGATGTAGATGTCTACAGCGGCCCGGTTTATCATGAGGAGAAGGTTTACCTCTACTCCATCGTCCACGATGTCACCGAACAGCGGCGCAGTGCAGAACGCCAGAAAGAATATCTGGCCCATCTCAATACGCTGATCTACTTCAGTAAAGAACTTCTGGTAGAGCGGACGGTCGACAGCTTGATGCAGAAGGTGGTCGAGGCTGCCCGAGCGCTGACCGGCGCCTGTATTTGTGTGGCCGGGCACGGGTTCGTCGATGGCGAATTCAAGATCGGGGTAACGGCCAGGGATCCTTCTTTGCCCGGCTGCCCGCCGGGGGCGAGCTTCACCATTGAGATGGGCGGGATATACCTCGATCTGCTCCGCGAGGTCCCCGTTTTGCGCTTGACCGACGAAGAAATGCGCAACCATCCCTCCTGGTGGGGCCTGCCGCCCGGGCACGCGCCTCTGCGCGGGCTGCTCGGCGTTCGCCTGGTGGACCATGATGGCAATCCGAGTGGAATGATCATGGCGTCCAACAAGTACGATGGATCTGAATTCACTCAGGAGGATGAGGCCTTGCTGGTGCAGTTGGGAGCTATGGCCTCGATCAGCTACCAGCACATCATCGCCCACGAGGAAGCGGACAGCCGCACCGAGGAACTCTCTACGATCATCAATGGGATGACCGAGGCCGTGGGCATTTTCAATATGCAAGGGGCCCTGGTGCGGGCCAACCCGGCGATGACCGCCATGTTCGGGTTCGAGCCCACCGGTGATTATCGCAATCAGGTGATCCCTCGTCTCGAGATCCGCCATCCGGATGGGCGGACGATCAGCATCGATGAACTGCCGTCCATGCGCGCCCTGCACGGGGAGACCATCCGCAATGTATCCTTCGACCTGATCAATGCCGAGGGCCGAGAGATTTCTGTCCTGGCTTCAGCCGCTCCCGTCTTCATAAAAGGCAAGCAGCTCGGGGCGGTCGCTGTGCTCAACGATGTGAGCAGCCTTCGTGACGCCCAGGATGCCCTGAGAGCCTACGCCAGGCAATTGGAGCGCAGCAATCGCGACCTGCAAGATTTCGCTTTTATCGCCTCGCACGACTTGCAAGAACCGCTGCGGAAGATCCAGTCTTTCTCCAACCGCCTGGAAATGCGGTACACAGATGTGCTGGATGAGACCGCCAAAGATTACCTGAAACGGATGCAGAACGCCGCCAGCCGCATGCAGATGATGATCACAGATCTGCTGGCTTATTCACGGGTGACCACGAAGGGCCTGCCTTTCGCACCGGTGGATCTTGACAAGGTGTTGGCCGACGTCCTCTCCGATCTGGAGCACCGCATCGAAGCGACCCAGGGGACGATCGAAGTAGGCGATCTGCCGGTGGTCGAGGCCGATGCAACCCAAATGCGCCAGTTGTTTATGAATTTGGTGAACAACGCGCTGAAGTTCCACCGCCAGGGTGAGGCTCCCCGGGTGCGCATCTCCGCCCGGCTGCAATCCACGGATCGTGTGGTGTTGATCGTCGAAGACAACGGGATCGGGTTCGATCCACAGTATCTGGAGCGAATTTTCCTCCCCTTCCAGCGCTTGAACCCCAGGGATGCCTACGAAGGCACCGGGATCGGCCTGGCCATCTGCCGCAAGATCGTCGAGCGCCATGGCGGGACGATCTCCGCCATGAGTGAGCCGAATAAAGGGACACAGTTCATAGTCGAATTGCCCCGCCAGCGCATCTCAAAGTGAAAATTGGCATGCTCATTGCAACATATAACCGCAGAGGCGAGCCCTCTGCGGTCATGTTTCTTTAAGGATTATATGAGCTTTTTATTGCCCTGAAGGCAAAACCTATATATGCTCATGGTGAGTTTACCCGATTTTCACATAACCACAAATGTCCTTTATTTGACCTCACGGCGCCAGCATTGGGGCCCGAACATCGGGTAAGACTGCAACAAAGTGTTCCGGAGCGGGGTGAGCCTAAGGAATCGCAATGCCTGCCTGTCAGGAGCAGCGGGCTGTTATACAGAAGCATACAAGGAGTCAGGCAATGAGAAACCTCTTTCGATTCATTTTAGTTCTTGCCGTTCTGTTGGCGGGCCTTGGGATTGCCCCGCAAGTCGTTCAGGGGAGCCCGGGCCAGCAGGGCGCCCAGCCGACCCCTTGGGCGCAGATCTTCCTCCCCTTCTTATTTCGCCCGGCGCCGGATAGTTTGACCGGCCGAGTGATCGAAATCAACGGCCAACCACTCAAGGGTGTATCCGTGGTCGACAACTTCGGCAACACGGCGACCACCGATGCGAACGGTTACTACAATCTCCCGTTGAAAGGTCAGACGGGCGAACTGGTCCTCTCGGCCGAGAAAGAGAATTATTACTTTACGCCTTCGATGGTCACCGTCGATCCTCAAAGCGATCCTCGGGCGGAGACCATCCTGGCTGTAGCCGCCTGCAGTGAGGTGGTCTCCAACGGCAGTTTCACCGATGACAGCTACTGGGTGTATCCGCCAACCCCGGCTACAGCCGGCAGAGTGACCAATGCCGGTCATACCGATAGCTTTTCGGCCCGCACCGGCATCCTCAGCGGCACGAATCGGGAGAGCTATTCCTCAGTCCGCAGTCCGGTGATCAACCTCCCCGCCTCCGTCGATAACGCTACGCTCCGCCTGTGGCTGTACCCCATCGCCACCACGCCCATCAACCCCGCCGCCCAGCCCCGCCTCGAGGTGGGAGTGCCGGCGGACTCGTTCCTCGGCGAAACCCCTGGGGCGACCGTGGCTGGCGATTTGCATTACGTGCTCTTGCTTGACCAGAACAATAACGTTATCGACTACCTCTTCACCGGCCTCAGGAACGATCAGCAGTGGACCTTGTTCGAGTTCGACCTCTCCCGCTATGCCGGACGCCAGGTGAAAATCCAGGCGGGCACCTACAATGATGGCGCCGGTGGCCTCGCCGCCATGTATGTAGACGATATCTCATACTCGGTGTGCACCTCCGACACCCCCACCACCCCTCCGGGCGGCGGCACTACGGCCTGCACCAATTATTTTGGGAACAGCTCCTTCGAGACCAATGGCTCCTGGAATATTCCCATCACCGAGTACTCGGCTGCTTTCTCCACCGATGTGGCTCAGGATGGCGTCCGCTCCATGCGCACCGGCATCACCAACCCGGCTCAAAACCGGTTCAGCTACTCAGACGCCTACCAGTCCGTTTTTATCCCTGCGACGGCCACCAGCGTCAAACTGACCATGTATATTTATCCCCAGAGCACCGGCGCCTCAGCCCTTTCCGAGGCGGCCGAGCCGCAGCGCCCCCGCATGGATGTCGAGTTCGGCACCGAGGTCCTGGCGGACGATGCCCAGTACGTCCTTCTGCTGGATTCCGGCGGGTTTATCATCGATTACCTGTTCTGGACGCATTCGAACAGCCGGACCTGGACCCCGCTCACTTTCGACTTGACCGCTTATCGCGGTCGCACCTTGCGAATTCAATTCGGCACCTTTAACAACGGCGTTGGTGGGGCCACCAGTATGTATGTGGACAGCGCTGTGCTGGACGTGTGCACCGGTACCGGGCCGACCTCCACTCCGCTCCCGCCTACCGGCACCCCTCTCCCGCCTACGGCTACGCCGCTGCCTACCAGCACCCCGCTCCCGACGCCGGTGATCCCCACCCCTACGCCTCAACCCGGCATCTGTTCTGAACTGATCAGCAACAACGGCTTCGAACAGGCCAGCGCCTGGACCATCCCGCTGACGGCATTCAGCGCCGGTTACAGCAACCGGCAGGCCCACACCGGCGTCCAGTCGATGCGCACCGGCATCGTGTTCACTGCCCACGACCGCTTCAGCTATTCCGACTTCAGGCAGACGGTCACCATCCCGAGCAATGCTTCCAGCGCTAATCTGAATTTCTGGCTGTATGCGGAATCAGAGGAAGTGGAAGCTGACGCAACTTCGGCGATGGTGGAGTCGCCGACCGGAGAACTGAACGCCGCCGCGGCCGAGGGGCATGATGTGCAGTACGTGCTCATCCTCGACCGGAACGGCTACTGGATCGATACGCTGTTGTGGATACGCAGCAACGAGCAGACCTGGATTAACAGGCAGTTCGACCTCTCCGCATATCGAGGCCAGACGATCAGCATCCAGTTCGGCACCTTCAACGACGGCCCACGGAACGGTGTCAAGCGGGTGACCTCCATGTTCGTGGACGATGTCACCCTACAAGCTTGTCCGTAGCCGTAACTGTTCGACGCTCTCTCGTCACTGCCATGTGGGCGGGCCGTAGTCTGGCCCGCCCGCTTTTATTAAGGCGGAGGAGCGTGCGATGGGGGTGGGATGTCTATTTAACTCTCCAACCGCTGTGCGCGAGAAAACTCGTTTGTTTTTAGAACACATGTTCTGATATAATATGTCGGGGGAAGAGGTGTCAATGGACCGACCGGTCCCAAAGGACCGCTAGAAAGAGAAATGGACCATGCATATCGAGTTTCCCGCCCTGATTAAAAGTCTTTCCCGCACCTTGCGCAAGTCTCCACGCAGGGATCATTACTCTCTGGATCTACCGCTGAGGGAGAATTCTCGCTACAGCGGCCGGCAGGCGTGGGAGATCGCCCTGGCTCTGCTGCAGGATGATATGTCTCGGCCGGTGTTTCAGCGTTGGCTCTCGCCGGTAAGACTGGTCCGTTTTGACCCGGCTGTGCTGCGTTTTACCGCCGCGGTCGAAGACGACCAACTGCGCGAGCTGCTGGAAGAGCGGGTGGCGGCGCGGTTGGAGCGGCATTTGCTGGGCGTTTGCGGCCGGCCGGTGCAGGTCGCCTTCGTTACCTGGCGTTAGCGGCCGGCTGGGATGTGGCCGGTCGCTGCTCGGGCGAGAATGCCTGGAGTTTCCTTTCCAGTTCTGCTCGTTCCTGCATCTGCTGGCGCAGCGTGCGGATATCTTCGGGTACGAAGTAGGTGGTGAAGGCCAGGATGATCGAGCCCAGGATCCAGGCGGACACGCAGATAACCAGTATCGCGTAGCCGAGTGAAGCGTCTCGGGCGATGAACCCGGCTAACAGCGGCGCAAATGCCGCTCCACCGTTTTCGATAAAGTATTGGATTGCCAGCGCCGTGCTGCGCACTTCTGGCAGGGTGATATCGTACACCGTCGCGATCACATTCGCCGAGGCGAAGGGGATGAACAGGGCGGTGAGCATCAGCATCCCCGTGAACAGCGCCTGGTTTTCCAGCGGGACGTTCATCGTGATCGAGAGCAGCACAGCCCCAATCAGCACTGCAGCCATCGAGACCAGCATCCGGCCGCGCGGCGTGCGCTTGAAGAAGAAGTCGCCCAAAGCCCCGCCGACGAAGTAACCCGCAGCCAGCACCAGGATCGCCGGCGCCATTGTGACCAGGATCGTATCCTGGGCGTAACCGCGTTCGGTTTCCAGATAACGGAAGAACCAGTAAGTGATCACATTCCAGGGGAATACGCCGACGAACCCTTGCATAAAGAGCAAGATCAGGCTGCGCTTGCGGAACAGGCCGAGGGCCACTCGCTTATCGAAGCGGTAAATGCCCACCTGTTCCAGCCCCTGCATCTCGGGTTCACTCTGGCCGCGGGGTGCTTCTTTTACCCCCAGGAAGATCACGACTGCCAGGAATATCCCCAGAGAACCGGTGATATAGAACACCCCTCGCCACCCGATCATGCCTGAAAGCAGCGTGGCGACAATCAATCCGGCCATATAGCCGAGTGGTTGCGAGAGCTGGAGCATCCCATACACTTTGCCGCGCAAAGTGGGACTAAAGTAGTCGGTAACCAGGCTGTAGATCCCCGGATAGCTCGAGTCATCGATCCCGGTGGAGGCGCGGGTTGCCAGGAATGTGGGGTAGGTGGGGGCGATGGCGCTCAGCCAGGTGGTTGAACCCCAGATGAAGGAGGCGAGGGCCAGCAGCTTGGAGCGGGCAAACCGATCGTACAGGTATCCCCACAGAGGGTAAAATATAGCTCCAACCAGAAGGGCGCCGGTGGTTACCGCACCCATCTGAACCTCGTCAATACCAAAATGTTCCATAATGGGGGTGGTGAGCGGCCCGATGAGTAGTTTATCGGCCTGGTGCAGCAGCATGAAAACGAAGAACACGATTACGACGAACCAGCGGTAGCTAGGCTTGTTGCTCATAACGTCTCCTGGATGAGTATAGTGCACATCGCCGGCTGGGCAGCGCTCTCTAACGATAAATCCCTATCACCGAAACGTCAAGGGGAAAGAAATCCGCAGAGAGAACCAGGATGGCAACAGGAGAGGCGGGTGGCTGTTTTGTAACAGATTCCTTTGGCAAAATTAAAGGAGATTGAGCTATGGCTTTTTCTATCCATCCACAGACCGTCCCCGGCGAAGTGGCGCTCACGGTGCCCGATCTCGGACGGTCGTTGAACTTTTACCGGCAGGCATTGGGCCTGCATATAATCGAACAGTCGGAGGAAACCGCCGGCTTAGGCGCAGGCTCCAGGGTGTTCATCCGCCTGTTCGCGGATCCGGCTGCACCTCCGCCTCCGGTTCGTTCCACAGGGCTCTACCACATGGCAGTCCTGTTCCCTTCCCGCCAGGCCCTGGCTCAGGCCCTACAGCGCCTGGCTCTGACGGATTGGCCGATCCAGGGCGCTTCAGATCACGGAGTGAGCGAAGCCATCTACCTGGCCGACCCGGACGGGAATGGCATCGAGCTGTACCGGGACCGGCCCAGGGATGAATGGCCTGTGGTCCAGGGGCAGCTACAGATGATCACCGAGCCACTTGATTTCGATGGGTTGATTGCAGAAGTAAACGGACAGGAAAACTTGAGAGATCCACAGCGCCTCAGCCCGGCGCCGGAAGGCACCCGCATGGGGCACGTTCACTTACGCGTGTCCAATCTGCCGGAGGCCGAGGATTTTTACACGAACACGCTTGGCTTCGATCTCATGCAGCGTTATGGCTGGCAGGCGGGGTTTGTCTCCGCCGGCGGCTATCACCATCACATTGGTTTCAACACCTGGTCCAGCGCCGGCGCCCCCCCGCCTCCGCCCTCTTCCACCGGCCTGCGCTACTACAGCTTAGTATTGCCCAACCGTGAAGCTCTGGAAGCTTTGAAAGCGCACCTGCAAGGACAGAAATTTCATTTAGATGAAAGCAACGAGGGATTTTATCTGGCAGATCCGGCAGGGAACCGCATTCTGATAAAACAGGAGGGGCGTGTACCGTGATATAATCTTTTTGGCTTCCTGCCTTATCTATGCAAGAAAAATACCTGCTGGAAAATTTATAATCCATAGCGGAGGATCGTTAATGGAAATCAACACCACACAGTATAAGCACTGCGACCTTGTCAAGGCGAGCGGAAGAATCGACAGCCTGACTGCGCCAGAACTGGCCGAGGCGATGGATGAAATCCTGAATGCCGGTCGCTACAAGATCGTCCTGGATATGGAAGATGTGGATTATATGTCGAGCGCAGGCCTGCGAGTGCTGATCAACACCCAGAAGACCTGCAAGCGGTACAATCGGGGGGAACTCGTGTTGGCTCGTGTCCCTCAGCGGATCTACGAAGCCCTGGATCTGGCCGGTTTTGTCCCGCTGTTCAAGTTTTTCGATGATGTCATCGCATCCGTCGGATACTTTTAATTTTCCAGCCGGAGCCCCGACAATCTATGAATTGAACGTTGGTGTACGTCTGCGAGGTGGAACCCGTCTGGAGCGCAGATGTGCATGCCCTATACTTTGGTAAATTTTCATGTCCAAGCCCGAACCGCCGGTACGTATCAAAAATTTTAAGGCTCAGTACGCCAGCCTGGAACCACTGCGCGATTTGGCCGGAGATACCGCCCGGGACGCCGGGTTAGGTGAAAGAGCGATTTACGCCGTTCAGATGGCGGTGGATGAAGCGTTCACCAACATCATCGAGCACGCTTACGGGCAGGAGTGTGACGAGGAAGTGGAGTGCCGGTTCGAGATCGTCGGGGATGCGTTAAAGATCCAGATGAGAGATTGCGGGGGGTCCTTCAACCCGGAAGCCATCGCTGATCCCGACCTGAGCGCGCCCTTGGAAGAGCGCGAAGTGGGCGGGTTAGGTCTGTTCTTTATGCGGCAGTTGATGGACGAAGTACGCTTTCAGTTTTTCCCGGATGAAGGGGGACGAACGGGTTGTAATGTCTTAACCATGATCAAGCGCAAGGAGAAGGATAGGTGAGTGGGCGCAAGGGGCGTCGTTCGAGATCCACCGGCGCCCATGCTCGCCAGCAAGAAGTTCTCCGCTTGGGCGCCCAACTGCTGTTTCCGACCCGGGAGATGGGTGATTCAATCCACCCTCTGCTGGCGCAGCGCGATTTGATCGTGCAGGCCGCGGCGCGCCTGCTGGAAGGCCAGGCGAGCATGTGGTTGGCGGATGAGTTATTTCTGTTAACCACCTCGCCCGATGTCCCTGCCGCTCAGGGCGAATTACAATTGCCAGCCCCAGCCCCATCGCTGCCTGCTTCTCCCCTCATGCTTTGCGCTCACCAATCACAGCAGCCTTGCTTCGCTGGCCCGGATGGCCCCGAGCCGCTGTCCCCAGAGGCTGGAGAGGAGTGCGGTGATTGCCAGATACTCCAGGTGGCTCTGCCCATCGTGGCGGAAGATCCGGAGACCCGCCGGCCTACCGTCCTCGGCATATTGCAGGTGGAACGAGAGAACCCGCCCGGGTTCGACTCCGGCGACCTGGAGATTCTGGACGGGATCGGCGTTCAGGTAGGGCTGGCGTTGCAGTCTGCCCGGCAGATGGCAGTTGAGCGCTGGCGGTTGCAGCAGTTGTCCCTGGTCCGCCAGGTGAGCGCGCGGGTGGCCAATGTGCGCGACCTGGACGAGCTCGCCACCCAAATCACCCGGCTCATCCTCACCACCTTCAATTATTACTACGTCGCCATTTTCACCCTGGAACCCGGCCAGGATATGCTTCAACTGCGCCGGGCCGCCGGACCCGAGGAGAGGACCGGCGGTACACCGGCCGCACGCCCGGCGCCAAACATTCGCGTTGGCCAGGGGCTGGTCGGCTGGGTTGCCCAGTCGGGGGAAGAGGTGATCGCCAACGATGTGACCCGCGAGCCGCGCTATCGCTACTTCGATGCCCTCCCGGAGACCCGCTCTGAAGCTGCCTTTCCTTTAACTGTGGAAGATCGTGTGCTCGGCGTGCTCGATGTGCAAAGCGATCAGGTGGATGATTTTCACGAGACGGATATCCTCGTCTTGCGCAGCCTGGCGGGTAATATTGCCCAGGCGGTGGAAGGCGCCCGCCTGTACACCGCGTTGAGCCGCCGGGCCGAGCAGATTCAGGCTGTTTATGATGTGAGCAACGCCATTACTTCCATCCTGGAGGAAGAAGCACTGCTCACGGAAGTGGTTCATCTCATCCAGCGTCACTTTGGCTATCCTTACGTTCACATCTTCAGTGTGCATCACGGGCGGCGTAAAATCTTCTATGAAGCCGGCACCGGGCCCCGCAGCCAGTTCTTCAAAGATCAGCAGTTCGCTCACGACCTGGATGACCCTCACGGCATCATCCCTTGGGTGGCCCGCACTGGAGAAATGGTGGTGGCGAACGATGTCGAGCGTGAACCTCGCTACCGCCCTTCTTCCCTCCCGCCCGAGAATACCCGTTCGGAGCTTGCTGTGCCGCTCATCTTCATGGGGGAGGTGCTGGGTGTACTGGATGTGCAGAGCGATCGCCTGAACGCGTTTGGTGAGGACGACCGCTTCCTGTTCGAAGCCCTGGCCGACAATATCGCCGGCGCCATGCGCAACGCAGCCCTATACCGCTCAGAATCCTGGCGGCGCGAGGTCGCCGAAGGCATGCACGAGATTGCCGGACTGCTCTCAGCAGATGCCGACCTGGAGCAGGTACTGCATGCCATCCTCGAAAAGCTGTACAATGTTTTGCCCTGCGATGTGGCCGCCATCTGGCTTTTGGATGAAGAACTCTCGCCTGAAGATCTGGAGATCGGAGGCGGCGAATCTGCTTTCCCGGTGGAATCCTCCCTGCGGCTGGCCGCCTATATCGGCGCCGATCTGACCGGCCTGGGCCTGGAGCAGGGGCAGAGCCTGGAAGAGGTGCTGCCGGTCCTGGGGTTGGAAGCGGAGAGCGCCGCCGAGGAGATCCTCGCTTCCTGGTTTCTAGAAGCGCTCCAATCCGACCGGCCCGTGATCCGCACGGGATCCGCCGGGTTCGATCCGATTGGGCATGCCCTCCAGTTCCCTTCCAATTATTCCGCCATCGCCGCCCCTCTGCGGGTGAGCGACCAGCATTTGGGCGTGCTGGTGCTGGCGCACCGGACTTCCGGACGGTTCGGCGCCGAGGCCCGCCTGATGACCGCCACCTTTGCCAGTTATGCCGCCGTGGCGATCGAAAACACCCGCCTGTATGAGGCTGCACACGAGCAGGCCTGGGTTTCTACGGTGCTGCTCCAGGTGAGCGAAGCCACCCAGTCTCTGACCAACCTGGCCGAGCTGCTGGCGACGGTCGTCCGCATCACTCCTATGCTGGTAGGGGTGAAAGGCTGCGCTCTATACATGCTCGATGAAGACGGAGTTTTTGTGCCGGCGGCGGCTTATGGCTTTGAGCCTGAGCAGCAGATCGAAGTCGAGCGCTGGCGCTTTGCCCCCGGCGATATCCCCGCCTTCGATCGCCTGGTGGAGGAGAAAGCCCCGATTGTACTCCACAGCACCGAGGACGATCCGCTGTTGGCGAGTATCCTCCAGGGCAGCGATCCGGAACAGCCCGGCATCGCCGAGTGGCTGGTGCTGGCGCCGCTCCTGGCTCGGGGAGAGGTGCTCGGAGCGATGCTGGTCGGGTACAGCACCGGCGCCAATGACAACATCGAGGAGCTGTTCGAGGAGCGCCTGTCGATTTTGCAGGGCATTGCCCACCAGACGGCTACCGCAGTCGAGAACATCCGCCTGTTTAAATCTCAGCAGGAAGAAGCTTATGTTTCGGTCGCCCTGCTGCAGGTTGCCCAGGCGGTCGTCAGCTCGAGCGACCTCCAGGAGACGCTGGGCTCCATTGTCCGCATCACCCCAATCCTGGTTGGCGTCAAGCGCAGCCTGATTTTCCTATGGGACCCTGATTATCAGGTCTTCCGCCTGGCCGAAGGGTATGGTGTCTCTCGCACGGCCGAAGGGGAGCAGTTCACCCCGGAAGAATTTCCTCTGCTGGAAGCCGTTCGCCGTTGGGACAGCCTGGTTGCCCTTCCGCTTCCCGAGTCCTCCGCTGATGTTCCCGATGCCTGGGCGCAGCTCCCGGTTCCCGAGCTGGACGAAATTGATGAGCTCCTCGAGCGTGAAAACTGCCTGCTGCTGGCTTTCCCCCTTTCGATAAAAGGCAATGTGCTGGGTGCGCTGCTGGTGGAGGAGCCGGAACCGTTGGTCCAGGATGTGCTCACCGGCAGCGGCGGGCTGCGCCGGCTGCGGGAGAAGCGCCTGGAAATCACCACCGGCATTTCACAGCAGGCGGCGATGGCGATCCAGAACGATCTGCTCCAGCGGGAAATGGTGGAGCGCGAGCGCCTGGAGCGCGAGTTCCAACTGGCGCGCGAGATCCAGCGGACTTTCCTGCCCAGCGAGATCCCCGACCTCCCCGGCTGGGACATGGCTGTGCGTTGGCGCACAGCCCGCGAAGTGGGGGGCGATTTCTATGACTTCTTCGAACTCCCCGGCGGACGGCTGGGGCTGGTGATTGCCGATGTGGCCGATAAGGGGATGCCGGCAGCCCTGTTCATGACCCTGGTGCGTACCCTGGTGCGCGCCGCGGTCCAGGAGACCGATTCACCCGGGGCCGTTCTCGAACGGGTGAATGATATCCTGCTGCCCGACGCCCGCCAGGGGATGTTCGTGACAATCGTGTACGCCGTGCTTTCCTTGGAGACGGGTGAACTGCGCTACGCGAACGCCGGGCACAACCCGCCGCTGATAAAGCGCCGCGAAGATGGGCCAGTTGAGCTGCTGCATCGCGGCGGTATGGCGCTGGGAGTGATGGAGAACACCGTAATTGAAGAGCGCCAGATAGTGTTGGAGCCGGGCGATTTATTGGTTTTGTATACCGATGGCCTGACGGAAGCCTTTGCCGAAGATGGGCGCATGTTCGGGCTGGAGGGGCTGCAGCAGGCCATCGAAGACGCGAACGGCCCGAATGGCGGAGACGATGGGGATTCAACGACTGTTCTAGACGCTGTTGAACGGGCGCTGAGCGAGTTTGTGGGCAATCACCCGCGCGCAGACGATCTGACCTTGCTGGCCCTCAGGCGCCTGCCCGAGAGAAAATAGGGACCTGCTCCGGTTGCCAACCAGCGCATCTGAAAGGTGGTCGCTTCGACGGCGGGTGTGCAGGCAAACCCTCATTCTTCGTGATGGTTGTATTAGAGAGCGGGCGGTTTCTCCGCCCGCTCTCTAATACAACCACTCTCTTTAAAAGACTATCGGGCGTGGGGGGGCACGCCCGATAGTCTAAGGAGGGCCACCGGAAGCTGCAACACGGGGGGGGCGTGCTGTAAGCTGAGGCCGGTGACACGACACCTGTATAACCAATAAGAGGGAGGGCAGGTGTCGGCAGTTACAATATAACTCATTTTGACCATAATTACATTAATATAATATTAGAATACGGACATAAAATGTCCAAATTGTTCCCGTCATTGTTTCCCCCTTTTGAACAGCTTGAGCCATTCGTCCACTTCGGCTTCGCTCAGCCGGGCCTCGCGTTTCTCCCCCGGGTCGTCCCCGCTGGCGTGCAGCATGGTCTGCAGTTGGGCCGAAAACTGCTCGGATGAAAGTACGTTGGCCCGGTACATGCGGGCTGCATTTTGCACCGCCCGGTCGGAACTGACCACGGTCCAGTTGGGCGCCGTCCGGCCCAATTTCCGCAGCCTGGATAGAATGGCCTGATCGGCGGTGCGCCCGCGCACCACGAAGTGCGCCCGTACATGGCCGTACCGCTGGCTGCCCGCCTGCCCAATGGCGGCCTGATCGAAGAATACTTCGATCTCTTTTCGCTTGTATCGGGAGAAATCCTGCAGCAGTTGGATCAACTCTTGCTCGTCGTCTTCCATGCGCAGGCTCATCCCCGGGATTTTCGGGATCAGATTGTGCCCGTCTATGAGGTAGCCCATAGGGAAGATTATAACGTAGGCCTGCGCGCGGCAGGAATTCGCGGTACCACAAAAAGTCAGATTATGCTATCATTTCCCGGGAGGCCGTTGATGAACAAGACTGCTCGCCTGTTTTCCTACCTGCTCCTAAACGTATTGATATCGGCGTGTACCACATTGTTCGTCTTGTATGCCTGGGACCGCCTGCATACTCCCCAAAGCGGCTTCGTGCCTCAGTCCGCTACCCGCGCCTCGTCGCCGGCCGGTGGGGTGGGACCGGAGACCTCCCCCGCACCGCCGACCGAAGCTGGGCCTACTCCGACCCCGGTGTACACTATCTACCAGGTCCCCAGCAACCAGACGTTAGCCGAGATCGCCCAACAGTTCAACGTCTCCCTGGATGAACTTCTGGCGGTGAATGGCATCCCTCAAGATCAGGTCCTGGGCGCTGGAGAAGCGCTGCTCATCCCTCCAACGCCGATCCCGCAAGCCGAGGCCGGCGTGCAGATCATCGGGGTGGTGGGAATCGGCGACCTCGGTTCCGAGCGGGTGGTCATCCGCCAGTTTGGCGAGGGTCAGGTATCGTTTTTAAATTGGGTATTGCAAGATGGACGAGGGAACGAGTACGTTTTCCCTGGTCTGCAGCTCGCCCAGGACGGATCGCAGGTGGAAGTGTACACTCGCGCCGGGGTGGATACGGCCAGCGCCCTGTATTGGAACCGGGAAGAGCCCGCCTGGCGGACCGGCGATGCAGTGGAACTGCGCGACGCCAGCGGCACGCTGCGCGCCAGCTACACGATCCCTTGATCGTTTAGTGTATATCCCTGCCGGCGGCTGCCGGTTGGGCGCCGGGCTGGGCTATGGTGCACCTGGCCTGTAATCGGTTGGAATGGGTTTGGCCTGGAAGGTGGTGTAGGATGGCTGATATCGAAGAACAGATTCAAAAAGCCATGCGCGAAGGCAAATTCGACGAGCTCCCCGGCAAAGGGAAGCCTCTGCGCCTGAACGATAACCCGCATGAAGACCCGGAATGGCGCTTGGCGTATCACTTGCTGCACAGCAACGGATACAGCCTGCCCTGGATCGAGCTGCGCCGGGAGCTCGAGGCTGAGATAGAAAAAGCCAGGGCCGGCCTGCGCCAGACCTGGGATTGGCGCCAGGCGAAACTGGGCGGCCCGGGGCTGAGCCATGCGGAGCGGGCGCAGGCGGACGCCGAATGGCGGAGAGTGGAAGGGAATTTCCGCCAGCAGGTGGATGAATATAACCGCCGCATCCGTGCTTACAACCTGCAGACCCCTTCCGCACAGTTTCACATGCGTCTTCTGGACCTCGCTCTCGAACTCAGGCAGCTTCCGGGTTTTGTGTTAGACTCGTAATATGTCGCAAGCGCTGTACCGGAAATGGCGCCCGAACACCTGGGATGCGGTCATCGGGCAGGATCATATCATCCAGACTTTGCGAAACGCCCTGCTGGCGGGTCGCGTCGCCCATGCTTATCTGTTCGCCGGGCCGCGCGGCACCGGCAAAACGACGACCGCCCGGCTGCTGGCGAAAGCGGTGAACTGCCTGGATCCTGACCTGGGGCAGCGCCCGTGCGGCAGGTGTGATTTCTGCCTGGCGGTCTCCGAAGGACGTTTCCTGGATCTGATCGAGATCGACGCCGCCTCGAACACCAGCGTCGAGGATGTGCGCGACCTGCGGGATAAGATTAATTTTTCCCCCAATCAGGGACAATACAAAGTCTATATCATCGACGAAGTGCACATGCTCTCGACGGCCGCCTTCAACGCCCTGCTCAAGACCCTCGAGGAGCCGCCGGGCCACGCGATTTTCATCCTGGCTACCACCGAAGTGCACAAAATCCCGCCCACAGTCCTATCCCGCTGCCAGCGCCATGAATTCCGCCGTATTCCGGTGGTGGATATCGTCAAACATTTGCAGCACCTGGCCGAAGGGGAATCGATCCAGGTCGATCCGGAAGCCCTGATGCTCATTGCCCGCCAGTCTACAGGCGCGATGCGAGATGCCATTTCGCTGCTGGACCAGTTGGCCTCCAGCGGGAAACCGGTCACCCTTGAGATGGCCCACGACCTGTTGGGCACGGCAGCCAGCCAGGCGGTTGTCGAACTGATTGAGGCCCTGACCACCCGCCAGACGGCCGCCGGCCTGGATCATATTCACCGCACCCTGGATGCCGGCAGCGACCCGCGCCAGTTCGCCCGCCAGATCGTCGATTACCTGCGCAATCTGCTGCTGATCCAGATGGGGAACGGCAGCCAGGTGGACGCCACGCCGGAACTGCGGGCGCAGATGGCTCGCCATGCTCAGGCGTTCGAAACCTCAGACCTGCTGCGGGTGATCCGCCTCTTTAATCAGGCCGCCAACGAAGGCCGGGCGGCCTGGCAGCCCGCTCTGCCTTTGGAGATGGCCTTTGTGGAGGCGCTCGAACCCGCCCAGGTCGAGCCTCAGGCGGCGAAGCCGGCGGCGCGGTCCGCTCAACCCGCGCCACCAGCGCGTCCGGCGCGCCCCGCCGCTCAGACCCAACCCTCCGCGCCCGGCAGCGCTCCTGCAGATCAGCCGCCTGAGGCTGAACTACAGCCTGAGGCCGAACCGCAGGGCTCCGGCCCGGCCGGCGACCGGCTGCTGAGACAGATCACCGAGCGCTGGCGGCAGGTGACCCAGTTGGTGGGCCAGGAGAGCCGCCAGACCCAGGCCCTGCTCAACTCTTGCAAACCTTTGGGGATCAAAGATGGCGTCCTTTTCCTCGGCTTTAACGGTGAATTCGCCAAGTCTAAGATGGAAAAAGGGGAGCATCTCGATGTGACCCGCCGCGCCCTCAACCAAATCATCGGGCAGGATGTGCCCGTGCGCTGTTTCGTGGCTGCCGGAAAGCAGGGGTCGCTTCCGCCGGATGTGGACAGCGATGGCATGGTTGCCGCTGCTCTGCGCGACCTGGGCGGCGAGATCGTCGATATCCAGTAATCAGAAGAAACTACCGGAGTGCGCTCGCTTCGATCGAACATACTGTACCGGACGTGACGAACGGTCTGGCTCGGTATGGTACCAATCCACCGGCTGCACTCCTAAATGATTAACTTCAGGAGGCATCGTATGGCAAAAGGATTTCGAGGACCAAAAGGGGGACAGAACCCCATGAACATGATGGGCCAGCTTCAGAAACTCCAGGAGCAGCTCCAGGAAGCTCAGGCTAAACTGGCGGAGGAGACGGTTACGGGGACTGCCGGGGGCGGGGCGGTGAAAGTAACCATCACCGGCGATCAGAAGGTAACGGCCGTGGAGATCGACCCGGCTGTGTTGGAAGACGCCGATGTGGAAATGCTGCAGGATCTCATGCTGACTGCTATGAACACAGCCCTGGATAAATCACGCGAGCTGGCCGCCGAACGCCTGGGTCCGCTGGCGGGAGGACTTCCTTTCTAGCCGGTCCTCCCGATACCTGCGCCCGGCCGTTGATCCGATATCGATGCGATCCTCTCGATCGCCTGAAAGTGCAAATCTATGCTTCTACCTGAACCAATCCAGCGCCTGGTCACCGCCTTCTCGCGCTTGCCAGGGGTTGGGCCGAAGACCGCCTCTCGCCTGACTTTCTATCTACTGCGGGCTCCTGAAGAAGTGTCGCGCGACCTGGCCGAAGCCCTTCAGCAATTGAAATCCGGCACCACTTACTGCCAGGTTTGCTTTAATATTACGGCTGCAGGCCGCGAGTTGTGTGAAGTCTGCGCCGATGATGAACGGGATGCTTCGCTCATCTGCGTGGTGGAAGAACCCCTGGACGTGCTGGCTCTGGAGCGCACAGGTGTCTATCAGGGCCGCTACCACGTGCTCCACGGCGCCCTTAATCCGATCGAAGGCATAGGGCCGGAAAACCTGAAGATCCGCGAGCTGATCGAGCGAGTGCGTTCCGGGAACGTGAGCGAGGTCATTCTGGCCACCAATCCGAGCATGGAAGGCGATTATACCGCTTCCTATTTACGCCAACAGCTCCAGCCCATGGGCCTGCGGCTCACTCGCCTGGCCCGTGGCCTACCCGTCGGTGGTGATCTGGAGTACGCAGATCAAAGCACGCTGCTCCGGGCGCTGACCGGACGGCAGGACCTGGATTGAATCGCTTCTGTGTTGCTTAAAACAAAATGGGCGCCTGGCGCCCATTTTGTTTTAAGTCACGATCCGGCCCATTTCCTGCGGGTCATACCCTTCGATCCGGGCCACCTGTTCCCGGAATTCGGCGCTGTTCAGCTTATCGAGAACCGGTGCAAAGGATTTGCTTTCGAACACGGGCTGTAGGACGCACAGGTCATATCGTTCTTTGAACAAAGGGATAAAATCCAGGTCAAACGGAGCGGCGACTGCTCTTAACCCCAGCCCGGCGTTCGCCTTCCCGGAGGCGATCGTTTCCGCCACCGCGCTGTGCGTTTGGACCTCGCTGTCGAAACCGTCGATGCTTTCCCTGGCGATCCCCTTCTGGGCCAGTTCGCTCTCCAACCATAGCCGGGTTCCTGATCCACGGTTGCGGTTGATCACTTTTATCCCTGGCAAAGCAAGGTCCTCGATCGATTGCAGCCCGAGCGGGTTCCCTCGCGGCACCAGGATGCCCTGTTCCCGGTGGGTCAAAGTGATCAGGCGGACGGGAATGTCCAAAAATAGCAGCCGGACGAATGGCAGGTTGTAGGTTCTACTCTCAGGGTCGTACAGGTGACAGCCGGTCAGATGCGCCAGCCCCTGGCGCAAGGCGATCAGCCCGTCCAGGCTGCCCACCGGCAGCACGATGAGCTGCTGCCTCCCGCACTGCTCGTTCACCTGCTCGGCAAGCATTTCGATCACCGGGTCGTTGCTCCCCAGGGCAACCAGCACCTGGCTGTCGGCGTAATGATCTTCGGTAAGAACGATGCCGTGGTAAAGCAGGGCTTGCGAACGGGCCTTATAGTACTTCTCGATGAATCCGCGCACAGCCCGGGTCTCAACCAATTCCACGTACCCCGCTTTTTCCAATAATTTCAGGTGGTGCCGGACACGGGCCGGGTGTTCGCCCATCGCCTTGCCCAAAGAGGAAAGCGTTTCGGGACGGTTCATCAGCCGCCTTAAAATGAACAGCCGCCGTTTATCCCCTAACACACTGAGCTGGTCCAGGCGATTTATGCGCCGGAGGTAATCCATATTACTCCTATGTTCGTGTTGTCGTAATCTCTGAGAACGCTTTGATTAAGTGTAGCACGCGCCCGAAAACCCGTCAAATGGACGGGCAGTCCGGCTTGGGGCATAAAAAAACCGAGCCGTCAAATTGGGCGGCTCGGTTCAGAAGAATCTTCTTGATTATGCCTGGCTGTCATACACCTGGGCCCCTCGGCTGTGGTGTGCCGGCGGCTGCTGGTAGGCCGGGCGGCGGCGCATCTTTACCAGGTGGTCCCAATCCTGCCACAGGTTGATCACTTTCTTACCGGTCTTCAAGGCGAAAGTCATCACCTCGTAAGTCTCGCCGGAGAACTCAAAATCCCAGAGGGCCAACACCAGATCGGACTCATCCACACGCCAGCAGTGACCTTCCATCTCTGCTCCTTCGTCCGGCTCATCGCAGATGCGGACCACTTCCTCCGCCCGGGTGAGCAGGTTCAGGTAGCTGGTGCGCGCTGCACGGTCCCAGTTCTGATCGCGCCCGGGATACGGGATCGCAACCGTGATGGGGAGATCCAGTTCGAGGGCGGCCTTCGCCAGCGCCTGTTCCCAACCAGGGGACAGGCTGGTGATCAGCCGGGTGGCCCGGTAAAGGCGCAGCGCTCGCTTCGCAAGATATACCATCTCTCCGGAGGGTAGGCTTGTTCGTTCATTCAAGCGGCGCGGTGTGTGTGCTATTCCGGTGACAATCATAACCAACTCCTTGTTCAGGCTGCCTGTAGCCTATCAGCTGCAGCGCGACGGCTGCTGTGCTGTGGGTAGCCTAACACCCATACCCGGCTCGCCTCCGTAAAGCGGAGGTAGATTCGGGCCAGGGTTAAATTGCAAGTGTTCTTCACTTACAATGCAAATGGGGTAATTGGGCGAATTATAGTCCAAAACCTTCCAGTTTGGGCGGGCTTTCACTTTACAATAATGTTTGGGCCTGCCGTGCCTTGCCGCTTACCCGCCTATGCTGCTGCTCGTCTCAATTCCCCAAAGGGCGATAAAGTGTGCAAGCATATGTTGTCATCAAAATTGTTGTGTGGGGGGATGTGCGGCTTCATCGCCCATCCCCCCACACAACAAATCTTTTCTGTTGAAGTTATGCGTGCACACGTCGATAAAACCAAGTTTGACAGGATTTCTCCCCTATGGTAAACTGTCCCGAATTGGATACACTCATCCAGAGAGGCGGAGGGACCGGCCCTGTGAAGCCTCGGCAACCGGGTGTTCTCACCTTGGTGCCAAGTCCGGCAGGCGTCTATCATAGGACGCACTGGAAGATGAGGGATTGACCGGCAGTAAGCAGCGTCTCTCATCTGGAGAGACGTTTTTTTGTTCAGTTGGCTAGCAAAGGATGGGATAACAATATGCCGCGTATTTACACGAACCGCCGCTATCTCGATGCCCTGCAAGAGCGGGTGCTGGTCTTCGACGGAGCGATGGGAACCAGCCTCCAGCAGCAGCGGCTCACCGCCGAACATTTCGGTGGTGAGCAGACGGAGGGCTGCAACGATTACCTGGTTATCAGCTACCCACAGGCTGTCGAGGCTGTCCACCGGTCATTCCTCGAGGTTGGGGTGGATGTCATTGAGACGAACACTTTTCGCGCCAACCGTCTCACCCTGGGTGAATATGGGCTGGGCGACCGCACCCTGGAGATCAATCGGGCGGCGGCTGCCCTTGCTCGCCGCCTGGCGGACGAATACAGCACGCCGGAGCAGCCACGCTTTGTCGCCGGTTCGATTGGTCCCTCGGGTAAGCTCCCCTCGGCCAGTGACCCGGAGCTCTCCAATATCGGCTACCCCGGGTTGGCGGAAATCTTCCGCGAGCAGGCGATTGGCCTGATCCAGGGCGGCGTCGACCTGCTGTTGGTGGAAACCTCTCAGGATATCCTGGAGGTCAAAGCGGCTTTAGACGGCATTCAACAGGCGTTTGAAGCGACAGATGTCTACCTGCCTGTCCAGGCGCAGGTTACCCTGGACACCACCGGACGTATGCTGCTGGGCACCGATATCGGCGCGGCCCTTACTATCCTGGAAGGGCTGCCGATCGACGTCATCGGATTGAACTGCTCTACTGGGCCGGAGCATATGCGCGAGCCCATCCGCTACCTTGGCGAGCACGCCTCGCTGCCGGTCTCCTGCATCCCGAACGCCGGGCTGCCGCTCAACGTAGATGGTGAAGCTGTCTACCCGTTGGAGCCTGAGCCTTTCGCCGCTGCCCTGACCGAATTCGTCGAAAAACACAACATCACTGTGGTGGGCGGCTGCTGCGGCACCACTCCCGCGCATTTGAAGCTGCTGGTCGAAAGGCTGAGCGGCAGGCCCCGCCCGCCGCGTCCCCTTGACGATGAGCCCCGCCTGGCTTCCGCCACACGCTCGATTTCCATGAAGCAAGAGCCGCCTCCACTGCTCCTGGGTGAGCGCTGCAATGCGCAGGGCAGCCGGAAGTTCAAGCGCCTGCTATTGTCCGAGGATTACGATGCCATTCTCCAACTGGCCCGCCAGCAGGTGGACGGCGGCGCTCACGCCCTCGATATCTCCGTCGCCGTGACCGAGCGCTCCGACGAGGCCGAGCTAATGCGGAATGTGGTGAAAATCCTTTCGATGGGAGTCGAGGTCCCCCTGGTGATCGATACGACCGAACCCGAGGTGATGGAGATCGCCCTGCAGACGGCCCCCGGGCGCTGCTTGCTGAACTCCACCCATCTTGAGGGCGGGCGGGAGAAAGCCGACCGGGTGTTCGCCCTGGCGAAGAAGTACAATGCTGCGGTGCTGGTCCTCACCATTGACGAAAGCGGGATGGCAAAAACCGCCGCGCGCAAGCTGGAGATCGCCCGCCGTATTTATGACATCGCCGTAAATGAGCACGGACTCCGGCCTCAGGACCTGGTCTTCGACACTCTGACCTTCACCCTCGGCACCGGTTCGGAGGAGTGGGCGAACTCCGCCATTGAAACCCTGGAGGGCATCCGCCTGATCAAGGCCGAACTGCCCGGGGTGCTCGCCTCGCTGGGGGTCAGCAATGTTTCCTTCGGCCTCAGCCCCGCGGCCCGCCCGGTGCTAAACAGTATCATGCTCTATCATGCCGTGCAGGCAGGGTTGGATATGGCGATTGTCAACCCGGCTCATATTACCCCCTACGCCGAGATCCCCGCCGAGCAGCGGGAGCTGACCGAAGATCTGATCTTCAACCGCCGCCCGGACGCTCTCCAGCGTTTCATCGAGCATTTCGAGCACGTTGCCGGTCCTGCGGAAGGGGACGCTCAATCCAACCCGATGGAGGGGATGAGCGCCGCTGAGCGCCTGCACTGGCGTATTCTGCACCGCCATAAAGAAGGGGTGGAGGCCGATATCGATGAAATCCTGGCCCAAAACGGCAGCGTCTCGCAGCACGAAACGGCGGTGAAGATCCTCAATACGGTGCTGCTGCCGGCGATGAAAGAGGTAGGGGACCGCTTCGGCGCAGGTGAGCTAATCCTGCCTTTTGTGCTCCAGTCTGCGGAGGTGATGAAAAAAGCGGTCGCCCACGTGGAGCAGTTCCTCGAGCGTAAGGAGGGTGCCACCAAGGGGACGGTTGTCCTGGCCACTGTGTATGGGGATGTGCACGACATCGGAAAAAACCTGGTGAAGACCATTCTTTCCAACAACGGTTATACCGTGGTGGATTTGGGGAAACAGGTTCCGGCCGAGACGATTATCACCAAAGCTGTGGAAGTGAACGCGGACGCGGTCGGCCTAAGCGCTCTGTTGGTGAGCACCAGCAAGCAGATGCCGCTGATCGTCAATGAACTGAACCGCCGTGGGCTGCGTTTCCCGGTGCTGGTTGGCGGGGCTGCCATCAACCGCCGCTTCGGTTGGCGCATTCTGTATACCGATGCCGGTACGCCATACGAGCCGGGGGTCTTCTATTGCAAAGACGCTTTTGAAGGTCTCGCCACGATCGATGCCCTTGCCGAGCCAGAGGCTCGAACCCGCTTGCTGGAGAGGCTGCAGGAGGATGCGGCCCGAGAGATGGGGCGCGAACCGGCCCGGCGCCCCGACCGTCCGGCCGAGTTGAGAAACCGG
Source organism: uncultured Anaerolineaceae bacterium (assembly GCA_964391195.1). Taxonomy (GTDB): domain Bacteria; phylum Chloroflexota; class Anaerolineae; order Anaerolineales; family UBA4823; genus JAAYXE01. The sequence continues at coordinate 103,491 of CAYMLG010000003.1, read as the reverse complement.
GTCCCACCGGCGCTGCTTATCCCCCGCCCGCCGGCCTGGGGCCCGCGCGTGGTGCGCCAGATGCCGCTTGAGATTGTGTTCAAGCACCTGTTCAAGAACGAGCTCTTCCGCCTGTCCTGGGGGGCGAAGAACGCGCATGGTGAAGAGTGGCAACGGCTGGAGCAGGAGTTCGAGCAGCGGTTGGAGCGGATGCAGCGCCAGGTGTTGCGTGAGGGCTGGCTGCGGCCCCAGGGGGTCTACGGTTATTGGCCGGCCCAGTCAGAGGGCGACTCGCTTTTATTGTACGATCCGGCTTCCGTCGAGACCGGTTCACCTGAGGTTTTGACCCGCTTCGAATTCCCACGCCAGCAGTCGGGCGATCACCTGTGCCTGGCCGATTATTTCGCCCCGGTCGAGTCGGGCCAGATGGACGTTGTTGCGCTGCAGGTGGTCACCGTAGGGGAGGCGGCAACCGAGCGCTTCGAGCGCCTCCAGTCTGCAGGTGATTACTCGGAGGCCTACTTCACTCATGGGCTGGCCGTGCAGACGGCGGAGGCGACTGCCGAGTATTTGCACCGGCACGTCCGCCGGGAGCTTTCTCTGCCCGAGGGGCAGGGGAAGCGGTATTCCTGGGGGTATCCGGCGATCCCGGAACTGGAAGACCATGCCAAGGTATTCGCGCTGCTGCCCGCCGAGTCCGAGCTCGGTATGAGCCTGACCTCGGCCTACCAGCTTGTCCCCGAGCAGTCAACTGCGGCCATCATCGTCCATCACCCGCAGGCAAAGTACTTCTCCACCGGCGAAAGCCGGGTCGAACAGTTAATCAAGTAGTGCCGCAGCGCAAGATGCCAATCTTGCCCCGCCCGATCTGCTACGAGCGGGGCAAGGGTGACCAAAATACGGTCGCGTGGCATCTTGCCCTACCCGGCGTACGCCGCAGCGCAAAATGTCGATCTTGCGGCTCTCGACCCAGACCGGATCGGGGGGCGGGACCGGCCTCTCGCCCTATAACGACGTCCCTTAAGGTATACTCATGTCGTTTAAGGACGCTGGCTCGCTTTATGGATCTGAGCCGCCGCCCGCATCCCAAGTAGAGGGGCTAATTTGACTGCACTGTTAGCAGAAGAGATGGTCATCCTGTTCGCCATCCTGGCGATCGGATCCTGGATCGGACAACTTCAAATCAGGGGCGTCACCCTGGGTTCGGCGGGAGTGCTCTTCACCGCGCTGGTCTTCGGGCATTTCGGCTTTACCGTGCCGGGTCCGGTGATGGAACTGGGGCTGCTGCTCTTTGTATACGCGGTTGGCCTGCAGGCGGGGCCGCGTTTCTTCCGCACCTTCCGGCGGCACGGCATCATGTACGTGGTGATTGCCCTGGTAGTCGCGGTCGTAGCCCTCGCTGCGAACGTCGCCATCGCCGCCTACCTCGACTTGCCCTTTGCTCTGGCCTCGGGCCTCTATGCCGGCGCGCTGACCTGTACCCCTTGCCTGGCGTCCGCCGTTGACGCTATCGACCGGATCGCGCCGGGGTTAAGCGCTGCGGCTTCCGTGGGGTATGGAGTGGCCTATCCCTTCAGCATGATCGGCATCGTGCTGCTGATCCAGTTCCTCCCCCGGCTGCTAAACCGTCGCATCGAAACAGAAGAAGACCGCTGGGAAGCTGAACGCCAGATCGAAGAGCCCGACCTGGAGGCGCGCCAGTACCTGATCACGAACCCGAACATCGACGGACGGCGCGTCAGCGAAGTCAACCCGCATCGTATGAGCCTGGCGAACATCTCTCGGGTGAAGCGCGGCGAACGGGTTTTTGCCGCCACCCCAGACGTTACCCTCCAGCAGGGGGACGTCGTCATGGTGGTGGGCACGGCCGACGAACTGGATAAAATGCGCCTGATCCTGGGCGAAGAGACGGACGAGCGCATGGACGTGAACACCAATGTGCTCAGCGTCGATGTAGAAGTGCTCGAAGATTCGCTCACCGGGAAGAAGCTGGCCCAGATGCGGGTGTGGGAGCGGTACAATGTGGTCATCACCCGGATTCGCCGCCAGGGCTTCGAAATCCCCCCAACCGGCGGGGTATCCCTGGATCGCGGGGATAACATCCGCGTTGTTGGCGAGCGCTCGGCTGTGGAGGCCTTCGTCCAACTGATCCATGGAGAGCCTCGCAAAGCGGCAGAGACCAACCTGGTGCCCTTCTTCATCGGGCTGCTGTTAGGGATTGCGCTGGGGAATATCCCGGTGAACCTGCCAAACGGGATCGAGGTGCGCCTGGGCAGCGCCGGGGGCGCTTTCCTGGTCAGCCTGCTGATCGGCCACTTCGGCGGGATCGGACCTTTCCGCCTGCATGTCCCCGCCGCGGCCAGGAACCTGACTCGTGAGTTGGGATTGATGCTCTTCCTGGCCGGCGCTGGGGCGAACGCAGGCGTTTCCTTCATCGAAATCCTACAGCAGCAGGGGATTAGCCTGCTGTTCGCCGGCGCCCTGGTGACCATTCTGGCCGCCGTCTCCGGCCTGCTGGTTATGCACCTCTTCTACCGGATGAACGTATTGGCGACCATGGGCGCCCTATGTGCGGCCATGACGAACCCGCCTGGCCTGGGTTCTGCAAATGAACAAACTCGCACGGATCTACCGACCATTACTTACGCCAGCGTTTACCCGGCCGCGCTGATTTTTAAAATACTCGCGGCCCAATTCCTGGTCGAAATCTTGCGACCGATCTTGTCGCCTTGAAAATGGGGTACCGGCTTTTCGCGACTCTAGAATCTCAGTATCCGACCCATGGAATGTAAAGCTCCCCTCCCATTGCCACTGCTGGAAGGTAAGAACGTTCCACCGCTGATGCAGGTGTATTTCGAGTTCAACCATCTTAAACAGCTTTACCGCCAGGGTTGGCTGCATCGCGGGATCACGACTGAACGTTGTGAGACTGTCGCCGAGCACACTTTTGGCGTCGCCGTGCTGGCTTTCCTGCTGGCCGATGCCTACTTCCCCCACCTGGACTCTGGCCGGGTGCTGCGTATGGCCCTCATCCACGACTTCGGGGAAATCTATACCGGCGATATCACCCCTCAACAAGGAGTAACTTCCGCAGAGAAGCACCGGCAGGAGCGGGAAGCCGTGACTCGGATCTTCGGCCGCCTCCCCAACGGGCAGCAATACCTGGAATTGTGGGAAGAATACGAACAGGCCGATACCCCGGAAGCCCATTTCGTCCGCCAGGTGGATCGCCTGGAAATGGCCTTTCAGGCCAGCGTGTACGAGCACCAGGAACTGGCTAATTTGTCTGAGTTCTTCGAGACCGCCCGCCAGGCCCTTTCCGATCCTGAACTGGCGGACCTGATGGCCTCTCTGACGGCTTCCCGCTCCGGCCCGGCTCCGCAGCAAGGATGAATCGTGGTTCGCATTTTCCCGAAACCCACCCCCTGGCGTTAAAATAAGCAGAGACAGCCTGCTGAGAAGGAGAGATTATGAGTAGGGAACAACGCTCAAGTCTGGCCATTGGCCTGGTATTGGTCCTGGCCGGATTATGGTTTTTGGCCGTGAATTTGTTCCCCGCCTTGGGCGATTGGTGGAACAACACCGTGGACTGGCCCCTGGCGGTGATCGGAGCCGGAGTGCTGCTGTTTTTGTTGGCTGTATTCACCGGTGTCCCGGGGTTGGCCGTGCCGGCTTCCATCGTGACCGGGATTGGCGGCCTGCTTTGGTGGCAGAACGCCACCGGTAATTGGGGGAGCTGGGCCTACGCCTGGACCCTGATCCCCGGGTTTGTCGGTGTCGGCATCATCCTTACTGCGCTGCTAGAAGGCAGGTCGAATTTCCGCGAAGGGATGAATATGGTCCTCACCAGCCTGGTCTTGTTCGTCATTTTCGGCACTTTCTTGGGCGGGTTACCACTCTTCGGCCGGTATTGGCCCGTGCTGCTCATTCTGGTGGGGATCTGGCTGCTGGTGCGTCCCATGCTTGGCAGGCGAAACTTATGATCCGTGCACTGATCTTCGACTTTGACGGCCTGATCCTCGAGACAGAATGGCCGGTATTCCAGTCCTGGCAGGAACTCTATCAGGAGCACAACTGCGAACTGAGCATGGAGTGGTGGGGGACGATCATTGGCATGGCCCCGGAAGCTGCCGACCCGTTCGATGAACTGGAGAAGCAGGTAGGCCGCCCTTTAGACCGTACCACCCTGGCCCCCCGTCGCGTGAAACGGGAGTTGGAGTTGATCGAAACCCAGCCTGTTCTGCCCGGCGTCCTGGATTATCTGGAAGCTGCCCGGCGCATGGGCCTGAAGCTGGCGGTGGCCTCCAGTTCTTCTCGCGATTGGGTGGTGGGGCACCTCGAACGCCTGGGCCTGCGGAAATATTTCCACGTGATCAAGACCAGCAATGACGTCGCGCACACTAAACCGGCCCCCGACCTCTTCCTTGCCGCGTTGGATGAATTGGGGCTGGGGCCCGATGAGGCCGTGGTGTTCGAAGATTCGCCGAACGGCATCCTCGCCGCCCGGCAGGCAGGGCTGTACACTGTGTGCATCCCAAATGAACTAACCCGCCAGTTAGACATCCGCCAGGCCAATCTCCGCCTGGAATCGTTTAACGAGCTGCCTCTTGAGAAGTTGTTGGATCGAGTGAACCATAAAGGTTAGCTGCCTAGCTGTGGGGGTGAGACGATGCCATGGGATCCTGAAAAATATCACCAGTTCCAAAAAGAGCGGTTCGCGCCGTTCGAAGATTTGCTGCAAATGATCGCTGTACGCCCGGGGCTGGCTGTTATCGACCTGGGCTGTGGCACAGGCGAGCTTACCGCCCGATTAGCCGCACACCTGCCTGGGAGCCAGGTGCTGGGGATCGATTCGTCCTCGGAAATGCTCGCCCGCGCTCAGGAATTGGCGGGACCCGGGCTGCGGTTTGAGCGCTCTCGCATCGAAGATGTGCAGGGGAGCTGGGATCTGGTTTTTTCCAACGCCGCCATCCAATGGGTGCCGGATCACGCCTGGCTGGTGCCTCACCTGTTCTCCCTGCTGCGTCCCGGCGGCCAACTGGTCGTGCAGCTCCCTTCGAACCACAACCACCCGACCCATTCTCTGATCATCGAGACCGCTCGCGAAGAACCGTTCTGCACCTTACTGCAGGGATGGGTCCGCGTGCCGCCGGTCCTGTCCATTGAGGCGTATGCAGAACTGCTGTACCAGGCCGGCGGTGAGAACCTGGTGGTGTTCGAAAAGGTATACCCACACATCCTGGCGGATGCCGATGTGCTGGCAGACTGGACTTCCGGCACTGCTTTGGTGCCTTACTTCGATCGCCTGGATCCCGAGATGCGCCAGGGCTTTCTCGAGCGCTACCGGCAGCGCCTGCGGGAGCGCTGGCCCGGCGCTCCCGTGTTCTACGGTTTCCGCAGGACGCTCTTTTCCGCCCAGAAACCGGTCTGAGGTGAGGCTTTGAATCCGGTGACTCGTTCGATCTTAAATCAGGTGAAGGACCCGCGCCTGCATGAGTTCGTGGAATTTTGGGATGCGCTCGAGGGGTGGGTGATCACGGTCTACAAAGGGAAAACCTATTCTGCTGAGGATCAGGCCGAATACCGCCGGGTGCGAGAATGGCTCCTGGCCGGTTATTCACGCTACGAGGCGGTGATGGAGCCCTATTGGCGCCAGACCAGGGCCGGCGGCGAGCCGCTGGCCGGTGATCCTTTCCGCTTCTTGCTCGACATCCCGGACCTTAGCGGTTTTGTGAACAATTGGGCGGCCATGCAGCATTTGCCCGCTGCCCGCGAATCTCTGAACAACTTTCTGCTCGATCGGGTTGAAAAGTAACCCGGTTCGCGAAAAAGAGCAGGCGAGGACAGCGCACCTGTCCCCGCCTGCTCTTTCTCGGAAGATTACCCGGCGATCACTTGAGGGGGAGGATCACCGTAAACTGGCTGCCTTTGCCCACTTCGCTGTCCACTTCGATCTTTCCCCCATGCTGCTTGGCAATGCGGTGACATACGGTAAGGCCCAGGCCCGTGCCCCGGCCGGGTCCTTTCGTCGTGTAGAACGGCTCGAAGATGCGCACCAGCTTGGCGGGGGGGATGCCTTTGCCGTTGTCGGCGATTGTCACCCGGACCTCGTCGCCCCTCCGTTCACTGCGAATCCAGATCTGCCCGTGTTTGTGTTCGATGGCGTCGCTGGCGTTCAACAGCAGGTTTAGCCACACGCCTAAAAGATGATCGCTGCTGGCCATCAGCGGCGGGATCGTCAAATCCGGTTCGAAAGCCAGGCGAATCGCGCGGGCGTTGAGCTCGTGCTGGATTAAATCCAGCGCTCGCTGGATATTGTCATTGATGTCGATCTGTTCTACCTGGTGCTCATCTTTGCGGGCAATATCCAACAGGTTTCGCACCACCTGGGTGGCTCGGGCCCCGGCCCGGATGATCAAATCCACCGATTCCTGGATCTCATATTCGCCCGGGATCTGTCGTTTCAATAATTGGGCGTTGGCCAGCACGGCTGTGAGCGGGTTGTTGATCTCGTGGGCGATGCTGGCCGCCAACTGGCCTACCGCTGCCAGTTTTTCCGACTGGAACAGGAAATTCTCCAGGCGGCGTTTGTCCGTAGCATCCAGTTCGAGCAGGATCGCCTGGAGCACCTGCTTTTGCTCGTCGCAGATTGGGTAGGTGTTGATCTCCCATTCGAGGGGCTCATCGTCATCGCCCCAGCGCCGGTCGGTGCGGCTGGTGCTTATCCCGCTGTTCAGGGTCTCTTCGACCCGGCATCCGGGGCAAGGTGAATCGCGCAGGTAGAGCGCTGCATAACAACGCTGGCCGATCAACTGCTGTGGATCGCCTCCAGATCGCATCGCCCCGCTGTGGTTGATCGCTAACAGGTGATAGCTGCGGTCGATGATGTACAGGTTCGCCGGGATGCTGTCGAACAGAGCGCGCAGCATATTGCGTGAACGCAGCAGCTCCCATTGGTTAGCCTCCAGGTCGGCATTCGTCGCCCGGAGCTGGCAAATGGTCTGCATCCCGTGCAGGGCCTGGGCTGCCAGCCTGGCAAGCACGGCGAATTGTTCCTGCTCGTAAGCGTTGAACGCTGCGCCGGAGTGTTTATTGAAAACCTGGATGGCGCCCAGATTTCCCTCGGGGTGGTCGAGCGGAGCGCACATCATCGACCGAACCAGCAGACCCGGCGGGTAATCGATCTCAGGGTTGCAATAAGCCTCCGCTTCCGCGGAAGGCGTCATCGCCACCTTTCCGGTTTTAAGGCAGTAACGGATCAGGCCGGCATCGATGCGCGGCAGAGTCTGGTTCTGCCAGGAGCCATCCGGGCCATTCAGCAGCAGCAGTTTCCGGGTGGCCGGTTTACCGGCGGCCGGACTAGGCAGCACCAGGGCCGCAGTTTCCGCCTCCATCAGGCGGCAGACTGCTTGCGTAATTTGAAGCTGCGCCTCATCCAGGCTGGCAGTGACCCGCAGGCCGGAAATTAATTCCTGGAATTTGTTAAGCTGGCTGACTATAGCCCGCCGTTGGCTGTGGTTGTGTTGTTGGCGATAAAACAGCAGGGCCCGGGCAATCGGAGGCACCAAACGGGCGAGCAGTTCGAGGGACTGATTTTCCAGCGGAGGGCCCGGTATCACCAACATCCCCTGCAGTTCCGAACGGACGGCCAGGGGCACAATGGTTGTCCCATCGTGTCCCGTGTAAACCGGCCGCTGTCCCACCCCGGATGAAACCGCTTGCTTCAGGAATTGGTTGAACTGGCTGTCGGGCTGATCCAGACCGGCTTTTACCGCCGGTGGTAGCCGGCTCTCAGCCAGTGTAAGCTGCTGCCCGTTTTCTGTGTTTGGGATAAGCAGGGCCCCACTCGGACGTTCCACCGCCGACAGCACGAAGTCGAGGGCAGCCTGGCCGGCGCTTTCAATATCCGCGGCGACTGCCAGCAACTCGCTCAGGTTTTCTGCTGCTTGCCAGGCGGGCGGGTCATCAGGCTGGTAGGGGGGAATGCTTGCTTCCATAGGCAGGAACAGTGATCCTTGAGATGAAATCGAAGCCGGATCGAACGGTTTACGTCCTGGCGGTTCTGTGCGTGCTAACCACGCCCGTTTCCTGGGTGCGGCTTGATGGCAGTTGAATAGTAAAGATAGTCTCGCGCTCGGGCGTGCACTCGGCCAGGATCTGGCCGTTGTGCTGCCGGACGATTTCACGGCAGATGCTCAGTTCCATGCCCGTGCCCCGGTTGATCGTAGTGCCGGTGAAGTTTGGCTCGAAAATCGTTTGCAGCAGCTCGTTGGGGATCGGCTCGCCGTTGTCGCGAACCTGCACCACGGCCTCTCCGCCATCCCCTGGATACGCCTGAATCAGAATCTTGCCATTTGCGCGGTTCTGGAGGGCATCCCGCGCCAGCAGCAGCAGGTTGACCCACAGGTCTTCCAACTGCCGCCGGCTGCCATGCAGGTGGGGCAGCCCGTTGGGTAGATCGGTCTGGAGTTGGATCCCCGCCGATTCGATGTGCGCGCCAACCAGCAGCAGCGCGCTGCGGATGGTATCACATAGATCCAGGTCCTCCAGGTCCCCACTCCCCGGACGGGAAAATTCCATCAACTGCTGGACGACCTGCTGTAAACGCCAGCCCGCTTTTTCGATGGCCTCCGCCGAATCGCGTCCGGGGTGATTGGACTGGAGCTGGCGGAGAAGGATCTGGGCATCGGCGATGATTGTGGTCAGCGGGTTGTTGATTTGATGGGCAACGCCGGATGCCATTTCACCAATGGTGGCCAACCGCGCCGCCTGCACCAGTTGGCCCTGGGCTCGCAGCATCGCCTCTTCAGCCTGCCGCCGCTCGGTGATGTCGATCCCGGTCGCGATCACGTAATCCACCCGCCCCAGCCGGTTTGTCAAGACGGTATTGGACCAGGCGATCAGCCGGCGCTCGCCCGCCCGGGTCAGCCATACGTTCTCATGCTCTTTGGGGAAAATCCCTTCCGCAAGCTGCCCGAACAAAGACTGAATGGTCTCGCGGTCTTCCGGCGGGATGAACAAATCCCACACTTTCTGGCCGCGCACTTCGGCAAACGGGTAGCCGGTGACCTGCTCGCAGGCCCGGTTGAAACGCACCACTCGCCCCTGGCGGTCGAAAACGATCACCAGGGCCCCGATCACTTCCAGCACAGCCGATACAAAATTTCGCTCCGCGCGCAGCGCCTGTTCAGCCTCTTTTCGTTTGGTGATGTCATGCGAGATGTTCATGTAGCCGATCAGGCGGTTATCCCTGGCGGCGTCTCGCAGGGCTGAGATGCGCGAGCTTACCCAGATACGTGTGTTGTTCTTGGTGTGAATCTGGCGCTCGACGTAATGACCGACAGTGTCGCCTTCTTTCGGAAGATGGATTGGAGGGTTGAAGGCCGAGAGGTAACATTCCTCCACCTGGCAGCCCAGGCGTTCGTCACTACTCCAGCCGAACAGCCCGGTCGCTGCCGGATTCCAGAACGTGATGCGCCCTTCCAGATCCCAGACGACAACCGCATCGCGCACGTTATTGAGCAGCGTCGCCTGGTAGCGTATCTGCTCCAGAGAACGCTGCACCGAGAGCTGTAACTGGTAGGCGCGGACCGATTTGCGGATTACGGCCGGGAGGGTCAGCAGGTAATCGGGAGTCTTGACAATATAATCGACCGCCCCGCGTTGTATCGCCTGCGCCGCCACCCGTTCATCCCCTTGCCCGGTGATCATCACCACCGGAACCGGGATGCCGCGGGTAGCAAAGCGGTCCAGGGCATCCAACCCGTTCTCATTTGACAACAGGTAATCGAGCAGCACCAGATCATAGGATTGGCGCTCGAGCTGGTCCCATAGCGTTTGCAGGTTCTCGGCGACATCGACGTCTGAGAACCCCGACAGGCGCAAAAATTCCTGGACCATTTCCACCTGTTGGGGGTCATCGTCAACGATTAGCAAGCGGTAGTTTTCGGACGATTCCACCATGCTCGTATTGGATAGGGCTGAATTGTTGCCGGGATTGGTCATACACGTCCATTTTACGGACCGCGCGAGTTAAAAAGCCATAAAATGGACATAAAGAGAGAAATGATGCCTTTGTTGGGAGGTGGCCGAGAGATCCGCGGCCCATGCCCAACGGCAGCCGCACCGTTTCCCCTCTTTAAGGGAGCCCCCAGCCTTTGTAGAAGGTGTAAGGTTCTTGTGCCGGATAATAGTGTAGCACAGCCCTCTCCGGGAAGCTGTCGATTACTTTCCGGTTGGGTGTCCGCCCGCGGTCGATGATGAAGATGAATGGGCTGTCCAGGAATGGGCTTTGCAGCTCGAGCAGAGTCCCATACTCGATCCAGGCCTTCTCGGTGTACACCACCACCAGGGCCGGGGTCAGCTCCTGGGCCTGTGGGGTGAGGAAGGGTTCCATATGGGCGCGCTGAACGCCGTACAGGCCGAACATGCCCCCAACACGGATGGGGATGTAGAAGATCAGGTTACCGGCCACCAGCAGCGCGACGAGGGCGGTCAGGCCCAGCGGGCGGAGCCGCCGCCAACCGGCGAAGTTTTGCCGGGGTTTGCCCGGCAATAAGGGCCAGCCGGCAAGCAGGGCGATCCCGGCGGCGGTCAGCAGGCAGAGCCCGGGTACGGCCTCGTAGAAATACCTCGGCCCGAACAGGTGGGACCCGATCCAGTAAGCCAGGTAGAGGATCACCAGGCTGGGGAAGATGGCAGCAGTTAGCAGCGCCTGGAGCCCCAATTTCGGCGCTTTTCGCCAGTTGCGGATCAATGCCAGTAGGCCGGCGGGTAAGAAGAGCCAGGAGAGATAGGGCCAGCCAAACAAGTCATGGTTCCCGACGCGCAGGCTGAAGCGCGTATTGATCCAGGCTGTCCGCAAATTGTGGCCTTCTTCCGTCACTCCATACCCCTTGCCAAACCCGATTTTGTCGTATGGCCACCACAGGGTGTAGGGATTAAGGAACGGGTCTCCGGTGACCGCGTACTGCCACAGAAGGTAGAGCGCCCCGATTGCTACAGCAATACCCCCAATTGCCAGGATCCGCCGGCGCACCCCCCAGTTTCCCTTCACCAGCAGGTACAACCCGTGCAGACCGAACGGCAGCCCCACCGCGACCGCGGTGAGCGGGCGGGTCAGGGCCAGCATACCGAGACACAAGGCCGCTACCAGGGTGGGCAGCCAGTCCGGGAGCGCCGGCCCGGATTCTTCGCCGCCATCCGGCTGAACAGCATCGAACCAGGCCAGGGCGAAGGCGACTGCCAGCACCAGGGAAAACGGGTGGGAGAGCAGAGAACCGGAGTTCATCAAGACGAACGGGGAGACCGTCATCAGCCCGGCGCCTAGCAGGCCAACCACGGGGCCGAAGGTGCGCTGGCCCAGCCGGTAGGTCAGCCATACACCCAGCCCGGCGAGCAGCGGGTTGACCCAGGCGCGAATGCCGAGCCAGACGCCAATCCCCAGCATGGCCGGCCAGCCGAGCGGGTATTTACCAAAGCGCTGCCCGTTGTAATCAACGACGAAGGGGATGAGGAAACTCTTCGGCTCGGGAGGCGATGGGGTGGTGAGGGCGCCGCGGGCGATGGCTTCCGCTTGCCACACGTAGGCCATCTCATCCTCCAGGTGAGCAGTCGCTTCGAAGACCCGGATCGTAACCCAGTAGGAGATGATCACCGCCGCCAGGCTGACGATCAGGGCCAGGCCATTCCAGACCAGCGCCCGCTCTGCGCTCAAAGTGCGCGTCTTTTGCTCTTTATGCGCCGCCTCCTGGAGGAGATCGACCATTTCTTCAGGCTCCAATCCTCTTCAGCGTTTCAATGGCAGCCGCATGCAGATGCCCGTTCGTCGCCACGACCCCCCGGTTATGCTTCAGGGTCCGCCCCTGGGTGAAGTCCAGCGGGCGTCCGTCCAGATCGGTGATCCGCCCCCCGGCCTCTTCGAGGACGAGTGAGCCTGCCGCCTGGTCCCAAATCTTTTCTTTATAATCGGGACGAGAGGGGGAGAGCAAGCGCAGGAGGATATCTCCCTTGCCGGCTGCCAGGACCGCGTACTTCGCCTGGCTGTCCATCAATACCGGAGCGGATTTTGTGCCGAGCTCCCGGCTGAAGACATCGATCAGGCCGGCATCTGTATGCCCCGCTTCTACCGAGCGCAGGATGCGCGCCTCGGCCGGGTCGGTGCGCTGTGAAACGTGCAGGCGTTCATACTCCCCAGGTGAGACCAGGGAAGTCACCCAGGTCCCTGCGCCACGCACGGCGATCACCAGGGAACCGGTGGAATCCTCGTCCGGGCGATAAGCGTCGACCAGATTGGGGCAGCCCAGGGCCCCGACTTTCACCTGCCCCTCCTCCACCAGGGCCAGCGCTACCGCGTATTGTTCGCCGCGCAGGAACCCTTTCGTCCCATCGATCGGGTCCAGGGTCCAGAAGCGGGAGGCGCTATCGGCGCGCGCATGGTCGATCCAGCCAAGGATGAGGTCCGAGTCGGCGGAGGGGGTATAGCGCCCGGCGAAGTCGCACACCTTTTCCAGGGCCGCGGCCGAGGCCGGCTCGCGCAGGGTGGAAGAGTCTTCTTCTGCGACCAATGGATCGTCAGGAAAATGTTCCTGGAGCAGGTAACCGATTAAAGCCTGGGAGGCGAAGTCGGCCACTGTGACGGGCGAGCGGTCGTCTTTTGTCAGCGCAGGCGCAGCCAGCTCAGACTGGACCTCGCGGACCAGCATGGTTGCCTGCCGTACGGCATCGATCGCAAATTTGATTTCCGGGTTGTCGAAATTGAGCATGTTGGATTCCTGTGATCACTGCGTGTTTGAGATGAACGATTGTAACGCAAAACAGGGCGATCCACCCTGATCGATGTTTTGATTACTCGATTACCACCCGGTTGGTCTCCACCGTGCCGGTGAGGTCGTATGCCATCGCTCCGGTGATGCGCACCGGGACCATCTCGCCTGCCGGAATCTCCCCCTCGATGATCACCATCCCATCGATTTCCGGCGCATCCCGGTAGGAGCGGCCCAACGAGATGCCATCCCCCTGTCCTTCGATCAGCACCTCGAGCTCCTTACCCACCCAGGACTGGTTGATCTCCAATGAAATCCCCTGCTGCAGCTCCATCAAACGTTCGTAGCGCTCCTGCTTCACCTCGGCCGGAACCGGGTCGCCCAGCGGTTCGCTGGCGGTGCCCGGTTCGAAGGAGAATTGGAAGGCTCCCACCCGGTCGAAACGGATCTCCTTCACGAAATCCAGCAGGGTTTGGAACTCCTCTTCCGTTTCTCCCGGATAGCCGACGATGAACGTGGTGCGCAGCGAAAGGTCCGGCAGAGCTTGGCGCATTTTCTCCAGGGTCCGGTACACCCATTCGATGTTCGCCGGCCGGCGCATACGGCGCAGCGTGGCGGGGTGCGCGTGCTGCAGCGGCATATCCAGGTATGGGACGATCTGCGGGTGCTCCGCCATCACCTGGATCAACCGGTCGGTCACATATCCGGGATAGGCGTACATGATCCGCACCCAGTCTACCCCGCCTTCGTGGGGCGGTTTGAGAACGCTTACCATCCGCTCCAGGAGTTGTGCCAGCCCATCCTTCATACCCAGGTCGTGCCCGTAATCGGTCGTATCCTGGGCGATGAGGATGATCTCGCGCGCCCCTATTTCCTGGAGCTGTTCGACCTCGGCCAGGATGGAGTCGAGCGGGCGGCTGACCGCCGTGCCCTTGATCAGCGGGATAGCGCAGAAGGCGCAGGGCCGGCGGCAGCCATCGGCCACCTTGAGATAAGCGCTGGCGCCCTGCAGGGCCACCCGGGGCGTCCCCCGTTCGTCCATGCCCACCGTGGGCGCATCCGGCAGATGATATACCGGCTCCGGCGCTTTCCCGTTGCGCAGTTTCTGAACCACCTCAAGGATATCCATCCAACGCCGGGTGCCCAGAATGCCGTCAATCCCTGGCACGCGCCGGGCCACCTCCGCCCCGTAACGTTGAGTCAGGCACCCGGCGGCGATCAGGATCTGGCCCTTCCGTTTATTCGCTGCCAACTGGCTCAGCACTTCGAACGACTCTTCTTTTGCCGGGCCGATGAACCCGCAGGTGTTCACAATGAGCACCCCTGCCTGTTCCGGTTTGACCACCGGGCGGTAGCCCTCGCCAACCAGCAGGTGGCCCATCGATTCGGAATCGACCGTGTTCTTGGCACAGCCGAGGGAGATTAAGTGAAAGGATTTCTTATTCATTGAGTACCTTTAAATTTCGAAATCTGTGGTTCAGGGCAAGACCCCATCCACAGATCGTTCCTGTCAGGGTAGCGCGGGGATCACCGGTGTGCCTTCGCTGAACGCCGGCGTCACACTGGGTTGGGGCGTGGCTGATGTGCGTGGGGTAGGCGTGCCGGTTGGGGTGATGGTTGGGGTGGGGGCGATGATACCGTCGATGGTGTAGATTTGGTTGACCACTTGCCCGTAGTTCCCCAATGGGCCCTGGTCTTCCTGGTTGAAGAAGATGTTCAGGGCCGCGCCGTTTCCGGTCAAAATTTCCACCTGCTCCTCTCCCGAAAACGAGTAGGCGCTCCCGGGTAGAACCCGGCCTTCGAATTCGATATCGCCATCCACCAGCACGCGCATCCACGCCCGTTGGTTTGCAGTGACATACACCTGTACCGGACGGCTCCCGGCGGGCGGCAGCGTCACCTGCGCTGCAGTGATCACATCCGTCGCTAAAATTTCCGGCCCGGAAGGGATCGCCCCTGCAACTGATATAGTCTCCGTGGGGAGAGGCTCGGGCGAGGGGCTGGGGGTAGCCAGTTCGGAGTTGGAGAGGAGCACTTCGGCAATGGGCGGCGCAGTGGGTGTGGGCGGCTCGCCGGTGTTGAAGCTGAATATGCGGATGGCTCCCCACACAACGAACCCCACCAGGAAAACGCCCAACAGCCCACCGATCAGCAAATCGCTGGAAAAGATGCGCCGGATCGCCGGGGGGAGCTGGCGGCCGCGAACCGGGCGTTTGGGCTCGGTCCGTCTCTGCTCGGCCTGGCGGGCGGCTAACCGGGCTTGAAGACCTTCCGCAAAGCGCAGCAGCAGTGGGTCGGGGTCTAAACCCAGGAAGGCAGCATAATTGTTGAGCATACCCCGTCCCTGCACCGGAGACGGCAGGCCGGTGAAATCGCCCGATTCCAGCGCGGACAGATAATGGCGGCGCAGGTGAGTGTGCCGGACGACATCGTCTAGCGATAGGCCAAGCAGTTCGCGCTGCTGCCGCAGGTTTGCCCCAATTTCTTTGAAAATGGCTGCGGCGCTTCCCGCCGGCGGTTCCGGCATGGAGGGCTGCTGGCCCATCCCCGTCTGCGCTTCGCCTGTCTCCGCCGGACTGCTAAGCGCCTTGTCGGGCTGCTGCCCATCACGGCTTTCACCTGGCTGGGTGCTATCCGCCCTGGCGCTGTGATCGATCTCTCCCAGGATCTTCGCCGGATTGATCCCCAGGTAGCTGGCGTACAGGCGTGCAAAACCTCGCCCCTGGGCCAGGGATGGGATGCGCGACCAGTCTCCTGTTTCGATCGCTTCCAGGTAATGAACGCGGATATGTGTGGCTCTGGATACTTCCTCCAGAGTCATTTTCCTGGCCTCGCGCGCTGCCCGCAATTGTTGTCCGGCTGTTTCGTCCATCTTATTTACAAAAGACCAGCCTGGGGAGCATCGGAGGGGATGCTTACCCACCCCACTCTTGCAGACCCCAGGCCGGTATTCGTTCCTTATGGAGATTGAGAAGCGTGATTATTCGGCTTCTGGTTCCACGGCTTCGGTCTGGGCTGCCGTGCCGGTCTCCTCCGAGCCTTCCAACACCGGACCTTCTTCCACTTCCTCTTCGCCTTCACTCTCCAGGACCGGCGTCTCACCTTCACGATGAACAATGACCTGGATCTCGGGCACCAGGTCGACCGTCAGGCGGATGCGCACGGTGTGCGTGCCCAGGTTGCGCAGCGGTTCGGAATCGACCTGGCGGCGGGTAATTTCGGTGCCCAGGCGTTTATTGATCTCATCCGCAATCATTTGAGTGGTGATGGAGCCGTACAGTTTGCCGGTCTCTCCAGCCCGGGCGGGGAAGGCCAGCACCAGGTCTTTGACCCTTTCGGCCACGCCGCTCATTTCCTGGTTCAGGACCGCTCGCTGTGCTGCGGCGCGCTCGCGGATCCCCTCAGCCTGTTTGAGGGCGCCAGGGGTCGCCAGCACCGCCAGGCCCTGGGGAAGCAGATAGTTACGACCGTAGCCGTCAGCCACGCGCTTGACATCCCCGGCGCGTCCCAGTTTATATACATCCTTCAACAAGAGAACTTTCATCACTCAAGCCCTTTCAATCTTCAGGTTACTCCGCTTACTCGCGGTTTGGCCCGGGCGAAGGGTACAACGCTCCGGGCGGAGAGATTTTACCAGAAGGGGGTATGGGTGTCAACAAGGGATAAAATCCCAAAATTCCCACCATCAATCAGGCTAAGTAGAACAAATGGTATAATTTAATGTATGACTAGCCGGGAACGCAGTTTTCGCCTGGAAGCGGTTGTGCTCCGCCACAGCGATTGGGGTGAAGCCGACCGCTTGCTCACCCTCTTCTCCCTAGAATTGGGGAAAGTTCGCTCCCTTGCCAAGGGGGCGCGAAAAGCGCGTTCTCGCAAAGCAGGGCACCTGGAACCTTTCACCCGGGTCAACCTCCTCCTATCCCGAGGTCGCGATCTTCTGATTGTCACTCAGGCGGAGACAATCGATCCTTACATGGCCCTGCGCGAAGACTTGCTCCTGCCTACATATGCCTCCTATGTGATCGAACTTGTGGATCGCTTCACTTACGAGGAGGGGGATAATCCGCCCCTTTTCAAGCTGCTGGTCGATACACTGGGACGTTTGAATACCGGGCACGAACCGGATATTGTCGTCCGCTACTTCGAGATGCGCCTGTTAGATCTGCTTGGCTTCCGGCCCCAGCTCTTCCAATGTGTTTCCTGCGGGGAGGAGATCCGCCCGGAAGACCAGTTCTTCTCGGCAGAGCAGGGCGGGGTGCTGTGCGCGAGATGCGGGCAGTTGCCAGCACCGGCGGTGGGCAGCACGTTATCCGGAGCCTGGCCGGTTTCGATGCCGGCGCTGAAGTACATGCGGCATTTCCAGCGCAGCGGGTACGTAGATGCCTCGCGAGCGGTTATCCCGCCCCCTGTGAGCCGGGAGCTGGAAAACCTCATGCATCACTACCTCACCTATCTGCTAGAGCGAAACTTAAACACGCCGGTCTTTCTGCGCCGGGCCCGCTCCGAACCGAGAGAAGACTGAAGCCCCGCCTCCGGTCCTGAGCCGCGTTCTGTTCCCTGTCCGGCCTTCCCAATTAGCCGGAATTAATGGTTGATTGGGGGTATGGGCGACGAAGGCGCCCATACCCCCAATCAACCATTTTTACTGATACCATTTGCTCGCACACGATTCTGGGTTAATCGGGCTTACGTTCGTAGTACCGGGCTGATTCCGCCTCGTGGCCGCGGACCACCCGTTTGCCCTTCAACGCCCCCTGAGTTTCTGTCACCACCGTAACCTGATCCTCTTCCACCCCGGGCCGTTTGTAATAGATCACCACCCAATCGTCCGTTTTTCCCAACCTGTGGGCAGTGGCGGTGTTGGAGTAAAGGGCGGTGAACGACCAGCCCTCCCGGCTGGTATTGAGAATTGGGAGCCAGGCCTCGCCTGCCGGGTTGAAGCGCTTCGGCGCGATTCTTTGCAGCTCTCCGGCCTTAGCTTTGCGCCGGTATTCGGCATCGACCTCCAGCAAGGTTTCAATGCTGGGCCTGGTCTCCGGCTGGGCTTCACCCCCTTGAGCTAATCGACGCCGGGCTGCTCCGCTCAACAGGCCGGCCAGGCCGACCTGGACCGCCCGCACCCGTTCCGGTCCGAAACCGCTCACCTTTTCCAGCCGCCCATCGTGTGCGGCCTGCTCCAATTCTTCCAGGGAGCCAATACCCAGTTCATCCACCACCCGCTGGGCCAGTTCCTTTCCGATCCCGGGCACCTGGCTCAACATGGCTTGTGGGTTGGCTTCGCTTTCCAGTTCCTCCAGCAGCGAAGAACGCCCTCGGTTCACATACTCCTCGATCAGGCCGGCCAGCGACTCGCCGATACCCGGCAGTTCTTTCAACTCGGCCAGCCCCGCTTGGCGCGCCATTTCCTCCACCCGGTCACCGGTGTTTTTAACCGTCTGGGCTGCAACGCGGTAGGCGCGCACCCGGTGTGTGTTCGCCCCCTGTGCTTCCAATAAAGCGGCAATTCGCTCCAATACGCCGGCAATTTCCTCATTGCTTGGCATACAACTCCCTCCTCTCACAAGCGCCCGCCTTAATCGGAGCGGGCCTGAGCGGTTCAAGGGTAAACCCGCCATATAAGTTTATTTTATTATGAAAGAGCCTTGAAAAACAAAGCCGCCGGGGTGATCAAAACCCCGGCGGCCCTATTGGTTATCTGCTGGATGCCGCTCCTGATGGGCAGAGGCGGCTCTCAGCTTCGTGAAATTAGTCTTCCAGCGCCAGGCCGTAGAAGCCAAACTCGGTGGCCACGCAGGCCAGCCGCCCATAGGGCCGGTTCACGGTGCCGATGTGGATCTGGAATTCGCATGGCTCCCACTCCCGTTCATCGGGATTGTAATGATAGATGTTCAGATCGCCACGGTCCCAGGCGGCGAAGGTCTGCTGGTTCAGGTTGAAGTAGATGTAGTTCAGCCCGCGCACCAGTCTGACCTCGCGGTCATTCCCATCGAACACCCGGTACTCCAGAAGCCGGTGGACGAACTCAATATCCTGGTTCGGATCGGTCGCCTCGGTACTGATGCGGCTCAGTTCGATTTCACCGTTGTAAGCTGAGCTGGGCAGGAAGACCCCGGCGTTCCCCCGGTAGAAATCGACTGTTTCGCCGAACTCGACGTCTTGCCTGACCACGATCACATCATCATCCCCAGTGGGGGCGATTACAACCGGCCCGCGGTCGTCATCATCCCGGTCATCAGCGCGGACATCACCGAAATCTCTATTGTCGAACCAGTTGTAGCTGAAGTGTCCGGTGGTCGTACTCTGCAAGCGGATGGCAATCCG
This sequence comes from uncultured Anaerolineaceae bacterium, assembly GCA_964391195.1. Lineage (GTDB taxonomy): Bacteria > Chloroflexota > Anaerolineae > Anaerolineales > UBA4823 > JAAYXE01. The sequence goes on along the minus strand of CAYMLG010000003.1, from coordinate 84,427 downwards.
GTCTTCATCAGCCAGGCTCCTGGGGATATCGAAGGTCCGTGTGAACGAACCATCGCCCGAACTGATGGTGTCAACCAGGATACCGTTCACCCCACGGGTGCCAATTTCGCCCATCAGCACGTTGAGGCGCAGATTGCGGGGGAAATTGCGGACCCGGATCGTGACCCGTTCACCTTCCTCTACCCCACGGATGTCAATCGTGGGGACGGTCTGGCTATCGCCGCCGGTTTCGGGGATGACTGCATCATCATCGTCGCTAACGGCCACACAAAGCCGGGTTCCGGCAAAGAGCAGGGAAGGGTTGTCCAGGTCGTTGATCTCTGCCAGGGTCCGCCAATCCGTGTTGAACATCCGGGCGATTTTTACCAGATAGTCTCCCCTTTGTACCGTGTAATACTGGGTGCAGTTCTCAACCTGGGCGCCGGGCGCTGCCTGGGCTGGAGAGGCTATGAAAGCCAGGCTCGACAGCGCCAGGGCAAACATCAAGAGAATTGTTAGTGGTTTCACGATTCTGAAACCACGCATCGGATTTTTCATTTTTTGCCTCCATCTTTCCTCAGAGCCGGGCGACATTTGTCCACCTCCTAAGCTCTGTAATCTCTTCTACCGGCAGAAGATCTGCCCTCTTACTGATATAACGTTCTTTGAGAACATAAAGTTCCCGCATGGGCTCTAATCCCAACGCAGGCAAGGCAAAGGGTATTTATTTCTGAGCGTTTCTAAGTCCAGAAATTCGCCGGGACCAGGGTACAATTCCCCCCCTCTGACTAGTATAGGTGACAGGGTTTTAATCCTCAATGGGGAATAACCCGGTCCGTACATAAGGGTAATCCCTTATTTTGGTAAAATCTGCCCTATGCGCTTAATGGACCGCATCCAGTCCTATTTGAGGGAAACAGCCCGGACAAACCATGAGGTTGTGGAGATCACCGGTTTTTCGTTGTTTTTCCACCCCACGCTGAGCGGCCATACTTTCAACTATGCAATTCCCAGTCTTCCCCATCCGGCAGGCGTGCCCGAGAGTATCGCCGAAATGCGCCGCGAATTTGCCCGCAGAGGCCGGGCGGTGCGGATTGAGTATATCGACAACTATTCACCCTCTTTAAGTGAGAAGCTGAAGGAAAGCGGATTGGTAGAGGTAGAACGGCTGCCGCTGATGGCATGTCGCCCGCAAGACTGCCGGCCGGTTCCTGAGGTGAAGTGCCTGTCGATCAGTCGTCTCCCCACGAGGATCACACTGCAGGAGGCGCTCGCCTTCCGCAATGCTCAAAACCGGGGTTTCCATCCTCAGGTTGCCTGGCCGCTGCCACTGGAAGAAGGACAGCGCTTCCTGGAACGGCTGCAGCATGATGCGGCATTTTGGGGCCACCTGGACGGCGATCTTGCTGCGGTGGGGATGTACTCCGCACCCCAGAACCAGGTGACCGAGTTCTATGGGATTGCCACCCTCCCCGAATTTCGCCGGAAAGGTATCGCCGCTGCGCTTACCGCGGCCATGCTGGCCGATGCCTTTGGGCGCGAGATCCAGGTCGCATTCCTTACTGCCGCCGATGACCTGGCGGCGCGTGTCTACGCTCGTGTGGGTTTCGTACATTGTGCCAGTTCTCTCGTTTACGAATAGGTGGGGGACCAAAATCTTTTTTTCGTTATTGATACTCAAATTAGGGTAAAATTAGAAGAATTGTAGCCCACTCCATCGCGATCTTCTCACATTTGTAATCCTGTTATTAGCCTGATAAGTGGAGGGTATATGGCGAAGACAGTCTCCCCTGGCGAAATTAAGATTCAAGTTGCCGGTACAACCAAGGACATCAAACTGAACGCCGTCCCTGATCCTTTTGACGAACGAGATCTGGAGTATCGCCCGCGCCTCCAACCGCTTCCGAAAAGGGTGGACAACCGGGATGAAGTCAGGATAAAACTGGTTCTGGATCAGGGCAGCACCTCTTCTTGCACCGGGCACGCGGTGGCGACAGTTATCAGCACCATCCGCGCCAACCAGAATCGCGAGGAGTTGAAAAAAGCCGGCTGTCCTCCGCAGGAGATCAATGAGCGCGTGATCGCCCTCTCCCGAGTCAGCCCTTACATGATTTACTATATGGCCCGCCGGTACGATGAATTCGAGGGGGAGGATGATGCCGGTTCTTCGCTGCGAGGCGCTTTCAAAGGCTGGTTCAATCACGGGGTCTGCCCATTCGATGATTGGGGCGACCTCGACCCCAATCTTGATCTGGAAGACGAACAGTTTATCAATAAATGCCGCGAAGTTCCATTAGGAGCCTACTACCGGATCAACCCATTCCGGTTGGATGACATGCAGTCGGCAATTCACGAGCTGGACGCAATTGCTGTCTCCGCCGCCATTCATGATGGCTGGGAAAAGCCGCAGGTATGGACGCGTAACGGCGAGAAGATGTATGTGATCGAGCGCAGCCGCTTCCCCCGCCTGCTGGGCGGACACGCCTTCACCATCGTTGGGTATAACGAGGTGGGTTTCCTCGTGCAGAATTCATGGGGGGTAGGGTGGGGGGCGAACGGGTTTGCCACCTTGCCCTACGAAGACTGGCTTGAGTCAGCGTATGATGCCTGGGTAGCCCGTCCGGGTGTCCCCAAAACCCCTTTTTACTCCGGTCGCTCTTACTCCTTCGCCGGGACCAATGGCGCCTTTGTCTCCAGCGAAGGCCCTGATTTAGACCGGCTCTTCAACCACGTCATCAACCTGGCAAATAATGGCCGCTTCTCCGATTGGGGGAAATTCCGCAGTCGCCCACACCAACTTGATCATATCTTCGAACACATGGAGCAGGTCCATAACGAGTGGGTCGCCCGGGGCTCTGGGGATGAAGCGCCCAAGCGCCGCATCATGATCTATGCTCACGGGGGGATGGTGTCTGAAAAGTCGGGGTTGGATCTGGCCGATACGACCCTTAACTGGTGGCTGAACAACCGGGTGTACCCGATTTACTTCGCCTGGCAGAGCGGCCCGGGCGAGACCGTGCTCAACCAACTGTTGGATCTGTCAAAGGTCAAGCTCCCTGCGGGCGGAATCGGGATCGACTTGGAAGAGCAGTTCGATCGCTTTGTCGAAGGGCTGGCTCGCAAGCACTTTACGCTGCTGTGGGATGAGATGAAAGAAAATGCCCGTCTAGCGTCGAATGAACTCCCCCACGATTTTCGTCCGGTTTGGCCCGTGGACTGGGCGACGGAAAGGGAGTGGCTCAGGCGGGAGCTGCCCGGGGCTTCGATCTTCGTTACCCGGCTGGCCGAATACATCCGCAAATTTGGGGAAGAGAACGTCGAAGTGTCCCTGGTTGGGCACAGCGCCGGATCGATCTTCCACGCGGCCCTGCTACAGCGCCTGATCGAGGCCCAGATCGAGGTGAAGGCGATGGTCTTCCTGGCGCCGGGCATCCGTGTCGATGAGTTCAAGCGCGATATTTACCCGCATCTGGGGTCCTGGGTGAAGGATTTCTCGCTGTTTATCTTGAGCGAAGAACTTGAACAGAACGACTCCTGCAGCAGAGGCGGGCTGCAGGTGTACCATAAGTCGCTGCTTTATCTAGTATCCCGGGGGTTGGAGCGCCGTTCTGGAGATTGCCAGTTCGAGGTGCCGCTTCTCGGCCTCGAGAGTTCCCTTCGCGTTCCCTACCAGTGCGAATTACAGGAAACAGCGATGGACTTACTGCACCTTTCAGGCGCCTCGGTGGTCGTCTCGCGCTCCCTGGCTCCCGACGATAGCTGCTGCGCGGCGGTCACGCATGGCGATTTTGACAACGACCCGCCCACCATGACTTCTGTGCTGCTGCGTGTGTTGGGCAAGAAGTCCATTCAAACCGTCCAGGCCTTCCAGCCGCATGCTGATCTTATGCCCTCAGCTCCGGTGGCGGCTGCCGGGATCAGCATGGAGGCCCCAACCGCAGCCCCCGATGGCGCCGGAAATGGCCACGATATGGAGTACGCCGGGGATGCCGGTGAGATGCGCTCCTTTTCCCTCGAATCCGCCGCGGAAGCTCAACCTGCGCCCGAGCCGGTAAAAGAAGTCCAGGAGCTTTCCACACCCATCAGTTCCGTGCTCTCCCGCCTTGGCTGGAGAAAATGATCCCTGCTTCGTCCTATCCTGCCACGCGCACTTTTGCCGCCACGTCGCGTTCCAGGGCCAGTTCAAGGTGTTCAATCTGGATCACCGTGACCGGGGAGTGCTGCAAGACCCGCACACAAGCGCCGGGGACCAGCCCATAAGACTGAAGATGAGCGCGTCGCTCGGATGACAGCCCCGAGAGAAAACCTTCCACCTGGGCTGTCCCGCCCGGCCGCACACCGGCCAGGGTAGGTTCTTTTTTGTTAGCAGTTGTCTGGGCTTGTTGAGGCGGATAGGTCTGGCTCCGGCCAGGAAAAGTGTACCCGAAGAGGGTCATGGTGAATGCTCCTACTATTGCGATTGATTCTCAGTTAGCGTCGCACTATTATAACCGTAATTGAAATAGAAATTACGGCATCTTTCCCTTGACAGGGATCCTCACGGCTTTTGAGCTGATTTGAAAAAGCGGGTTGCCAGCCGGACCAGAGCAGACCGGTTGGGATCAGCCGTCTCATAGCCGCAGTTGGGGCAGCAAACGAGCTGGCAGCCTTTGTTCAGCGGGCAGGCCTGGCAGGCTGTATTGCCTGCCGGGTCATACCAGTGCCCGCACATCGGGCAGGCGATTGGCTTTGCCTGGGGCCTGTTTCGGATTGCATTGTTCATTGATTGTTTCTTCCTGTACCTGATCCAGCCTCGGCAGTTTCGCCGGGGCTACATACCCCAATTCAGAGCAAGGAGCCCGCGATTCAGGAGGCCCCCCACCAGGAACGCCAGAGGGATGATAAAGAGCAGCATCCCAAAGGCCATACGCCAACCGCGCTCTTTGCCGATCATCATTACGCTGGCAATGCACGGGATGAACAGGGTGATTGTGACCATAGACACCACGATCTGAACCGGCGTGAGCACGCCCTGGTTTTGCAGCACGAACAGGCCGGTTGCACCGAAATCGCGACGCAGGAAGCCCATCAGGAAGGCGGCGCTGGCCTCGGGGGGCAGGCCCAACCAGCCGGCTACCAGCGGTTCGCCCAATTTCAGCAGCCACTCCAAAATCCCGGTCTTATCCAGGGTGAACATCAGCGCGGCTCCGATCAAAAAGAGCGGGACGACCTCTTTGATGTACCACTCCAGGCGGGCGAAGGTCTTGAGCGCCACGTTCGAAAAGAGAGGCAGGCGCATGGGGGGCAGCTCGACCAGCAGGCTGTTCCGTTCTCCAGGCATCACGCGGGCAGCCAGCCAGCCAACGGCCAGGAACACCAGCATGACCACCCCGCTCCACAGCAGCACTGCCTGGAAGGAGATCCCTGCCAGCATGCCCATCACCACCCCGAGCTGGGCCGAACAGGGCACCGCCAGGGCCAGGAGCAGCGTGACTAACAACCGCTCTCTTTTGCTTTCCAGCACCCGGGCCGTGACGGTTGCCATGGTCACGCAGCCCAGGCCGAGCACCATCGGGAGCACGGCTTTCCCGTTCAACCCCAGGAAGGCGAAGAAGCGGTTGCTGAGGGCGGCCAGCCGGGGCAGGTAGCCTGAGTCTTCGAGCACGCCGAAGGCCAGAAAGAAAGTCGTCACGATCGGCAAGATCAAGGCCAGGGCATAAGTCATGCCCATCGTCCACAACCCGTATTCCCCAACCAGGAAATCGGCAACCAGAGGAATCGGGATGCTCCGCTCGATAAAGCCGGTTACAGCCGGGTTGATGATTTCGCCAAACAGGTTTTCTTCCAGCAGTCCCACCAGGGTCCCGGCTCCGAAGACGCCGACGAACCAGTACAGGGCATACAGGACCAGGCCTAAAAAGCCAAGCCCGATCACCGGATGAGTGGTGATCCTCCCCAACCAGGCGCCCAGGCTGGGGCGCCCGCTCCCGGAATCGACCACCGCTGCGGTTGCCATCTGGCCGGCAAAGTCCAGCCGGGTCTGCTGGATCACTGTGCTCAGCGGTTCGACAAATGACAACTGGAGCATGTGTCGGCGCTGCTCGAATTCTTCGTATTCTGCAGGAGCGAGTTTCTGGCGCAGCCAGTCTTCGCTGACCGGGTCGCCGCTCAGCCACAGCAGGGCCAGCGCGCGTGGGGCGATGGGGCTATCCTCAATTCGGGCCGAGAACAAGGCGAGGGCCGCCTCGATCTCGTCTGCATACTTGAGGCAGATCGACGGCTTGCCTGCGCTCTGGATGTTTTCCATGATCGCCTCGACCCCCAGGCCGCGAATGGCGGTTGTGGGGACGACCGGGAGGGCCAGGTACTCGCTGAGCAGACTGTGGTTGATCACCACGCCTCGCGCCTGGGCTTCGTCCATCATGTTCAGCGACAGCACCATCGGCAAACCCATTTCCGCCAACTGCACTGTGAGCAGCAGTGTACGGCGCAGATTCTTCGCGTCGCCGACCTGGATGATCCCCTTCAGCGGTTCAGACAGCAGGACGCGCTCGGTCACCTGCTCGTCTTCGGAGTGGGGCGGAAAAGTGATCACCCCTGGCGTATCGACCAGAGATGTGTCTGTGAGCTGCCGTATGACCCCCCGGGTGACCTCGACCGTCGTCCCGGGGTAGTTCGAGACGACCGCGTGTTGGCCGGTAAGCCGCTGGAAGATCACCGATTTGCCAACGTTCGGGTGCCCTATCAGGGCGATGCTGCCTCCGGTCCAGGTATCTGTGTTGGATGAAGAATGACAGTGCATGGGTTATGCTTCCTCGGTTGTGGATTAATCTACCAGTTGTTACTCCCGGCAGGCAGCGCACAGGCCGTACAAGACCACAGAACCTACTTCAACCTGGGCCCCGGAATGTAGTTCGAATTGAGCTTTGATCGTGTTGACCAGCAGCGTATCGAACTCAATCACCCGCTTACACTGGGTACACAGGAAATGGTAGTGCTCTGCTGGAAGCGACGGGTCGAACCGCTCCTTGCGGCAGTCATCGTTGAAAAGCCGGGCTTTCACCAGGCCTTCTTGCTCCAGCCAGCGTAAGGTGCGGTATACGGTGCTCAGGTGCAGCGACGGGTCTTGCTGGCGGGCGAGGTGATAGATCTCTTCAGCCGTCGGGTGTGTTTCCATCTGGCTGAGGGTCTCGAGGATCAAACGCCTTTGGGCGGTCATTCGCCCGCCTTTGGCCTGTATACGGGATTGGGTTTCTTGAATAAGGTTATCCATTTCCTGCTCGCTTATTGCAAAACGTTTGCAGTAATCATAGTCGTATTGGCCTTTCTTTCAAGGTGACACTTATCATAGGACGGTGGGACAGACGTCACAAATTCACTCTGATTGCTCTCGTTTTTTGTGTTGAAGGAATCTCAGGCCCACCTGAGGCCGGTTATATAAATATGGCCCATCCTTAAATTCGGGATGGGCCATAGTCACTCACAGGATGCGCTATAAGTATAGGGCAATGGCGAGGTCAGTCCTCGTAAGCGGGCAGTGATTCCAGAAATTGCGCGTTCACCGACAGGTGGATTTGATCTTCCCCTACGAACTGAATCCACTTCAACGGGACCAGCCTGTCTTCGGTGAAAAGCGTTCCCTGGCGGATCACAAAGTGGCTGGCTTTCTCAGTACCCGGCTGCATGAGCACTTGTTTCAAAGTGCCGACATGCTTGCCATCCGAACTGAGGACGTCCGCTCCTTCCTTGACCGCCACCGTACCGGCGGGAATGTTCGTACGCGTGATCCGCTCGATCGCTTCATCCGCTTCCACTGACTGGGAGGCGTTCCAATAATAAGGCCCGTAAACGGGCATCCAGCTTCCGGAAGATATCCAGTAAAGCGGCGAGGCGTAGCTATCCTCTTCCCTGAAGGGGGTGTCGCGCAGTTCAGTTTCATCGGCGATGAGGTAGTCTTCCTCTTCAAACGGCGGGAAGCCTTCCAGGTCGTCCACACCCGGCTTTAACCGAACCTCATCTTCCTCCTGCCCCGACTTCTCCAGGTATTGGATGGGCAGCACTTTATCTTCCCTGAACAGGAACCCTTTGCGGATGACCACATGGGTGATCTCATGCGTATTCGGATCCATAACCACCCGGTCGATTTCTCCCACTTTATCTCCAGCGGGTGTGATCACATTCGCGTTTTGTTTCAGCCACATCATAACCTCCTTCTCCCCAAACCGATCAGGCCTGAGCTTCGCGACCCGTTTCGATTCAGTGCGGGGGAGATCAAGCTTATCCTGATCTCCCCCGTTGGGATAGTGTGCTTACCGTTTCCTTACGGCGCGGAAGCGAATGTCATGCCAAAGCCGGGCCTAGTAATCGCCCAGGTCCTCGGTTGCAGATTCGGCATCCGTCCCGGCATCTTCCACCGGTTGGATACCCTCCCAATAGGAACTGAAGTCAGTGTCCCAGCCCTCCAGGGAAGTATCTGGCATCCCGCCCTGGAAACGCGGCGCGTTCTCAAGGTCGGCGTCGCTGGCGTTCAGGATGAACTCGCTCTCGTTGGCGTTGTCCTGCTCGGGTTGAATGCGCAGCATCTCAAACGGAACCGGGATGAGCTCTTCGCCGATATCCAGGAACCCACCGCTGCCGATGATCACCCAGGAGATCGCGTTGTTGGCGCGGTCAATGATCATATCCTCGATATCACCCAGGTCGTCTCCTTCAGCGTTGGTGAGCTGCTTGTCAGTCACATCTCGCAGGCGTATCATGCCAACTGCGGTCTCATCGGCCCCAGTCTGCGGGAGGCTGGCTACTTCGTTAGCCCAGTAGCTGCTGAGTTCGGAGTCGAACCCGGCGGCGAGAATATCGCCTTCACCCAGGTCATCGGCGGTCAGGCCGGGGGACTCTTGCACAGTGGCCAGATCCCCGCTGTACGTGATCTGAGTTTCCCCGGGGGCTGCGATCCCGGACGTATCGGTCACAGTTTCCGTGGCGGTCGTATCGTCTCCAGGCATTGCGGTAGCGCCGTCATCGTCAGCAACCCCTTCCTCAGCCACGGGCTCGTCCATCAGATCCAGCTCGCTCCAGGGAATGGCTACGAATTCATCCTCGATTTCCAGCGCATCGCCGGCCTGCACCAGGGCGTACGCGATCTGCCCGCTCTGGGAATCCACGATCAGTGAATCGATCGAACCCAGGTCCTCACCGGCTGGTCCGGTTACCTGGTGCCCAATCAGGTTGGAAACCCGGTTGAGGTCTGCGCCGGGTTCCTCAGCTACCGGCAGCCCGCCGGCTTCGCCGGCTGACTCAGTCGTGGTTACGTCGCCTGCTCCGGGTTCTGGGGTCACCCCACCCATTCCAGACGGCTCAGACGTGGTTCCGTCGCCTGCTCCGGGTTCTGCAGCCGACTCGGTGGAAATACCGAAGCCCTGGTCGGGTGCTTCAGTCGCCAGCTCATCGCCTAAGCCGGGTTGCTCAGTCCCCAGACCGTCCCCAAAACCGGTATCATCGCCAACCCCCGGTTCATCTAATCCGTTGTTTAGCCCGGAATTATTATCGGCGCCGGTAGCGCAAGCCGAAAGTACCAGGGCGAAGGTCAGCAGCAAAGTTAGTAGAAGAGATGCCTTTTTCATCATACGAGTTTCTTCTCCTTTTCGAAAATCTCAAATTGGTGGGCGTGAGGCGGTCACCACCGCGCCGATCCCACAATATCCAGAAAATGGATATTGTTTAGTATATTTATTCGGTTTTCGATCCTCAATGGGGGATTTGCCTGTTCAAAGTTAGGGATATCCCCTAACTGATGGGGGTGATTCCTACTGCTCTGCCCCAGGCTGAAGGTAGAACCCCGGGGAGACTAACACTTTTTGGGGATGCGCTCAACTTTTCTTTTCGCCGTTGACCATGCGGATCGCTCGTTTCCACGCGTCTCGTTCGGGTCCGAAAGTTTCGCCCCGGAAGCGGTAATCATTCTTGCGGATAAATTCCCCCAACTCCGCGCGCAGCGCTTCCATTTTCTCCCGCGCCAGAGCGATGAGCGCGGCCTGCGTGGCATCATCCTGTGTCGTTTCCAGCGCCTGGCGCAGGTGGGGTAAACACAGCCCGCTGGAGCCTTCTAATGCGCGCTGCAGGTCCTCCCGGTGGTAGACCTCGAGCAGTTCAGACAGCACGAGCTGATGGATTTCTTCCTCTTGCACGCAAACCGGACAAGGACGGCGTGGAGTGAGCCGCTGGACCAGCTTGCGCCTCGCTTCTGCCAGGTTCCGCCCCGCCCCGCCGAACAGCCCGGGCATGCGTAACCCCGCTCCTCCGTCCGGCTGCCCGGCCGGCACCTGTTTTAGCATGTTCCCCAGCACGTCGTTATAGATAATTGCTACCCCCAACGCATCGCTGAGGCCCGGTTCCATCGCCTGCCAGGCATGGCGGTTGCAAAAGGCCAGGCTCTCTCGCAGATAGGCGCGCAGTTCCCGATCGTTGACCTTCTCGTAAAAAACGCTTTGGATATAGTGTTCGACCCGCTGGTTCTCCACCCGGCAAACCGGGCATCCGGACTTCTTGCAGGCTTCGAGCAGGTCGGATATGATTGATGGGATCATTGGTTTTATTGTACCAGTCTGCAGGCTCTCCCGCCCACCACATGGAGTTTCCCTATGCCAGATATCTCGATTCGCCCTTATTGCCCCGCCGACCGGGCTGGCCTATTCCGGATCGCAGCCGATACGGCCTTCTTTGGCGAGCCGGTGGAAGCATACCTGGAAGACCGCCGGTTGTTCAACGACGCTTTCTATCGCTACTACACAGACTACGAACCCGAACACGCCTGGGTAGCCTGCGCGGATGAGCAGGTGATCGGCTTTTTGACGGGCTGTGTGGACACCCGGCGCCAGCAGCGGATCTTTTCCCGCAAACTGGTCCCAGACGTGCTGTGGGGCTTGCTGACCGGCCGGTACCGCCAGGGCCCGAAAACCCGCTGGTACATTAAGGGCCTGGTGAAGGAAATGCGGCAGGACGATTCCACCCCGATCGACCTGACCGTGTATCCGGCGCACCTGCATATCAACCTCGATTCCGCCTGGCGCGGCCACGGGCTGGGCCGGCGGCTGATCGCTGCATACCTGTCCCAGCTTCGCAGCCTGGGGATCCCCGGGGTGCATCTGTATACCACCAGCCTGAATGTGGCCGCCTGTAGGCTCTACGAAAAATCGGGTTTCCGACTGATCTCTTCCCACCCATCCTACATGTGGAAACCTCTGATCCAGGAGCCGGTCGAGAATCGCTGTTATGCAATGAAGCTGGAGTGATGCCGCGGGGTGGAGCAGAACAGCATCCTCTCCCGCCTGGGTTTTCGATTATCGCTGTAACGTAATATAATCAAAGCAGGGGGATGTTTTATGCTGGCCGAGGGGGTTACAAGTATGGAGACGCCATGCTGATTCTGCTTCCTTTAATCTTGACTTTAGTCGCCTGTGGCCTGGTCGCTTTGACCGGCTGGAGGCGCCCTGCATGGACTCCGCCCCTGGCCATCCTATCGGCTGCGCTCACCTTTGTCGCCGTGCTGTATGCATGGCTTTCCGGAGGCGGTTCTGTCTCCTTAGATTGGGCTCCCGCCTGGGGGCTGCGCCTGGCGTTTTCTTTAGATGGCCTGGCCGCCCTGTACGCCCTGCTTGCCAGCGGGATCGGCACGCTGATCCTGGTTTATTCGTCCGGCTACCTGCCGCGACATCTCCAACATGAAGGGCGCTCTGAAATCGAAAATACGCGCTTTTATGCCCTGATCCTGCTCTTCATGGCGGCGATGATCGGCCTGGTGATGGCCCAGGATCTGGTGCTCCTGTTCATCTTTTGGGATCTGACCGCCATCACCAGCTATTACCTTATCGGTTTCGACCGGTGGAAGGGAGAATCCCGCCGGGCAGCACTGTTGGCACTGCTGGTGACCGGGATCTCGGCGATTCTCTTCCTATTGGGGATCGTCCTCCTCTCCCTCGAGTACCAGACGTTTTCTCTGCCGTTGATTTTATCCGCCGCCAAGCCGGGGCCGATCCTTGACTGGGCCGTGGGCCTGATCGCGATCGGCGCCCTGGCGAAGAGCGCGCAAGCGCCTCTGCATTTCTGGCTGCCCCGCGCCATGGCTGCCCCCACTCCGGTCTCCGCCTATTTGCACTCGGCAGCCATGGTCGCCGCCGGAGTGTTCGCTATCTCCCGGTTCTACGATCTGTTCCATCTCAGTTCCCTGCTCCCTGGCATTCTGGTCGCGGTTGGGCTGTCCTCCATGCTGGTTGGCGGCATCCTGGCCCTCACCGCCGCCGCCTTTAAGCAGGTGTTGGCTTATTCCACCATCGCTCAATATGGTTATGTGGTCTATCTCCTCGGCCTGGATGGGGAGTACGGCCCCGTGGCTGCCGCCTTCTACGTTTTGGCGCACGGCTTGATCAAAAGCGGGCTGTTCATGACCGCCGGAGCTGTGACCGAAGCCACCGGAGCGGAGGAGTTGGGCCAGGTGAGCGGGATCGCCCGGCGTATGCCGGCTCTGGCCCTGGCCAGTGGCGTCCTGGCGGCGGGGTTGGCGGGTTTTCCCCTCACCCTGGGCTTTTTCAAAGATGAGCTGTTCTTCGAAGCCGCGCACCAGGCTGGCGTGCTTTTCACCGCAGCAGCCGTGGGGAATGCAGCGCTTACCTTCGCCTATACCTGGCGCTTCTGGAACCGCATCTTCCTCGGCCCGCTATCCGCTGATGTCCACTCGCTTCCCCGGCAGATGACCGGCGCCGTGGCCCTTCTGGCTGTTTTGGTGTTCGCCGGTGGGTGGTTCCCCGGACCTTTCGCCGCCCTGGCCGAGGCTGCCGGACGGATTATGAACCCTAATACCCCTCCGCTCCAACTCGCTTACCACCTGGACTTGCGGACGGTCAATCTGCTGGCGCTTTCCGTCTACACCCTGGCGGCCATTCTTATCCTGTCCCGGCCGCTCTGGCGCGGGGCAGCCCAGGCTGTGAGTCGAGCCGGTCAGCTAGCCGGTCCCGAGCGCATGACCGAGGCCGGCCTCCATCGCCTCAACCGGCTGTCGGACTCGATCTCCGGCTTTGAGCTGCGCAACCTGGCAGACCGCCTGACCTCGATTCTGCTTCCGGCTGCGCTGCTGTTAGGCGCCGGCCTGCTTGCCACGCCCTCGCTGCGCGCCTTCAACTTTCAGCCGGTCAACCGTGAAGAACTCCTGCTCGGCCTGACTCTGATCGTTACAGGCCTGTCGGCCCTGCTCGTCGCCATCCCGCGCAACCATCTGACCCAGATATTGAGCTTGTCGGCGGTCAGCGCCGGCTTGACCGTGGTCATGGCCCTGATGGGCGCGCCAAACCCGGCCCTGGTTTCGGTCCTGGTTGGGGCAATCTCCACCTTTTTCTTTTTCGGTATCTATTTGTTATATCCGGTAAATGTCCTGAAGCTCCTCTCCCAAGAACTGGCGCTGCCCGCCCGGTTCCGCCGGCAAACCTTTGTGGGTTTTCTCAGCGGCGTATTTGCCTTTTTTGTCACCTGGAGCACGCTTTCGCAGACACCCAACCGGGAGAGTGTCGCGGATGAATTTGTGCGCCTCACAGAGGCTGCGCATGCCCAGAACACGGTCACCGCCATCCTGGCAGACTTCCGGGGTTTCGACACTGTGGGAGAAGTGACGGTGGTTATCGTCGTCATGTTGGGGGTTACTGTGCTGCTGGGTAAGGGGAAAACCGAATGATTACCGAACTGGTCCGCCTGGTATCGGGCCTCCTGCTCCTGCCATCTTTCATCGTCGCCGCAGCCATCCTCATCAAGGGGTATTCGGATGTGGGCGATGGCTTCAGCGCCGGGGTGATCGCTGCCCTGGGGATGATTATGCAATATCTCACCTTCGGTTACCAGGAGGTCGAAAAACGGCTTCCGGCTCGTTATGCCCCGGAGATGGCAGCCGCCGGCATGTTGCTTGTGCTGGGGGTAACCCTGGTCCCTCTGCTGCAGGGGTTACCGCCCCTCACCCATTTCCCGGGGAGTGGGGAGCCTGGCCTCCACCTGGGCAAGTTGGAGATCCACACGGCCATCCTCTTAGATCTGGGTATCGCTCTGATCGTGCTCGGCTTTTCATTGCAAGCGTTTCGTCTTATCGCAGACGAGAAAGGTTTGGACGAGCAGTGAATCTGATCATCTCGGTTGTTGTATCCGTGCTTTTTGGCGCGGGCGTATATCTACTGCTCAAGCGGGATCTGCTCCGCAATGTGGCCGGCCTGCACCTGACCTCGAACTCCGTGATCCTGTTCATCCTCTCCGCCGGTATCAGCCGGGGGGAGGCGCCGATCTTGCCCCTGGAACCCCGCACATTGGTCAGCGACCCCCTGGCACAGGCGATGGTGTTAACCGCCGTGGTGATCAATTTTAGTATCTCCACCTTAGTCCTCAGCCTCATCTACCGGGTGTATAAAACCCACGACACCCTGGACCAGGAGATCATCCACGCCGCTGAGAAGTTGGACATTGAAGAGGAAGAGCGGCAAAGGGCCCCGGAGGAGTATTGATGCTTCTGCTCCCGCTGGCGATCAACTGGATTGGCGCTGTGCTCCTGTTCCGCCTGGATGGGCGCCGCCGCTGGGTGAAATGGCTGGCCGTCGTGATTTTGTTCGCCAGCCTGGTCAGCGCTTTGCGGCTGGCAAGGGAGGCGTTTCGCAACGAGTTTTTATCCACGGTGGTTGGCGGCTGGGAAGAGGGCGTGGGAATCACCCTCACCGCCGATCCTTTGGGGATCACCTTTGTCCTCCTGGCCAATTTCCTGCTGCTGATCACCCTCATGTACGAAGATCTGTATGATGTGGAAGAGCGGGCCTTCCCTTCCCTGGTGCTTTTTCTGGCCGCTGGGCTGAATGGTCTCTTCCTCACCCGCGATGCGTTCAACTTTTATGTGTTTTTTGAGATCTCGATGACGGCCTCGTTCATCCTGGCCACCTACGGCCAGGAGCCGCGTGAGGTCAGGGATGCGCTGACCTTCTCGGTCACCAATCTGATCGGTTCTGCGCTTTTCCTGGCCGGCGTGGTGGGCCTCTACCGCCTGACGGGGACTCTGGACATCCGCGAAATTTCGATCTGGGTGGCCACCTCTGAACCGACCTCGGTCATTTTAGTGGCCGCCCTGATTTTCGTCGCCTTGAGCGTAAAGCTTGGCCTGTTTCCCTTCCATTTCTGGCTGCCGGCAGTTTATCGCGGCATGCGCCCGGTATCCGCCGCAATTCTCAGCGGTGTGCTGGCGAACATCGGCAGTTATGGCCTGCTTCGTTTTGGGGTGGGGATGTTGCAGCGTGAGCTTCAATTCGCCGGGCCGCTCCTGTTCTTTATTGGCGCCGCCAGCATTGTGTACGGCGCTTTCCTGGCCCTCTCCAGGCGCACCCTCCGAGAGACTCTGGCCTATTCGTCGATCAGCCAGGCCGGTTACATCCTCCTGGCGATCGTTTTGGGCGACCCGCTGGGCTACTCCGCAGCCGTCTTGTATACCATCATCAATGCGCTGAACAAAACCATGTTGTTTCTCGCCACCGGGCTGCGCGGGTGGCTGGTGGGCTTCGTGGTTGCCATCGGCGCTTTCAGCGTTGCTGGCATCCCCCCGGCAGTTGGCTTTTTTGGAAAAACGGCCCTGTTCCGGGCCGGGGCAGATTCCGGACGCCCGGCTCTGGCCCTGGGGGTCATTTTCCTGGGGAGCGCTTTATCGATCATCTACATGTTTCAAATTTATCAAAAGCGCTTCTGGATTCCAGAGGGTGAAAATGAAAGCCGGAGCCCGCTGCGGATGCGCCTCCTGCTGCTGTTCCTGGCGGTGATCGTCCTGGGTCTGGGAGTCTGGCCCAACCCTCTGTTGGAAGTCAGCAGTTTCGCCATTCAAGTCTTGACGAGGGAACTGCCATGATCCGCCTGATCGTCTGGTGGGTGCTGCTCGTCGTGGTTTATGCGCTGGTCATCAGCAGTTTCGCCTGGGTCGATCTTGCCGTTGGCGCAGTCCTGGCGGCATTTCTCATGTTCCTCTTTCGCCAGTTTCTGCCTCCCACTTCTGTAACCAGCCTGCCGGGTTTCTTCCTCCGGACGATCGCCTTCTTTCCATTCGTATGGGCTGTGTTCCTGGAAATCCTGGGAGGCAGCTTCCAGACGGCGGTCATTGTTCTTGGCCTGCGCCGTTTTCCTCCCTCTGGCGTGATCGCCATCCCGGTCGGTGATCTCACCTCACAAGGGGTTGCCGTTTTCGCGCTGGCGGTTTCCCTTTCGCCCGGTTCCTTCTACATCGGGACGGACTGGGAGAAATACGAGATGTATTTTCACGTATTGGATGCCAGCCATCCCGAGCGGCTCCGGGAGCATTATCAACGTTTTTATGAGCGGTATCAGAAACCTGTGTTTCCCTGAGGAGGTTCGTCGATATGCAGAATTTAATATACTACGCGGCTGCAATATGGGTGGTTCTCCTGACCGCGGTGGTGATGGTGGTTCTGGTTCGCAACCGGCAGATCGAAATGCGCATTCTGGCCTTCGACACCCTTGGTTTCCTGCTGGTTGGCCTGCTGGCTTTGATCAGTCTTTCCGTAGAGACTTCTTATTATCTCGACGCAGCCCTGGTGCTGGCCTTGCTCTCATTTATCGGCACCCTGGCCGCGGCGCGCTATCATGGGGAGAGGAGACTGTTTTGATGGATTTATCAGTATTGAAGGCGGGGATCAGCGTTGGGCTCGTGCTGTTCGGCGTATCCATGCTAACTCTGGCCGTCTATGGCATCGTGCGCATGCCGGACATTTATACCAGCCTGCATGCAGCCAGCAAAATCGCCGTGATCGGGGTCATCCCCATTCTGGGTGGGATTTTCCTTCAGGGGAACGCGAGCCAGATCGCCCGGACGGCCTTGATCGTAGCGTTTTTAATCCTCTCCAGCCCGGTTTCCGGGCACGTGATCGGGCGGCTGGCTTATCTGAACCGGCAGCCGATGGAAAGAGGCGATACCCTGGACGAATCGGGCCGCTTAAAGTAAGCTCTCGAAGCTCGCGCAATCCTCCCAGGTCTGCGAAAAGAAGGCTTCGGCCCATTCGAAGCGGCAGCCGGCAGCCTGTGCGGCGGCCTGGTCGTCCGGGCTGTCGGCCACAAAAAGGGTCTCTTCCGGCTCTGCTCCGGCATCCTTCATCGCCTGGAGCAGCATGCCGGGGTCTGGTTTGCGCCACTCCCGCGACCAACGCGGCAGTCCCTCTTTACCGGGGGGCACAGGGGCCCAGCGGCCCTGCTTCGAGCGAAAGCTGTACGCAACGTACACCGGCAGGTCCGGATTGCCCCCCAGGGCGCTCACCAGATCTTTCAACCGCTGTTCGACGGATTGCTCGGTCGGATACTTCTCGGGATCCCCGAATTTCCCCGTTTCCATCCAGTAGCGCATCCCCACTCCACCCTGGTTGGTGGCGATTGCCACCTGCGGCGGGTTCGGGCAGCCCGCCTGAAAAACTAAGTGGAAGAAATCTTTAACCCCTGGTAGTAAGTTCAGGGAATAGGTTTCTGCCAGGGTCCCGTCCACATCGAAGATAACCAACTTCGTCTTTCTTCGTTCGGGTTTGCTTTCCACGCACTCTCCTCCATTTGCCGGAACATACAGTCAGGTGTGGCAGGCGAGGAAGCCGCCTGCCACACCTGATCAGCATTTTTACTCTAGCCGCTGTACAGCATTCCGCCGGGCGGCCGTCATGCACCGGTGGGGTCTCATCCCGGCGCAATTACGGATACAGCGCCAGCCCATACAACCCAAAAGAGTCCATCTCACACACCAGGCGCTCTGCTGCGCCACCGGCGCCGCCCAACAGGGCCTGGTTCCGGCATGACTGCCAGATACCCCGGGAAGGATTGTAATACAGGACTCCCAAATTGCCATCGAGGTAGGCTCTGATCTCAGCCCGGCTCAGCGTGAAGTACACAAAGTTCACCCCAGACACCCGGTTGACCGGAGCATCCCGGTCATCGAGTATCTGCACCCGGATCAGCTTTTGGGTGAAGAGAAAATCATCGGCACCGAGGACCGCGTCCGGTTCATAGCGGGTCAGCCAGGCCCAGGCGTTGTACTGAGAACTGGGCAAATAGAGGCCGGCGCTGCCCACCCCCAGGTCCGCGGCATCTCCGGCCCTAATTCGGATCAGGGCTGTGTCCGGGTCCCCCGGTTCAAGCTCCGGTAGGATAGGATCAAAGCTCGGTTTGCCGAAGGTTTCATTGTAGAACCAGGTATAGCTGCTCCAGTCAGTCGTCGCCCCCTCCAGCCAGATGGAAATTCGCTCAGCATCGTACAGCGCCCGAGGGATGGAAAAAATCGCTTCGAAATTCCCGTCCTCGTCGGATACGATCTGGCCGATGAAATAGCTATCCGCCGGCCGCTTCGACTGCCCGGCGGCCAGGTTCTCGGCCATGAACACATCGAACCGCGCCCGGCCGGGGAACCGGGAGGCGTAGATGGTCACTGTGTTGTTCCGGCTCGCTCGGATGGCCTCGATTCGGGCCAGGCCGGCCTCGCCGCCGGTGTCGGGGATCAAGACCCCATTGCAACATTTTTCACGAGAAACTTATGTACAATATTATTGACTTTATGACAATTAAACAGTAGAGCCATTGTACTCAATCGCATAAGGATCTCACGGAGGGGTGAATGCCCTTATTCAATGCCGCTGCTGCAATTTGCCTGCTGGTGGGTGGATTAGTAGCCCTGGTTCAGTCAAGAAAAGCCCGGCAGCCTCTTCCCTGGCTCGGTTTAAGCGCAGGTTTGCTGGTCCTGGCCTTCGTACAGGGTTTCGAGGCGGCTGGACGAACGTCCACGACCGGCCTGGACACGTATTCGGCCGCGGCCAGCCTGTTGGGCGGCTTGCTGACCCTGGCCGGCGCAGCCGGCTTGTGGCAGGCCGAGGCTTCCCGCCGGGCAGAGCAGGCAGCAGTGCAGGCGGAGCTAGAGCGCATGCGGATGGGATTTACCCATGCCGGAGAGCTGCTGGCAATTAAAGATGGCCAGGGGATCTACCTGGCAGTCAATCGGGCCTTTGCCGCCTTCCTCGGCCGTAACCCGGATAGTGTTATCGGACGCTCGGATTTCGATTTCTTCCCCCGCTCGCAAGCCAACACCATCAAACTGGAGGAAGAACGCGTGTTGGACAAGGGGCTGGAACGGGCCGGCATGGAGGAGATGCACGGTGCTGAAGGTTTGCGCTGCCTGTATGTGCGCCGGGTTCCGCTGCGCCGGGCGGATGGGGAAGTGTACGGCCTGCTTTTCTCGGGGCAGGACGTTACCGAATGGCAGCGGCAGGCTCACCTGGCAGATGAGCGCAGCCAGGGCTTGCTGGCCCTGCACCAGGCTATCACCGCTTTGGCCTGCGCGGGTGCGGGCCCAGAGCTGTACCGGGCAGCGGTCGAGGGCGCGGCTAGCCTCGGCGGCACCCCGCACGCGGCGCTGTGGCTGGCGGGGGAGTCGCACCAGAATCTGCAGGTGCGGGAGGCCACCGGTAAATTGGCCGGGCTGTCCGGGCTGGGGGTGAAGGCCGGTGAGGATGTGCCGGGCCTGGCCTGGCAGACCGGGCAGCCAGCAATAGCCGAGGAATATACCGGCTGGCACAGCCGTCTGCCCGCGCTTCAAAAGCTTGGCTTCCAACGGGCCATTGCCTTGCCGGTCCGCCAGGGCGCGCAGGTGTCGGGGGCGCTCGGCCTATATTACGACCAACCGGCAGCCGAGGCACGGTCTGGCGAGCTCGAAAGGCTGGAGTTGTTCGCCGCCGCCGTTTCCGCCGGCCTGCAAGGCGCTTCCCGCACGGCCGCGCGCCTGGCCGAGCTCGAAGAGCACAGCCGGCAGGCAGCCCGCCTGCAGCAGCGCCTGCGCCTGGAACATGTGGTGGCGGCGATGGCGGCTCGCTTCATCCACCTGCCCCTGGCGAAGATCGAGGAGACCCTCGAACGGGCTCTGCAGACAATCGCCAGTTTCTCCGGAGTGGATGCCGCCCGCCTGGTTTTGTTCTCTCCGGAAGGCCTGTCCTCTCACGAGAGCCCTTGTATTTACAGCAGTGACCCTTCCGGGGACGCCCTTTATTTGGCTCGCCTGCAGTCCGGCGACTTTCAATCAGTTTTGGGACGCCTGAACCAGTTGGAAATCGTCCACATCGTTCAGGGCGAGGCGGCCTCCCCGGTGTTGGCTGAAGCGGCTGCTGAGCTGCAAGGAAGGGGGATCTGTGCCTACACTGCTATGCCCCTGATCCTGAACCGGGCGATGATCGGTTACCTGGAGCTGGAATCGAGAGCCAGGGAACAGGAGTGGGACGGGGATCCGCTGCCGGTCTTTAAAATCTGCGCCGAGATGTTCGTCAGTGTTCTGGAGCGGAAGTGGAGCGCGGAAGAGCAAGAACAGTTGAACCGGCAGGTCAGCCAGCAGATGGCCGGCCTTGAGCAGCGCGCTCGCGAAAACGCCCTGATTGCCGAAATGGGCGACCTGCTCCAGGCCTGTCGCACGGCGGATGAGGCCTACCCGATCATCGCCCGCTGCACCGGCCGCCTGCTGCCAGCCACTTCGGGCGCTCTCTATCTGGTGAAGGAGGCTGCCGACCCGGCTGAGCGAGTGGTGGCCTGGGGGGATGCCCCGCCCGGCTCGGGTGAGCGCGAACTGATGGTGAACGAGTGCTGGGGGCTTCGTCGCGGCCGGCTGCACGCTGTGCTCGACACCGCTTCAGGCCCCGTATGCGGCCATGTGCACGAGCCCTATCCGGCCGCCTACTTCTGCGCTCCGTTAGTGGCTCAGGGCGCAGCCGCGGGCGCGCTCCACATCCGCCAGTCTTCTAAACAGGCGGCTGAGTGCCCGTTCAGCCTGGAGCAGCAGCAACTGGTAGCCAGGATTGCCGAGTACATCGCCCTGGCCCTGGCGAACCTGAACCTGCGCGATACCCTGCGCAGCCAGGCGATCCGCGATCCGCTCACCGGCCTATTCAACCGCCGCTACATGGAGGAAACCCTGGACCGCGAGCTTCGCCGGGCTAACCGGCAAGGCGTCCCGGTGGGCGTCATCATGTTCGACATCGACCGCCTGAAGCCGATTAACGACACGTATGGTCACGATGCCGGCGATTTGCTCCTGCGCTCCCTCGGCGAACTGCTGCAGCGTTCCTTCCGCGGCGAGGATGTCGCCTGTCGCTACGGGGGCGACGAGTTCACCGTTGTGCTGCCCGAAGCTACCCTGGCGGACGCCTGGCGCCGCGCCGACCAACTGCGCGAAGCGGTGAAAAAGCTGGATCTGCGCTACGATGGCCGCCCGATTGGCCCGGTGACCTTATCTATCGGCGTCGCCGCATATCCCGACCACGGGCGGACGGCCGAGAACTTGCTGCTGGCCGCCGATACCGCGGCCTATGACTCGAAATCCGAAGGCGGCGACCGGATCATGATCGGCAGTGAAATCGAGAACTGAGTTTACCCGCCGTCAATGGCTTTCTCAAGAATAGGAAGGTGAGGGGGGATGGGCGCGGGTGTTCCACCTTTCTCCGGCTATAATTCGGATAAAATGGCTTGAGTCCGAGCTGAGCAGGGGGGCTTAAGATGCTATTGTGCTGCGCGGCTGCGCGCGGCCTGTCCCCGCTTAAATTCGGATGCAACCGATTAACAACGGAGGATGATGGATTTTGGACAACAAACTTGAACAGGTACGCACGATCTTACGCCAGATGGGAAGTGTTCTGGTCGCTTACTCCGGTGGTGTCGATAGCACGCTGCTGGCTGTCCTGGCAGCCCAAGAACTGGGAGAGCGCAGCCTGGCGGTGACGGCCGTATCCGCAAGCCTGGCCCAGGCAGAACTGCAGGAAGCGAAAGACATCGCTGTCCGCTGCAGCTTCCGCCAGGTGCTGCTCGACAGCCATGAGCTGGAGGACGACCGCTACCTGGAAAACACGCCGCAGCGCTGCTATTGGTGCAAACATGCGGTTTATGACCAACTGGTGGAATATGCCCGCCAGCATGGGTTTGCTTATGTGGTGGACGGCACCAATTTCGATGATCGCTCCGATGTGCGTCCCGGTCGCAAAGCGGCCCGTGAAGCCGGGGTACGATCACCCTTGCTGGAAGCTGAGATGACCAAAGACGAAATCCGCCGCGCGGGGAAAGCGCTTGGATTGCCCAACTGGGATAAACCGGCCAAAGCCTGCCTCTCATCGCGCATCCCGTATGGCACCCGGGTGACCCTGGAAGCCCTGTCTCAGGTTGAAGAGGCCGAAGCGGTACTGTATGGGTTGGGGCTGCGCCAGGTGCGCGTCCGTCACCACGGTCCTGTGGCGCGGATCGAGGTGGATGAGGATGGCCTGCCGGCGGTCCTTGCGCGCCGCCAGGAGGTGGTCGAGAGCCTGCGCCGGATCGGTTTTTCTTTTGTCACCCTGGACCTGGAGGGGTATTCAATGGGCAGCCTGAACCGGACGGGAGCCGGCCATCATGAAGCCTGAGAGGTGGCTGGATATTCTGCAGCAGGTGGCTGCCGGGGAGCGCAGTCCGGAGGAAGCGCTTGCCCTCCTGGTGGATTTGCCTTACGAGCAGGTGTCCCAGGGGCCGGACCAAACCTTTGCCCGCCTGGACCACCACCGCCGGCTGCGGAATGGAGTGCCGGAGGTGGTCTTTGGCCAGGGCAAGACCCCGGAGCAGGTGGTCGCCATCGTCGAGCGCCTGCTGGCCCGGGATGGGCGCGCCCTGGTGACCCGTGTTGGCCCGGAGACGGCGCAGGCCGTGCAGGCGGCCTGGCCGCAGGCTGGCTACCATCCCCAGGCCCGCCTTTTGGTCCTGGGCGAAAGGCCCTCCCCGGCGACGGAGGGCTTCACGGCGGTGCTCTCCGGCGGCACGGCCGACCTGCCTGTAGCGGAGGAAGCCGCCCTGACGCTGGAGTGGCTGGGCGCCGGGGTCAGCCGGATCTACGATGTGGGTGTGGCCGGCCTGCACCGCTTGCTGGACCAGTTGGATTTGATCCGCCAGGCGCGAGTCGTCATTGCGGTGGCCGGCATGGAAGGCGCCCTGCCCACGGTCGTGGCCGGACTGGTTGCCAGCCCGGTCCTCGCCGTTCCCACCAGTGTGGGCTACGGGGCCAGTTTTGAAGGGCTGGCGGCGCTGCTGACGATGATGAACACATGCGTGCCCGGGGTGGCGGTGGTCAACATCGATAATGGGTTCGGAGCTGCAGCGCTGGCATACCGCATCCTTAAGGTGGGGAAATGCGTATAGGTTATTTCGACCTCATCGGCGGCGCCAGCGGCGATATGCTGCTGGGCGCGCTGGCGGATGCCGGGGTTCCCCAGGAGACTCTCCGGCAGGCGGTCGCCGCATTGAAACTGCCGGGCGTGGAGCTTCGCTTTGAACGGGTGAACAAGGCCTACCTTTCCGCTCTGCAGGCCACGATTACTGCTCCCAGGCAGGAAGCTCACCGCCACCTCCCCGACCTGTTGGAGAAAGTCGAGCAGTCCGGGTTAGAGCGGCGCTTCAAGGAACGCATCGCCCGGGTCATCCAAAGGCTGGCGCAGGTGGAAGCGGGCATTCACGGCATGCCGGTCGAAGAGATACACCTGCACGAACTGGGCGGAGACGACACGCTGGCCGATATCGCCGCCTGCCTGGTGGGGATTGAGGCCCTGGGCCTGGATGAAGTGATCGTATCCCCCGTGCCGCTGGCGCGCGGGTGGACGAAATCCGCGCACGGGCCTCTGCCCCTCCCGGCCCCGGCCACGCTCGCTCTCCTGAAAGGCGTCCCCCTCCGCCCGGTCGAGGAAGTGGAGGCGGAACTGGTCACCCCAACCGGCGCGGTGCTGCTGACCGAGATCGCTGCCCGCTTCGGTCTCTTCCCACCGCTGACCCTGGAACGGGTGGGCCTGGGGGCGGGCCGGCGCGAGCTGCCTTTTCCGAACGTCCTCCGTTTGTGGGTAGGTGAGGCGGAGGGCCGCCCAGAGGGGGAGGTGGTGGAGACCCTGACCGTGCTGGAGGCCAACCTCGACGATCAGAGCCCCCAGGTCCATGGTTATGTTATGGAGCGGCTGTTCGCCGCCGGCGCGCTGGATGTCACCCTGACCCCGCTGCAGATGAAGAAGAACCGGCCTGGGATCCTGCTCTCCGTCCTGTGCCGCCCGGAAACCGCTTCCTCCCTGCTCCAGATTTTATGGGCGGAAACGACCACTCTCGGCGTCCGCCGCCGCAGCGTCGAGCGGGTGAGTTTGCCGCGCCGCTTTCAGGAGGTCGAGACCGAATTTGGCCTGATCCGCATGAAGGTGGTGCGCTGGGAGGGGGGAGAACGCGCCGCCGCTGAATATGAAGACTGCCGCCGGGCCGCCCAAGGCTGTGGAGTCCCCCTTGCCCGGGTGATCGAAGCCGCCAACCGCGCCTACCACAATCTGCAGGGCGGTTCGTAGCAGGGTTGTCATGGACGAGATACGGAGATGCCGCCGGTCCTTCACCGGAGAACCGGCGGCCGGCCAGAGCGTTGAACAACCAAAGAATTCCGCAGCCTTACCCGTCTGAATGGTTAGAGCCGGTAACCTCACCTTTCAACCGGTCGGAATGGCTCCCCGGCATTTGAGTGTATCGAGGCGGCCATAAAACATTTGCACGGTAGCTTTACCGTTTGCTGAGTTCCGTCCAGGTTTTATTTGTCTCGCCGGTATATTCGGACTGCGGCCGGTAGAGACGGTTGTTCTCCATTTGTTCGCGGCAGTGTGCGATCCATCCCGCTGTCCGGCTGATGGTAAAAGTTGGGGTGAACAGATCTACCGGCAGATCCAGGCCGTGCAGCAGCAGGGCGGTATAGAACTCGACGTTGGTCTGCAGGTTTCTCCCGGGCCGGTGCTCGGCCAGCAGTTGGATGGCTTTGGCTTCCACAGCTTTTGCCAGGCGGTACAGATCCATATTCCCGGCTTTCTGGAAAAAGCGTTCTGCAGCAGCCGCAAGCACATCGGCCCGCGGATCGCGCACCCGGTAGACGCGGTGCCCGAACCCCATCAACCGCTCCCCCGCCTCCAACTTGGCCCGCATCACCCTTTCTGCATGCTCCTCGCTGCCGATCTCGAAGACCATATCCAGGGCCGGGCCTGGCGCCCCGCCATGCAGCGGGCCTTTTAGCGAGCCCATGGCTCCCAGGATCGCAGAGAGCAGATCCGAGCCGGTCGAGATAATCACCCGCGCGGTGAACGTTGAAGCGTTCAAGCCGTGGTCGACCACTGTGTTGAGATAGGTATCCAGCCCTCGCACCTTCTCGGCGTCGGGGGCCTGCCCGGTCAGCATATACAGATAACTGGCGGCAAAACTCATGCCGGCTTTCGGTTCAACCGGTTCGAGCCCGTTGCGCATCCGCCAATAAGCGGCGACGATTGCCGGCAGCCGGGCGAATATCGTGATGCCGGCCTCCTCATCCGATCCCAGGCCCTTATCCAGCCGCAGCGCGCTGGTCGCCAACTGTAGTGCTTCCATCGTCGTAAGCTGGCTGCCCACCGCCTGGGAAATGAGGTCCATCACCACCGGTGGAAGCCCGCGCCTCTCCGCCAGCTTTTCACGAAAGCCGGTATATGCTTCCAGGTTTGGCAGGTCGCCGTACCACAGGAGGTACACCGTCTCTTCGAAAGTCGCTCGTCCGGCGAACTCCTCCAGCGGAAAGCCGGCGATGACCAGCCTCCCGTTCAATCCGTCGACCAGGCTCAACCGGGTCCGCGCGGCCACAATCCCTTCCAGGCCGGGTGAATATGCACTTGCCCCAGCTTTTTCGGTTAACGAGTTTTGTCCTGTCACTGTAGGCTCCTCCAAATTTGAAAACAACTGAATATATCCCTTGCCCCTTGCGCTGTTGCTAGCGAGTCATTCTCTGCTTTCGGGACGAAGGGTCTCCCCCTGCAGGCAGTGCCAAATCAGGCGCTGACTGCGTTCCCCCAAGCTGATCTGTGGGGGATACTGCTCGACCGCAAGACCTCGAACAGTATACAATCAGTATAGAGAAAACCACGGATATCGTCAATATGGGTCAGAAAAACCGTACTGCTTGACGGAACCAGAACATGGGTGCTAACATTTGCCCAGTAATCCCCCAATTAACCGGAAGACGATTCGTCTCGATTTGTTTTGTTCGCGAAATAATTTTTTGCCGCAGCTCAAATCCTGCGGGAAGGACTTGCGATGCCCACCTCTGACCCATTCAGCATACCTGTCGATGAACTGCAAGCTCACAGCAAAATAAATTTAACCATATTGCCGGATAAAAATGCGCTGTTCCAGCACTTTGCCCTCAGCGTAGCCGGTGAAATTCAAACCAACAACCTGGCCGGGCGCCCGACGCGTTTAATCCTCCCCGTGGGGCCGGTGGGCCAGTATCCACTCCTGGTGGAAATTTGCAACCGGCAGCGGATCAGTTGGCGTAATGTGCACACATTTAATATGGACGAGTACTGTGACTGGCAGGGCCGGTGGCTGCCCTCCAGCCATCCGCTCAGCTTCCGCGGCTTTATGCATGCGCACCTCTTCGACCGCCTGGCCCCCGATCTGCGCATTCCCCCGCATCAGATCCATTTCCCCGACCCGCTGAACCTGGACGGCATCCGCAGAGAGATCGAAGCTGTGGGAGGGATCGACACCTGCTACGGCGGGGTAGGGTACCATGGGCATATCGCGTTCAACGAGCCGCCCATCTCGCGTTGGTATAAGGTTTCGGTTGAAGAATTCAAAGCCTCATTGCCGCGTGTCGTCCCCTTAGCCCCCGATACCGTGGTGATGAACAGCACCCGCAACACAGGCGGAAACCCGCAGGTATTCCCCGCGATGGGGGTCACCCTTGGAATGGGCGATATCCTCGCCGCCCGGCGCATCCGCCTGTACTGTCCCGGGGGGGTATGGCAGCGGCACGTGGTCCGCATGGCGATGTTTGCCGAAGAGACGGTGGATTACCCGGTGACTCTGCTGCAGGGCCATCCCGATTATGAGCTGATCCTGGATTCGGAGACGGCCCAGCCCCCGCAAGTCGGACTGGTTTAACGCCAACTCATACTGATTGCAAGCTGGCTGTCCGGTGTTCCCCACTGCCAGCCGGGCACAAGCCTCGTACGCCTGTCCGGCTGGCAGTGGGGATCGGCCATGCGATTCCA
>CAYMLG010000003.1:0-57253 GCA_964391195.1 uncultured Anaerolineaceae bacterium | reverse complement strand
CGCCGGGCACCGGCTTCCTCGGCGCCCAGGCTAATCGGCTGACGCCCGAGCCCCATCGGCCAGCCGTTCGGCGCCCGGCACCGGGTCGTCCGCCATCATTAAGTGTACGGCTGCCGTCTTGAAGCATTTCGGCAATGCCAGAATCTTAGGGTTGGGCCCGGTATAGCGTTCGGCGTCCTTCAGCGCAGCCTCGATCGTAGCCCGCGTTTTCATCCCCATCGCCCGGGCGTAGCCGGGCTCATAGGCGCCAACGATATAAACTGCAGCCGCCTGCATCTCGGCGATGTGCCCGCAGGAGACCATCGAGAAGGCGTGGTAGGGGTGGTAGCCGTAGTTAAAGCGGTACTTGTTGATGTATTCTTGCTTGCTGCAGAAATACTCGCCGTACTTCTCTACATCGGGCAGGATGTTGTGATAATCCTTCTGGAACAGCTCGAACAACTCCCGATATGAAGGGAATTCTTCGTCGTGGAAGTAGCCATTGCAGATCGATGGACAGATGACGACAAAGTTGTCCTTCATCACCCGCCGGTGGCGGATGATATTCGCTCCAATCGCCTGCTGGATCAGGATCGGGTTCGTGCCGTGCCCGTTGCCGTAATGGAAGTTCTGCGGCATGCCAAACAGCATAATGTCAAACTTCTCTTTGGCCCAGGGGATATAAGTCCGCCGGTTGGCTACTTCCCAGGATAAGGGCTGGATTTCGGCCGCGTAGCCGGTGAAGACCGCGATCTGGCGCGCATAGGTATCCAGGACTGCGTCGCACATAAAAAACTTGCGGCCCATCATCTTTTCCATATGCCGGCCGATGGCGTCGAATTGATCCCGCATCCGGCTGCGAGGCTGCACCGGGGTGAAATCGGGCCGGTGCATGACCCCCGGGATGTGGTGTGAAGCGATGGATTTCCAATGGGTGATCCCTGTGGCGACCATCTTATAGCCGCCGGAATAGCCGCCGTATGGGTTTCCCAGCACGTGCCCGATGGTTATCGCCAGGTCCGACTCGAACACTTCCCGGTTCAAGATCACCCGGTCGCCCAACTCATCGTATCCCAGATCCACCAGGTTTTCCCAGTCTTCCGAGTCATGATTGACAATCTGGTGCGTGGGGGCGAACTCGTTGTATACTTGCTCCCCCAGGATAGCTCGAATCTCTTCCTCGGTGTTCTTCCGGTGAAGCCCGTTTGAGCAGATCAGCCGGATGTCTTGTTTGTAGACTCCCGCTTTGAGACATTCATCGATCAGAATGGGGATGGCCGTTTTGCGGTGAGAGTTCGCCTGGAAGCCCCCTTTCACCCGGTCGGGGAAGCTGATCGTCACTTTCGCCCCCGGCCCAACGAGAGCGGAGATGGGCGACATGCCGATCGGGTTCAGAATGGATTGCCGGGTAGCCTCTTCCACATTCTCGAGATACGGGGGGTCGGGCACCGTCTCACCGGGAATGAAGATCTCGGCCGAATCGGGCAGATTGGCCCTCATCGTCCCTTCCCCATACTCTAGATCTACTGTTTTCATATCCTTCTCCTATGCCAAGTACTTTTCCACGATCCCTTTCAGCCCCTGCACATCGAAGCCGATCTCACCGGTGAAGCGTGTCAGCGCCACCAGCCCGCCGTCGATGGTCTCGATGCCGGCGATCATGGCCGCGTTTTCTTCTTTCAGACCGCCGCCGTACACAACCGCGATCTCGGCTCCGCACAAGTCCTGCACCACATCTTTGATAAAGGCAGAGACAAAGGCGATATATTCTTTTCCGGGAGGCGTCTTGCCGGGGCCAATGGCCCAGACCGGCTCGTAGCCGATGACCACCTTCTGTACTTTGACCGCCTCCGCTGCCTGCTGCAGGCCGGTCTGAAGTTGGGAACGCAGCACCGCCTCGATCCGGGGTTTCTGTTCTTCGAAGGCGCCTGCTCCGCGTTCTGCGGCGGTCTCCCCTACGCAGAGCAGCACCCTCAATCCGGCGCTCAGGGCACAGTTGACTTCCGCCCCCACCAGCCCATCCACGGCCCGATTGGCGCGCTTAAGCAGTTCGGGGTCCTGTTCTGCGTCCGGTTCGAACGCCTGTATCACCTGGAGCTTGGCGCGGCGCTCCTCGGAATGGCCGATGATGGCCCACTGGCTGCCGAGGTTCACCGCCGCCGCAGCGGGCAGGCTGGTGGTGAAGGCCCCGAAGTTCTTCCCGGGTTGGATATCGCTCCAGTGCACGCCCTGTACCCCGATGGCCAAGCCGCCCCGCCGGTCTGCGGGATAGGTTTGCAACCTGCGGACAGCGGTTGGGACCAGGGCCTCGGGCAGCAGGTAGGTCACCCGCAGGCCGTCCAGCCGGCCAAGCTCTTTCTCGACCGTTTCATCGACCACCGCTTCGATCCAGGCGATCGGATCGGGCTGGGGGCAGAGTCCGCCCATGGCTTTTGGCACTTCAAAGCGTTTTAGATTCACAAAGATTTGGCGCATCCGGTTCACTCCTTCACAATACAACTGCTTGCCTGAGTGAGGCTGGTCTCAGTCATGGCCCCTTCGTTGTCCCGCCTCGTCACCGCCGGGGATTATTTTATGCCATACCCCTTTCTCTCATGGCTGGGCCGCGCCCCATGCGCAAGCAGGTCGGTGAAAAATTTTGTCGCTTTTATTGGTCTTCAGGATTTAAGTAAAACAGGCTGGTGAGCGCCAGGGCTGCCGCACCGACAATACCTGCCTGCAAACCAAAACTGGTGGCCTGCAGTTCCACTTTTCTTCCAAGGCCGGCAAATGCAGTCTGTTCCAGGGTTTTTTTGACGATGGGAAGGATCAGATCCTGTGCTTCGGTGAACATGCCACCCAGAACAATTAGCTTCGGATTGAGTAAATTGACCAGGTTCGCCAGGGAAATTCCCAGATAATAAGCCGCCTGGTAGATAATCTCGGCGGCGGCCACATCGCCGTCGCGCGCGGATTGAAAGATGATGTTGGTCGAGCGGTTCTCACTTGCTTTCCAGTACTGCGCCAGGCGCCCGTCCGGCTGGCTATTTACCAGGGCTTCTGCCTTCTGGATCAACGCGGCTTCGGAGACCACGGTTTCCAGGCAGCCGTACTGCCCGCAGCGGCACTTTTCGCCTCCATTGGCCACCAGGATCATGTGCCCGATCTCGCCTGCCCCCAGGTCGGCGCCCCGCAGCAGGCGGTTTTCGATCACGATGCCGGAACCCACCCCCGTGCGCCCATAAACAAATGCCAGGGAACCTACATTCCGACCGCAGCCAAAAAAGGCTTCTCCCAACGCCATGGCTTTGACGTTATTGTCTACGACAACGGGCAGGTTCAGGCGCTTCGCCAGCCAATCTCGAATGGGCACATTCTCCCATCCTAAATTGGGGGAGAGAATATTGACACCCGCCTGGTAGTTGACCAACCCGGCCGCGCCCACGCCCACCCCTAGCACTTGCCGGCGGTCCAACCCGCTCTCCAAAATGAGATCTTCAATCTGTCCGGCGATCTGCTGTAGGATTTCGACTGGCGGTGTTCTGCGGTCGAAGGTGTATCTCCGGTCGAGTAGGATCTCGGCTTTCAGATTGGCGATTGCCAGGCGGTAGCGTTCCACCCCAATCTGGATGGCGACAGCAAATCGGGCGTTTTTCTGTAAGCGCAGCACAGCCCGCGGCCGGCCTACCCTTCTCCTGCCCTCTGTCTCTTCGACCCCCGACTCGGCGACAATCCCCATGTCGATCAGTTCGTCGATAATATTGGTGATGGTTGTTGTCGATAGGGATGTTTGCCGGGCGATTCGGATCCGGTATGCCGGTTCCTGGAACAGCAGGCTCAGCAGCACGGCGCGCATATTGTGCGTTTTAACCCGGTTAATATTGCTTCCCAAAATGCTCGTATCGTTCATCCGGTCATTTCCCAATCGAAGCGGCCACGGTGGGTGGAGCGAACCCTGGCCGGGAGACGGTGCGATTACACAATTCTGGTGATGAAGGATGACATGCGGTAGCGATCATAACGGTCGCGCCAAAACTGCGGGCGCGCTTGTGCCGGCAAAGTTATCTTTGGTCTTATCTTGAGGAGGGCCCTGAGAGTTCTCACAGAGAACTCTCAGGGCCGGTGTGCTAAGCGATGCTAATCAGTTTGGCTACTCTGGTACGGAAAAGGCCTTCACCCGGCTTAGTACCCTTCTGTTGCCTGCCGCGCAAACGTGTCAATGTAGACTTCTTTGATGTCTACAACCTCGGCCTCGGTGATCTTTCCACCCGCGATCTGGTTCGCCCGCAGGTTGAGCAGCATTTCCTCAAAACCACCGTCGTGGTAATAAGATTTGAGCTCCGGGCCGTTGGGCCAGATTGCAAAGGGGATCTGGCCGTAAAGATCGTTCGCGGCCTGTCCGGCCTTCTCTGAAGCCCACTCGCAGGCTTCTTCCATGTTTTCGGCGCGATAGGCCTGAGCCCTGGTCAGCGCGTTCACGAATTTCTGGACGGCTTCCGGATTGTTCTTGACGAAATCCTTGTTCGCCACCCAGGTGCTGGGGAAGGCGGCTTCGGGGAAGTCCTTGTTGGAGGCCAGCAAGATCGCATCATCACCCAACGCTTCCATCACAGCAGTCGTGCCAGGCTGCCAACCGGCGATGGCGTCGACGGATTCAGCTCCGGTGCTGACGATGGCGGAGGTCAGGTTGTTGTTGTCCATGTTCACGATGGTCACATCATCCCGGGTGAGCCCGGCTTTCTTCAGCGCCAGGTTCAGGATGTTCTCGCCGGCAGTGCCCAACTGAGTGGCGATTGTCTTTCCTTTCAGATCTTCCAGCGAATTGATCCCGCTGCTCTTCTTCCCCACCACTTCATCGGTCATGGCAAGGTTATCCAGAGCAATGATATTGACGTCACCGCGAAATGCGAGCCAGGCCGCGCCCGAACCAATGAACCCAATATCGGCGCGTCCGGCAACCATAGCCGCGATCTCGGGCGGGCCGGCGGTAAAGCGCTGATAGCGAATTTCCAGCCCTTCTTCTTCGAACATGCCGTAGGCTTCGGCGATGGCGATAGCTGTCGTTCCGCCGATGGTGGGGTGGTAGATTACATCGATCACGATTTTTTCCGGTTCAGCCGGTTCTTGTTCCACGACGGGTGTTGGAGTCGCCTGGGCGCAGCCCGAGACGATGAACGCCAGAATCAGCAGGAAGATTAAAGCGTTCGCGAGTGTTTTTTGTTGCTTCATTATCGAATCCTCCAGGGTTGTAAAAATCGGCCTTTCCCTCGATTAAGTATCCCAATGTTCTTGAAGATACTTTCGCTGCAAGATCAAGCCTTGCCTTACTTTGTTCGGATCCATCTCGTACTGATAGTCCTCCATTTCGAAGCTGAGGCTATCCTGGTATCCAATTCGGTCCAGTTCATATTTGAAGCGTTCCCAGTCGATTTCACCTCCTCCGATGATGGTGTGTCGCCACCACTGATGGGGATCAAAGCCCCGCTCTCTGCCGACATTGTGTAAAATCCCAATCCGGCTGAGCAGTTCACGATTCAGCGCCGTATCTTTCAGATGGATATGTTTGATCTTGTCGCCAAACTCACGGATGGGCTGGTAGACATCGATCATCTGCCATACGAAGTGACTGGGGTCATAGCACAGCCCCAGGCGCGGGTGCGGAACACGGGCGAAGATCGCCTCCCACATGAGCGGCGAAGTGGCGATGTTGCGATACATGGGGCAGTTTTCCAGCAGCATGATCAGATCCAGTTCTTCGGCCAGGTCCAGCGTCTCTTCCAAAAAGGCGACGACCAGATCGAGGCTCGCCAACGGGTCCATGCCTCCACTCTCTGGCATGGAACAGCGCTGGCTAATACCACTGGAGAACATGAATTTACGCACACCCAGGCTGGAGGCAAACCTCATCCGGGTGTACAGTTCTTGTTTTTCGCGCTGCGCCTTTTCAGCGTTATCGTCAATAAAATTGCGCGCATAACTGAAGTTGCTGATCTCGATTTTCTCGAGCACGGGGTAAAAGGCTTTTTCATCCAACGGGAAGCCGGGGCCCACTTCCAGGGCCGTGAACCCGTTCGCAACGGCGAAATCCGCGATCTCGTTCAGGTCGGTCACTCCGGCCCAGACAAAAGCATTGGTATGAAAAGCGATTTTTCTCATGCCGGCACCTTTACCAGGCTCATGGCGCTGGCCTGTTCCACGGCATCGAGCACGCTTTCCACATAGTGCCCCTGGCGAATATCCGCCACCTCGGGTTCACATCCGGTCAGGCCGTCGATGAAAGCCTTCATCTGTGCTTCGAACCAACCTTCGAACGGTTTCTGAGGTCGCACCGGGAGCATTCTTGGCTCGGCGGTATACACACCATACCGGGCCGGCAAATATTGGACGAAATCGGGGTTTGCCAGGCTGACACGCGCCAGCCCGCCCTCCCCGGCGACGAAGAGGATCATATCATCCATGCCCACCCGGCTGACCGTGAAGGTTGCCAGGGCATTGCCGGCCGTTCTGGCAATGAAGGCTGCCTGATCGTCGTTTTCCACCTGTGTCATCCCCTCCGCATTGGCAGGGCGGGTGGGGATGACCGTGGACGTCATCCCGCTGACCGTCTCGAAGACCAGACCGGCCGCAAAATAAGCAATATCCACCAGATGGCTGCCGAAATCTCCCAACGCCCCGCTTCCGGAATACTTCCGCACCATGCGCCACTCGACCGGGAGGTTGAAGTTCGCCAGCCGCCGCCCTCCGGTCGATCCGCTGAAGGTGTACACCCGGCCGATTTCGTTCTGCACCAGTTTGCGCAGCTCCTGGAATGCGTTTACGTAGCGATAAACAAACCCCACCATGTTGAAAATGCGCTTGCCTTCCAGGGCCTGGACCGCGCGACGGCTCTCGCTGGCCGATAGCCCCAGCGGTTTTTCAACCAATACTGCCCGCTCTGCCTGTATGGCGCCCAGTACGTAATCAATGTGGGTGAAGTTCGGCGTACAGATGTCTACTGCATCCACACATTCCAGCAGTTGGGTGTAACTGGCGCACAACCGGGCGTGCTGCAGATTGTGTTCCCTCAGGAAGCGGTTGGCGCTGTCCGGATTTACGTCGTAGACTGCGGCAATATCGGCCCTGCCGTCGGCAAGGATGCCCAGGGCATGGTAATGGGCGATCCCAACCGTCTCTCCGGTCCCGACGATCCCAATTTTTGGTTTCACGGCCTCTTCTCCTGCGATGGTTTTCCGAGGAAGCGGTACATATTCCGTTTGTACGCTTCCACACCAGGTTGCCCAAACGGGTTCACCTCGATCAGCATGGCTGAAATACAACAGCTCAGCATGAAGATGTAGAACAGCTCTCCAAATGTTCGCGGGGTCAGTTCACTGCAGCGGAACTGGAAGCAGGGCACGCCTCCCTGGCTATGGGCGGTGTAAGCGGCCTGGTAAACGGCGGCGTTTAGGTCGTCGTAGGGCCTGTGATCGAGATACCGGAAGCCATCATCTACCTGGCTGGGCTGGATGACCAGATCCGGGTTAGAGAAGCGCGCCTCGATAAACGTCTCCATGATCATGCGCCTCCCCTCCTGGATATACTGCCCGGATGCATGTAGGTCCTCCGAATAAGCGCTGGCTATGGGGAAAACGCAGCGCTGATTCTTGCCCTCGCTTTCCGCGAACAGTTGGAGCCACCATCGACCAAAATAGGACAGGCTCGGTTCCAGGGTGACCAGGTTTTCGATGACAAAACGCTGATTGAACAGGAGGTTGCGTGCGGTTGCGTATTGGCAGGCCAGGTTGGCGACCGGATCAACTGCCAGGAGCTCGTGCTCCGCAGCGCTGGCTCCATCGATGAGCTGCCGGATATTTACCCCGGCCACGGCCATGGGTAACAAGCCAACAGGCGAGATTACGCTGAAGCGCCCCCCCATATCTTCGGGAAAGGGCAGGCAGGCGCATCCGTAATCCTGGCTGAAAGCCTGTAACTGCCCCAAGCCCGGGCTGCCGGTCACGATGATGCGTTCCCGGGCTGCCGCGCCGTACACCCGTTCCATGTATTGGCGAAGAAAGCGGAAGGCGATGCCGGGCTCCAGAGTGTTGAAGTCTTTGGCGATCAGGTTCAGATAGGTGGACCGGCCCTCGATTTGCTCCAGGGTGTGCTTCAAAGCCTGCGAAGAGAGATTATCCCCGGCGTAGATGATTTTTACCTGCCGGTCGCCCAACGGTTCGATAACGCTTTGGGCTCCACGGTTCGAGCCTCCGACCCCGATCAGGACGAACACTTCGCCATCCGTCCGGATCCTCCCGGCAAGCGAGAGGATTTGATCGACCAACTCGTGCTTTGTCCAACGGCTGGGGGAGAACCACCCCAGATCTGCCGGGCCGCCCACTTTACCCCGGAGCACACGGTTGATCACCTGGATATTGGCCCGAATTGCCCGTTCGATCTCTTCAGTGGGTAGGTAGGCCTGGATGCCGGACAAATCGAGTGTGGTGATCATTTCTTGACCGACAGATATTCCTGGTAGACGTTGGCCCAGATATAGTTTTTGATTTCGTTAAACCTGGGTAGGATCTTGGTCTCCTGATTGCGCGGGTAAGGTAGATCGACTTTGATCGTCTCTTTGACTCTCCCGGGCCGAGCGCTCATCAACACAACCCTTTGAGATAGCAGCACGGCTTCTTCCACATCATGGGTGATGAAGAAGCAGGTTTTCCGCTCCACCTCCCAGGTCCGCAGCAGGTCTTCTTGCAGCTGCGCCCGGGTTTGGGCATCCAGCGCGCCAAACGGTTCGTCCATGAGCAGCACTTTGGGCGAGGTGGCATACCCGCGAGCAATCGCAACTCGCTGTTTCATACCGCCGGACAGTTCCTTCGGATAAGCGTTGGCGAACTCGGTCAGCCCCACCATTTCCATGTAGTAGTCGATGATTTCTTTTTTCTTCTCTTTGGAGTAGTGGCGATATTTCAGCCCAAACTCCATATTTTTGCGCACTGTCAACCAGGGGAATAAAGCGTACTGCTGGAAGATCACCCCTCGATCGATGCCCGGACCGATGATGGGTTCGTCATTCATGGTGACGCTGCCCGAATCGTAGGTCTCCAATCCGGCCAGGATATTCAGCAAAGTCGTCTTGCCGCAACCCGAAGGACCGACGATGCAGATAAATTCGTTCTCGTCAATGTGTAGATTGACGTCCTTCAGCGCCTCAATATCCCCACTGACGCCTTTAAAGGTTTTATACACATGGTCGATTTTGATTAATGGGTCTGCCATATCGATTATCCCATTACTGCCAGCGGGTCAATTTCTTTTCCAGGAGCAGTATCAGGCGGTCCAGGATAAAGCCGATGATGCCGATGCAGATGATGCCCAGCATGACTTTGTCCATGCGGAAGTAGAGCTGAGCTTCCTGGATCATATTGCCCAGCCCGTAGATGGTTCCGGTCAGCTCGGCGGCGATCAGGGTGGTCAGGCCGGTGGAGATTCCGAGGCGCGAGGCCACCAGGATGAACGGGAATGAAGCCGGGACGATTACGCGGAAGAAGATATCGAAATCGGAAGCGCCGAAGGTGTAAGCCGCCTTGACGAGGGTCAAGTCGATGGTGCGAACCCCCTGGTAGATGGTGACGACCATGACCAAGAAGGCGGCGACGAAGATGACAGTCAGCTTGGCCTCCTCACCGATGCCCATAAACAGGATGACCAGGGGGATAAGGGCGATCGGGGGGATGGTGCGCATGAATTGGATCCAGGGATCCACGATATTTTTGAATTTGTTGTACCAGCCCATGAGGAACGCCGTGGGGACTGCAGCCAGAAACGCCAGGGTCCAACCGGCGAGCACCCGCCAGAGAGAGACGACGATATTGGCTTGCAATCGACCGGCGCTCCATTCTTCAGCCAGACCCTTGTTGATTACATCATCAGGGCCGGCCAGGATGATCCCAATCACCGGATGCTTGGATAGCAAATACCAGATAAGAATTCCCCCCAGGACCGATCCGATCATCATGATATTTCGCAGATTTCTGGAGCCTTCGCTGAAATCCTTTAGCTTGCGTGGTTTCTGAGACGTGCGAGGTTTTGGAGTGGCAGTTATTGTTGTTGTCACCTGATTTTCCTCTTCAAGCGCCTGTGCAAACAGAACAACGGGTTTGCTCCTTGATCCAGGTCGATAAACAAACGAACTGCAAGATTAGTGGTCTGCTCCAGAATTTGGTGGTCGGAAGGGTGGGGAAGCGCTTCTATGCGCGTAATCTCCGATCAGCGATCTGGTCTCTGATACAGCAGCAGTTATCCAAACCAGAGTCCTGCGCGGGGGAATCCGGTTCGGATAACTTGCGGATTGAATAGGGAATGCCTGTTATTAAAACTCTACAAGTTTCTGGAGAATGTGCAAATCATACCCGAAACTCTGAGATTTAGCAAGAAATTAATTAATTCGTTTGATTAATTAACTGCGTTCAATCAACTCTGTTTATAGGGAAAGCCCTACTTGTATTCGGGAAAACCCCCATTGATTGGGGACAAGAAATTTTATATAGTAATTTCCTGATCTCTAATTTGGACTTATAGATGGAGAAACATGCCGGCTTTATTCAGACGACTTCCACTTCACCCATTCCTGTTTTCCGCTTTCCCCGTCCTGACTCTGCTGTCCCATAATCTCGGTGAGATCAGCGCGGAAAGTTCTTTCCGCGCGCTGATATTTTCTCTGGCCGGCGGGCTTCTGCTCCTGGCGGCGCTGTGGCTTGTCTTGCGTCATCAGGCAAGGGCGGCTCTGCTTACCAGTGTGGTGGTGCTTCTTTTCTTTTCCTACGGGCATGTGCTAAGGGCTCTATCCGGCCCGGTTTCCGTGCAGGTGATCGAGCAGAGCGAACCCTATCTATTGGAACTTATCCTTGGTCTGCTCTTTCTCGCCATCGCAGGTTTGTGGGGCTGGCTTCTGTTGAAGAAAATTGGAGAGTACCAGCCTTTCACTGCCACCTTTAACTTGCTTGGCGTTTTTCTGCTCATCTACCCTGTCTACAGAATCTTGAGCTGGTCTTCCGGCCCGGTTCTGCCCCTGACCGGTACAGAACAGCAGCCGGTTATCTCGGCTCTTCCGCTCGAAACCACCCTGAACCCGCCCGAGGGCGCGCTGCCCGATATTTACTTTATCGTTCTGGACAGTTACACGCGTAGTGATGCCCTGCAATCCGACTTCGGTTTTGATAACACTCCCTTTCTAGATGAACTGGCCTCGCTGGGGTTTGAGGTGATCGACTGCAGCCACAGCAACTACGATTACACGATGCAGTCCCTTTCTTCGACGCTGAATATGGAATACCTGACTTCGATTCAAGAACAGCTTGAAGTTCCTCGCCTGGATGAGGAGATCTTCAGCAGCCTGATCCATCACAATCGGGTGCGGGCGTATCTCGAAATGCTCGGATACCATACTGTCGCATTCGAAACAGGTTATGGCTGGAGTGAAATAACCGATGCCTCGGTCTACTTGAGCCCGGATCAGGATAATCCTCCATTGAGCGATATTAACCCGTTCGAAGCCATGCTGCTGAAAAGCACCGCGCTTATGCCGTGGGTGGAGAGGCAGGCCCGGGCTTCAGACGGTTTACTCCGCTACGTGAAATTCCCCTTCGGCGATCATATCCGGCGCCAGCTATCGTTGTTGGAGCAGCTCTCCCAGGTGTCCCGGCTTCCTGAACCCACCTTTGCCTTCGTTCACATCTTGATCCCGCACACCCCCTTTGTCTTCGCGCCGGATGGCTCCATTCGTTCCGATCCCGGTTATTACAGCGGCGAGCAAAATGGCCCTATTGATAAGGATTACCGCGTGCGAGGCTATACCGGGCAGGTGCAGTTTATAAACAGCCGTATTCTGCCTATACTCAAACAGATTTTGAATCGACCAGGCACACCGCCGGTGATTATTTTGGAAGGGGATCACGGCCAGTATGGTCCCAACCGCTTTAAAAACCTCAGCGCATTCTTCGTGAATCAGAAAGCGCGCCAGATGCTCTACCCCACCATCACCCCCATCAACAGCTTCCGGGTGGTGTTCAACGCTTATTTTGGGACAGATCTGCCGCTGCTCGCCGACGAAAGCTTCACCAGTAAGAATATCACCCGTCGCCCGGTCATAGACGAATGTGAGCTAAACTGAATTTGTTACGCCGCTCCTCATCTGCATTGATCAAGTTATTAGACCTTATCTAGTACCCCCTGGAAAACCTTCTAGGGGGGCTTAGTCGCGAACAGTTACCGGTTTCGTATCTGATATAGTAACTATTTCGTATCTTTTTCGTTGTGAATAGGTAGGAACACAGGGGGGCGCTGTGTTTATCTAGAACGACCTGTTTCCAGGCAGACCCAATTTACTTCATCAAACCCGTTCGCAAATGATTTCATTGATTATTCTGATGAGAGGAGTAGTTTGGCCTTATGAAAAAGAGTTGTTTGCTGAGCTTTGTCGCTTTTTTAGTGATTTCTATGGGAGGGATACTTATTGCCAGCCTGGTGGATAATGTCATCTTTCGATTGCTGAGAATCGAAGGCGGAACGGGGCCTTTTGTGTCCATGGTTATTTGTCTGGCTCCTGTTCTTAGTTTTCTTCTCTTCTTATGGTTGCTTAAACCCGAGGCCAGGATTTGGAGAGCGATCTCAAGCAAGGCGAACCGCCCGTTTGCACTTGGGGGTGGATTATTCTTCACTTTCTTGTTCTTCCTGTTTGGCCTGTCGGTCTCATCCAGTTCTGTATCAAGTTTTCGCAGAGAGGCGACTGTAGAAGCGATTGCGCTCGCTACGGACGCAGCCCGTCTGACAGCAACCATCACAACCACGCCTTCGCCAACTCCAACAGCTACAACTACCCCTTCACCGACGGCTACGTCCACAAATACCCCCGTGCCAACCAACACCAACACCGCTACTCCCAATCCAATCGCTATTCCTGCCATCGATGCAGCCGCATGCGTACCAATAGATACGGAGCGCCAACAAGGGCGGGTGACGCATGTAGTCGATGGGGACACAATTGATGTGGAGATCAATGGGCAGGTGTATCGGGTGCGCTATATTGGAATCGATACGCCTGAAATGACGACACAGATTGAATACTTCGGTAAAGAAGCAAGCGTTAAAAATGCGGGACTGGTCAGCGGGGAGACCGTGACGTTGGTTAAGGATGTGTCGGAAACAGATCGCTATGGTCGTTTGCTCCGTTACGTATTTGTTGGGAATACTTTCGTGAACTACGAACTCGTCAGGCAAGGATTTGCAAACCCTGTCACTTATCCGCCGGATGTGGCTTGTGAGAGGACATTTGCCGCGGCGGAGCAATCAGCCAGGGAAAGCCTCGCCGGTCTGTGGGCGCCTACTCCTGTTCCGCAAGTTGTTGTCCCTCCACCAACAAACCCGCCTGTAAGCAGCGGAGTCTCGGGCAGTGGAAATTCCCTAGGCGGAAGCGGTGATTGCGATCCTGCCTACCCTGACGTTTGCATACCACCAAAATCTCAAGTAGGAGATCTGGACTGTGGGGATATTCCATATAGGCGGTTTCGGGTGCTCTCTCCCGACCCTCACCGATTTGATGGTGACCATGACGGAGTGGGATGTGAAAGCTGATCGGTTTGTTCTGACCGGCTATCGTCTACCGGCCGCGATGCGCTGGTGAAGAACAAAGCGATTAGGAAGCCGCGATCGCCCGACAATGACTTCAGGTCTCGCGTCTAACTGCGATCAATATGGTCTATAATGGGATAAATGCCGCAGTACGACTCTTAAGAAGCCCATTGGGTAAGCGTAGTTGCTCTTCTTAACTGGAATCATGTCACAGGCCGGATCCGAGATCGAGAAAATCAGACAGGCAATCGACGCGCTCGAAGCGCAGCGACAGAACCTGGGGGATGAGGTGATCGATGCCGCGCTCGAGCCGCTGCGTGATAAGCTATCTCTCCTGGAAGCTGCAGCTCACAGCGAGCAGCGCAAACAGGTCACCGTGCTGTTTGCCGACCTGGTGGAGCATACCAGGTTGTTTATGCAGTTGGATCCAGAGGATGTCCGCGAACTGCTGAAAACATACTTCGCCGCCTGGAAGGACACCATTCAACAACACGGTGGAGTTGTCGAGAAATACATCGGGGATGCGGTGATGGCCGTCTTTGGACTCCCCAATGCTCAAGAAGACGATCCGGAGCGAGCGATTCGGGCGGCGTTGGCGATGCGGCAGCGATTACATGAGATCAACCGGACTTTCGAGCGAGAGTTGAACGCCCGTCTGGCGATGCGAGTGGGAATCACGACCGGGGAGGTGGTCGTTGGCGCTTTAGGCGAGCGCCAGGCCGGAGAGCTCGTTGTAGTGGGTGAGACGGTCAACCTGGCTTCCAGGCTGCAGAGCGCGGCGCCGGAGGATGGGATTCTCATCTCGCACAGCGTGTATCGTTTCGTACGCGGCATTTTCAGCGTTCGCCTCCTGGAGCCAATTAAGGTAAAAGGTGTAGCCGAACAGCTCCAGGTTTACCTGGTACTGGAAGCCAAGCCGCGGACCTTCCGTATCTCGACCCGCGGTGTAGAGGGCATCGAAACGCGCATGATCGGCCGGGAAGCGGACCTGCTGCGGTTGCAGAACACTTTCTGGGAAGTAATCGAAGATCGCCAATGCCAGATTATCACCATTGTTGGGGAGGCGGGGATCGGCAAATCTCGCCTGATCTACGAGTTCGATAATTGGCTGGAACTGCTGCCAGAATCGGTTTATTACTTTAAGGGGCGCGCGTACGCCTCTACCCGCAATACCCCCTATTCTCTGCTGCGAAGCATGTTCGCCTTTCGATTTGAGATCCAGAATAGTGATCCTCCGGAGCTGGTGATGGACAAGATCGTCCGTGGGATCAGCGAGGTGCTGGCTGAAAACGAGGCGAACGCGAAAAAAGCCCACTTTATTGGCGAGCTTTTGGGCTTTGAGATGGCCGGGAACGAGCGGCAAGAGAGCGCCGTCCAGGCCAGGCAGTTTCGCGAACAGGCGCTCGTTTATTTAGGAGAATACTTCCGGGCTTTGGCCCAGAAGGATCCGGTGGTTGTCTTGCTGGAAGATATCCATTGGGCCGATGATAGCTCGCTCGACCTGATCCATTGGATAGATGGTTCGCTGGCAAAGAGCCCCTTGCTCGTGATTTGCACCGCCAGGCCGGGACTGTACCAGCGCAGACCGAACTGGGGAGAAGGGCTCCTGTTTTATCACCGCATGGATTTGCGCCCTTTGTCGAAACACGAAAGCCAGGGACTGGTGAGGGAGATCCTGAAGCGGGCAGAAAATATTCCATTCGAATTGCGAGAAATGGTGGTGGACCGGGCGGATGGTAATCCGTTTTTCATCGAAGAGGGGATCAAGCTGCTGATCGAAGAAGGGGTCATTGAAAAAACAAGCGAGCGTTGGCGCATTCACACCGATCAACTGGCCGGCATAAAAATCCCCGCGACGCTGGCGGGTGTCCTTCAAGCACGGCTAGACGCGCTGGGTACAAGGGAGCGGTCGCTGCTGCAGCGTGCGGCGGTTATCGGGCGGATCTTCTGGGATCAGGCAGTGGAATTCCTGGTCGGGCAGGATGGACCCGCAACGCAAGGGAATACGGACTCCGCCCGAGAAATCT
This sequence comes from uncultured Anaerolineaceae bacterium, assembly GCA_964391195.1. Taxonomy (GTDB): domain Bacteria; phylum Chloroflexota; class Anaerolineae; order Anaerolineales; family UBA4823; genus JAAYXE01. The sequence continues at coordinate 41,657 of CAYMLG010000003.1, read as the reverse complement.
TGCTCGAACTGCGGAATCGTGAAATTGTCTATCAACGCGAGCGTTCATCCTTCCAGGAGACCCATGAGTACCTCTTCAAGCATATCTTGATGCGAGATGTGGCTTATGAGAGCCTGCTCAAGCGTCAGCGGCGAACTTATCATGCTCGGGCCGCAGAGTGGCTGGAAGGGATCACGCAACGCAACCAACAGGGAGACGCCTATGCTGTATCTGTCGCTCAACATTGGGAGCAGGCTGGAAAGAGAAGCACGGCTTCTGCCTGGTACCGGCGGGCCGGGAAGCATGCTGCAGCCCGGTATGCCAATGCGGAGGCGGTCTATGCCCTGACCAAGGCGCTGGAACTGACCCCAGAGGCGGACCATTTATCGCGGTTTCAAATTTACCTGGAACGTGAGCGCGTCCTCGATCGCCTGGGCGACCGGGAGCGCCAGGTGGAGGATTTGGCATCGCTGGCAAAGCTGGGGGAGATACTCGATGACCCCAGCTACCAGGCTGACGCAGCTTTGCGCCGGGCTAACTTTGCTTTCAACACTGGGGCGTACGAAGAGGCAGCGGCTGCGGCTCAGGAAGCAGTTTCCCTGGCTCACCAGGCCGGGGCCGTTGAAAAAGAGGCTGAAGGCTATCATATCTGGGGAAGCGCCCTGGATTTCCAACTGACCAGCCCCGAAGCCCTGGAGAAATTGGAGCAGGCATTAAAACTGGCGCGTGCAGCCCGGATGGTCAATCTTGAGGCGGATGTGTTGATGAGCCTGGGGCCTCATTTTTCTGATTTGAACCAATATGAGCAAGCGAGGACATACCTGTCCGCGGCCCTGGAGATCTACCAACAATTGAACGACCGGTGGGGCGAGGGGAGAACGTTATCGAATCTGGGAGTTACTTATTGGGGGGAAGGCAGTTATTCGGAGGCGAAGACATATTTTGAAGCCGCCATGCAGGCGATGCGGGAGATTGGATCACGGCGCGGGGAAGGGATTATGCTCGGCAATTTGGGGGTAATCGCTCATGAGCAGCTCGATTATGCCGCATCTCGCCGCTATCAACTTCAAGCGCTGGAGGTCAACCGCGAAATTCGGAACCTTCATAGCTGCTGCATCAACCTTGGCAATCTGGCCGAGGCGGAGCGCGATTTGGGCAATTTACTTGAGGCGCGAGAATATTACGAGCAGGCGCTGCAATTGGCCCAGGAACTTGGCCTGGTGCAGAACCACAGTGCGATCCTGATCAGCTTCGCCGTGCTGAAGGAGTATCTGGGAGAGGTAGCTGCGGCCGTGGAGGATGCTCAGCAAGGGTTGATCCTTGCTCGCCAGGCAAACAGCACGATGTATGAAGCCAGCGGTATGCACCGGCTGGGTCACCTGTTCTGCTCGGCCGGGCGCCATGCGGATGCTTGGGCGCATTTCCAGAAGGCGCTAGACCTGCAGCGCAGCCTGGGATTGGAAACCCGGGCGGTTGAAGCCCAGGCGGGGCTGGCAAATGTCTCGCTCGCCGAGGGAGACCTGGGCGGCGCTCTCCATCTTGTCGAAGAGATTTTGGATTATCTAAAAGGGCATGAACTCTTGGGCGCGGAGGAACCCAGCCGGGTCTATCTCATCTGCAGTGAAGTGCTCAAAGCAAATGGGGATCCCAGGCTGAAGGATATGCTGGAAGCAAGCCACCAGTTTTTGCAGACACAGGCGGCAAGGATAAAAGAGGAGGAAATCCGCCGGACGTTTTTAGAGCAAATCCCCTGGAATCGCCAGTTATTGGAATTGTGGTCGGAGGTATAGCCAGCCAATCCTAGGCGCTGAGGGACGGTTAACGGGGGTACTCAACTAGCGAAGTCCTGGTGACAATGAAAATATCGACGAGTTCACTCCTGATTTAGCTGATCCAGAAATTGGCGGGCAGTGATGATCGGGATACCTCGAAAGTTACCTAAATCTAAGAGGTGATGGTCGCCGCTCACTACGACGTCCGCCAGGCCATCTAAAGCGCAAGCCAGAAACATCTCTTCCTTTGGGTCATCCGGGACACATCCGGCGACATCGGCGTCTCCTGCTACTAACAGCGAGTCATGTTCCAAGAGTGTAATCGTCTGTTCAATAACACCTTCGCTTAGGTGATATTTTTTGTAGATGCGTGGATATTGCATGACGGCCTGAACTTCGGCAATGATAGGAGAGGAACTGAGTAACAGAAACCGCCGCTCACGCCAAACAGTAATAAGTTCAGCCGGTGCCCCATTACGGCTCAAGATTCCGCTTACAAGTATATTCGTATCGATAACGGCGCGCAGCATGATGACTAATCAGACTCTGCCTTCTCTTTGGATGTTGACTTCCTCACATCATCAATAGCCTGGCTGATATCGGGCTCAACTTCCTCTTTTGGGATCTCCGGTAGCTTGCTGCGTAGTCGATCCAGCACTTGAAAGCGCGCTTCACGCTCGGCTACCAACTGATCATAGACTTCTACCGGTATGATCGTCACCATCGGTTTCCCTGACCGCTCAACGATAGCAACCTCTCCGCCGTAGCCTACCCGACCCAGCAGGTCAGCGAACCGCCGGCGAGCTTCCCGCGCTCCAATAACAATGGTCATATGTGTGTGCCTCCTTCCCGAACAGAATCATCAGACCATGATGTACACAGAGTGTAAATAGTGATTATTGTGTACATCATTAGTGCGTCAACTTTATATTAATTAGATAATCTGGGTTTGATTACCAAGGGGGTAGGTAATCTTACCTGAGTTGATAACCTTCCGGCGGTGGATTGTCCTTCACCCAGGCCTGGAACCAGGTTTTATCCCATTGAATTAAACGCACCAGCCAATCCCGACCCTTAAAGAACAAGTTATACACTTCCCGCCTCTGCTTTTGGGTTTCGTGGATGGCTTTGTCCAATTCGGCGGGATCCAGTTCCCCGGCTTTCCACTGCTGGAATTTCTGATACAGCGGCTCAAGCACTTCCAGCCAACGGTAATCGTAATAGGCATCAATGAGGGCCTGCTCCCACTGATACTCCGGGGTTTGGGTGCGTTTCTTGCGGGCCATCTAATGCTCTATAATGTCAATAGGGCGGTTCTGCCGGCCCCGTGTAGCCGCACATTCCCAGCCGGGGTGAATTCACTGCCGGGATGGGTTCTCCATCTTCGGTATGTTCGTGGTCTTCGACATGTTCATCGCATAAGAACCACATGCCATCTTCCCCAACTTCGCTATAGAAACATTCAAGGCACAACCAGGCAGCAGGTTGGCCACACTCCAAGCATGGCCTTTCGGGTGGCTGGTTTCGCGCCAGCAGCGCGATGGGATGCTTGGTGGTCGCTTTTCCTTCCCGGAAGCCCACCACTTTGATATCGGTCTCGGATGTGGTGCCAAAGTCATATAGATGTCGCAGAACCCGTCCTGGCTCAAATATCGCATCAGCTTTGCGCGACTTGCCGATCGTCTGGCCACCCCACCCGCCGATCGTGAATTCGCTCAGGTGACCGCAGCATTCCAACCAGATGGCGCGCAGATATTTATCGAGCATTTCGAGTGATGCTGAGCCGGTCATCTCCAGATCCAGCCAAAAATCCTTATTGTAAGCATCCTGAACGCGTAAATGCCAGAGCGTATCCACCGCACGGCTGCTGGCTTCGGCCAGGGAGAGAGTTTCCTGTCGTTTGGGGCATTTCTTCAGGTGACTAACAACGCTGCGCTTCAAGATGACTTCGCCGCAATAAGCGCAGGTTCCAGGGTTTCCGGTTCTGGAGGCCATGGGAAATCTCCTCATTTAGGATAAGGCTTTATGCCTGAATCTGCGGAAAGTATACTCTCAATCGGTGATGAAGGCAATTTCTGCGCTTTCCTGAGAGCGGTGGGTTAAACACAAAAACCTGCCATCTGGCAGGTCTTGGTGGGGGAAAATAACTTAGTGAGCGTGGAAGGACTCGAACCTTCAACCAATGGCTTAAAAGGCCACTGCTCTGCCATTGAGCTACACGCCCTAGAGTTAGCGCCGAGCATTGTATCACGCTTGTTATCAGGAGTCAACAAAATCGGCGCTTCGGTGTTTTGGGTGGGGATGGGCCATCCCCACCCAAAACACCGCTTCTCTACTGCCTGCGCACTTTTTCACTCGACTACTGCCTTGACTTTTCAGGTTGGACTGATTACGATACTCCGGTGTGAATCAGCAGGCAACGGAGGAAGAATGGCCGACATCAAGCACGTATCAGAAGCATCTTTCGAACACGAAGTATTGCAGTCCAGCCAGCCGGTCCTGGTGGATTTCACTGCCGTGTGGTGTGGTCCCTGCAAAATGTTGGACCCGGTCGTCAAAGATCTGGCGAAAGAATGGACAGACAGGGTTAAGGTGGTGAAGTTAGACGTGGATGACAGCCCTCAGTTGGCTACGGATTACCAGGTGATGGGTGTGCCCACCTTAATGCTTTTCGTCGACGGGGTTCCGGTCCAGCGGGTGACGGGCTACCAGCCGAAAGACCGCTTGCAGAAGAAGTTCTCTCCCCATCTTTCCTGATTTTTCGCCCACAATTTTTTCCTTCTTCCGGATAAGTTATCGAGCGTGAATCCAGGCCGCAACAGGCGGAAGTTCACGCTCGATGTTTTGCCGTCAAACCGGCCGCGGATATCGATTCTCAAAGGTATAAGCCAAGCTTCGAACAATAGAGGGTAGGGGGGATGTGGGCGTGGGCGGGCTGTGCACAGCCCGCCCACGCCCACATCCCCTATTCTTGCGAAGGTCATTGTGCCGCAGATGCATCCTCTGGTAAAATTAGCGACGATTGCTATTTATTGCAACTACTTGCAATAAGAAGAGGGAAAATGATCGATCAGTATGCTGAACTTCTCAGGTCCAGAGGCTACCGCCTGACCCCTCAGCGACTCGCTATCCTACGCATCCTGCAAGAAGCGGGGGAGCACATCACGCCTCAAACGGTCTACGAGCGACTGCAGGAGGTCCTACCGGGGGTGACGGAGGCCACCGTGTACCGCACCCTGGCGTTCCTCACCGGTCAGGGCTTCCTGTTGGCTGCCCATGTGGGGAATGGGCAGTTGGTCTACGAAGTCGCAGATCACCAGCATCACCATCTGATCTGCCGGTCGTGCGGGGCAACATGCGAGATAAACCACGAACTGCTTGCCGGTCTGTATGAAATTTTCAAACAGCGCACAGGGTTCCAGATAGATACCACCCACGTCACTTTTTTCGGCCTTTGTCCCGGCTGCCTGGGATAGAGCGTTGAGCTGGCTGGATTCCGGTTCGTGGTTCAACTGAGAAGTTATTTTTGAGGAGGAATATAAATGTTGTACTCACCGGCTCCAATGCATATTCCCGACGGATTCCTGTCCACTGTCGTTTCGCTTGTGCTGTGGCTGGTATCGATCCTGGTGGTTGGCTACTCGCTCAAGCGAGCCGGGGAAGACCTTGGCGAACGCCAGGTGCCATTGATGGGGGTTTTGGCAGCAGCAATTTTCGCCGGGCAGATGCTCAACTTTACCGTGGCCGGGGGGACTTCCGGCCACTTGATGGGCGCAGCGCTGGCGAGTATTTTGCTGGGGCCCTGGGCGGCGATCCTGGTGATGACCAGCGTGGTCAGCATCCAGGCGCTGATCTTCCAGGACGGCGGGCTGCTGGTATTAGGCGCAAACATTTTTAACATGGGGATCGTCGGCGTGGCCGTCTCCTACGCTTTTTACCGCACCGTGCTCCGGATCGCCGGCGAGCGCAGGCTGAGCATGTTCGTCGGGGGCTTCCTGGCAGCCTGGGCCTCGATCGTGGTTGCATCTCTGGCAGTGGCGCTGCAGTTGGCGTCCTCCGGCACTTCTCCGGCGAACCTCGCCATCCCGGCTATGGCCGGGATCCACGCGCTGATCGGGGTCGGAGAGGGGCTGATCACAGTCGGGGCGCTGGCTTTCCTGTACGGCGCTCGCCGCGACTTGCTGGCAGCCAGTACAGAACCGGCCCCACGTGGAGCGATGGTTTGGGGCGCCGGGCTGTTGATCGCCCTGGGGTTGGCGGTGGCATCGCCGTTCGCCTCTTCTCATCCCGACGGGCTGGAGTGGGTTGCTGAGCAGCAAGGGTTCCTGGATATGGCTCAAGCCCCGCGGTTCGAGATCTTCCCCGACTACGTGCTGCCCGGGGTGTCAAGCGAAGCCCTGGCGACAATCCTGGCAGGGATCGTTGGGACACTGATCGTATTTGCCGTGGCGCTGCTCGTGGCCTATTCTCGCCGCCAGGGACGGGCTGATCGCGCCTAAAGCCGCTATGCACGTCCACTTTCTCGACCCTTACCGCACTGGTGATAGCCCGGTGCATCGCATGGACCCGCGGGTGAAGCTGGTGCTGGCTGTGGCCCTGATCTTGACCGCAGCCCTCACCCCGGTGGGGGCCTGGCCGGTCTATGTCCTGCTGTTCTCGTTCGTTCTGGCGGTGGTGGTGCTGGCCGAACTGGGGGTTGGGTATGTGTTGAAGCGAGCGTCGCTGGCCCTGCCGTTTGTGCTGGCGGCCCTCCCGCTCCTGTTCACGGTGGATGGCCCGCCGGCGTTCACGTTGCCAATGGGGAGGGGGGTGGTCGAGGTCTCCGGTCCGGGCCTGGAGCGCTTTCTGAGCATCGCGCTGAAATCCTGGATTTCCGTCCAGGCTGCGATTGTGCTGGCTTCAACGACCACATTCCCGCATTTGCTGCTGGCGATGCGGGCGCTGCGCGTCCCCCGGCTGCTGGTGGCTGTTTTCGGGCTGATGTGGCGATATTTGTTCGTCTTTGCCGATGAAGCGCTGCGGCTGCTGCGCGCCAGGGCCGCGCGCAGTTCAACTGCAGACCGGCCCGGACTGCAGGCCGGGGGCAGCCTCATCTGGCGCGGGCGCGTCACTGGAGGGATGGCCGGCAGCCTGTTCCTGCGGGCATTCGAGCGCAGTGACCGTATCTATATGGCCATGCTCTCCCGCGGATATGATGGGGAGATCCGCACCATGCCTCTGCCGGCTTTGAATCCCGGCCAATGGTCGATTCTGTCGGCCGGTCTGGCCGTGTTGGCCGGGCTGCTTGGGTTAAGTTTCCTGATCTACTGAGCATTGTATGAGCGACTAGCCATGCATCATTCAATTGTTGTTGACCGGCTCACATATGCATATCCGGATGGCCACCTGGCGCTGGATGACGTGTCTCTATCAATTCAGCCGGGAGAGAAGGCCGCGCTGGTCGGCCCGAACGGGGCAGGCAAATCGACTTTGCTGCTGCACTTGAACGGGATATTACGGGGTCAGCGTGGTTCGGTGCGGGTTTGCGGGCTTGAAGTCTGCGATAAGAGCATTTCCCGGGTGCGCGCAATGGTGGGTCTGGTATTTCAATCGCCTGAAGACCAGCTTTTTTCGCCAACGGTGTGGGATGATGTGGCTTTCGGGCCGCTTTACCAGGGGTTGCCTCCTGCGGAGGTGCATGACCGGGTGGAGACCGCCCTGGCGAGGGTGCATATGCAGGGATACGCCGGACGAGTCTCGCACCACCTGAGTATGGGGGAGAAGAAGCGGATCGCGATAGCGACCGTGCTATCCATGCAGCCGGAGGTGCTGGTTCTGGATGAACCGACTGCCGGGCTGGACCCACGCGCCCGGCGCTCGTTGATCGAACTGCTGCGCGAACTACCTCTCACCATGCTGGTCTCTACGCACGACATGCTGATGGTGCAGGAACTCTTCCCACGCATGATCGTCATGGATGAAGGAAAGGTGGTTGCGGATGGAGCAACCGCGGCGTTGATGGAGGATAAGGCGCTGTTGGAAGCGCACGGGCTGGAGAAGCCCTAGAACTAGAAGAGCAGGCAGAATGGCAATGCCCCATATACCATTGCGGTATATGGGGCATAATCGATTAATCCGCGGGATGGGGAAACTAATCGGCGGGGATGGCCGCGCCTTGGGTCAGGCCGGCGGCTTCGCGAAGGATGGCAGCCTTGTCGGTGCGCTCCCAGGGTAAGTCGAGGTCATCACGCCCAAAGTGGCCGTACGCGGCAACCTGGCGGTAGATGGGGCGGCGCAGACCGAGGTCGCGGATAATGGCGCCCGGGCGCAGGTCGAAGTGTTCGCTGACCAGGCTGGCGATTTCCTCATCCGGGATGCTCCCCGTGCCGAAGGTCTCGACATTGATGCTCAAGGGACGCGCGACCCCGATGGCGTAAGCGACCTGAATCTCGCAGCGTTCGGCAAGCCCGGCGGCAACGACATTCTTGGCGGCCCAGCGGGCGGCATACGCGGCGGAGCGGTCCACTTTCGTCGGATCTTTCCCGCTGAAGGCGCCGCCGCCATGACGGCCCATACCACCGTAGGTATCCACGATGATCTTGCGACCGGTCAGACCGGCATCGCCCTGCGGTCCGCCGATCACAAACCGGCCGGTGGGATTGGTGAAGATCTTGATCTTGTCGTCCACCATTTCGGGAGGCAGAACGGGGAGGATGACGTGCTCGATCAGCGCCTGGCGGATCTCTTCTTGAGTAACCTCGGGGGCGTGCTGGGTGCTGATCAGGACCGTGTCCACCCGTACCGGACGTCCATAGCGGTACTCCACCGTCACCTGGCTTTTCCCATCGGGCCGCAGCCAGGGCAGGGTGCCGTTCTTGCGTACTTCAGCCAGGCGGCGGGTGAGTTTGTGGGCCAGGTAGATGGGCATGGGGAGCAGCGTAGGGGTTTCGTTGCAAGCATAGCCGAACATCATCCCCTGATCACCGGCGCCAATGGCTTCCACTTCCTTGTCGGTCATATCGCCGCTCTTGGCTTCCAGGGCTTGATTCACGCCCATGGCAATATCACCGGACTGCTGAGCGATGGCTACCAGGACGCCGCAGGTATTGCCATCGAAACCCTTGTCGCTGGCGTCGTACCCGATCTCGTTGACGACCTTGCGCACCAGTTCGTCGAACTGGAGCTGTGCCCGAGTGGTAATTTCCCCCAACAAAACGACAAAGCCGGTCTTGGTCGCGGCTTCGCAGGCAACACGGGAGGTGGGGTCCTGTTCCAGGCATGCATCCAGCACAGCATCGCTGATCTGGTCGCAGAGCTTGTCTGGGTGGCCTTCAGTCACCGACTCGGAAGTGAACAGTAGGCTGGACGAATTCATAAAGGTGGTATTCATGCAGGTGTTCCTCCGTAAAAATGAAATTGCCCCTTCCGGTGGCAAGAAAGGGCAAATCACGCAAGAACACACGCTTACGATCGCCCTCTCATCTTCCAGAACCTCCGTCTGCCGGAATTGGCACCTTCCCTAGGAGTCTGTACTCCGTTCAGGGGTTGCCGAGGTTTCACAGGGCCGGTCCCTCCACCTCTCTGGATAAGAGCGCCGATTTGGGGCTATTTAGATGTCGAATTGGATAATACCACGAGGATTAATCTCTGTCAATTCGCTTTTTCCAGGTATGTGCCCGCCCAACTTGTCAACGGGTGATGTGGGAGAGTGGCGGCGGCTGCGTCGCCGCCACTCTCCCACATCACCGATCTCTTGTCATCCATCGCGTCCTTGTGGGATCAAAACCTTAATCATTAACAGAGAAATGAAGGAGATCACGATCAAGATAGCAGAAAGGGTGAGAGCATTTTGCAAGTTCCGTTCAAACCCCAGGTAGATGGCCATGGGCATCGTCTGCGTGCGCCCGGGAAAATTCCCGGCAAACAGGATGGTGGCTCCAAATTCTCCCAGGGCGCGCGCCCAGCTCATCGTCGCCCCGCTGAACAGGGAAAACCGTGAAAGCGGCAAGATGACAAAACGGAAGAGCTGCCAGCGGCTGGCTCCATCAAGTTGAGCGGCCTGTTCGATTTCCGTATCGATGCCGGCAAACCCCAAAGTGGCCGCCCGAATGTAGAACGGAGAGGCGATAAAGATTTGGGCGATAACAACTGCCGCCGCAGTAAAAGCGATATCGATCCCATGACCGTCCAGCCAGCCGCCAATCATCCCTCTGCGCCCCAACGTCATCAGCAATGCCAGGCCGGCTACGGATGGCGGCAGTACCGTTGGCAGGTCGATCAACGCATCCAACGCCTTTTTGTACCGGAATTGATGCCGTCCCATCAAGTATGCCAGCGGGGTGCCCAGAAGCAGGATCAATGCCAGGCTGATGGCGGTTGTCTTCATGCTGATGCCGATCGCCAGGAGAACTTCTTTTTGGGTGATGCTCACCAATAAATCCCGGTAGGTTATCCTTGCTAACAGCATCAAGATTGGGATGATGAATAACAAGACCAGGGGCAAGGCGGAGACACGCCAGGCGTTCTCCACCCAGCGCTTCAACATTCGTGATCCGGACGCGTCCGGATTGCTGGTATCAGTTTTCACTATAAATTTACCTGTGGACAGCTCGCGTCCGGCTATTTTTCGCACCAATACCTCTCTATAAATTGTTGCTCCAGGATTTCGATGTCAGCCATCTTGCGAACGACCACTTTTAACCTCAGGCCAGCCCTGTGAAAAGGTGGCCAGATAATCGGGGCGAACAAAGACGATCCCGGGTCTTAAAACTGCTTTTCGAACCAAGCCGGCGAGAGTACGCCGTGCCCGATGCGTTGATTTTGCCACGGGGCCTCAACCCGGCCACACGCCTCGGCAGCAGGTGTGGCCGCCGGAATGAAATTGTATTTTGCCAGGATATCCTGGCCTTCTTTCGAGAGCACCAGATCAACGAAAGCCTGCGCCAGCTCTGGATTATTGCTCGACTTGACCGGGGCAATCGGGTAAGCGGCGATAACATTGAGTTCGTCAGGGATATCCAACCGGCCAACCTTGCCGGCATCATCGCCGGAAATGTCGCTCGAATAAACGATCCCGGCGTCAGCCTCGCCCAGGGCTACCTTGGCCAGCACAGATTTGACATTGTCTTCATAGGAAATCACATTATTGAGCACGTCTTCCTTGAAGTTCGCTCCAAAAGCTGGGTCGGCTATCGCTTTGTCCAGGAAGTCGAGCGAGTATTGGCCTGCCGGCACTTCCCTGGCTGCCAGAATCAGTTTAAGGTCGGGTGCCCCCAGGTCTTTTAGCTCGGCCAGGCCGGCCGGGTTATCGTTCGGATAGATCACGACCAACCGGTTCTGCGCGAAAGTCTGCTGAACGCCGCTGGCGACCTCGCCGGCGTCGATGACAACGTTCATTTGTGAATTGTTGGCGCTTGCAAACACATCCGCCGGGGCGCCGGCGTTGATCTGTTGGGCGAGCTGCTGCGAGCCGGCAAAGTTGAACGTTACCCGGGTTCCGGGGTGATTGGATTCGAATAACTCACCGATCTCGCTAAAGGGGGCAGTGAGCGATGCCGCAGCGAAGACGTTCAGCTCAGTTACCCTTGCCGGCGCCGCCGCAGGCGCTTGTGCGGCAGCCGGGTCTGGGGTTGCCGCTGACCGGGGTAAGCAGGCGGCCAGCAGCGCCAGAGCTAATAAAAAGATTGGGACGGTTCGGTACTTTATGCTTCTTCTCCTTTGGTTGATGATTTGTCCGGTGTTTGGTTTTTGCCTGGACAAAAAGCACGCTTAAGATCCTAGTGGACCACCTCGATATCTCCGGAGTTTCCGGGGACGATGTAGCCGTCTAATTTTTGGATCGCGGTGCGGAATTCGCCCGAGTTTAGGACCTCGAAGAGAGCCGCGTAGCGGTCATCGCCGAGGATGGCGGCCGGCACGGCGATCTCGTAAGGTTCTTCATAAAGAGGGACGAAATCCAATCCAAATTTTCTGGCGCTGCTGAGGATGCCAATCCCTGTATCGGCTACACCGGCTCGTACTGCCCGTGCAACTTCATCGTGGGAACCCACAATATGGGTGTAACCCTGTAGTTGCTCTGGCTTCAATCCGGCTCGTTCCAATTCCAGATCGAACCACTGGCGCACACCCGATCCTGGTTCGCGATTGACAAGGCGGACATTTTCGCGGGCGAGGTCTTCCAGGGTATTAAGCCTCAATGGGTTGCCAGGGGGAACGATCAACCCTTCTTCGCGCCGGTAGATCTTGATCAAGGCGATCGATTGCCCGGGAAACAGGTGGCGTATGAATGAGCGATTATATTCGTCCGTTTGCGGACTGATCAGGTGGCAAGCGCTCATCTGGCACAAACCCTGGCGGAGTGCGATCAGCCCATCCAGGCTGGAAAGTGGGATGGGAAGTAAGTTGAAAGGGAGTTGTCTTTGATTGAGGAATTCCGCCAGAAATTGGACGCCGGAATCCATGGAGCTGATGGTGATACTGAGCTTTTCGGATGGTAACTCGGGCAGTATCGCCTTGCGGATGATCATCGCGCGCTGCGTTGCGCGATAATATTTTTCGGGACCTCCCTGGACGGTCCGCCTTTCGGCGAGCTCAACCAATCCTGCATTTTCAAGGATTTTTAAATGGTGCCGGATATGCGCCGGGGATTGGTTGAAAGCTTCTCCAAGCTGAGTAAGAGATGCCTTGGTCGCCATCAAGTGCTTCAGGATGGCATACCTCTGCGGATGGCCGAGTACTTTGAACAGAGCGGGATCTTCCAACTGGTTCATGACTGAACTTTCACACGAGAATAGATTAAGTTTTTCCTTAATCTTTTTCCCTGAAGTTTATCTTACCTTCTCACACCAGTCAAGTGGGATTCTTCGCCCGTGCATGGTTTTCTCAAAATCGTACCGTATGAGGTGAGGGATGGGTGGCTGCACAATCAATCGCAGCCAGCCCTGGTCCCCCACCTAAAGGGTGAACCATCCCCGAAGGAGGGACACAGCACTGTTTCGGCGGATACATTCCAAAACACGTAGGGGCGGGTCGTTCCGTCAGGCGAGAGACTCTCAAACCGGAAAACCAACTCGCCAGCCCAAATCCGCCATCCGCCAACCCAGACCCGCCCCACACGCGCAACCACCAACCCGCCCAGCCACAGCCAGCCCTCCACACCTGTCATTCGGAGTGGCGACAGCCAATGGGCGACAAAAGCGTCGCCAGGTCCACGCTCTGCGTTGTTCGTTGCCCGGATGACATGGCCGGGAGCGGCTTTCGGAACAGGGCACGGCAGAGTCGTAAATTACGCGGAACTGTAAACCCCCACGCCGTGCCCCTCATTTGACACACGAGGTCCACGGCAGAGGCAGGGCGGCGGGGTTGTTAATTTTGGAGGGGTTGGTTTATTCGGCCGGGGGCACGGCGGCGGGGTTGGTTATTTGGAGGGGCTGGTATGTTTGGCCGTGCCCCTACACACGGTTGGGCTGGGTTTTGATTGGCAGGTGCGCGCGAGGGGCCGGCACGGATGGCGCTTCCCGCAGGTACGCGAGCTACATGTAGAAAACGGTGATCAGGTAATAACTCAGGACACCGGCCCACAACCAGGAGTCGATGCGGTCGAAAACCCCGCCGTGCCCGGGCAGCAGATTGCCGGAATCCTTGACGCCAACCTGACGCTTGATCATGCTCTCGCCCAGGTCGCCCAACGGGGTGAGGACGCCCATCAGTAGCCCGATCATGGCCCCGCGCAACGGGGTGATGGAGAGCGGCTGCGCCAGCAGGAAGGGATACAGCCATCCCAACAGCAGCCCGCCTAACACGCCCCCGGCAACCCCGCCAAAGTAGCCCTCCCAGGATTTGTTCGGGCTCAGGCGCGGGCTGAGCGGGCGGGGGATGAAGCGGCGGCCAAAGCGGTGGCCGACCAGATAAGCGGCGGAGTCAGCCGCCCACACAACGGGCAAGACCAGCAAAAGCCACCACAGGCCATCCGGCAGCAGGCGCAGCGAGACCAGATAAGGACCGATCCAGCCGAGGTAAAGCAAGCCGCCGGCGGTGATCCCGAAGTCGGTGGCGGCCAGGTTGCGACCACATTCAAACGAGATCAGGTGGTAAGTCATGGCCGCCAGGACCAGCAAGCTCATCAGCCAGCCGGCGCTGGCGAAGCCATCCCACCCGCGGCCAAGGGCGAGCAGAGCGACCCCGCCGATAACGAAAACGCCAGCGGGGTGGAACCCACCGGCGCGAAACAGTTGGATATATTCAAGCGCTGCCAGAGCCAGGATCAGGGCTACAAAGGCGGTGTAAGGAAGCCCGCCCGCGATTACGAAGAGCAGGCCGACCGGCAGCAGGATGATGGTAACCAGGATTCGTTTAGCGAGCATGTTGGGCGAGGTCGTCTTTGACAGGTGTGACGCGCCCATACCGCCGTTCGCGGCTGCTGAATTCTTGGAGAGCCAGGCGCAGCTGCTCTTTGTCGAAATCCGGCCAATAGGTAGGGGTGAAATACCACTCAGTGTATGCGCCCTGCCAGATCAGGAAGTTGCTGCCGCGCAACTCGCCCGAGGTGCGGATGATCAAATCAGGGTCGGGGACGCCAGCGGTGAACATATATTGACTGACCAGTTCATCGGTCACGTCTTCGGCGTTGACGCCGTCGCGTATCATGCGCTGGATGGCGCAGATGATTTCATCACGGCCGCCATAATTGAAAGCCACATTCAACACCAGCCGGTCGTTATCTTTAGTGTAATCGATCGCATGCAGGACCTTTTCCCGCAAAACCGGGGCAAGCCTGTCCAGCCGGCCGATATGGCGCAACTGCACTCCCTGGTCGTGCAGCTCTTGTAGTTCACGATCAATCACATCCTCCAGGATCTGCATCAATCCCTGGACCTCCTCTTCCGGGCGGCCCCAGTTTTCGGTGGAGAAGGCGTAGATCGTCAGGTATTGGATTCCAAACTCAATACAGGCCTCGATCACCCGGCGCAGGTTTTCAGTGCCCGCCCGGTGTCCTGCAAGGCGGGGCAGGCCGCGCGACAAAGCCCAGCGACCATTCCCGTCCATGATAATAGCGATATGGGTTGGAATTCTTTCAGGGAGCTCACGATCGGTTTTCGAGTTCATAAACGGTCACCGGAGTCTGGTTCAGACTTCGAGTATCTCCCTTTCCTTCTTGTATCCGATCTCTTCGATCTCCTCGATAAAGCGATCGGTAATTTTCTGGATTTCCTCTTCGCCCCGCTTTCGTTCGTCTTCGGAGATCATTTTCTCCTGCTCGAATTCGCGCAGATCGCGGATGCTGTCTCGGCGGACGTTGCGGGCTGCGATGCGCGCTTCTTCGACCCGCGCGTGGACCAGTTTGACCAGGTCGCGGCGGCGTTCTTCCGTCAGAGGGGGGAGGTTGAGGCGGATCGACTTACCGTCATTATTGGGGGTAAGGCCAAGGTCGGAGACCAGAATCGCTCGCTCAACAGCCTTGAGGCTGGTGGCATCGAACGGCCGGATAAGCAAGGACCGTGGCTCAGGTACGCTGATGGTGGCGAGTTGGATGAGCGGAGTCGTAACTCCGTAGTATTCGACCGGCAGTTTTTCGACTAAAGCCGGATGGGCGCGGCCGGTGCGGATACCGGCAAGATCTTCCTCTAGGGCCTGGATTGCTCCGCGCATACGGGCTTCTGCTTCTTTGTAAATATCTTTCAGCATGAATGCCTCCCAGGATGATAGTGGTGTTTAGCCAGGGGCTGAGAAGCCCTTGACTCAGGTGGACGTTCGTACATTATACAATAAGCTACCTTCTAAGGATACCCGAAAATGATTGCCGTGTGTAGGCAAATGTTGTCAGTCATAATTGTTGTTTTGGGGATGGGTGGCGAAGCCGGACGACGAGGTTGCGCGCACCCCAAAAGCAACAATCCTTTTCTGCTGATGAGTTGTGCGTGCACACTGATTGTTTGGAAAAGGAGGGGAACAGGGACCGGCAAGGGGCTGTCAGGGGAAGAAGCCCCTTGCCGGAGAGAAAGCAAATCAGGCAGTGACCAGAGTGCCTACCTCGTGGCCGTACAATGCCTGGCGTAAATCGTCCTGGTTCCAAAGATTGAGCACCAGGATGGGGAGGTTGTTATCCATGCAGAGCGAGATAGCCGTGCTGTCCATCACTTGCAGGCGGCGGTTAATTGTTTCCATGTAGGTCAGGCGTTCGAAGCGGACAGCGCCTGGCGTGGTCATCGGGTCGGCGTCGTACACACCGTCCACCTTGGTGGCTTTGATGAGCACATCGGCGCCAATCTCCATGGCGCGCAGCGCCGCGGCTGTATCGGTCGAAAAGTAGGGGTTGCCGGTGCCCCCGCCCAGGATGACGACCCGGCCTTTTTCCAGGTGGCGAATAGCCCGGCGCCGGATATAAGGTTCGGCAACCGCATGCATCTCTACCGCCGATTGGACCCGGGTGACCAGCCCCATGCGCTCCATGGCATCCATCAACGCCAGGGCATTCATCACCGTGGCGAGCATACCCATATAATCGGCTGTTGCCCGGTCCATCCCCCGCTGCAAGCCAATGCGCCCGCGCCATAAATTCCCGGCGCCGATCACGATGGCGACATCGACTCCCAGATCATGCACTTCGCGGACGCGCTTGGCCACTTCCTCAGCCTGGACGGGGTCAATTCCAAACCCCTGGGGTCCGGAGAGTGATTCTCCGCTCAATTTGAGCAAGATTCGGCGGTACTTGAGTTTTCGATCTTCCATCCGAGGGTCTCCTTATAATCTATAAAAAAGGCCAACCCGGTGGTTGGCCTTTTTTGATTAACTCTGGGTGCTCTCGCCTAGCTCCCAGCGGGCAAAGCGCCGGATGATGATATTTTCGCCAATGGAGGCGACGTTCTGCATCAGCAACTGCTCGATGGTGATATTTTCGTCACGGATGTAAGACTGGCGCATTAGGACGACTTCGTCTTTGAATTTCTCGATGCGGCCTTCGATAATCCGGTCCCAGATCTTCTCGGGCTTGCCTTCTTCGCGGGCGCGGCTGCGGGCAATCTCTCGCTCGTGCTCGAGAACCGCAGCGGGGATGTCATCTTCTTTGACGTAAAGGGGCGCAGCAGCTGCGATCTGCAAGGCCACTTCGTGAGCGAAGCTGCGGAAAGCCTCGCTGCGGGCGACGAAATCAGTCTCACAGTTTACTTCCACCATCACCCCCACACGGCCCCCACCGTGAGAGTACAGCTCGACCACGCCTTCGGAGGCTTCTCGGTCGGACCGTTTGGCGGCGGTGGCCAGCCCCTTCTCGCGGAGATAATCGACGGCCTTATCGAAATCTCCACCTGCTTGTTCAAGGGCTTTACGGCAGTCTAGGATACCGGCGCCGGTCGCTTCGCGCAGTTCTTTGATTTGTTCAGTGGTGATAGCCATGATCATTCCTCGTCTTCAGTCTCTGTATCTGCGATGAGTTCAGCTTCGTCTTCGATGCCGGTTTCCTCTTCAGCTTCGTCCTCTTCCTCTTCCTCTTCCTCAAGCTCCTCAGCCTCATCCGATTCGAAATCAGCGCTCGCTTCTTCGATTTCTGCTTCATCGAGGGTGCTGCGGGAGATCTTCGCCAGGGTGGAAGCGCCGAGCAGGTCCTCATCAGCCAACTCTTCCTCGTACTCTGCCGCCCGAGCCGCGCGCTGCATCACCGGCCCTTCTTCAACTTCCTCTTCCTTGCGCATGGCCTTGCCTTCCAGAACGGCGTCAGCGATCTTGCCGACCAGAAGTTTGATGGCGCGAATGGCGTCGTCGTTGGAGGGGATCACGTAATCCACATTGCGCGGATCACAGTTGGTATCCACCAGGGCGACGACGGGGATGTTGAGCAGATTGGCCTCGTGAATGGCGGTATCTTCACGGCGTACATCGACGACGAAAACCAGATCGGGGATGCTGGTCATATTGCGAATGCCGCCGAGGAGGACTTCCAGGCGCTCGATCTCGCGGCTGATCAAGAGGGCTTCCTTTTTGGTGATCCGTTCGAACTCGCCCTTGTCTCGCATCCGCTCCAGGCGTTCGAGCTCATTGATCCGCTGGCGAATGGTGCGCCAGTTGGTGAGCATGCCGCCTAACCAGCGAGTGGTCACGTAGGGCATCCCGGCCCGCGTGGCTTCCATCTGGATCGTTTCCTGCGCCTGGCGCTTTGTGCCAACAAAAAGCACCGTGCCGCCTTCGGCTACGGTGTCGCGGACCAGGTTATAAGCCTGTTCCAGGGCTTTGACCGTCTTCTGCAGGTCAATGATATGGATGCTGTTGCGTTCGGTGAAAATATAGGGCTTCATGGCCGGGTGCCACTTTTGGGTGCGATGCCCGAAGTGCACGCCGCTCTCAAGAAGCGCTTTCATAGGGATTATGGCCATTTTAAAATTCAACTCCTTTGCGTTCGTCTTCCGCCTCCTTCATCCCCGCCGGCACCGAGGCCACGGCACGCCCGGCCAGGTCGGGAGACGTGTGAGATAGGGTGCTGCCCGTGATCGGGCAGAGTTGCTCCCGCACTGGGGCGGGAGCGGCCCCAAGTATATCACAGCTTTTCTTCCTGTGGGGATTTTTTAATTTGAGATTTCCAGCCGCCAAACAATTCTAATGGGTGAAGGGTGGCACGATTGGGGTAAAATCCAAATGTGGATTCCATTCAATTGGAACAAGCGTTGCAGGGATTTTCCATCGGCCCGTGGCGTTATTTCGACCGGTTGGGCTCTACCAATGACGAAGCCGCGCGCTGGGCGGACCGCGGGGCCCCGCACCTGGCCCTGGTGCTGGCGGACGAGCAGTACGCCGGACGGGGCCGCCTCGGCCGGCAGTGGTTCACCCCGCCGGGCGCTGCCCTGGCTTTAAGCCTGGTGCTGCGGCCCAGGCCGGAGAACCGCCTGGCTTCCGAGCAAATCCCTTTTTACACTGCCCTGGGTGCGTTGGCTCTCAGCCAGGCGCTGCGCCGGCAGTTAGGATTGAGCCCGGCGATCAAGTGGCCGAACGATGTGCTGCTGGTAGGGCGAAAGACGGCCGGCATTCTGGCCGAGGCGCAGTGGCAGGGCGACCAAGTCCAGGCGGTCATCCTGGGGATTGGGGTCAACATCCGGCCCTCGTCTGTCCCGCCGGATGATCGGGTCCTGTTTCCGGCAACCTGCGTGGAGCATGCCGCCGGGGGGCCGGTCGACCGCCTTGTGCTGCTGAGGACCCTCCTGGAAGAACTGCTCGGCTGGCTGCCGCGCCTGGGATCAGAAGAATTTCACCGGGCCTGGGAATCTTCTCTGGCTTATAAGGGCGAGAAAGTACAGGTATGGGGCCTCCATCCCGACCAACCTGCCCTGGTCCAGGTGATTGGCCTGGATCGAACGGGCGGGCTGGTGGTGTTGGATGAACAGGGACGAGAACTGCATTTACATGCCGGAGAGCTGCGTCTCAGGCCGGCCGGATGACGTGGAGAAACTCAAAGAAGGAGTAGGCCATCATGCTGGATGAATTTCGACAACAGGCCAATGCTTCCAACTTTTTCACCGAGGAAGAGGAAGAAGAACCCGTATACGAAGAAATTGTGATCGAGGAAAAAGGACACTTCCTCGGCATGAGCCCGGTGCAGCGGTTTGTGCTTTCCGTGATACTGTTGATGATCGTGGCATTGGTCGGTACCCTGGCTCTGCTGGTGATGGGAAAGGTCATCCTTCCGATTTAGTTCATCCCACACAGGTAGGTGAGGCGTCTAATCGGCTGCGCCCACGCGTTTCAGGTCGGCGTTGGCAATCCGTGCCAGTGAGGCGACAGTATCGCTGTTCTGGAGGTTCATCAGCCTGACGCCGCGAGTAGCCCGTCCAGATTGAGAGATCGATTTCACGTTGGTGCGCAGCACTACACCGCTGGAGGAGATGATCGTCAGATCATCATCCTTCTGGACGATCCGGGCCGCGGCGATTTCGCCCACTTTCTGGATGGCATGTTTGTCGATGGTGATCACACCGCCGGTCGCCCGGCCTTTGACCGGGTATTCTTCTAAGGGGGTCCGCTTACCGTAACCTTTCTGGGTCACCACTAACAATTCACCGCCGGATTCGGCAATCTCCATGCTGGCGACATGGTCGCCTTTGCTGAGGCGGATACCGTTGACGCCGGCCGCCGAACGGCCCATAGGCCGCACCTCTTCTTCGGAGAAGCGCAGCGCCTGGCCGCGCGCGGTGACCAGGAGAATATCGTCCTTGCCACGGGTGAGACGCACCCAACCTAACTCATCATCCGGATCCAGGTTTATGGCGATCAGCCCCGAGGGGCGGACGGAGGCGAACTCAGATAGCTGCACCCGTTTGATGCGCCCGTTGCGGGTGGCCATGGTCAAATATTCTGCCTGTTTGAAGTTTGGGACCGCCACCGCGGCAGTGATGGTCTCGTTGGCGTCGATGGAGAGCACGTTGACCATGGGAATCCCTTTTCCTGTCCGGTCGCCGTCGGGGATCTGGTAGACCTTTTCCGAATACACTTTACCCTTATCCGAGAATAAGAGCATCGTATCGAGGGTGCTGGCCGGCACAAGCATCAGCACTTCGTCTTCGTCGCGGGTGGTCAGTCCGGTTACCCCACGCCCGCCACGGCCTTGAGTGCGGTAAGCTTTCGAAGCTACCCGCTTGATGTAGCCTCGTTGCGTGATAGTGACCAGGCAGGCTTCGTCCTGGACCAGGTCTTCTTCGCGGAAATCTTCGCTGGCTTCGTATGCGATCAGAGTCCGGCGCTCGTCACCATATTTTTCGGCGATTTCATTCAGGTCGTCTTTGATCAGGGCCAGGATTTTCTTCGGGTTGGCCAGCAGATCTTCCAGTTGAGCAATCCGCTCAAGGGTCTGGCGCTGTTCGTCCTCGATCTTTTGGCGCTCAAGAGCTGCCAGGCGGCGAAGCTGCATATCCAGGATTGCCTGAGCCTGCCGTTCGGTCAGGTTGAAACGCTCCATCAGGCGCACTTTGGCGACGTCGGCGTCGGCGGCTTTGCGAATGGTGTCGATCACAGCATCCAGGTTGGCGAGAGCGATGAGCAGCCCTTCGAGGATGTGAGCCCTTTCCCGCAGGCGGGCCAACTCGAATTCCGAGCGGCGGACGATGACCACGCGGCGGTGCTCGATGAAGATCTGCAAAGCGCGTTTGATGGTGAGCAGGCGGGGCTCGTCTTCCACCAGGGCCAGCATTTGCACCCCAAACGTCGATTGAAGGGGGGTGTATTTGTAGAGCTGGTTGAGCACCTTTTTGGGCTGGGCTCCCCGGCGGAGCTCGATGACGATGCTCATGCCACGCCGGTCGGATTCATCGCGCAGGTCGGAGATATCGCCCAGGCGCCCGCTGCGGGCCAGGTCTGCAATGCGTTCGATCAGGGTGTTCTTATTGAGCTGGTAGGGGATCTCGGTGATGACGATGCGGTGGCGGGTATTGCCCAACTCTTCGATGTGGGCCCGGCCGCGCAGAACGATGCGGCCCCGGCCGGTGCCATAGGCCTGGAGGATGCCATCCTTGCCAACAATCACGCCGCCGGTGGGGAAGTCTGGACCGGGCAAGAGGCTGATCAACTCTTCCATTGTGATCTCATCGGCCCGTTCATCGTTATCGATCACGTAATTGATGGCTGCAACCAGCTCTCGCAGGTTATGTGGGGGGATGTTCGTCGCCATTCCGACGGCGATGCCTGAAGAGCCGTTGAGGAGCAAATTAGGCAGACGCGCAGGGAGTACGACCGGTTCCTGAAGGGATCCGTCGAAGTTGTCCATAAAATTGACGGTGTTGCGATCGATATCGGCGAGCATCTCGGCCGCCATCGGGGCCAGGCGAGCCTCGGTATAACGCATGGCGGCCGGGGCGTCCCCATCGATCGAGCCGAAGTTTCCCTGCCCATCTACCAGCACATAGCGCATAGAAAAGTCCTGGGCCAGGCGGGCCATGGCATCGTAGACGGCCGAGTCGCCGTGGGGGTGATATTTCCCTAATACTTCACCAACAATGCGGGCAGATTTCTTATAAGGGCTGTTGGGGCGGATGCCCATATCGTGCATGGCATACAGGATTCGCCGGTGAACCGGCTTCAAGCCATCGCGGGCGTCGGGCAAGGCGCGAGCCACGATGACGCTCATGGCGTAATCCAGGTACGCTGCGCGCATTTGTTCGTCTATGTCAACTTGCTGAACGGAACCGATCTCCATGGGTATTCCTTGTGCAATCAGGGTGAAATGACCATCTCAGAAACACCGAACTGTGGAGTTTCTCGAATGGGAGAGATTAAGAAAAGTGGGATATCTTTGCACCCGACCTTTAATTATACCCCAGGGCTAATTAAGATATTTTAAGGAAAAGTTAGACTTTCACGATGTAAGCGTTCGCTGGTTATCTATAATATTCTCAAATATGCCTGCATACGTAGGAAATGCGCAAATCATGCTGATACAGCCCACGGGATCCGGCCAGGAGGAGAAAGGCTCGTGGGGTTAAACGAGCCAGGGGACGGTGGGTGAGGCCCGTCCCCTGGCTTCATCGGAGCTAGGCAATCGTTAAGCCTGGTTTCTCTGCTGGAGATAGTTGTGGATACCGGCTGCAGCTTTACGCCCGGCGACCATAGCGGTTACCACCAGGTCGGGGCCGGTAACCGCATCCCCACCGGCGAATACGCCCGGGCGAGAGGTAGCGCCCGTGTTCTTGTCGATCACGAACAGCCCCCAATTTTTTGTTTCCAATCCGGGGGTGGTTTCGCCGATGGTGGGGTCCGGCCAGTAGCCGAGGGCCAGGACCGCGGTATCTGCTTCTACGATAAAGTTCGACCCTTCGACCGGCACCGGTTTCCGGCGCCCGCGGTGGTCAGGCTCGCCGAGTTCCATGCGGATACATTCGATCTGCGCCAGGCGTCCGTCTTCTCCGGCGATGAAGCGGACCGGTTGGGTGAGGAACTGGTATCTGGCGCCTTCTTCCCGGGCCAACTGGCGGTCTTTGCGCCCGCCGGGCATCTCTTTTTCGGTGCGGCGGTACAGGCAGGTCACTTCTTCTGCCCCCAGGCGCAGGGCGGTACGTAAGCAGTCTGAGGCAGTGTCGCCGCCTCCGATGACTGCCACCTTGCGGCCGAGCGGCAGGCGCGATTTCATATTCTCGGGAAGATAGTCCCAATTTACATTGCCGCGAATCAAAAACTCTGTGGCTTTGTAAACGCCGGGGAGGTCTTCTCCGGGGACATCCATCGGGGCGTCCACGCCGGTCCCTACCCCCAGGTAGATTGCGTCGAACCCTTCATCGAACAGATCGTTCAGAGTCTTGTCTTTGCCGATGTAAGTGTTACCAATGAAAGAGACGCCCGCCTGTTCCAGGTCGCACCAACGGGCGAAGACGGTATCTTTGGGGAGCTTGAAATTGGGGATGCCGTACAGCAGCAGGCCGCCGGGCGCCGGCTTGGCGTCTAAAATGGTGACCGCATGGCCTTTCATGACCAATTGTTCGGCGCAGGCCAGGCCGGACGGCCCGGCGCCGACTATGGCCACGCGTTTCCCGGTCGGTGGCCCAACCGGAATCCAGGTGGCGCCGGCTTTCCGCTCGTAATCGGTGGCAAACACTTCTAAGGCGCCGGTGAGGACCGGTTCGTGGTACTTGCTGCGGACACAGGAGCCCTGGCAAAGCTGCTCGTGCGGGCAAACTCGCCCGCAGATTTCGGGGAGAGAGCTGCTTTGGCGGTAAAGCTTGGCGGCTTCGATGAACTCACCCTGTTCGATCAGCCACATCGCTGATGGGATATCATTATGAGCCGGACAGGCGGCTACACAGGGGGCAGGATCTGGACAATGTATGCAGCGGGAAGCCTCCAGCCGGGCTCGATCTTCATCCAGGGCAATGACAACATCTTCGAAATCGCAAATCCGGTCGTCCGGAGAACGGAGATCTAGATCCAGATAAGGTACGCGCAGACGCTCTTTTCGGTCTATGGCGAGGAAATCGCTGGGTATTGCTTGCACGGATAAACCTCCTTCCTTTGCCCAGGAAAGGACGCGACTTGCCTGGTACATGGCTGATTTGGAAGACCAGCCAGGGGGTAAAAACACCTATTCGATCCGATACGATATTAACGATTGATGGGATTTCCTTTAAGTCTATTTTGTCATTACTTTCGGCGACGGTTGTCATCCGTTCCTCAGATTTTTCTTAAGTATTTGCATTACAATTTATGCGGCTGTATCTTAAGGTGCAGCGGCCGGAATCAGGGTGTAAAGGGTTGTGGATGCTGTTATTCTTGATGAGCGGAGCAACCCCGGTTTGCAAATATATTGCCTGAAACCGCCGGCGTGGCTGGCGGTTGTTTGTTGGGTTTTTCTTGAATCTTACGATGAAGCGATTTCTGTTATTGCTCTCCAGCATTGTAGTTCTGGCCTGCGCGGTCTGGGTTTTTGGATCCCTGCCGGGCCGCTTGGCGTCGGCCGCCAGGGACCTGGAGACTTATCCGCTGGAAAGAAAAGAATTACTCGTGACTACGTCCGCAACCGGTATGGTCCGTTCTCGCCAGTCGGCAGTGATCGCATGGAAGACGTCTGGGACCGTTGGGCGGGTGACTGTCGAAGCCGGACAGCGTGTATCCCAAGGGGATCTGTTGGCTGAGCTCGACCCCGAATCGCTGCCGCCGGCGGTGATCCTGGCTCAGGTGGAGAAGGCGGAGGCCGAGCGCGCTCTGGAAGATCTGGTCAGCTCCAGGCGCAAGGCTGCTGAAGCGGCAAAGGCGGTTGAGGCTGCCCGCCAGGCGTTGGACGAGGCCTACAATACGGAAAGCCGGTTGGCGGATGCGCGGCAGGCGGTGGCGGAAGCCAATGCTGCGGTGGAACAGGCGCAGCGCAACCTGGATATCCTGACCAGGCCGCCTTCCCAAGAGGCGGTGGATACGGCTTATGCGCGCATGATCTCCAAAGAGAAAAAAAGGGATGATCTGCAGCAGCAAGTGGAGCGCATCTACCGCCGCCTGGCACAGCCGGAGAGCAACCTGGCGTTTTTCGAAAGTAAAGGGGATTACCGGAAGCTGCTCCCAGGGCTGGAACTGCAGCTAGCCCAGGCGCAGATCGAATATGAGGAGTACAAGGCCCGGTACGAGTGGTTGAACCGGCCGCGCGATCCGCTGCAGGTGGCTGCGGCGGAGGCAGAACTATCCCTGGCCCAGGCGCAGCTTTTAGAAGCACAGCGAGTTTACGAGCGGATCGAAGCTGGACCCGATGGAGCCGAACTGGCTGTATTAGAAGCCCAACTGGCGGACGCTGAGCGAGAACTGGAGCGCTGGAAAGACGGCCCGGATGAAGGCGAGATCGAGGCGCTGGAAGCCAGGATTGCAGCGGCAGAGGCGATGATCGCTGCGGCTCAAATCCGGGCGCCCTTTGACGGGGTGGTCACTCAGGTGTTCAATCAGGCGGGCGATCAGGCCGCGCCCGGGGTGCAGGCTTTTCGCCTGGATGATCTGGACAGGCTGGTGGTGGACATTCAAGTCTCCGAAGTGGATATCGCCAGTATTGAGGTCGGGCAGCAGGTCTTCTTATCCTTCGAAGGGATTTCCCCTCTGGTGTTCCGCAGCCTGGGCCGCGATCCTTCCAACCCAGGGACGCAGGGGACAGCATTCACTGGCCGCGTGCTGCAGGTGGCCCGGGTCGGTGATCAGGTGGGCGGATTGACTCACTTCCCGGTTACGGTAGAAGTTCTGAACGGCGAAGGCCTGGTGCGTCCGGGGATGATCGCTGAGGCAGAGATTATCATCCGCCAATTGCAGGATGTGCTCGCTGTTCCCAATCGGGCAATCCGCTATGAGAACGGGGAGCGAGTGGTTTATGTGCTTGAAGATCAAAGACCTGTCCCGGTGCAGGTGACATTGGGCGCCGCAACCGCTGAGTACAGTCAGGTTCTGGACGGAGAATTGAAAGCGGGTGACCTGATTGTCCTCGACCCGCCGGATAACATTGATAGGGGCGTGGAACGCCCTGGAGGTTCATAGATATGAGAAGGTGGATCACAGCTATCGTGATCGTAGTGATCTTAGCAGGCGGCTTTTTTGCTTTTCGCGCTTACTCTGCACAACGGCAGACGAGCGCCAACCCAGGCCTGCAGATAGCGCCGGTCAGGCGCGGCGCGCTGACGGCGACAATCGGCGCAACAGGGATCGTGCGGGCGAACCAAACCGCGATTCTGAACTGGCAAACGAGTGGAACGGTTGGAGAAGTCCTGGTGGAGATCGGCGACCGGGTAACGGCAGGCGATGTTTTGGCGGAATTGGAGCGGACTTCGCTGCCGCAGAACGTGATCCTGGCTCAGGCCGATTTGCTCACCGCGCAGCGGGCATTGGAAGATCTGCTGAACTCTGACGTGCAGCGTGCCCAGGCGCTGAAGGCATTGAATGATGCCGAACAGGCGCTTGAAGATGCCCGTAATCCGGAACTCAGCCAGGCGCAAGCCCTCAAAGCAGTCACCGATGCGCAAAAGGCAGTGGAGGAGGCCGAACGGGCGGTGGTGTCGGCTCGGACCCCGGCGAACCAGAGTTATATCGATGAGGCGGAGGCGCAAGTCGTGCTGGCAAAGGACCGGCTGGACAAGGCCAGGGAAAGGTTCGCCCCCTATGAGAATAAACCGGAAGATAATCTCACCCGGGCCAGGCTGCAGAGCGATCTGTCGGCTGCCCAGCAGGCGTATGACGCTGCAGTCCGGCGGCTGAACAGCCTCCAGGGCACTGCCAGTGAGACGGACCAGGCGGTGCGCGAAGCGAACCTGGAGGCGGCGAAGGCGCAACTGATGGAGGCGCAAAGGGAGTATGAACGCTTGAAGGATGGGCCCACGGAAGCGGATATTGCGCTCCTGGAGGCCGAAGTGGAGGACGCCCGGCGGGCTTACGAACGGGTGAAGGATGGGGCCTCGGAAGCAGATATCAGGGCCGCGGAGGCCAGGGTGGCCGCGGCGCAAGCCACGCTGAATCAGGCCCGGCTGACGGCCCCATTCGATGCCACGGTAACCAAAGTGGTCAGCCTGCGGGGAGACCAGGTCGCACCGGGAGTACAGGCGTTCCGGTTAGATGACCTCTCTCACCTGTATGTGGATGTGCAGGTATCTGAGGTCGATATCAACCATATCCTCCCCGGCCAGGATGCGATCCTCACCTTCGACGCGATCCTGGGGAAAGAGTACCGGGGAAAAGTGATCCGGGTGGACCTGGTGGGGACTTCCGAACAGGGGGTGGTTGACTTCACCGTCACGATTGAATTGACGAATGCCGATGAGCAAGTGCTGCCGGGGATGACCGCGGCGGTCAATATTGTCGTACAAGAACTGGAAGATGTCCTGCTGGTGCCCAACCGGGCGGTGCGGGTGGTCGACGGGCAGCGAGTGGTTTACGTGCTGCAAAACGGCGCTCCGGAAGCGGTGCCGATAACGCTGGGGGCTTCTTCTGAAGTGGATAGCGAAGTTGTGGATGGGGATTTGCAAGAGGGGGATGCAGTGGTCCTCAACCCGCCAACCCTATTCGACCAGGGTGGTCCGCCGTTCATGGGAAGGTAACGATGAGCGATTGGGTCATTGAAGCGGATAACCTGACGAAGGTCTATAAAATGGGCGAGGTGGAGGTGCATGCCCTGCGGGGCGTATCACTGCGCATCGCTCGGGGAGAAGTTGTGGCGATTATGGGGCCGTCTGGCTCCGGCAAATCTACATTGATGAACATCATCGGCTGCCTGGATCGGCCGACTTCGGGCGAGTATATCCTGGATGGCGAGCGGGTTTCCAACTTGAAGGATGACCAACTGGCAGCGATCCGGAACCGTAAGGTGGGATTTGTGTTCCAAAGCTTCAACCTGCTTTCGCGGACCAGCGCACTGGCGAACGTTGAACTGCCGATGCGCTACGCGGGCATTGGTCGGGAGCGCAAAGCGCGGGCGAAACTGGCTCTGGAGAGGGTAGGGCTGGGCGACCGGATTCATCACCGGCCTAACGAACTGTCAGGTGGGCAACAGCAGCGCGTGGCGATCGCCCGGGCGCTGGTGAATGATCCGGCGATCATCATGGCTGACGAACCGACCGGCAATCTGGATACCCGATCCGGGGTGGAGATCATGCAGCTCCTGCTCTCGCTAAATCGCGACCGGGGCACAACGCTGATTATTGTGACTCATGATCCGGATGTGGCCGGACAGACCCAGCGGGTGATCCGTCTCCGTGATGGTTTGGTCGAGGCGGAGCAACCGGCCGCTCTAAACCAAACAGCCGGGTAGTGTTCTGATCCCCAGCCCGTGAGATGAGAGGGAAGCGATGAACATCATTCCAGCGTTTATCGAGGCTTTGGATAGCCTGGCGGCGAATAAGATGCGTTCGAGCCTGACGGTACTCGGGATAGTGATCGGTGTGGCTGCGGTGATCGCGATGATTTCGATCGGACGCGGCGCCGAAAACTCGATTACCGGCTCTATTCAAGGGATCGGCACCAACCTGATTTTCGTGCTGCGAAACAGCTCCGACGATGTGCGGAACCCGAAACCAATCACCATCGGAGATGCCGAAGCTATTGCCGATCCATTCCTGGCCCCGTCTGTGTCCGGCGTTGCGCCGGTACTGCAAGGCAGCGCCAGGATCAACTATGCCGGGGAGAGCACCAGCACGACGATCTATGGCGTGACCCCAGCTTATTCACCGGTCCGCAATTACCAGGTGGCAGAGGGCTCGTTCATCCGCGAGGAGCACATGCTCGGCCGGGCTTCGGTTGTGGTTCTGGGGGTGGATGTGGCCGAAACACTCTTCGGGCGGACGACTGGGCTGGTTGGGGAGAGTGTGCGCATCGAAGGACAGCCGTTCCGGGTGATCGGCGTGTTGGAGCCCCGAGGCGGCTCCGCGTTTTCAAACGAGGACGATCAGGCCCTGGTCCCGTTATCAACCGCTCAGGCGCGGCTGATCCGCCGCTCGACCCGCGACCGGGTGGACTTGCTGTTCGTCCAGGCCGTCTCGGCCGAGGCTGTTCCTCTGGCAAGTGAGGAGATTTCGCAGATCCTCCGCAGCCGGCACCGCACGGAGATCGGCCAGGATGATTTCATGCTCCTGACTCAACAGGACTTTCTTAGCACGGCGCAAACCATCACCGGCATTCTGACCATCTTTTTGGGAGGAATTGCAGCCATCTCGCTTCTGGTTGGCGGCATCGGGATCATGAACATCATGCTGGTCTCGGTCACGGAGAGGACGCGGGAGATCGGCTTACGGAAAGCGCTTGGCGCCCGGCGGCTGGATATCCTGATCCAGTTCCTGACCGAATCGGCGGTGCTGAGTCTGATCGGCGGGGTGATTGGCATCATCCTCGGCTGGTTGATCTCGTATGTGGTGGGGCGAATTGCCGCCGCCAATAACGCGCCGATCGACCCGGCGATTGGGGTCGATACGGTGCTGCTGGCAACTCTGTTCTCCACCGCAGTCGGACTGTTCTTCGGGTTGTATCCGGCCAACCGGGCTGCCAACCTGGAGCCGGTTGAAGCGCTGCGCTACGAATAAGGCCGGAAATCAGGACCACCAGAATCAAAGGAAGGGCTCTAGAACACAGGAGCCCTTCCTTTGGTTAAGCGCGAACCGGATTACTGGGGTTGTGCCAGCCAGAATTCCTGGAGCTGGCGGACCCAATCTGCGCTCATCAGATTCGTCAATTCTTCGAACGAGAGCGAGGGGGCCTGGGCCAAGACCGAGGGATCGATTTGCAGGTTCAGCCCCTGGGCCGCATCGGTGGCCTGTTCAAGGATGTTCGGGGGAACCGGGATGAGGCGCCCTTCGAATTCGGTGCCGATCAACCCGGTGAGAGCCAGGTAGATCACCCGGCCGGTTTCCGGATCCACGATCGCTTCCACGACCTGACCGAGCGCATCCCCGGCGCCGGTCGTGCCCACCTGGGTCTGCAGCAGCTCGTTCAGGCTGAGGGCGGCCGCCTCGGCGGTATCGCTCTCGATCGCTTCTCCGGCTGCGCCGAGCGCATTCTGCCAATACTCAGCCGCCTCTGCCCTCCAGGCCGGGTCGGAGAGATCTAGTGCGTTCAGATCGACGCTGGGGGCCTGCTCCAGGATCTGATCCTCGACGTTCAAATAAAACGCCTGGTCGAGGATATCGAACTGATCGTCATCGGGATTCACCTGGGTGAACGCCTCCCAGGGAATGACGATCCCCTGGTCGCTGATCACGTAATCAATGCTGAAATCGCTGGCATCGAGGATGATATCGTTCACCTGGTCGATCGTCTGGCCATCCAGGTTCATGATTGGGAAGTCGAGCAAAGCACTGGCCAAGGTGGGGTTGTTGATCACACCCTGCAGCGGCTCCTCCGCCCCTACCGTGGGGGTGATTGCCTCCGAAGCTGGGGTTACGGCTAATTCAGCCGTTGGGGTGGATGGCAATCCGCCGGGCGGGGCGGCCGTGGCTTCCAGCGTCCCCCCGGTCCCGGGGAGCGATTCGGTGCCCGCCGGTTCAGCAGTCTCCGGCAAGGAGAGCGGTTCGGTCTGCGTGGGCTGGCTCAGCACCGGCTCGGTTGCTTCGGGCAGGCCCTCTCCGCCGGCCGGCTCGGTGAGCGCCAGATTATTCACCTGGTTTTCGGCTGGGGTCGGGGCGCAGGCTGAAGCCAGCAGCGCCAGCCCCAAGACAAGCGCTAAGAATTTATAGATTTTCATCACTCCTCCTATCTGTATATCAGCAATTTCAACAGCTTAATAGCTTCAGTGCTGTGATCTGCTTGCAGCAAGCCGCTGGCGTCAGCCTGCTGTAAGCAGCCTGCTGCGGCGAGCAGGTCACAACCGTCAAAAGCGGAATCGTTTCTGACCTGATGGATGTGGATGTCCGGCCAGATTGCCCCCTGCTTGCGGAACTTTTCGGTTTGAATATATCGGAGTGGGGGAGATAAATCAATTAGGGGAATCCCTGTAGAACAGCAGGGTTTCCCCTAAGCAGAAATCAAGGCGCTTACCAGTCGGTGAGTTTCCAGATCTCAGAGCTGGCTGGACCGGCCGGGATGGAGCCAGAAGCCGCGCCGGATTGAGCTTCGACCTCGGCGAAGATGACGACCGCTTGCTTTAGGGCAGCCATCGCCGCCTCTGCCTGCCCGGCGGCATGGTACAGATCGGCAAGGTTGTTATGGAGCGCAGCTTCGCGGTGCCGGTCACCGATCCGCTGGCAGAGCTCCAGCGCGGCTGTGACGGTGTGGATGGCGCGCTCCAGATCGCCCTGGCGTGCATAGACCAGGGCCAGATTGTTCTCCGCAGCGATCCGGGCTTCAAACTCACCCATTTCTTCAGCCAGGCGGAGGCTTTGCTCCAGATGATGTGCCGCATCGGGGAGATCGCCCCTCTGGCGGGCCAGCATGCCCAGGATATTGTGAGATCGCGCCCGGGAGCGAGGATCTCCGGCGGATTGGGCCAGCGACAAAGCCTGGTGAGCCAGGGAATGGGCCTGCTCGTGCTGCTGCTGGCGGAAGGCAGCCAGGCTCAAATCGGCATACAGGCTGGCGCGCAGCGCGGGATCACCGGAATCTCCCAGTGCGTCCAGGGCAGATTGGAAATAACAATCCGCCCGTTCCCAGGAGCCCAACCGGGAATAGACCTCGCCGGTGAGGCGTTCTATAACGGCCAGGGCCGGGCTGCCGGAGGGTGTAAGCGCGGCGGCAGTCTCGAAGCAGCGTAGGGCAGCGGGATATTCTCCCATCCGGGTGTACAACTCGCCAATCGCCTGGTTGAGCCAACCGGTTTCGGGGTGACCCAGGGTGAGGGCGGTCTGGAAATGAGCGATGGCTTCCGCATTGGCGAATAAAGAGCGGGCATATTCCCCGGCCAGCCGGTAATAGTGAGCAGCCTCCCCGGCCTGCCCGGCCAGCTTAAAGTGGTAGGCCACCTGCCCGTAGACCGGGCTGAGTTCCTGGGAGCCGCGCACTCGGTGG
Source organism: uncultured Anaerolineaceae bacterium (assembly GCA_964391195.1). Classification (GTDB taxonomy): domain Bacteria; phylum Chloroflexota; class Anaerolineae; order Anaerolineales; family UBA4823; genus JAAYXE01. The sequence goes on along the minus strand of CAYMLG010000003.1, from coordinate 10,026 downwards.
AGAAGCGCCTCCCCAATTCGGCGGTGGAGCAGCCGGCGGCGCACCAGGCTGGTTTGTTCGTAAACGAAGGAACGCATACTGGCGTGGTGGAAATCGAAAGCCAGGCGGCGGTTGGCGTCGGGAGCCCCGGCCCCTTCAACGGGAAATGCCTCTCGGACGATACCGCGTTCGACCAGCCCTTCTAGAGCGGAGATCGTTTCTTCCTCACTCCGCCCGCTGGCAAGACGCAGCAGATCGAACTCGAACGAGCGGCCGATCACCGCGCCTGTTTGCAGCACCTGCCGGCTGGTGTCATCCAGGGTGTTCAAGCGGGAACGAAGCAGATCGCGGACCCCTGCCGGTATCCCCCAATCTTCTTCAGAGAGGGGCGGACGGTCTGCCAGGGCGGCCAGGTACTCGACAAGGAAGAAGGGCGAGCCTTCTGTTTCCTCCAGCAGTCGCTGGCAAAGCTCCTGAAGCGGGAACGTAGATTGGGGGAAGACGGCCTCGACCAGGGTCAGGATGGCTGAGGGGTCGAGGGGCGCGAGGCGGATTTGAGCTCCCAGGCCGGCACGCTGTGTCTCTGCCAGCAGGCGTCTGAGGCGGTGGTCGGGAGGCAAATCCTCGCCCCGCCAGGTAGCCAGGATCAGCACCGGCCAGGAGTGCAGGCGGCGGACCAGATAGCTGAACAACTCGACCGAGGCTTCGTCGGCCCAATGCAGATCATCGAAAAAGATCACCTGTGCCGGGTTGGTCGTGGACGCAAGGCGGAGAACTTCACCGGCGCTGTGGAAGAAACGGGCCTGGGCCCCGGGGCTATCGAGAGGCGGGGGAGGTTCCAGGTCGGAGCGGCGGTGCGAGATTTCAGGCAGCAGGCGAGCGATCTCACTCAGTAAGCCGGCTTGCAGGACCGACCACAAGGGTTTGGAGCCCGGGGCAGAGGCTGTGCTTTCCAGGGCCGAGCGCAGCAGCTCAACGAACAACCCGTAGGCGAGAAAATTCTCACCCTCATAGGCGCGAGCAACGAGAGGCCGGCCTCCCTGGGCGCGCACGGCGGCCAGAAAATCTTCGCATAGGCGGGTTTTGCCGATCCCCGCCTCGCCTTCCAGGACGACCAACTGCCCAGGGCCTTTCCCGGCCTGGGCGTAGGCTGCCTGCATTGCCTGCCATTCCTCTTTTCGCCCCACCAGGGGAGGGCGACCGGGAGCTGGAGCAGGGGTCAGGCCCTTGCCTGGCGGTTCCGCAACTGCCTGGGGCGGCGGAAGCCGGTTGTCTTTGATGGCGTAATAGAGCTGGACGGTCTGTTTGACCGGAGCAACCCCTAACTCCTGATCCAAAATTCGCTCACACTCCTGGTACTGGCGTAAGGCGGCGCTGCGCTGTCCGGACCAGGCATAGAGCTGCATGAGCTGGCGGTGAGCCTCTTCGCGCAGCTCGTCCAGAGCTAACCAGCGGCGAGCGGGGATGATCGCCCGCTCGAACTGGCCTTGTTGAATATAGAGCTGTATCAGGCGTTCGAGGGCGCCGGCGTACTCCTGGCGTAAACTCTCTGCATGGTAAAGCTGCCAATCGTCGAAGTTGGGGCTGTCGCGCAGGGTGAATCCGGCCATGAAATCGCCTCGATAGAGGGCGACTGCCTGTTCCAGGAGGGGGAGGCAGGCTGGACACACGTCTCGGGGTGAATGTCCGTGGGTTCCGGTCTGGCGCAAGGTTTCACGGAACTCGAGGACGTCGCACCAAATCTCGGCCGGAGTCGCAAGCCCGATCGTCTCCCGGCTGATCGCCAGATGGCCATCGCCCAGGGCGCTTTTCAGTGTGGATAGGGTGCGGCGGAGCGCGGCGCGAGCCGCAGATTGGCCGGCTTCGGGCCAGAGAAGAGCCGCCAGCGAATCACGTGTGTGGGTTTCACCGGTTAGCAACAGGTAGGCGAATAGGGCGACGGCTTTACGTGTATCGGTTTCGGCCGGGTTCCCATCGACCACTAACGATGGCGCCCCGAAAAGGGAAAGACGGATGGCGGACAAATGGGTAAAGCGCTCCTCACGGTAGAGATGGATCCTTGTCAATTGGTGACAATTTTACTCTAAAAATTCCTTTTCGGACCAGGTGTGAGGGTAAATATCAGAACGAAGGAGGTTTTCGGCTCGCTTCGTAACGATTATGGTTGCGTCCGGGATTCGGCCCCTGCTTATAATTGGAGAAAATGACTGACCAGAACAGTGAACCGGTGAGCAGCCGGTATTTTCTCAACATGCCTTATGGAGCAAACGGCGTGAACAGGTGGTATTTCGGTGGGTGTGCAGATGAACGATAAGAGACAGATCAAGCGATCGAGTAAATCCCCGGGGGACTCCGTAGTGGATGGTTTGTTCAGCGGGGTTCAGGCCGGGGTGCTGGCGGGCGGGCTCCTGTTCGGGATGAGTTGGATCCCTGGTCTCGGCCTGTCGCGTGTGTTTTCATCGGTAGTGTCTCAAAGTGGAGGCTCTCTCCTGCCGGTGATCATCCTTTTTCTGGCTGTTCCAGCTTTCTATGGATCGGGATTCGGTCTGCTGTGCCATTTGGTGAAACCCCGGCGCCTGGCCCCTCCTACCTGGCTGGCCGGGGTAGTAGGGGCCCTTTATGGCGGGCTGCTGTTTACGATCACTCAAACAGTGTTGGCTCAAGGTGAGGAGGAAATCCTCCGGGCCTTCCCTCAGTACGCGCTGATTGGAAGCCACATCCTGTATGGGATGGTGCTGGGGATTCGCACACACCTGAGCAGCCTGGAGGAACTGCAGCCGGGAAGCGGCGGACAGGAATCTGACATATCAAAAAGGGACATACCGGACGGTGGGAATGATTAGTAATTGTTGTTGTGGGTGTCGGCGGCGAAGCAGCCGACACCCACAACAACAATCCTTTTCTGCTGACAAGTTGTGCGTGCACACGGGAATGAATTCTGTTTGGTCGATTGCCTGGATTTGATTTATAATCTCGTTCAATTGGGGTGAGATTCGATTATTTACACCGGTACTCCTATGCGGCAAGGACAGCGCCGGGCGGATGGCGCCTGGAGCTCGGATACGGGGCTGCTTCGTAACGAATTCCGTAACGTTGGGCAAACGGGTCGCGGCTAAAATCTGTTTGAGAGAAGCTGTGCTTCCTTGCAGACAACCTTCCCAACAATCCGCCTGAGGGAATGGAGAGTAGCCGAATGAGCTTATGGATCCAAAAATACTGGAGAGTGCTGACCGGCCGGAAAGAGCCCGGGGCGCAAACTGCCCGAACCGAGATGCAGGACCGCCCGAGCCGGGTGAAGACCATCGATTTGGATCTGTCGCCTGAAGATCCACTGATGGTCTATCTTCTCAATGCGGCCGGCGTGGTAGAAATCGATAAGCTGGATCTCGATTCGCCGGCGCTGGTAAAACTTCGATCGGCGGGGGTTAAAATCACCGTCCCCCTGGTGAGCCAGGGTGAACTGATCGGGCTTCTGAACCTGGGACCGCGGTTAAGCGAGCAGGAATATTCGCGTGATGACCACCGCTTATTGAGCAACCTGGCAACTCAGGCAGCGCCGGCTTTGCGAGTCGCTCAACTGGCCCGCCAGCAGCAGCAAGAGGCCCGAGAGCGAGAGCGTATCGAGCAGGAACTGCGGGTTGCGCGCGTGATCCAGCAAACGCTGCTGCCCCGCCAGGTGCCGGACTTACCCGGCTGGCAAATAGCGGCCTACTGGCAGCCGGCGCGGGCGGTAAGCGGTGATTTTTACGACTTCATCCATTTCCCCGATGGCAAGATCGGCCTGTTCGTTGGGGATGTGACCGATAAGGGGGTACCGGCGGCCCTGGTGATGGCCACCACTCGCAGCGTGCTGCGCAGCGCAGCCGAACGCCTGGTTTCACCCTCGCTGGTGCTGGAGCAGTCGAATGAGCTGCTCTACCCGGATATCCCCAATAATATGTTCGTAACTTGCCTGTACGCCGTGCTGGACCCCCAAAACGGGCAGATGCGGTTTGCCAACGCAGGCCACAACCTGCCCTACCGGTACACCAGGGATGGGGTGGAGGAACTGCGGGCGACGGGGATGCCGCTTGGGCTGCTGCCGGGGATGAAATATGATGAGAAGGAAGCCTTGCTCGCCCCGGGGGACCGCCTGCTGGTTTATAGCGACGGCCTGGTAGAAGCGCACAACCCTCAAGGCGAGATGTTCGGTTTTCCCCGGCTGCGCAGCATGCTGGCGGAATTTTCCGGGAAAGATGCGATCGAATTTCTGGTGGAGGCATTGGCGAACTTCACCGGGGCAGGCTGGGAACAGGAAGATGATGTCACCCTGCTGACTCTGGAGCGGGTGAAGGCGCCGGTCCCCGAGGCGCCGCAGGCTGTGCGCGTCATTGCCGAGTTTGATCTGGCGAGCGAACCGGGAAACGAACGGCAAGCGATGGAGAAGGTCGCCCAGGCGCTCAGCGCCTGCGAGCTGTCACCCACCCAGGTGGAACGGCTGAAGACCGCCGTGGCGGAGGGAACGATGAACGCCATGGAGCACGGCAACCACTACCAGGCGGACCTGCCGGTGCACATCGAGGTGTCCCAAGCCGGAAGGCAGTTGTTGGTCCGTATCCGCGATCATGGTTCAGGGCAGCCGGTCCTGACCACCGAAGAACCAGACCTGGAGGCGAAGTTGAAAGGGTTGCAATCGCCTCGCGGCTGGGGGTTGTTCCTGATCAAGAATATGGTCGATGAACTGCGGGTGAGTTCCGGTCCAGACCATCACCAGCTCGAACTGGTTATGAACCTGGAAGGAGGAGACGATGGCGAAAACGGGCAGTAATTTCACTGCTGAAATCGTCCATATATCGGGGCAGGTGATTATTGTCTTGAGAGGGGAGATCAATTCTTTTGCCGAGCAGGCTTTGAATGCGGCTTATGCTGAAGCAGAAACCTACCAGACGAACTCGATCTTGCTCGACTTCAACCATGTGAGCTATATTAACAGCACGGGGATTGCCCTGATCGTTGGCCTGATGTCTCGAGCGCGCAAGGCTGAACGGCAATTGGTCGCGTTCGGGCTGAGCGATCATTATCTGGAAATATTCCACATCACGCGATTATCCGACTTTATCCGCATCGTCCCCGACCGGGGAAGTGCGTTCGAAGAGGCGGCCAGGCAGGCCAGATGAACGGTGCTGCGGTTGACCGCAGTGGCTGTAGGATGAAGGGGACCAGAAAGCCAGGAGGAAATTCTAATGTCTAAAGTTGCAGTGACAATGGATGTACGCAAGGTGAATCCGGCGGTTAGTGTGATCGACATCCAGGGTGAGATCAACGCGTTTGCCGAGAATGTGCTCATGGACGCCTACACTGAAGCCAGCCAACCGGGGGTGAAAGCAATCGTGCTGAACTTCAGCCGGCTGGCTTACATGAACAGCTCCGGGATCGGGCTGCTGGTTACGCTGTTGATCCGGGCGAACCGCCAGAAGCAGAAGCTGCTGGCTTTTGGATTGAACGAACACTACAAACAGATCTTCGAGCTCACGCGGTTGAACGAAGCCATCTCGATACTTGACAGCGAAGAGGAGGCGATCTCAGCCGCGAGCAAGTAGCCCCACGCCGGATGGTGGACAGGATCGCAAAAGATCATAGACAGCCACAACGATCCATGGTGACAGCCGTAAGCGGCCGCCATGGATCGTTGTGGCTGTTCTGGCTTACGACGCCGCGTAAACTCACGCGGCCAATGCGTTTTTCATTCTGACGAGCGCTTCCTCCAGCATGGCGCGAGGGCAGCCGAAATTCAGGCGCACGAAACCTTCCCCGCCGGGGCCGAAGTCTGCGCCATCATTCAGAGCGACCTGTGCCTTTTCCAGGAAGAAAGCCTGGGGAGAGCCGTCAATCCCCGCCTGGCGGCAGTCCAACCAGGCCAGATAGGTGCCTTCGGGCCGGGCCATCTTAATCCCCGGCAGCTCAGATTGAACGAAATCGAACAAGAAGTCCCGGTTCGCTTCCAGGTAAACCATCAACTGCTGCAGCCATTCCTGGCCTTCACTGTAGGCAGCCTCGGCAGCGATCTGGCCGATCTCATTCACCCACCCGACCAACCCGCGGCGGGCTCCCTGGTATTGCTCCCGGAGGTCGGGATTGGGGATAATGGCAAAAGAACATTGTAGCCCGGCCAGGTTAAAGGTCTTGCTCGGGGCCATCAGGGTGATCGATCGCTGTTCGACCTCCGGCGAGAGGGAAGCAATGGGGATGTGGCGACTGCCGGAGAAAACCAGGTCGCAGTGGATTTCATCCGAGCAGATGAGCACGTTACGGGCCAGGCAGATCTCCGCCATCCGTTCCAACTCATCCTGGCTGAAAACCCGCCCCACGGGGTTATGAGGGTTGCAGAGGATAAACATTCGGGTGCGATCATCAATCGCGGCTGTAAAACGGTCGAAATCAATGGCGTAGCTGCCATCGGGGAGATGAGTCAGCGGTGCATCCCTGCGCTGGACTCCGGCGTGCTCCGAGGCGTGGAGGAAAGGCGGGTATACCGGAGGCTGGATCAGCACATTGCCCTCCGGCGCGGCGAAGGCATGGGTGGCGAGATTAAAGCCGGTCACTACCCCGGGGATCAGGATGATCCATTCGGACTGCACCTTCCAGCCGTACTTACGGGCAACCCAATCGATGAATGCCTCCCGCAGGCAGGGGTTCTCCTTGGGGTAGCCATACACGCCGTGGTCGATCCGCTGCCTGAGAGCCCGGATGACCGGCTCGGGGGAGAGGAAATCCATATCGGCCACCCACATGGGGAGCACGCCAGGTTGGTATGCGTGCCACTTGATACATTCTGTTTCTAGCCGGTTCGGCTGCAGGTCGAAGTTATATTTCATATTCGTGTTGAGGCTCCAATCCAGTTTAGATAGGCTTCCAGGCCTTTTTCGATGGGGAGAGCGATGACTTCGGGCACCTGGTAGGGATGGATGGCCTGCACGGCCGGGATCAGTTGATCTTCCAGAAGCCCGGAGCGAGTCTTAACCAGCAGGAGCACTTCCCGGTCGTCCTGGATCTCGCCTTCCCACCAGTACAATGAACGCATAGGGCCGAGAATATTCACGCAGGCTGCCAGTTTTTGTTCAAGCAGAGAGCGGGCGATCTGGGCGCCAACTTCTTCTGATGGGGCGGTGATCAACGCCACCAGGTATTGTTCGGTCATCGCGGCTCCTTTCAGATACGCAGGATTTTCGCCCGGCAGGATGGCGGAGAGGCGCCGTCCAGGCGACCGGTGCGAATGATAAAGAGATTATATATCAATCTCGGGGGGCGACGGGCGAGGGGATCGAGTGGCAGCCGGGCGGCGCTCATACAGAGTGAAACAGCCCCGGAAGACAAAATAGCGCCTTGGGCCTGTCCTGGATAGGGTACAATCAGCCTGTTATACTCATACACTGCGGAGCGAAGCATGCCTGATTGGAATATCCTGATCACCGATGGTCTGGACGAGCGTGGGCTGGCGCTGCTACGAGATGAAGCGCAGGTCGCCGATCGATGTGGGATCGATGCAGACGAACTGATGCAGATCATAGAGGACTATGATGCGCTGATTGTGCGGGGGAGAACCCGGGTGACCCCGGCAGTGTTTCAGGCTGCCAGGCGGCTGAAGGTGGTCGGCCGCGCCGGAGTTGGGGTGGACAACATCGACCTGGTCGCTGCGACCGCGCGAGATATCGCCGTGGTCAATGCCCCGGTCTCGACCACAATCGCTGTCGCTGAACACACCCTGGCCCTGATGCTCTCCCTGGCGCGCAACATCCCCCGCGCCGATGGGGATCTGAAGTCCGGGCAGTGGACCAAAAAGCAGCTTGAAGGGGTGGAACTTTACGGGAAAATATTAGGTGTGGTTGGGATGGGCAGCATTGGAAGCACGGTGGCCCAACGGGCGGCTGCGTTCGGGATGCGGGTTCTAGGGTATGATCCGCTGATTTCCGCCGAGACGATCCGCACGAGGGGCGCGGAACCGGTGCCCCAGGAGGACCTGTTCCGCCAGGCGGATATCATTACTCTGCATATCCCTCTCACCCCCGAGACGCGAAATATGATCGGCGGCCAGGCGCTGAGCCAGATGAAGCGCGGAGTGAGGTTGGTCTGCGCCGCCCGAGGCGGCGTGATCGATGAGACCGCGCTGCTCGGCGCCCTGGAGTCCGGGCAGGTTGCCGGAGCCGCGCTGGATGTCTTCCAGCAAGAACCACCGGGGCTAACTGCGCTGGTGGCCCACCCCCATGTCATCGCTACGCCCCATATCGGGGCCCAAACCGCAGAGGCACAGGCCCGGGCATCGGTCGATATCGCTACAGAAGTGCTGGCCGCGTTGCGAGGTGAACCACTTCGCTGGAAAGTGGTATAAGTTATATGAGCCGACTTCAATCATAAAGGATCAGGCATGGAAGAGAAACTGCAAAATCTGAAAACCAAATTAGCCGAACTCGCCGACTTGAATGGGGTGGTCTCCCTGTTGGGTTGGGACCAGCAGGTGAATATGCCGCCCGGCGGGGCCGAGCTGCGAGGCTACCAGCTTGGGACGGTCAGCCGGATCGCGCATGAGATGGGGACGTCTGATGAAATGGGAAGGCTGCTCGAGGATTTGAAACCTTACGCCGAACAGCTCGATCCCGATTCGGATGACGCCCGCCTGATCAAGGTGGCGCTCCGGGACTATGAGAAATCGAAGAAAGTCCCACCGGAGATGGTGGTGGAGTTCGCACAACTGACCACCGTGGCTCATACGGTGTGGGTGGAGGCGCGGGAGAAAAATGATTTCGCCCACTTCCAGCCCTACCTGGAAAAGATCGTCGCGCTGCGGAAACAGTATGCCGAGCTGTTCGCTCCGTACGATCACGTTTACGATCCACTCCTGGACGATTTCGAGCCGGGGCTGAAGACTCAGGATGTCAAGGCGATCTTCGAAGCGCTGCGGCCAGAACAAGTGGCGCTAATTAAGGAGATCTCTGAACGGCCTCAGGTAGATGACACTTTCCTGCACCAAAATTTCGATGAGCAGAAGCAGTGGGATTTTGGGGTCGAAGTGGTGACGAAGTTTGGGTATGACTGGAGCCGCGGCCGGCAGGATAAGTCGGCGCACCCCTTCACCATCCATTTTGGCCGGGATGATGTGCGGATCACCACCCGCACAATCCCCGACCTGGTCACCTCGGCGATGTTCAGCACGATGCACGAGGCCGGGCACGCCATGTACGAGCAGGGTGTGGGAGCGAACCTGTATCGGACCCCGCTCTCGAACGGCGCATCTCTGGCGGTGCACGAGTCGCAGTCCCGGATGTGGGAGAACCTGGTCGGGCGCTCGCTGCCTTTCTGGGAGCACTTCTACCCTCGCTTGCAGGCGTACTTCCCCAGCCAGCTTGGCGGTGTAGATCTGGGGACTTTCTACAAAGCGATCAACAAAGTCGAGCCTTCGCTGATCCGGGTCGAAGCCGATGAGGCGACTTACAACCTGCATATTATGCTCCGCCTGGAGATCGAGATTGCATTGATGGAAGGCGCTTTGGCGGTGAAGGATCTGCCGGAAGTCTGGAACAGCAAGATGCAGGAATACCTGGGGATCACCCCGCCCACCGACGCGCTGGGCGTGCTCCAGGACGTGCACTGGTCTGGCGGGGCAATCGGTTATTTTTCTACATACGCCCTGGGCAACCTGATTTCAGCCCAGTTGTGGGAATGTATCGAGCGGGATATCCCTGAACTGGCGGATCAAATCCGGAAGGGAGATTTCTCCCATCTGCTGAGCTGGCTGCGCGAGAAGGTTCACGTTCACGGGTCCAAGTTCGAACCCCAGGAACTGGTGCAGCGGGTGACCGGCTCAAAGATCGACCCGGCGCCCTACATGCGCTATCTGCGGCGCAAGTACAGCGAAATCTACGGGCTCGGGTAAGTTCTCCATACTTACGCTCTGGACGTCGAGCGGGCTGAGATCCTTCAGCCCGCTCGATTTTCATGCATCCAGTACCGATTGTTGGGTTGGGTGTGGGCGATTTCTCAGCCCACACCCAACACAACAATTTCTCTATAGAG
>CAYMLG010000002.1:167607-191800 GCA_964391195.1 uncultured Anaerolineaceae bacterium | reverse complement strand
GTACTTTGGGAGCAGAATCGGAAAAACTCTCCGTGTTATAATGCCTCCAAATGTTGCCCGATTTAAACCTGAACGATGTAGTTCGCTTGCGCAAACCCCACCCCTGCGGCAGCTATGAGTGGCGCGTGGTCCGGTTGGGGGCGGATATCGGGCTCGAATGTTTGCAGTGTGGGCGCCGCGTGCTCTTACCCCGGCGGACTCTGGCCCGGAGGCTGAAGCTCGTGGTGCCGAAGGAAGATGATGGAAACAAACCTGCCTGAAAGGCCGCATATTCTCTTTCTGTATTCGGATACCGGAGGGGGGCACCGGAGCGCCGCCGAAGCGATCATGGAGGCGGTGTTTCTCGAGTTCGGCGACCAGATTTCCACCGAGATGGTCGATATCTTCAAGGAGTATGCCCCCCGCCCTTTGAACCGGGTCCCTGACCTGTACCCCCACATGGTGCGGGTGCCTCAGGCCTGGGGGTTGGGTTACCGGCTGAGCAACGGGCCGCACCGCGCCCGGTTGATCACCGCCAGCGCCTGGCCGTATGTGCGCAGCTCGATCCGCAACCTGGTGAAACAACATCCCAGCGATCTGATCGTCTCGGTGCACCCCCTGGGCGCCGCGCCGGTGCTGCGTGCGCTGGGCCGGAGCAACCGCCCCCCGTTCATCACGGTGGTGACCGATTTGGTGACCACCCATGCCCTGTGGTACCACCGCCGCGCCGACCTGACCATTGTCGCGACCGAAGCCGCCCGCCAGCGGGCGCTGATGTCTGGCCTGGATCCCCGGCAGGTGGAAGTGATCGGCCTGCCTGTCGCCGACCGTTTCTGCCAGCCCGCTGGAGACCGGGAAGCGCTGCGGCAGAAATGGGGTTGGCCGCAGGACAGGCCCCTGATCCTGCTCGTTGGCGGCGGTGAGGGGATGGGTCCCCTGGAAAAGGTTGCCCGGGCGATTGGCGGCGCCGGCCTGCCGGTCAGCCTGGCGGTGATCACCGGGCGCAACCAGGCGCTCAAAGCGCGTCTCGAGGACATGACCTGGCCAATCCCCACTTTTATTTACGGCTTTGTCCGCGAAATGCCCGATTTCATGCGGGCGGCCGATGTGCTGGTGAGCAAAGCCGGGCCGGGGACGATCAGCGAAGCCCTGATCGCCGGGCTGCCCATTATTCTGTACAGCCGCCTCCCGGGCCAGGAAGATGGCAACGTCTCTTACGTCGTTTCTGAGGGCGCCGGAATGTGGGCGCCGCAGCCGGAACAGATCGTGGCGGTGCTGCGCGACTGGGTGAACCATCCCGAGCTGCGCCAACAGGCGGTCGCCGCCTGTCGCCGCCTGGCGCGCCCCCACGCCGCTCGCCAGATTGCCCGCACCCTGGCTAGCTGGGTGGGCATCCGCGAAGGAACCATAAAAACTGGATAGCTTGACCGGCTGGTCTAGAAGAGTGCGATATGAACCAACGCTGCAGCTCGTTCTGCATCCTGAAACTTTTCGTACTCGCCATTCTGACGTCTGGCGCGGCAGGCTGCAACTATCCCCAAAACCCGGGCGCCTATCCACTCTCCAGTGGGCAGCCTGCTCGCCCTTCTCAAGTGTCCGGCTCGACGGTTAGCCCCGGCCTCGCCCAAACGCTGGCCCTCGCATCCGGCGGCACACCCCGGCCCTCTTCCCAGCCCTCCGCGGCGACATCCAGCGTTACGGCGCCAGACCTGACCCTCCCGCCCGGCGAAAATACCTGTGATCTGGCCGCGCCGGGCGTCCCGGTGGACGTCACCGTACCCGATGACACCGAGATGCTTCCCGGGCAGGCTTTTACCAAAGTCTGGCGGCTGATGAATGCCGGGCGCTGCACGTGGACCAGCGAATACCGGATCGAATTGTTTTCCGGGGACCAGATGGGCGCCTCCCAGCAGGTCTTCTTACCTGGCCCGGTCCCACCGGGCGAGACGGTGGATATCTCGGTTGACATGATCGCCCCACAGGCGCCCGGCGTTCACCAGGGGAGCTGGAAGCTGCGCAACCCCCAAAACCAATGGTTTGGGATCGGTCCAAGCGGGGATGCGGCCTTCTGGGTGCGGATCGTGGTCATGCCGCCGCCCTCCACCGGCACCGCCCCCTCTCCAGCGATAGCCCCGAGTCCAACCGCTGAGGCTGTCCCGCAGATCCAGGCCAGGGGGATTCTGACTCTGACCCTGGATGCGGCCGCCGATCTCGATTTCTCCCAACAGGAGAGCGGCGATGACGTGAGCTTCTCCCTTAGCGATACAGGCCAGCCGAAGCTGGTTTCCTCTGATCAGGCCGAGCTGGCCGTTTTTGGGCCGGATGAGCCCGGGTTCGAGGCTTGCTCCGGGGCTGAGCTCGAGCCTACTGAGGTGCCTTTGGAAGATGAACTGCTCGATACCTATCTGTGCTACCGCACCAATTTGGGATTACCGGGCCGCGCCCAGATCCTGCGCCTGGATACGGAAGAAGAAATGCTGGTTCTGGACATTCTGACCTGGTCTTTACCCTGATTTTCATGGGCACTTTATATCTGGTTGCGACCCCAATCGGAAACCTGGAAGATATCAGCGCTCGCGCCAGGCGGATACTGGGCTCTGTGCGCCTGATCGCGGCTGAAGATACCCGCCAGACGCGCAAGCTTCTCGATCACTATGAGATACAAACGCCGCTCACCAGCTACCACGAGCACAACAAGCTGTCGAAGCTGGATGTGGTGCTGGCGGCCCTGGCGGAGGGGGATGTCGCCCTCGTGTCCGACGCCGGGACCCCGGCCCTCAACGATCCTGGCTATGAACTGGTCCAGGAGGCGCTGAACGCGGGTTACCCGGTCAGCCCGATCCCGGGTCCCAGCGCTCCGCTCAGCGCGCTGGTGGCCTCAGGCCTGCCCACCGATGCTTTCCTGTATTTGGGCTATCTGCCGCGCAAGTCAAGTGAAAGGCAGCGGCTGCTGCGAGAAGTGATGGATCATCCCTATACGCTGATCTTTCTGGAGACTCCCCACCGGCTGCTGGCGGCCCTGGAGGACATCATCCAGATGCTGGGCGATCGCCGGATTGCTGTGGCCCGGGAACTGACCAAGCTGCACGAGGAGATCTTTCGCGGCACGGTTTCTGCCGCGATTGAACATTTCCGGCGCCAGGCGCCGCGCGGCGAGTTCACCCTGGTGATCGCCGGCCGCGCTGCGGAGGAGGAAATCTGGCCGGAAGACCGGCTGCGACGGGCGCTGAAGGAAGCGCTCGCCGCCGGTGAGCCGCCCTCGCAGGCTGCCGGGCGGTTGGCCGGCGAATCCGGCTGGCCGAAGCGGGAAGTTTACCGCCTGGCCTTAGAATTGGACTGAACAAGCAGGGGATATAATCTCTCCGGGGGTAAGACCGCCAACCCCAACAATTCCGCCAATCACCATAAGCAGAAGGAAGGGCTCGTTATGTTTGACCTGGATAGAACCGATTCGTTTGAGGAACTGGATTCACAGAATATGCTGGCGCAGATCGACGGTCTGCCCGGCCAGTTGGAGGCCGCCTGGAAGTTGGGCCTGAGCCAGGCGCTGCCCGAGATCGGCGGAATACGCCAGGTGATTGTCGCGGGGATGGGCGGCTCGGCGATCGGGGCCGACTTGCTGGCAGCCTATGTGGCCCCGATGTGCACCGTCCCGGTGATCGTCCACCGGGATTACGGTCTGCCGGCCTGGGCCGCGGGGCCGGAGACGCTCGTCATCGCCTCTTCTCATTCCGGGAACACAGAGGAGGCGTTATCCTCCTTCGCCCAGGCCCGAGAGCAGGGGTGTTCCCGGATGGCCATAGCCACCGGCGGCAGGCTTGCCCAACTTGCCGGCGAAGAGGGCGTCCCCCTGTGGACGTTCACGCATGAGGGCCAGCCGCGGGCGGCGGTCGGTTTTTCGTTCGGCCTGCTCATGGCGGCTTTCGTGCGCCTGGGCCTGATCCCCGACCAGCAAGCAGACCTGGAGGACGCCCTATCTGCCATGCGCAGCCAGCAGACCCAGATCCAGGTGAGCGTGCCGGCAGCCAGAAACATGGCCAAGCGGATCGCTGGCCAGCTCATCGGACGCTGGGTAACAGTCATGGGCTCCGGCCTGCTGGCCCCGGTGTCTCGCCGTTGGAAAGGGCAGATCAGCGAGGTCGCCAAGGCCTGGGCGCAGTTCGAGTTCCTGCCGGAAGCCGATCACAACACCCTGGCCGGGATCATGAACCCGGAGGAACTCTTCCCACGCATGATCATCCTGTTCCTGCAGGCCCCTTCAGACCACCCTCGCAACCGGCTGCGCTCAGATCTGACCCGTAAAGGCTTTATGCTGGAAGGCTTCAACACAGATGTGTTCACCGCTTCCGGCAGCAGCCCGCTCGCCCACCAGTGGACTGCCCTGCACTTCGGCGATTATGTCGCTTATTACCTGGCCATGGCGTACAACGTGGATCCGACCCCCATCCCGGCCATTGAGAACTTGAAGCGCGAGATGTCTGCTCCGCCCCAATCGAAATAGCCGGTGTTCTGAAGAATTTACAGGAGATAGGAGATCAGGGTCCCGATCAGACCCCCCAACACGGCGCCGGCTACGACATCCGACAGGTAGTGCACCCCCATGGCTACCCGTGCCAGGATGACCAGCGGCGCCCACAACGCCAGCAGCAAGCCAAACCAGGGGGGCCCCAGGCTGATGGCCAAGACCGCCAGCAGCACAGCCCGCGCCGCATGCCCGGATGGAAATGAGTGCGGATCGGTGCGGCGGTATAAGGCCCCCCATTCGCCTTCGGGCCGGCGCCGGCGCACGCTGAACTTGATCACCAGCACCAACACCGCGGTGATCAGGATGCTGCCGGCCAGGATCAGCGCCCGTTCTCGCCAGTACGCGTTGCCAAACAACCAGAGGAGGCCCAACCCGGCCAGCCAGAACCAGGAATCGCCGGAATGGGCGAAGAAAACCGCCAGCGAGCGCATTACCCCGGGCCGGTTGGCGATGGTTAAGCGCTGGCTGTGGGTGGCATCAAATTCACTCAGCCTCTTTAACAAGGACTGGCCTTTTCTCTGTCAGGCTCCGGCTGCAGCCATTGACTTGCGCTGCAGGTAGGCTCGAACCATCTCCAACTGGTGTGGCTTGTCCACATCCATCCCCACTTCGGCGTATGGGCACAGCACAGCCCGCCCGGTGATCTTCAGCCGCCTGGTGGCTCGCTCCACACCCTGCTCCAGCGTGATCAGCCGCAAGGCCAGCAGGATGAGGGTGTCGAAACCAATGAGGGAAGCCTGCTTGAACACGTTCTTTCTGGCGGCGACAATCCGGTCCCACAGCTCGTCATTTCCGGTGACGGTAAGCGCCCGCAGCACGTTCATATCTCCCCCGCACACCTCCACATCTTTGAGCTTGGTGAATGAGCGCCTGGAGTTGGGGAAACGGGCCTCCATCACTTCTCGGGTGATCAGATTGTAGTAGGCATCCTCGTCGCTCTGCGAGGCGGTATCGATCACCCAGTCCACCATATCCGGGGTGATGGCGGGGATATCGGAGGAGACGTACAGCACGTGATGAGCGGCAGGATTGGTCTCCAGCACCTTTTTCATCCCGGCCAGCACGTTTTGCACCAGCCCGCCTTGCCCGGGGACATAAGCTGCAATCTTGGGGGAAACAATCCCACTATCTTCCGTCAGGCCTACGACGACGATCCGCTCGACTTTGTTGGATCCGGTCAGGGCATCCAGCACCCACTGAACCATAGGTTTACCGGCCACATCGAGCAGCGCCTTGGGTTTTCCTAGCGTGTATTCGTACAATGGTTCCCCTGGTTGGGGGATACCACCGGCGGTAAGCACTGCATCCACGTCAGTTCAACTCCTGTAATTGAGGTTCAAATTTAAGAAGATCTAATAGCTCGTTAAGTTCATTATACGTCAGCTTACGGCCTTTGCCTGCGATGGCCACCAGGGCGGCCTCCATCATGTTCGTTCCGAAAGAGCGCCCCTCCAGCACGGGGGTGGAGGTGATTAGGTATTTTACCCCCACCTGGCGGAACAATTCAACATCGGCCGGGGTGGTGGTGTTGGTGGCGATGATCTTACCCTCCAAGTGATCTGGCATGTGGCGTTTCACATAATGGCAATCTCCGGCGATCACTTCTGCCCGGCGGTAGTACTTTTCCCATTTCGGGATGCGCCGGTCTTGTTCCTTCCCGGTTGGGTAAACCCACTTGAAAGGCAGTCGTCCGGCAACCGGCATCAGCAGGGCCGCCAGCATCTTGAGCGCACGCTCGGAATGGACGGCAAAGGGCACACCGAGCCCGAACATGAGATCGCCGAAGGTGCAATGGTAGCCCGCATCCAGGAAAGATTTCGACATCCCCCAGCGGTCGACCCCCAGGGTGACGAAAACCGTCTTCTCGCGCAGCTCGTGTCCCAGGCGGGCTTCGATGAACGGCGCCAGGCGATATTCCAGCGTGTTTTTCAGCCCCTCGCCGTCGACCACCGGCGTCTGCTTGATGTACCGCACCATCGACTGCACCGAGTACAGCGGGTACCACTTGTCGGCGACCTTTACCCCCAGGTCCGCGCCGCCCACGCCAAAGGCGTCTACCTTTCCATCCAGTTCCCGGTAGAGTTGGGCGGCTTTTTCCATATCGCCGTCCGTTCCAATTCGTTCGATACACACCGTCTCACCCAGCAGGGTAACCTGCACCGATTTATTGCGCTTGGATGAACCGATGCTGATGCTCACCGCACGTTTCATAGAAGATGCGCTCCTATCTGGATAACCATCTCATCCATCACCCGGCGGCCCGATTTGCGCGATGAAACCTGGAATGCGCTCGGGAGTACACTCGAAAAAATTGCGCCGGGTGGAAATCAAGGCTGGCGAACGAACCATGGCTGTTCGCCTAAAGATTTTACTCCCATCTCTGGAAAAAAGAAAACCCTAACCCAGGGCCTGAGACGGGCGATGCGCTGCCTCTATCGATGCTCGATAAACCTGTTTTGGGTCCTAAATGATATAATCGAAGCAGAGGGTGGATACGATAGTTCTCTGGTCCTATTTACCCTTTTTCCGGCCCGTTTGTCTTTGGAAGTACTTTCAGACGCAGCAGGAGAAAAGACATGCCACTCCCTCAGTACGCATATTTTCAAGGAAAGATCGTACCCTATTCGGAAGCTAAAGTTGGAGTCCTCACCCACGCGCTGAACTACGGCACCGCAGCCTTTGGCGGGATACGGGGTTACTGGAATTCCGACGATGAGCAGCTCTATATCTTCCGCCCGCTGGACCACTACCGGCGGTTTTTAAACTCTGCCAGATTGCTGGCGATGAAGTTCGATCATACACCGGAAAGTTTGAACCGGATCACGATTGAATTGCTAAGGAAAGAGGGGCACCGCCGCGATGTTTATATCCGCCCCCTGGCCTACAAGGCCGATGAAGCCATCGGGGTAAAGCTTCACGATCTCACCGATGAGCTTACGATCGTCTGCGTTCCGTTTGATCGTTATGTGGCAAACGATACCGGAGCCCATGTTACTTTCTCCTCCTGGCGGCGGGTGGATGATAACGCTATCCCCGCCCGGGGGAAGATCAGCGGCGCTTATGCGAATTCAGCCTTTATCAAAACGGACGCTTTGCGGGCCGGTTTTGACGAAGCGCTCGTGCTCAACCAGGACGGGCACGTGTCTGAAGGCAGCGCCATGAACATCTTTATGGTGCGGGATGGGGAAGTGATCACTCCACCGGTGACGGATAATATCCTCGAGGGCATTACCCGCCGATCGGTTATCGAGCTCGTTCATCGGGAGCTCGGCCTGACAGTGTGTGAGCGCAACATTGACCGCACCGAA
Source organism: uncultured Anaerolineaceae bacterium (assembly GCA_964391195.1). Lineage (GTDB taxonomy): Bacteria > Chloroflexota > Anaerolineae > Anaerolineales > UBA4823 > JAAYXE01. The sequence continues at coordinate 183,988 of CAYMLG010000002.1, read as the reverse complement.
GTGTATCTGTGCGATGAGTTCTTCATGACCGGCACAGCCGCGCAGATCACCGCGGTCACCCGGGTCGATTACCGGCCGGTTGGCGATGGGAAGATGGGGCCAATCACTACCCGGCTGAGGGAATTATTCAACCAGGTCGTCCGCGGGTACCTGGACAAATACCGGGATTGGGTCGTGCCGGTGTACGCAAATGTGGCCGAGCCGGTGGAATAACCCCCTTTAGCTCGAGCAGCTACACAAAGCCAGATCTCTGCGGTCTGGCTTTTTTATTTATAGGAGCGGGTCTCCTCACAGCTTTTTCCTTGCCTATGGGTGGAGGATCTCCCCCCACACCCGCCCGTTTTCCAGGTGCAGCAGCCCGACGCTGGCCGGCAGCCCATCATCGGAGGGGATGTGGGCCGATCCCGGGTTGAACAAGAGCTGCCCATTCACCCACCGGTTCAGCGGGCGGTGGGTGTGTCCAAACACAATCACTTCTGCCCGGGGGAAAGCTTTCAACAGCCTGCGGGTAAAACGTTCCAGGCGGTATCCCTGGACCATATACGCCGCCCGATCGGCCAGATAACTCCGCCAGCCTCCATGCCCGTGCGCCAGAGCGATGTGGACCCCATTGAAGGTCAGGCAGCGAGTCAGCGGCAGGTGGCCGAGGCGAACCCAGTCCCGGTTGCCGCGCACCGCATAGACAGGGGCGATTTGAGCCAGCTCGGCGAGCACGCGGGGGGTGGATATATCGCCGGCGTGCAGGATGGCTTCGACCTTCGCCAGCTGGAAGAGATCGATCACCTGGGGGCTGAGTTTTCGTCTGCGGTCGGGTACATGGGTGTCGGAAAGGATGCCGAGGATCATAAATTGCTTCTAGTGCGTCCCTGGCTGCCTCCCTTCGCAAGGTTCTGGAGGCAGCCAGGGACATTCCGGTATGCCGTGGTTTATACCAGTTTATTATACGATGTATAGCTGCGGATGACCTCAAACCCCAGGCGCTGGTACAGGCGCAGCGCGCCGGTCAGATTTTGCGCATCCACGCCCAACCCGGCGAAATCCAGGCCGGCTTCTTTGAAAGCCCACATGGAGGCGCACAACAGGGCAGTCGCCAATCCTTGCTTGCGATAAGGCCGCCGGACTGCCAGATCCTGGATCCATCCTTCCTCGATGCCTTCCGCCTGGTTCGAGGCCACGTTCACCCTGTTGACCGAGAAACCAGCTATCGGGTTGTCTTCATCTGCAGCCACGGCCAGGAAGGACAGATCGGGGCGGAAGGTGGGATGACCGGTGACCCACAAGTCCCAGATCTTCTCGGAGGCCGGGATGAAGGCCCAGTGATCGCGGAAGGCTTCGTTGAAAGCGCGCAGCGTATCCGGGTCCCGTTCGCGCGTCCAGTTTTCCAGGTGAATCCCGGCGGGTAAGACAACCTCGGGGATCGGCTGGCTCAGGTCGCGGCGCATGCGGTAGCTGTGACGGATGACCTCGAAACCGTGACGGGTGAAGAGCTCCGCCCGGTAGGTCAGATGATCCGCAGCGCCAACGCGCATGCCGCGCGGTTTGTCTGCAGGGAAGGCGCCCAGGATCTGGCGGGCTCGGGCCTCCATCCATTCCATCATCTTATCTTCCAGGCCACGGTCGCGATGATTGGGATGGATTTCGAAGAAGTAGAAGGACAGATATTCTTCTTCTGCTTCCTCGGGTGTGAAAAGCCAACCCACGACGGCGATCTCACCCTCGGGTGTCTCCGCTATCATCGAGTCGGTCTCATAGTTCGACATGGGATCATCGAAATCGCGCTCGCGATCCTCCAGGGTGTCCACCCAGCCTCGCTGATCCACCGCCTCGATCTCGAGCAGCATGCGGTTCAGCGCCTGGCCGTCTTCGCGCCGCAGCGGGCGCCAGATGTATTCCCCCAAGTCTGTAGTAGGGGTTGAAGATGATGTTTGCGATACCATGTTAGTCTCCTATGGGGTACGAACCCCTGTATCAATCTAACTCCGGAGCCGGCTCCGGAAGCTCCACCCCGTTCGCCTTAATCGTCCTGGCGTACAGCAGTAAGATCGGGGAGAGCACCACGGCTGCGGATGCAATCGCGGCCCGCACGCCGAAAAGGTTTCCGACCATCCCTAGAGCAGGTCCCCCGGCGATCTGCCCAATGGCGTCCACCTGGGAGCTCATGGAGATCACCGTCGCCCGCACCCGCGAGTCGAGCCGTTGGTTTACCCAGGCCACGTAGAGCGGGTCGATCACACGGCGGGTCACCCCAACGAGCAGCTCAGCCGCCACCGCGATCCAAAAGCTGCCTGACAGGGCGAAGATGACCAGGCCAACGATCAGGGCCGCCGTGATCCCCATCAGGAACCGGGCGGTGGCCCCATGTTCCTCCGTGTTCACCCGGCGGCGGACGATCTCGATCGCCCCTGCGCTCAGCACCAGCCCCAAAACCCTGAGGATGGCGAACCACTGCACCGGTTCCAACCAGCCCAGACCGGGAAGGGTGAAGTGATCCAGGATCAGCTTAACCCACAGACGGTCGAAGGCTTCGCTGTACAAGCCGTAGAACAGTCCCACGCCCAGGATGGAGAGCAGAGCCGGGCGGATGCGCACCATGTTCAGCCCACCGCGGAAGGTCCCCAGCATGGACCCCCAGCTTTCGCGCTGCTCCTTCGGGGTGGGGGTAAAGCCGTTCTCCGGCATAAACAGGGCCAGGAACAGCCCCAAGACCAGGAACAGGGCCCCTCCAACCTGGATGGGTAAGTTCACCCGGACGTTGACCAGCGCCATGCTCAGCGCCAACCCGACCAGCCCGCCCACCTGGCCGGCCTGGCTGCCGCGCAGGAAGGCTTTGCCCGCTGCTCCTTCGCCGATCTCGTCCGTGATCCAGGCCTGTGTGGCCCCGCTGGTGAAGGTGTACCCGATCCCCCACAGCACTTCCCCGGCGATGATGGCTGCAAATACGGGGAAGGAGCCTTCGATCAGGAAGCCGGACCCGATGATGAATACGCCGGTGATCACGGATAAACGCCGGCTGTACACATCGGCGACCACCCCGGTGGGCACTTCGAACAGGAACACCGACGCCTCCAGAAAGGTCCCAACCAGCACGAGCTGCAGAGGGGTCAGCCCGGCGACGGTGGTCTGGTAAACCAGGTTGAAGGTGAACACCAGCGCGAACAGCATCGCGCCGGCCCCCTCGTAGATCATGAACACCCGGTAGGCGTCGAGCTTTTTCATTGGACCGCCGCTTCGAAGGCCCGCGCCCCGCGCAGCAGGCGCTTCTCCTGCCAGGGACCGGCTACGACCTGCAGCCCAATGGGGAGCCCATCTCGGGTGAACCCACAGGGGATTGAGATCGCCGGCAGCCCGGTCAGGTTGAATGGCGCTGTGAAACGGGTCAGGCGGCGGGCTTGCTCAACCGCATCCGGCCCTTCGATGGGCGGGGCCGGGATGGGGGTGGCCGGGGTGAGCAGCAGATCGTACTCGCCGAAGAACTGCTCGAACTTATGCCGCAGTTCGACCTGCGTCCGCCGGGCCAACACATATTCGGTAGAGGAGGCGTCGGCCCCGCTGCGCAGCCGCTGCAGCACATCGGCCCCGAAGCCCTCCGGCTGCTGTTCCAGCCGTTCCCGGTGTACTGCGGCGGCATCGGCGACCACCATCAGCCCGTTGGCCTGGGCCGCCCGGCGCGCTTCCGGGAAATCCACGAACTCCACCATCGCTCCAAGCCGGGTGAACACCTCGCCCGCATTTACGATCGCGGCCCAGACTTCGTCATCCACCGTGGTGAAGAATTCACCGGCAGCCACCGCAACCTTCCACCCCTTCACGCCGTCGTCGATGCCGTCCAGGTAATCCTCCACGGGCGCGTTCACGCTCGCCGGGTCCTGCGGATCGTAGCTGGCGATGGCTTGCAGCAGCACGGCCGCATCCGCCACCCCCCGCGCCATCGGCCCCGCGTGATCCAGATTCCAGCTCAGCGGCATCACCCCCCGCAGGCTCACCCGGCCATAGGTCGGTTTCAGCCCGACCACACCGCACAGCGAAGAAGGGATGCGGATCGACCCGCCGGTGTCGCTGCCCAACGAGCCCAGGCACAATTGGGCGGCCAGCGCGGCTGCGGACCCCCCGGAAGATCCACCGGACACGCGCTCGCGGTTCCAGGGATTGCGGCACGGGCCGAAGTGGGGATTCACGTTGGTCACGCCAAGGGCGATCTCGTGCATGTTCAACTTCCCGAGCAGGACCGCTCCGGCGGCTTTCAACTGCTGCACGGCGGCCGCATCTTCTTCAGGTACATAATCCCTGAAGAAGGTGGAACCGGCCGTCGTGCGCACCCCGCGAGTTTCGTACAGGTCTTTTAACGCCAGGGGGATGCCGTGCAGCAGCCCGCAGTCCTTGCCCTGGCGCAGTTCAGTCTCAGCCCGGCGCGCCGATTCGATTGCCGGCTCAGCGGTCAGGGTGATAAAGGTGTTCAACCCCGGATCCATCTTCTCGATCCGGTCGAGGTAAGCCTGGGTCAGTTCCACAGGTGAGAACTCTCCCCGGCGCATCGCCTGGGCGGCTGGGATCAGGCCGAATTGGGTTAGCTCCATGTTCACGAACTCCTCTTGAGCAGTTGCTCTACTTCAGCGATTGCTTGCTCCGTGTTCCGGAAGTGGACGGTATGCAGCCCGGCTGCCCGGGCGGCTTCGATATTCACCGCGAAGTCATCCACAAAAACCCCTTCCTGGGGGGCGATCCCCATCTCATCGACCACCAGTTGGTAGATATCCCGGGCAGGCTTGGCCAGACCGCGCTCGGCGGAGATGAACACGTGATCGAAGGCGTCGATGATCCGCCAGTGATCGGTGAGGTAGTCCCGCAGGCTGGTCCAGGCGTTGCTTAGCAGCGCGGTTTGGTACTTGGGCCGCAGCGAGCGGATATATTCGACCAGCCTGGCGTCCACCCGGTCGCCGCCCCAGAAAGCTTCCTGCACTTCCTCCACCTGTTCCGCCGGAATATTCAATTTCCGGCAGACCTCCTCCCAGTGCGCCCGTTCGCTGATTTTGCCGGTCGCGGCCAGCACGCCCGATTCGGAATTGAACACCAACTCATCGATCTCCGCGTAGGTGAGGCCACAGCGCTCTGCCAGCGCAGTGCGGGGCTGCTTATCCTCTGTCCGCACGATCACCCCGCCCAGATCCCAGATCACGGCCCGGATGTTCATGCGCCCCTCCCGCCGGGGGCCGGCTGCTGCGCGGAGTTGTGCGCTGAGGTTTGCAGCCTCAGCCATTCACTGCGCAAGATGCCCATGTGAACCATATCGTATTCCTTTCCATCTTTGACCAGGAACTTCCGCACCCGCCCTTCGTATTTGAAACCGGCTTTCTCATACGAACGGATGGCTCGAGGGTTGTATTCAAACACATTCAAAGTCACCCGGTGCAGGTTCAGCTCGGTGAACGCATAACGCAGCAGGATTCGCATGGCATCGGTGCCGTAGCCTTTGCCCCAATCCCCGGGGCCGATCCCGATGCCAACGTATGCGTCGCCGTGGTTCCAACTGATCCCATCCAGCTCAATGTGCCCGATCAGCCGGTCATCCGCGAGCGTGCGGATCATGAACTCGATCGCATCCGGGGCCGGTTCAAACATTCTTTTTTCGTACCACTCCCGGATGGCTTTACGGGAATACAGGCGGTGTGGATCGCTGGTCTGCAACCGCCAGAATTCACTGCTGCGGGACTGCTTCAGGTTCTCCGCCGCCGCAGTATCCGCATTTTCCGCGGTCAGCCGCACCAGTTCGCCGCGAAACAGATCGTTATCCATGATGCTCCCTTTCATGCCACAAACTCTCTCCACTCGTCTCGCAGAATGCCGTAATGCAGCATATCCCACCGGCGCCCATCCCGGTTTAGAGCTTCCCGGCGGCGGACCTCTTCGACGAACCCGAGGCGGCCGAACAAGCCCAGCGCAGCCTGGTTATATTCGGGGATGTAGGCGGTGAGCCGTCGCAAATTGAGCTCGCCGAAAGCATAGCGCAGCATGAGGTTGAGGGTATCTGTGCCGAACCCTTGCCCCCAATCCTGGGGGTCGCCAATCCCCAGGCGGATCATGGCATTCCCCTGGGCCCATTCGATCCAATACAGCTCAACGAAACCGATCAGGCGGTCGTCTGGTTCAAGCGTGCGGATGGCGAAGTGAAACAGGTTCTGATTTTCTTCAGCCTTTTTCTCGAGTTTCTCATACTTTTTCTTGATTTGCTCGGGAGAAAGTGGAAGGGCGGGCTCAGGGGACAGCATCCGCAGGTAGAGCGGATTGTGGGTCCAGCGTGATTCCACCTCAGGGTCATGGTCGTAATCGACCGGCGCCAGGCGGACCAGCTTACCTTCGAAGAGTGGGGTGTGTATATCCATGCGATGATTCTCCAGTGCGGTAGTAATATACCTTGCCCACCAGGGCGCTCCTATGGGGCGCCCTGGTGGGTGAGTACTAACCTGCCAACGCCGTAGAGAACAGATCTTCCAAAGCGAACTGCCCCCCGCCGGCGGGCAAGAAACGCTGGATGGTGTAGGGCATACCCAGGGCCACCAGCCGTCCGGAATGAAGCACGGCGATCCGGTCACAGACCTGTTCTGATTCGCGGATGCCCGGTAGGGTGACCAGGATTGTGGTCCCGTACGCCTCGCGCAGGTTTTCCAACAGCTCGTAGACCGGGCAGTGCGAATCCGGGTCCAGGCCTCGGGTCGGATCGTCCAGCAACAGGAACTGAGGGCGAGAAAGCACGGAGCGGGCGATGGTTACTTGTTGCAGTTCCTGGCGGGTCAGGTTTTCCATGGGCTGGTCCATAAGCTGCCGCGGGAGCCTGAGTATGTCGAAAGCTTCCGCCAGGTGATGGCGGAGGATGGCCTCGCTGCTGCTGCCCCGCATCACCGGAAGCAGGTTCTCGAGCACCGAGCGATTGCGGAAGAAGCTGGCCTGTCCGGATACCGGGTTCATCAGGCGCTTCACCTGTCCGGCCTGGCGCACGGGGTCGAAGCCGAACACCTGCACGCTGCCAGAATCGGGCACCAACAGACCTGCCAACAGGCGGATCAACGTGGATTTCCCTGAGCCGGAAGGCCCCACAACCCCGAAGATCTCCCCGGTTTCAACCGTGAAAGAAACCTGGTCCAGGCCCACCGCAGCCAGATCCGCGGGGGTTGCCGGCAGTTTTTCTCCCTGGCGCGCCAGGCGTTTCCACTGCGGTTGGACGGCCGCCGGTGAGGGGTTGCCGAATCTTTTGCTGACCTGATCTAATACTACTGCCTGACTCATCGCTGCCTCCTCATTTCCTGGTCCCCGAGGCGGGGGTTCTCTTTCCCCGGACCCCGGTTACCGGAACGGCCGGAAGGCTGTTCCACCGAATAAAAAAGGCCACGGGTGCGCCCGTGGCCTGAAATGGCAAGCTGCTGTAGAGAAAAGAAAAGCCACGGGGCTGGAGTTGCACCCGTGGCCGTGTTACCGTTGTTTGCTGCCGGTAAGCTACCGATCAATAGGCGCACTCCGAGAAGGTGTTGAAACATCGCCAACGCCGGTGACGATGTTTACCTTCAAAGTTGTGATCAACACGTTCTCCATTGGTACGCTCTGTCCTTTCCTAAGATTTACATTAAACCTTGCTGAGTTTACCAAAGCCGGCAATCCGTGTCAAGGCCGAATTGGGACAAATCCTCTAGCCTGCTGACCAGTTTTTTCCTGGCCTGTTGACCAGGTAGCCGTGCTCCTGTTATTCGAGCCATTCCCGGTAGAAATCGTCCAACTCCTGTCCGGCTGCGCGCTCAAAGGCTTCCAGCAGGTCGGCGTTCTCTGCGATGCGGTACCGGTAAGTTGCGTAGTAATCCTGCAAGCCGGCAAAGAAGGCTTCATCTCCGATCTCCTCGCGCAGGTTGGCGAAGAACAGGGCGGCTTTAAAATACACGACTGCGCTGTAAGCCCGAGGGTCGGCCTGTGTCTCGAAATGCTCCAGGCTGTCGGTCACGGCGTCGTTTTCGGTTGCTCGCGCAGACAGTCCGTAACCGTTCTCGTAGGTTTCGATCGCGTTGCGATAGGCGGTTTTGCCGAATTGGAACTCGTAATACAGGGTGGAGGTATAAGTGGTCAGACCTTCGTCCAGCCAGGGGGAGTCGAACACATCGTTGCCAACCACGTTGTACCACCATTGGTGAGCCACTTCGTGAGCCACCGTCAGGCTGAAGAAGGGATCGCTGGTATTGTCATAGAGGAACCCGCCAATCAGGATCAACCCCGGATACTCGACCCCGGCTGCGTAGCGCATGGGCGCGGCGACCACGTCCAGTTCCCGATAGGGGTAGAGCCCGATCCGCTCATTGAAGATCTCCAGAGAATCGAGTGCGACGGCGAGCGCCTGTTCGCCCCCCGCTTCGAAGCCAGGCAAGTAGTAGGAATTGACCGTTGTTTCGCCGGCCGTGCCGCTGACAACCCCGAAATCCGGACTCATGATCATGTAAAAATCCCGCACCGGCCCGCTGGTTAACCGGTAATGGGTCACGCCGCCTTCATCCGTTTGGGCGTTAGGGATCCCGGTGGTGACGAGGACCAGATCCTGGGGGACGGTCAGGTTCACAGTGTAGAAGGCGATATCGCTGAAGACCGAGTCGCCGATGCCCGAAACCGGGTCCAGGTTCCAGCCTTCGTCGTTGTACACGGCCAGGATCGGATACCAGTTCGCCAGGCTGAGCACGCCATCGGTAAAGTTGTAGATGCCATACCCTTCATCGCCCCGGCTGCCAAAGTCCTTCGGCACGGTCCCGACAAAGTCGAGTGAAACCCGGGCTTGGGCTCCGGGCTCCAGCGGCTGCGGCAGAGGGACGACCAGGATCGTGCCGTCGTCCGACTGCTCGATCGTCACCGGCTGCCCGTCCACCTGTGCCTGGCTGACCGTCAGCGAGCCGTCACCGTAAGCCCTGCCGCCGTTTGGCAGCAGGCGGAAGTACAGTGCATCCAGGGAGGCGTCTTCCGTGTTGGTAAAGCCCACCTCTTGGCTGCCAGAATAGGACAACTGGTCGTAATCGATATCAACGGTGATCGTGTACCGGTTCGCAGCTTGCAGATCGGGAAGCTGGGCGGAGGCGGCCGGCAGCAGCACATCGGCGGGCGATTCGGTCCCGGCCGGTTCAGTGGCCGCAAGGGCCACGGTCTCGGTGGGTTCGCCGGCCTGTACGGTGCCGGATGAGGGCGGCGTCTCCCTGGCCGCGGTCGCAGCCGGTTCAGCCGTTGCCTGGCTTTCCCCTGCCGGCCGGCCGGTCTCTGCGGGAGTGGGCGAGGTCTGCACAGCATCCGGCGTTCCCTGCCGGGGGATGAGCGCATTACAAGACGCCGAGACGATCAGGATCAGCACGGCGAGCCAACCGGCGATGACTTGCTTCTTACGGTTCATGATCATCGACCCCTCAGTTGATAGATCTCCCCGGCATAATCGACGAGATAAATCTCACCCTGCTCATCTTCGCCGAAGGCGGTGATATATCCCGAGTGCCGGAAGAGCTGCTGGTTCTGCCAGTTCCCGGCTGCGTCTCTGAACAGGCCCCACACGTGCCCTGAGCAGTAATCCCCATAGATGTAGATCCCCTGCCATTCCGGCAACGCCTGGCCCCGGTACACATAACCGCCGGTGACTGCGCAGGTCCCCTCCTCGTGGGTGGGGTAGGCATGAACGGGCTGAGTCAGGCCGGTGGTGTCGCAGTTCGCCCTCTGGAAGCAGTCGAAGCCTTCCATAATATTCCAGCCGTAGTTTTCCCCGCCCGGGCTGCCGGCGGGTTGGAAGTCGATCTCTTCGAAGGAGCCCTGGCCGACATCTCCGATGTAAAAATCGCCGGTGGCCCGATCGAAGGAGAACCGCCAGGGGTTACGCAGCCCGTAAGCCCAGATCTCCGGCAGGCCCCCGCCCCCGGCAAAGGGGTTATCGGCCGGTATCCCGTACGTCTCCCCCTGGTCGACGTCGATCCGCAGCACTTTGCCTAAAAGGGTTTGGGTGCTTTGGCCGTTGTTCTGCGGGTCGCCCCCGGAGCCGCCATCGCCCAGGCCCAGGTACAGGTATCCGTCCGGGCCGAAGGCCAGGGCGCCTCCGTTATGGTTGGCAAAAGGCTGGGACACCGTGAACAGGACGGTTTCACTGCCCGGGTCGGCCCGGTTGGGGTCTTCCGCGGTTACCTGGAAGCGTGAGATGACGGTGTTCCCCTGGTTATTCGTATAATTCACGAAGAAGTAGCCGTTCTCTTCATAGTTGGGGTGAAAAGCCAGCCCAAGCAGCCCCTGTTCCGAGGCGTTTGCACCCACCCGGTCGTCGATATCCAGGAAAGGCTCGGGCGCCAGAACGCCTTCACTGCCGACCCGGATGCGCCCCCCCTGTTCGATAAAGAATAACCGCCCGGAGCCGTCGCCGGGATTGGCTGCTCCAATCGGCGCGGCCAGGCCGCTGTAGGCCAGCTCCCAGGTAAATTGAGCGGGGTCTGGGAAACCGGCAGGCACATTGGGGCCTCCGGTTGGGGTGGACGGGGGAGAGATCTCCGTGGCTGGCAGCGGGGCAGGTGTGCCGCTCGCCGGCTGCGGGGTGGGCGAGGCCGTGCTGTCGCCCGGTTCCAGGCGGGTGGGGACAATGACCGGGCCTTCGGTGGCCTCCGGGGGCTGTTCCACGGCAGGCGGGGCGCTCGCTTCGACCCCAAGATTGCCAACTCCTTCGTTGGCCCCCGCTCCGGCGCAAGCCGGGATGAAAACAATCAGCATGACCATTAACAGGCCCCACAAGCCTCTGTGTTTCATATTTCCTCCCTCTTATGAAATCAGCGCTATCCGTGGCGGGTGGGGACCTGCACGGATAGCGCAAATCGTTCGCTGCTAACGGGCTGCAAGCTCAGCTGCGTTCAACGTATTCGCCGTCGATCACTTCTTCTCCTGGGTTTACATCCCGCCAGTCGCCGGGCACCACCCGGTTGAGCGCTTTCATATGCTCTTCGACTACATCCGGGGGGCACAATTCAACAAACAGGTAAGACCCAAGCCAGATCAGGACAGCATCGTCGATGGGGGTGGGGATCAGATCGGGTACTACGAAATAGATAAAGGTCCCGATGGGCAGCAGCTTGATCAGCGGGCTGACCCGTGGGTCTGCCAGCAGGCGCAAGATCAACTTCACCCGATCGGCAAAGCCGCTGAGGAACCCCCCTCGGTAAGCTTCAACTCTTTGTTGCCTGTTTTCGGGCATGTTCTTTCCTTTCTAAGGCGGCCTGAGCCGGTGCCGCCAGCGAACTAGGATTATACTATACGGGTACCAACCTATTAAATATACGGAAAAACAAACGGGAGGTTTCAGCATAGGCCTGAAACCTCCCGTGAGTTTCGGTAGAGGAAATGCTCTAACGTTCGCCCAACGCCATATTGATCACAGCAGTGAAAGCCTGGGGATCGCGCACAGCCATGTCGGCCAGCATTTTCCGGTTGATGGCGATATTGCTGTCTCGCATGGCGTGGATCAGACGGCTGTAGGTGACGCCGTGCTGGCGAGCGCCGGCGTTGATACGGGTGATCCACAACCGGCGCAGATCGCGCTTCCGGGTGCGGCGGTCGCGGTAAGCGTACCAAAGGCTTTTGAGCATTGCCTCGTTCGCCCGGCGAAACAGGCGATGGCGGGTGCCAAACTGGCCTTTGGTCAGCTTCAAAACTTTCTTGTGGTGCTGCCGGCGGACAATGCCGGTCTTTACTCGAGCCATAAATCACACTCCTGCGAACCCCTGGGCGCCGGCAGTTTCTCGGCTGCCTGTTGCATACACCCAACGGCCGCTGCTAAAGGTTGGATAAGATCAGTCGTTCTTGCTCAGATAGGGGGCGAGCCGGTTCACATTTTTCACGATGCCGCGGCCTTTCACCGGGATCATCTCGGTGAACAAGCGCTTGGTGCGCTTCGAGGTGCGGCGGCGCAGGTGGCTTTTACCACCCTTGGTGCGGACCAGCATGCCCGACCCGGTGACGCGAAAACGCTTCGCTGTCGCCTTATGGGTCTTGATTTTGTACTTACCTGCTGTTTTCTTGCGGGGCACGGTCTAACACTCCTCTCACACAAAATTCCGCGGATAGCCTGCATCCGCGGATATTCACGAATGGATAATGGATCGAGCGTTCAGCGCAGCAGTTACTTTTTCTTCGGTGCAGCCTTGCCTGGCGCCAGTACCATCAGCATCGTCCGGCCTTCCAGGCCCGGCTGCTGCTCGACAACGGCAATGTCGGCCAGTTCTTCGGCGATTTCTTTCAAGTCATTGAGCGCGATTTCCGGGTAGCTGATCTCGCGGCCGCGGAAGCGGATTCGCACCTTGACCTTCATCCCATCTTCCAGCCAGCGGCGGGCATCACGGACTTTCAGGTCGCGGTGGTGCTCGTTGGTCTTTGGCCGGAGCCGGATTTCCTTGACCTCAATTTTCGTCTGCGCTTTACGCGCTTCCCGCTCTTTCTTTGCTTTCTCGTAGATAAACTTGCCGAAGTCCATTACCCGGCAAACGGGCGGGTCCGAATTGGGGGCAACTTCGACCAGGTCAAGATCTGCTTCGCGTGCCACTCGCTTGGCTTCGTCGATGGAAACGACCCCAATGTTTTCGCCTTTAGGACCGATCAGGCGAACCTGGGGAACGCGAATGGCATCATTCACACGATACTGAGCTGCGCTGATAGTGCGCTCCTTTCCCTTACACGATATACATCACAAACTACACCCAAAGGCAGCTTTCCTGTCCTGGGTACCAGGCTAAGGGATAATACCAAAGAAAGTTTGAATCGTCAACGGAAATTTTTCCGTGTGCGGCACCATTTGTCAGCACATCAGGTTTGTTGTTGTGTGGGCGATAAAACCACCCACACAACAACAAATACTACTGGCAGGTTGCCGGCACGCTCCGGCTAATCCCCTGCCTCCTCGTCCTGGCGCACCCTCTGGATGAACTGTTCGAGCGAGATCCCTCCAGGGTTCTCCCCCGAGCGCAGGCGCAAGGCCACCTGGCGGTTCTCCACTTCTTTATCGCCAACCACCAGCATATATGGAATCTTCTGGCGTTGGGCATCGCGGATCTTGGCGTTCATCCGCTCGCCGCGATCGTCCACCTCTACCCGTACGCCGGCCGCTTTGAGTTCATCGGCCACCTCTTGGGCGTACCCCAGGTGCCGGTCGGCGATCGGGATGAGCACCGCCTGCACCGGCGCCAGCCACACCGGGAAGGCACCGGCAAAGTGCTCGATCAGAACGCCCATGAAGCGCTCCGTGGTGCCCGTCACCGCCCGGTGAATCACCACCGGCGTGTGTTCCTGCCCATCCTCGCCGATGTAGGTCAGCCCCAGGCGGGCGGGTTGGATGAAATCCACCTGGATCGTGGAGAGCTGCCATTCCCGCCCGAGCACATCCCGGGCCAGGAAGTCAGCTTTGGGGCCGTAGAACGCAGCCTCCCCCTCGGCCGTGAAGTAGTCAACCTGGTTGGCGTCCATCGCTTTCTTTAAAGCCACCTCGGCTTTCGACCACTTTTCGTCGTCCTTGACGTATTTCCCGCCCTCGCCGCGCAGCGATAGCCGCACTTTGTAATCCGAGAAGCGGTAGCGGTCCAGCACTTCGCGGATCAGGTTGAGCGCCAGCGAGAATTCACTCTCGATCTGCTCTTCCGTGCAGAAGACGTGGGCATCGTCCTGGGTCAGAGCGCGCACTCGCGTCAGGCCCGTGAGTTCGCCCGTTTTCTCGTAGCGGTACAGCGTGGCGAATTCCGAGAAGCGCATCGGCAGTTCGCGGTAGGAGTGGCGGCCCATCTCTTTATAGAGCGTCATATGGCTGGGGCAGTTCATCGGTTTCAGCCGGTAGGCAACGTTCTCATCCACCATGGGCGGGAACATGGAGTCCTTGTAATTGTCATAGTGCCCAGACCGGCGATACAGGTCTTCCTTCACCAGGTGCCCCGTCCAGACGTGCTGGTAGCCGTACTTTGACTGCGTGTCGCGGACATAGTTTTCCATTAAGTAGCGCAGCATCTCTCCCTTGGGCGTGAACAGGGGCAGGCCTGGGCCGACATCCTCCGAGAAGTAGAACAACCCCAGTTCTTTTCCCACTTTGCGGTGATCGCGCTTTTTGGCTTCTTCCAGGCGCCACAGGTACTCTTCCAACTCCTGCGGTGTGCGCCAGGCCGTGCCATACACCCGCTGCAGCATGGGGTTATGCTCGTCGCCGCGCCAGTAAGCGCCGGCCACGCTCATTAATTTGACCGCCGCCGGGTTGATCTGCCTGGTGTTCTCAACGTGAGGGCCGCGGCACAGGTCAACGAAGGTATCGTGCTGGTAGATCGATATCTCCGGCTTCACATCCAACGGATTCCCGTACTCATCCGTGCCGCCCTTTTCCAGGCCCTCGATCAACTCGAGCTTGTATGGCTGGTCTTTGAAAATATCCCGCGCCTCGCCGGCTGAAAGCACCCTTTTGCGGAACTCGTGGTGCCCGGCGATGATCTGGCGCATGCGCTTTTCGATCTTCTCCAGGTCCTCGGGGGTCAGCGGGCGGGGGAGATCGAAGTCATAGTAAAAACCATCCTCGATCGGCGGCCCGATGGTGTACTTGGCTTCTGGGAACAGTTCTACAACCGCCTGGGCCATGACATGGGCCGCAGAGTGCCGGATCCGGTACAGATCGCTATCCTCGTAGCGTTCCGCTCTCTTTTCTGCTTGCTGTCCTTCTGACATCTTAACCTCCCGGATAAAAAGTTGAAACCAGGCGGTGAGCTGATCTCTCACGCGCCTCGACAGGATAAGCTGGCGGGTAGAAAACAAAAACTCCCGCCCAACTGGGGCGAGAGTATTCCTCACGCGGTTCCACCCAGATTAAGCCGGGACCTGATCGGGCCGCCTGGCTCATCTCTTAAGGCCGATAACGGGGCCAACCGTTTCCCTTACTGGGTCATCTCGACCGTTCGGGGTTACGCTCGCGGGTGGTTTTCTCCGGCTGGCGCCCGAAGGAGACTCTCAATCGGTGATCTCCATTCCCTGGCGGGCCCGCTGCCGGGTACTCGTCCCGGTCTTCGCGTTTGGCGTATTGGGCCGTATTATACCGCATTTTTTAGCGGTTTTGTACCCCGTTTGCCGTTTTCGGTGTGCTTTCTCAGGAATAGAAGTTTGGGGAGTATGGGCGCTACCCCTTTTTAATCTGGCGAGCGGCCAATTTGCCCGGCCTCGGCCGCAGGGTAGAGCACGGTTATCTACAAAGAAAGGGCGGGCTGCAAACAGCCCGCCCAACTTCACATCGTTCTCAACGCCAGGTGCGGTTTGCCCTAGGGGCACTCGATTTCGAGCACCTGGCCTTTCTGGGCGAAGAATTTGCGGAAATCTCGTCCGCCACAGGCGTAATACTCGATACTGTATTCACCCTTGGCGATGGTCACCGTTTTCTCCTGCTTGGCTTTCAGGGAGAAGACGTAGGTGCTGGGACCGGTCAGGATCATCAACGCCCGGCCATTGGTGTCGTTTTCCAGCTCGACTTTCACCAGGGTCATTTTCGATGACAGATCGATGGTATTGGGCGTCCTGGCGGAGCTTTTGGCACGACCGCCGCACACCGGCATGACCATCTTCTTGTGCTTGGTCATATCCAGCGTCCCTTTGACGACCACCATTCCACAGCCCTGCACCCAATAGGTGTACTCGCCCCGTTCCAGGGTGAACACCTCGGTCGATTCGGCTTTGACGAGCAAGGTGTAAACGCGCGGCCCTTCCAGGCGGAAGGACAGATCGCTGGTGCTTTTATTTACCACGGTGAAGCGGGCCAGAGATTGGGCCTGCATTGGGGCGGCTGCGCTTAGCAGCAGGGAGGAGACCAGGCTAAGGATAAGCAGCCAGGGGAACAGACGGTTCTTCATTGAATATGCATCTCCTTTTTTATCAGCAGTTAAACTAAGTTCAATCGCTGCTTTTCCTCATAGTAGCGCAGAATAAGATGTCTGTCAAGCCAGAGTATGGAGCCGGCAAATGGCCTCCTCGAAGCCTGAAGCCAGGCTTTAAGGAGAGTGGTTTGGGATAGGGTGGGCTGCATTGCCCGCTATCCCAACTACTATGCATGAGAAAACCATGGGGAGCGGGAGAGGGAGACCGGGATGGTGGGACCGCAAATTTTCACCGGGCTTTGCCCGGCCGTGTTAAGCAGAGGGAGCAGCGAAAAATTTTTCGCTGCTCCCTCTGTTCCCCATTTATTATGGGTTCGGAGTGCTGGTTGGTGGATCTGTGGGCGGAATAGGGCTCGAACCTACGACCTCTGCGATGTCAACGCAGTGCTCTAACCAACTGAGCTATCCGCCCGAGCGGTGCATATTATACCTAATCTTTGTGAAACTGCAAGAGCCAAAAGATTAGGAAA
>CAYMLG010000002.1:164283-167507 GCA_964391195.1 uncultured Anaerolineaceae bacterium | reverse complement strand
TCCTCCAAAAAGGCACCGATGGCTTCGGCCACCTCGTGCGGCTTCTCCAGCATCACATTGTGGCCTGCTCCAGGGATCAACACCAACTGCGCGTTCGGGATCGCCCCGGACAGGAACACCGAGTAGCGCTTGGGCACCATCCTGTCCTCCGCCCCGGTGAGCACCAGGGTGGGCTGCGTGATGGCGCTCACACGCTCGGTCACATCGAACCGGCTGCAGGCCAGAAAATCGGAGTGCAATACGCTGGGGCGGGTCTCCGCCATCCGCTTCGCCGCCAGCTCAACCAGCCTGGGCGAGGTCTCCGCTGCGAATGAATACCGGGTGGCGAACTCGACCGCGTTGTGGAAAGTGGTTGGGCTGGCCGTGCTCTCCAGCAGTTCCGGCGACACCTGCAGGCGGGCCCCCGCGCCGATCAGGCCCAACCCCAACACGTGTTCCGAGTAATCCAGGGCCAGGGTCAGTGCGATCGCCGCGCCCATGGAATGGCCGATGAAGACAGCCTGGTGCAGGCCGGCGGCGCCTAACCATTCGATCATCGATTGCGCATACGATTCGATCGATTGGTGCCCTCTCCCGGCGGATTTCCCATGCCCGGGCAAATCCGGGGCGTAGATCCGGTATCCCGGCAGGCGGCGGATTTGGACGGGCCAATACAGGTGATTGCCACCTGCGCCGTGAATCAGAACGACAGCCGGCTTTTCCCCTACCGGCTGCGCTGTCCGTTCGGGACCTTCGAAGGCATGATAGTAAACATCGTTGGCAAAAGGCATGGTCTTTCTTCTCGATTAAGATGAGTGATGCAATGAGCGGAAAATCATCCACCCGCCCAGGGCGACCAACAACCCGGCCGCGCCCCACACGGGCGTATTCCAAATGACAGCCGTGACTTGCTCCGGGGTAAAATCCGGAGCCCCGTGACCGTGGAGCCCGCTTTTCAAAGCCATTAACGCCAGGCTCAGGGGCGTCACCAACAGCCCGGCGAATAAGCCCACCAGCGGGTAAACAATCCAGGGCAGTTTTCGCCTGCCGGTGGAGGGCGAGAAGGACGTGGACGTAAAAGGCAACAAAAACCGCAGCGCTGCGAGCGCCGCGATGAGTGATGAATATACTACCACAAACCCTGTATGGGTATCCTCGATGGGCAGCCACAACAGGATCAGGATGCCCAGGATGACTCCTGCAATTCGCCAGCGGCGGATGGCGGTGAAAGCTTTGTCTGCAGCTTTGTCTGAAGACGTGTCTGCGTTCACTGCCCGCGGCGGATACGTTCGGCTGCCTCTTCGGTGAGCGGTATGGCAACCTGGATGCGGGTACCGCTTCCCTCGACCGAATCGATGTGGATCACGCCGTTCACCAGTTCAGTGCGCTCGCGCATATTGACCAGCCCCAGGCTGCCGCGGGTCTCGTAAGCGGCGTCGATGGCCGCCAGGTTGAACCCTTTCCCGTCATCTTCGATCTCCAACAGCGCAAGATCTGCCGGCAATGGTTTTAACCTGACCCAGATGTGATCGGCTTCAGCGTGTTTCCGCGCGTTATTGACCGCCTCCTCGGCAATGTAGAAGATCACCCCTTGTTTGTTGAGCTCGATTTTTTGGACCAGCCTGGGGTCTGCCTGGATAATGACGTTCTGGCCGTAGGTCTCTTTCATTTTTTCGGCCATCGACTCCAGGGCGGCGATCAACCCCTGAGATTCTAAAACCAACGGGCGCAGGGTAAACAGCATATGGCGGATTTCTTTGGTCGTCCGGCGTGCCAGCTCTTCGATCTTAAACAGCTCATCGGCGGTGGCCTTGGGGTCGCGTTCGATCAGCCGCCGGGCGAAGTTCACCCGCATGGCAATCGCCGCCACCGATTGAGTCGGCCCGTCGTGCAGATCGCGGGCGATCTTCTTCCGGGCCTCTTCCTGGATCTCCAGCATGCGCTCCTTTTCCTGTTCCAGGTCCTGGTACAGGCGGGCGTTTTCGATCGCAATGGTTGCCTGATGCCCGAGGATTTCCAGGATCTCCCGTTTTTCCTGGGTGAAGAAATCTGGGACAGGGTGGGCAAACAGCAGCACCCCGCAGGTATCCAATCCGGTCCGCAGCGGGATGCAATACGCCGAACGACAGGCGTGCATGGTGACGATCCGGGAGAGCTCGGGGTCTTTACCCGGATCCAACCCGAATTGGGGCGCACCGGCATCGATGGACTGGCTCAGCAGCCCCTGCTCGCCCTCGAACGTCTGGCGGTGGTCGGCAGGCGTAAACCCGCGCGCCGAGCCGACCTGAAGGATCTGCTTCCCCGATTCGGTGACGGCGAACAGCAGCGCCGCGCTGACCAACTGCCCGTCCGTCCCGTTCGAGCCGTTGACCGCTTCGGCGCTCAACTCCACTGCGGTCTCCAGCACCTTCTGGTAGTTCAGGGTGGAACTTAAGGCTGCGGCCAACTGGCTGATGGATTTGCGTTTTTCTTTTTCCGCCCACCCGGCAGAGCCTCCGGCGACCTGCCGCCCGGTTTCCTTCTGCTTTCCCGGCACTCCGGCAGCCCGGCTGGTGAGGGACAGCACGACCCCGAGCGGTGAGTAGACGAACAAGCCGATACCGACGGCCAAAACACCGTCCAGCAGCGAGTCGTTCAGCCCGCACGCCAGACCTGCGCCGGCCATGCATAGGGCGGTGATCAGCAGCGCGCCTCGCAGCCCGTAATAAACCGAAACGGAAACCAAGGGGAGGATCCCGGCCCAAAGCGCCCCGCTCAGCATTCCGGCGCTGGTCACGAACAACAGGGCCGCGATCCCCAAATCTCCGGCAACGCTGACTCTGCGGTAGTTGGGGGGCTGGTGGGACAGCATCCACCAGGCGGCGGTTCCGGCCGTCCACAAGGCCGTGGCGATCAGGGCCAGCAGCAGCGGAAGCTCGAGCCTTCCACCCGCGGCGACCGTGATCGCCATGCCCGCCAGGGCCAGGCCGCGCAATGTGTTCACCGTCCACTCTTTCGCTGCTGCCGGAGGTGCTGTCTGCATGGTGCTATCATAACTCAAATCAAAGTGACCATACAGGGAATTCTTTCCCTGTTTACTAGAAAGCTAACAACGGCCGGGCGGCGTGAACCGCCCGCGCCCGGTGGCTCAACCGGTTTTTCTCTTCCATGCTCAGTTCGGCCATCGTGCGCCCGGCCTCGGGGATGAAAAAAATCGGGTCGTAGCCGAAGCCGCCTGTCCCACGCTCCTCCGGGATGATCTCTCC
>CAYMLG010000002.1:156558-164183 GCA_964391195.1 uncultured Anaerolineaceae bacterium | reverse complement strand
GAGTCATCGCCCAGCGCCGGGAGCCCGCTCGCTTGGGCGAAGGCCAGCGCTTTCCTGGCCGCGTTCTCCGCATAGGTGCTGCCCGTCTCTTCGACCTGCAGGTTCAGCCCTAGTTCGCCGGGCAGCACCAGCTCGATCTCCATGTCCGCCAGCAGGGCTGAAATTTCGCGGCGTTTTCCTTGGTTGTTTGTTGCAAGCAGCAATCTCAGCATAAATTATGTCTCCTGTGATATAATCTCCGGAGTGTGATCCATAGCCAGGGAACAGACAGGGCTACTCGAGGTGGCGCTCATGCGCCACTTTTATCATCACCGGTGATCAGATGGATCAAAATCTGTTCGCATCAGGTCTGAAGAGCAGGGCTGATATATCTCCGGCCAGAATGGGGGAAGACCATGCTTTTCAGCTTTTTTCCTGGGGATTGTACCGTGGTATCTGAAACGCAGAATCCTTTCCGGCTAAACGTCGGTTTTATCATCCACCAATCGGTCGGTTATTTTCGGGATTTCGAATACGATTTCCCGCATCTCCGCCTATCCCCCGATCTGGATTTGTTGGACATTACCGGGTCGGTCCGGGTGACGCGCACAGGGCAAGGCTTGTTGATCCAGGTGAAGATGCAGGCGGCCGTCGAAGCGGAGTGTGTCCGCTGCCTCTCGACCTTTCAGCAGCCGCTTGAGATCGATTTTACCGAATTGTACGCCTTTACCCCAGATTCGGTCACCGAATCTGGCCTGTTAGTTCCGGAGACGGGCAAAATCGATCTGACCCCCTTGGTGCGCGACGAGTTTCTGCTTGCCGTGCCGATCAGCCCAATTTGCAAAGATGACTGCCTGGGCCTGTGCCCGGTGTGCGGCGAAAATCGAAATATCAGCCACTGCGAACACGACGAGGAGCCGGTTGATCCGCGCCTCTCAGGGTTGAAGTCGCTTCTCGAAAAGAAAGAATAAAAAAGCGTTCCGGATCGCTCGATCGCTTTTGGAGGGGTGTGTATGCGTGATGATGGCGAGGCCTCCGACGACTCATCAGAGCGCCATTTAAAGGCTTTCTACGCGCTGCTCGAACTGGCCAGGGCCCAAGGGTTCCTGACCGCCCAGGATATCATCGAGGCTTGCCCATATGCGCCTCCCTCCCGCGGCCTGCTGCTTAAGCTGCAGGCCGCGCTGCTTGAGCAGCAGGTGATCATCACCGGCGAGGAGAGCCTGTTAGACGACTTGACGATCACAGGGTCTCCACCTGGGCCGGAGGGGGAGATATTCGCCGATTTAGATTCGGTATCCAGTGAAGATACGGTTAGCCTGTATTTGCGGGAGATGGCCGGCGTACCCCTGCTCAGCGTGGAAGAAGAAATCCGGCTGGCGGAGAGTATCGAACGTGCGGCCCGTGCCCGCCAGGAATTAGCCGGGCTGAAAGGTCGCAAAGCGAAAAAACGGCGCCAGGAGCTCGAGCGGTTGGTCCTGGAAGGAGCCGCCGCGCGCGACGCGCTGATCAGGGCGAATACTCGCCTGGTTGTCAGCATTGCGCGCCGTTATATGGGGCGCGGCCTGCCTTTCCTCGATCTGATCCAGGAGGGCAACCTGGGCCTGATGCGGGCAGTTGAAAAGTTCGAGCACCGGCGTGGTTTCCGCTTCTCCACCTACGCCACCTGGTGGATCCGCCAGGCGATCACCCGCGCCATCGCCGATCAATCCCGCACGATACGCGTCCCGGTCCATATGAGCGATCGCTTGCGCCAGATGTATAAAATCAGCCGGGAGGTCGAACAGGCACAGGGACGCGCTCCGACCGCGGAAGAACTGGCCGGGCAAATGCACCTGCCCGTGGCTAAGGTACGCTGGATGCTGCAGGTGACCCAACCCCTGATATCGCTGGAAGCTCCGGTTGGCGATGAAGAAGACTCCGAGTTAGAGACGTTCATCGAAGATAATCGCAGCCCCGGCCCGGTGCAGGAGACGACCACCAACCAGCTCAAAGAGTGCCTGGATGAACTGTTGAGTTCTCTCTCTCCCAGGGAAGCTCGCGTCCTGCGCATGCGCTTTGGCCTTGGACAGGATCGCCCGTACACGCTGGAGGAAGTGGGACAAAAATTTGGCCTGACCCGCGAGCGCATCCGCCAGATTGAGGGCAACGCGCTGCGCCGCCTGCGCCATCCCTCGGTCACGCGCATGCTGCGCGACTACATATAATCTCCTTACCTGCTCCGTGCCCTGTTTTTATCCGACCGCAGGGAAAATGCAGGCCAAGTTAATCCTGTTTCCCTGGCATGGCTTCTCAGGAACGGGGCTGTGCAGCGCCCATCTCCCACCCCCTTATCCTTTAAAGCCTGGCTTACGACTTTAAGAAAGCCATGGTTTCCCTGCTTGACAAAATTGTTTCACACATTTAGACTTATGAGCATGAAAGAGCGCCTCCGCTCCCCTTTCGAACTGCCCGGAGCTATGATGTGCGTTATGGCCATGCCTGGCCGCGCCTGGCTTTGGGCAGCCGAGTCCGCCGGAGGAGAGTTCTGACCTTCTTCCACCAATAGAACTACGGGCTGTCCAGGCAGGACAGCCTTTTTTGTTTCGCCGCTATTTTCAACAGGCATCCACTTTATTATCCTGGAGGTTATTATGTCCGATCATGTTCTTGTGGCCATCGCCTGGCCATACGCCAACTCTCTGATCCATGTGGGCAATATCACCGGCTCTCACCTGCCCGGCGATATTTTCGCCCGCTACCAGCGGCTGGCGGGGAAGAAGGTCTTGATGGTCTCCGGATCCGATTCTCACGGGACCGCGGTGTCGGTGCGTGCGGACGCAGAAGGGCTCACTCCCCTGGAGGTCTACCAGGCGTATCACTCCGGTTTCCTGGAACTGTTCAAGAAGCTGGGGGTGAGCTACGACCTGTTCACCTCCACCCACACCGAGAACCATTTCAAGGTGTCGCAGACCCTGTTCCTGGCTTTGAAGCAAAACGGCTATCTGTACACCGAACGCCAACAGCAGTGGTATTCCCCGTCCAACGGGCGCTTTCTTCCCGATCGCTATGTCGAAGGCACCTGCTATATCTGCGGCTATCCCAACGCTCGCGGCGATCAATGCGACAACTGTGGCAACCTCCTGGATGCGACCCAACTGATCGACCCGCGTTCGAAAGTGGATGGCACTCCGCCCGAACTGCGCGAGACCGAGCATTTCTTCCTGGATCTGGCTGCCCTTCAGCCGGCGATCGTCGAGTTCCTCAAGACTCGCGAGAACTATTGGCGGCCGAATGTCCTGCGCCAGTCTCTGGGCCAGATCCTGGGCGAGGGGCTGCACGGGCGGGCGATCACCCGCGACCTGGACTGGGGCATCCCCGTCCCTGTCGAAGGCTGGGAGGGCAAGTGCCTGTATGTCTGGTTCGAGGCGGTCATCGGCTACCTGTCGGCGACGATCGAGTGGGCGAAGGTCTCCGGCCAACCGGATGCCTGGCACCAGTGGTGGACGGACTCCGAGGCCCGCACCTACTATTTCATCGGCAAAGACAACATCCCCTTTCACGCCGTGATCTGGCCCGCCCAGTTGATTGGCGTGGGAGAATGGTTTTGCCGGCTGTACGAAGATGAGCAGGACCGGCGGCTGGTGCTGCCCTTCGATGTCCCGGCCAATGAGTTTATGAACCTGGAGGGCAGAAAGATATCCGGCAGCCGGAACTGGGCCGTGTGGGGGCTCGACTTCCTCACCCGCTATGACCCCGACCCGCTGCGCTACTATCTCACCACCAATATGCCCGAGACGAAGGACACCGATTGGGATTGGAGCGGGTTCGTCAGCCGCAACAACGATGAGTTGGTCGCCACCTGGGGCAACCTGGCCAACCGGGTGCTCTCTTTCGCCTATAAGAACTGGGAGGGTGTGGTGCCTACCCCCGGCGAGCTGCGCCCCGAGGACAATGAGATCCTCGCCGTGGTCGAGGGCGGCTTCCAGTCGGTTGGGGAACTGATCGACCGGGTCAACCTGCGCGCCGCCCTGGGCGAAGCCATGCGCCTGGCCGCGGAGGTCAACAAATACCTCGATCGCACTGCCCCCTGGTTAACGATCAAGACTGACCGGGAAGCGGCGGCCACTTCTATCTATACCGCGCTGCGGGCGATCGACTCGCTCAAGGTGCTGTTTGCTCCCTTCCTGCCGTTCTCCAGCGAGCAGTTGCACCTTTATTTCGGCTATACCGGGCCCTTGTTCGGCGAGCAATACCTGGAGGATGTGGAAGACGAGCTCGGACAGCATTCCGTCCTGCGCTACGATCCCAGCCAGGCCACCGGGCGATGGGAGCCCAGCCGGCTTGAAGCCGGACGCCGCTTGCAGAAGCCCGCTCCGCTCTTTAAGAAGCTGGATGATAGCGTGGCCGCCGAAGAACGGGCTCGCCTGGGCTGACGGTCCTTCACATGCCAGAAAAAAAACCGGCCGTTGGGGCCGGTTTTTTGTTAGCATTGGAATCAATGCCGGGAATTATGCCACCCTGCGATGGGGCCCCAGCGAGCGCAGATACCACTTCATCTCTTGCGCCCGGAACACCAGCTCGACCACCCGCCCGCCGGGCAGCATAGTCAGGATGTGCAGGCCATCATCCGCCTGCCATCGCCTGCCGGTTGAGTCGACCGGGATGGTTTGCCCATCTACCTGCAAGCTGACCGGTCTCACATGGCCGTTGGCATCGAACCGGGCGTTCACTTCCACACGGTCCATCTGGCCGCTCCTGCCCGCCGCTTCGCCCCCCGCCTCGGGGCCTGCGCCTCTTTCATTCAGCAAGCGCTCCAATTGCGAGGACAACAGGCGGAGGGCTTCCTGCGCCGACTGCTCTTTCACCTGCAGCCGGTCGCCCTCCCATTGGTAGCGCCGGGCGAGGTCTTCGTCAGGCAGGCTCAAACCGATCCAGGTCGTCCCGACCGGCTTCTCGGGCGTGCCTCCGCCTGGCCCGGCGATACCGCTCACCGCCAGGCCGACGTCCGCCCCCATGGCTTTCTTCGCCCCTCGCGCCATTTCCAGCACAACTTCTTCACTGACAGCCCCGTGGGCCTCCAGGGTTTCCCAGCGTACCCCCAGCATGCGCACCTTCGCCTCGTAGGCGTAGGTCACCAGCCCGCCCACATAATAGGTAGAAGATCCGGGGACATTGGTCAGCCGGTGGCTGATCAGCCCGCCGGTGCAAGATTCTGCCACCGCCAGCCGCCATCCACATTCACGCAGCAGTTTTCCAACCCGACTTTCCAGCTTGTCTTGTTCCATAGCATCCTATTATAAAAGAAGAGGGGTTTGCCGTTGGGGGAATTGCGCCAGGATTAATGCTGCGCCAATGTCCGTTTTTGATCGTGTGTTAAAATGGTACGCAGCCGGAGGAGCGGTGGTCCTCCTCGCCGCACGCACTGATATGGCCCGTTGCCTCTGGAATGTATCTGTCTAGAAATGAGCTGTTTGGCATGAATCTATCCTCTCATTTGGAGGCCTTGCTCGATAATTTGCCCGCTAAGCCCGGCTGTTACCTGATGAAAAACGCCGAGGGTAAGGTGATCTACGTGGGCAAGGCGATCAACCTGCGGAACCGGGTGCGTTCTTATTTTCATTCGAGCGCCCAACAGCACCCCAAGACCAGGCAGTTGGTGCGGAAAATCGATAACATCGAATGGATCGTCGTGGGCTCCGAGTTAGAAGCCCTGATCCTGGAGATGAACCTGATCAAGAAGTACCGCCCGCATTACAACGTGCGGTTGAAAGATGACAAACGCTACCCGTATATCAAAGTGCATTGGGCGGACCCATTCCCCAAAGTTACCGTCACCCGCCAGATGGTCCAGGACGGCTCGCGCTACTTCGGCCCCTACACCAGCGTATGGGCTGTCCACCAGACTCTGGATATCCTCCGCCGTATCTTTCCTTATCTGACCTGCGATCGCGAGATCACCGGGAAAGATGAACGCGCCTGCCTGTACTACGATATCAAACTGTGCAGCGCTCCTTGCATCGGCGCGGTGAACCAGGAGACCTACCGCCAGATGATCGATGACCTGTGCCAGTTTTTGGCCGGGCGCACCGAACCTATCGTTTCACGCTTGCGGGCCGAGATGGAGCAGGCCGCGGATGAGCTGCGCTTCGAGCGGGCCGCCGCCTTGCGCGACCAGATCCACGCCATCGAGAGTGTGGTGGAGCGCCAGAAGGTTGTCTCGTCCGATTACATCGACTCCGATGTGCTGGCGCTGGCGCGCTCGAACGGCGAGGCTGTGGTCCAGGTGTTCTTCATTCGCGCCGGGAAGCTGATGGGCCGGGATTACTTCCTCCTGGAAGGCGCGGACGAGACTTCTGACGCCGATGTGATGGCGGAGTTCCTCAAACAGTTTTACGACCAGGCTTCAACCGTCCCACCCCAGGTGCTGCTCCCCGAAGAGATCGAGGAGTGCCAGATCATCCGCCAGTGGCTCAGCCAGAAGCGCGGCGGAGATGAGCGGGTGGAAATTCTCGTCCCTCGCCAGGGACAGCAAATGGAACTGGTCCAGATGGCTGCCGAAAACGCAGCGGAGACCCTGCACGTGCTCAAAGCGCAGTGGGAGGCCGATAAGCACCGCCAGGAAATCGCCCTCTCCGAACTTCAGCAGGCGCTCGGGCTGGCTCACCCCCCGAACCGTATCGAGTGCTACGATATCTCCAACACCCAGGGCACGGCTGCGGTGGGCAGCATGGTCGTCTTCGAGCAAGGGGTGCCGAGCAAGAGCCTCTACCGCCGTTTCAACATCCGCACCGTCTCGGGGCCGAATGATTTCGCCAGCATGGAAGAAGTGCTCATGCGCCGCTTCAATCGCTGGAAGGCGGCCGAGGAGCAGGCTGCGGCGGACACGCCCGGGAAGAAGGTCGACAAGGCTTTCGCCATGCTGCCTGATCTGCTGATTGTGGACGGCGGCAAGGGCCAGCTTGGGCGGGCGGTCGAAGTGCTGCGCAAGTTCGACCTGCTGGAAAAAGTGCCCGTGGCCGGCCTGGCGAAGCAGAACGAGGAGCTGTTCATCCCGGGGCGCATGGCGCCGATCGTCCTCCCTCGCCAGTCCCAGGGCCTGTACCTGATCCAGCGGGTGCGAGATGAAGCTCACCGCTTCGCCATCACCGCCCATCGCAGCCGCCGGGCGAAGGAGGGGATCGCTTCTCGGCTAGAAAAGATCCCGGGGATTGGTCCCGCCCGCCGGAAAGCGCTGCTCAACCATTTCGGCTCGATCGATAACATCCTCGAGGCGAGCGAGAAAGATTTGCGCCAGGTCCCCGGGATCACCCCCGAGCTGGCTCAATCGATCAAAGCCCATTTAGAATAGGGTCGCGCGAGTTTGGCCAGTTTCACTTTGATTGGGCCCTAAAGATGGCGGGTTGAAGGGTCGAGGGGCGGAATTTTCCGCCGGGTTTGGAAAGGGCCAAACTCCAGGTGTTGGAGGTAAATCTCAAATCGGCCCGATCCCGGCACGCCGGGTGAATGCCGTTTTGCGTGGAGGGATTATGGCTAAGAAAAAAAGCTCTGCGAAAGACCAGAGTCGCCGGCTGAACACCAGCCAGATCATTTTTGCGGTGATCGGGCTGATGATCATCCTGGCGATGGTACTCTCTATGATCGCTGTGTATTGAAGCTTTTCAATG
>CAYMLG010000002.1:155181-156458 GCA_964391195.1 uncultured Anaerolineaceae bacterium | reverse complement strand
TCGCCGTGTATTGAAGCTTTTAAATGTTCGCCGTTTATTAAATCTATCAAATTGTCGGTCCTAATGGTTGTTTTGGAGTGGGACGGTGAAACCGTCTCATTCCAAAACAACCTTCCTTTTCTGCTGACCAGTTATGCTGGCACACAAATGATCGTTGTGTACTAAGTTATTTCAATGACCGCCGTTTACAGGTGGGCTCAAAAGAGTCCACCTTTTTTGTGCTGTAACAAAATTCTTGCGGTTAAGTGCACTATTACTGGTATAATTACCGTTAAAGTGGGCCGGATAAATCTATTGGGGGATCTAGCCAGTTTGTTCCTGTAACCAATTGAGTAGGAGTAAAGGGAGGATGCAGCTATGCGTCTGCGAAGGAAAGCAGTTGCTATTGTAATGCTTTTTGTCGTTGTCGTCCTTGCGTTATCGACTCTGACCGCCGCCGGAAAGGAATTCCCTCGCCCGGCTGCCCAGGTCGGGCAGGAAATTTGCTATGCGATCGCCGATGAGGGGGGCGACCCTCCGGGGGATGATCTACTTACCATCGTTTCCCTGACTGGAGGGGTGGAAACCGTTGTCGGATCCCCCCACTCAGGCAGTATAGAAGCTCTAACCTTCCAGCCGGCGACCGGGCTTTTGTTCGGCGCCGACAGCCGGCGATTGGGCACTTTTAATCTGACCACCGGCCAATTCAACCCCTTTTCCAATCAGATGGGCTTCGCCGATGGCGCGGAGGGATCGATCGAAATTCGCGACGTCGATGGCCTGGCTTTCGACCCCACGGATGGCACGCTGTATGCCGCGGTGCGCCGCGAAATCAATCCGGGGACTATCCCCGACCTGTTGGTCAAGTTAAACCCGGTTACCGGCAGGGTGGTTGAAGATGGCTTCGGCCCGGATACCGATTACCTGGTCGTCCCCACTTTCATGGGAAATATCGATATCACCGATATCGATGATATCGCCATCGATCCGGAAGATGGGACAATGTACGCCATCGCCAACACTCGCGGCCGGGGCGACCATCTGGTGACCATCGATAAGCAGACTGCTGAAGTGACCGATATCGCCGAGTTGGGCGTGTTCGACATGGAAGGTCTGACTTTCGACACCACGGCGCGGCTCCTGGGGACCACCGGGAAAGACGGCGGCGCGCATAGCAATCAGCTCTGGCGGATTGATAAAGACACCGGTATCGCCGACATGGCCTCGACGGCCGTGCTGACCGCCGGCAGCGATTATGAGGGCGTCACCTGCTTGTTGAGCTGGGATGTGGTCACCGT
>CAYMLG010000002.1:121911-155081 GCA_964391195.1 uncultured Anaerolineaceae bacterium | reverse complement strand
CCGCCGATGGTGATTTCAGCCAGGCGGAGGAGATCTATTCTGTCAATGCCAGGGGCGGCGGCAGCACATACGAATTCACGGATACACCGCCGGCCGGCCAGACCTGGGTCTACTGGCTGTACGAACTGGAGCGGGATGGCAGCCTGATCGAACTCGCTTCGACCCAGCTCCAGATATCGGTTGCGCCGGAGCAAAAGTATAAGCTGTTCGCGCCGCTGATGATTAGCCCGTGAGGCGGCGACTGCCACGCGGTTTTTTGCTCACTGTGCTGGCTGCGCTGCTGCTGGCCCTGGTGTTTCCATCCGCCTTTCCGGCCCCGGCAGGAGCGCAGTCCGGTGATCGCCCGCACATCCAGGTTGAGCCGGATGGGGTGATTCTGGAGTGGCGAACCGCGCAGATCGAGTTTCAGCGGCAGGGTGATGGCGCCTATGCCATCACCCTGCCCGGGTATCGCCTGCTGGATCAGCCTGGCCTGTCGCAGGTACCGGTCGCGGCCGCGCTTCTGGCTGTCCCGCCGGGGATGGAACCTACCCTGGAACTGCTCGATATAACTCAATCCACGACCTCGCTCCCGGGGAGTCTGGCCCGGGGGAGGCTGCCTTTGGGATTCAATGGGGTCCAGCCTGTCGAGGCACAGGCAGGAGAGGAGATGGCCAACATCGTCCCGCACCGTCAGGCGAATCGACCGGTCGTACTCGAACGGCTGGGGGTTTCGCGCGGCCTCAACCTGGCTCGGGTCGTTTTTTACCCGGCGCTGCCGGTCGAGGACGGCCTGCTACAAACCACCCGGGTTCGCCTGGCAGTCCGTTTTCGCCCCGACGGCCGTGCCTCGGCCGCCCCCCTGGGCCAACCTGAGCCCCTGGACGCGTTCCAGCGCCTGATCCAGGAGCGGGTCGTCAACCCCGAGCATGCGATCCCATCCACCTCATTTGAATCCGGCTCAGACACCGTGGCGCCGGATGCGACTCTCGCAGATGAGCAGGGCCTGGCGGTTGAAATCGAGCGCGCCGGCCTGTACGCCCTTCCCTATGAGACTTTGCTCCAGGCCGGTTTTCCTGTGAGCGACGTTGATCCGCAAACCCTTTCTCTCAGCCGCTCTGGGGAGCCGGTTGCCTACACCTGGGAAGGAGATGCGGACGCCGTCTTCGAGCCGGGCGAAAGGCTGGTTTTCTACGCCGAACCGCGCTTCAGCCGCTGGACCCGCTACGACGTGTACTTCCTCTCTGCCGGGGCAGCTCCTGGCCTGTCCATTCTGGAGCGCCCGGCGGTTTCGGAAAACCTCCCCCCTGGCGCGCTGTGGGCCGAGGAGCTGGCGGAGCAGAATAACATTTACACCCCAGACTGCTACTGCGGGCCGCTCCCGGAGGGCAGAGACCAGGACCGCTGGGTGTGGGTCGAGTTCAAGCACCAGCCCGGCGGTGCTGTGGTGTTCACCCACACGATGACTGCCACACAGGTGGTGGCTTCCCAACCCGGGCTGCTGCACGCCTGGTGGATCGGGGGGACCGATCCGCCGGACGACCCCGATCATCGCATTGAAGTGCTCTGGAATGGGGTTTCGCTGGGACAGGTGGAGTGGGATGGTATGCAAGCTTTCGATCACCAGTTCACTATCCCCCCGGGCGACCTGGTCTCCGGCCCGAACACCCTCCAGCTTGCCATGCCCGGGCTGCCCGGCGTGCGGGTCGAATCGGCCTGGCTGGACGCACTGCTGCTGCGCTATGCCACCGGCGGGCTGGTGGGCAGCGCGCCTCCGGGCGGGAACCCGCTGTCCGGCGAGGCGACGCCTTCTGCTTACACCCTGACCGTGCCATCCGTCCCTGCCTGGCGGGTGTACGATGTGAGCGAACCGGACCGGCCCGTTCTCCTGAGCGACGCCACCGCTGCTCCTGGCCTGCTCACCTGGGAGGACGACCCCGCGGCGGTATCCGCCGGCCCCCGGCGATATTGGCCCGCAGCCGAGGACAGCATCCTTGTGCCCGAGCGCTTGCGGCCGGTCGCTGGCCTGCGCCACCCGGATGGGGTGGCAGACGCCGATTACCTGGTCATCGCTCCGGAAGCGTTCATCCCCGCCCTGGGGGCGCTGGTCGAACTGCGGGAATCGCAGGGCCTGGACCTGGTTATCGAAGAGCTTCAGGGCATTTACGACCAGTTCGGCGATGGGCGCCCCGAGCCGGAGAGCCTGCGAGCCTATATCCGCTGGGTCTACGGGCAGGACGCCTCGCCACCCCTGTATCTGCTGTTGGTGGGAGATGGCACCGCCGACCCAAAGCGCTACCATGCCGGCTCGCAACCCACGGTGCTGCCCCCTTACCTGCTGGGTACGGATCCCTGGTCGGGAGAGGTGGCCGCCGACAACCGTTACGCCGACGTTGACGGACCGGAGGATGGGCTCCCCGATATGCTGGTGGGGCGGCTTCCGGTCACCACCGTCGAGCAGCTCGAGGCGCTGGTTGCAAAAATGGTCGCTTACGAGACGCAGTTGGCTCATTCCCGCCTGGCCGGCCAGGCGCTGTTGGTGGCCGACGACGCTGATAACGCCGGGGATTTCCCGGCCCTGTCCGCCGAGGTGCGGGCGGTGATCCCGTCTGATTGGCGGCCCCAATCTTTCTACTACTCGCCGGACACCGCCCCGGATACCTTCCGGGGGCAAGTGCAGCGGGCATTGCAGGATGGCCCCGGCCTGGTGGTGTACACCGGTCACGGGTCTGTGCACCAGTGGGCGGCCGAGAACTTCCTGCACCTGGACGACACTCCTCGGCTGCAAAGCGAGGTGCTGCCGGTGGTTCTGGAACTGACCTGCTTCACCGGCGCGTTCCAGACGCCCGCCTTCCCCTCGCTGGATGAGGGTCTGCTGCTGCAGCCGGGAGGCGCTGCGGCCGTGTGGGGACCGGCCGGCCTCGGCCTGGCCTCCGGGCATGTCCTCCTGGCTCAGGGCTTCATCCAATCGTTCCTTGGGGACCCCACGCGCTCCATCGGGGAGGCAGCCCTGGCGGGCAAGCTGCAACTGCTCGGCGCCGAACCGGGTTTCCCGGACTTGCTTGATTCCTTCGGCCTGCTTGGCGACCCTGCGACGCGGTTAGGCCCCCAACAGGGCACTCACCCGCTCTTTTTGCCTGTGATGCAGCGCTGATTAACAACGCTAATCGTGGATCGTTCATCTCTGATCACGGAATCTGGAGCAGCAGGAGCTGCCAGGACAGCCCCCCGCTCCACCCGGACTCTTCATTTTGAAGGAGGATGTTATGTTTAACCGTTCACGCCTGTTGTTCCTGATGGCTTTCCTGGCAATCGTCCTGATTGCGCTGATTTCTGGCCGTCCGGCTGAAGCGTCAGGTCTCTTCGCCATCACCTTGACTCCATCCCCTACCCCCACCGAAACGCCGGTCCCCCCTACGGTGACCCAACCGCCGCCTTCGGCGACGGCCACGCTCATCGTGTTCCCACCGGGCGATACACCCACCCCCACCGTGCCGCCCGGGGACGGTTCTGAGCAGGAAGGCGAAGAGGAAGAGGAAGATCCCACTCGCACGCCAGAACCGGCAATCCTGCCGGATACCGGCGAGCTGCCCCCGCTCTCGGGTGATCCAAGCCGGATAGCGGCGATCTTCCTGGTAGGGCTGGCAGCCGGCCTGGGGTTGGGTTACCTGCTGCGGCGCCGTTTTGCTGCACTGTTCATTGGCCTGCTCGTTCTGGCGGTCGCCCTGGTTGCGAAGCCAGCCCTGTGGTCGGGCCAGCAGTTGGCGGCTGCCCCCGCGGCTGTGGAGCCGGTAGCCGCTCACGCCGAGGCGCTGGGTGAGGCAGTGAGCGCAGTGGTCGATGTTCCGGGAGCGGCCGCCGTCCAGGCACAGCAAGCGCCGGACCAGGCGCAGGCTGCGGCGTCGGTACTGCCTGCGGTGGCCGGGGCGGCCCTATCGGGCGCGGCTGCAGCTTCTCGGAAGCCCTACGCCAGCTCGGAGGGGGCTGAGCAGGCGCGTGCGGTTGGCATGCCGGTAGCTCCCGAGGATGCTATCTGGCGCGTGGAAATCCCCGCTCTGGGCGTCGATGCGGCCGTGCTGAAAACACCGCGCCGGGGGCTGAGTTGGGATATCACCGGGATCCGGGATCGAGTCGCCTGGCTGGAGGGCACAGCCGCCCCGAGCGAGGAAGGCAACACCGTCCTGGCCGCTCACGTCACCGTGCGCTCGATCGGGAAGGGCCCTTTTCACGATCTGGTGCGGCTCAAGGAAGGGGATCTGATCCGGGTGCACAGCGGCGACCAGGTGTATGTGTATGCGGTGCGTGAACTGCGCGTGGTCAAGGAAGAGGATGTGTGGATCACCGCACCGACGCCCAGGGCGCAGTTGACCCTGATCACCTGTTCCGGTTGGGATGAGGAGGCCGCAAGCTATACCCGGCGGCGGGCGGTTGTCGCCCAACTGCTGCGCGTAGAGCCAGGCCTGAGCACGCGGCTTCATTAGGCACAGCTCCTCCCCCAAAACTCCGGGGGTGGGGTTCGGCTGCTGCCTGGGGATACATCCCGGTTAACGGCAGCGGGGATGCTGGAGGAAAATCCGGCATCCCCGTTTTCGCGTTCTGGTCTGGTCCCGATTTCAGGGGGCTGCTACGCTGAACGACCAGGAGACCTGCTGCCCGTCATAAGTGATCGAGACGGTGTAAGTCTTTCCGGCTTCCAACGGCTGGCGAGGGATGAGGACGATCGCGTCGCGGCTGTCGAGGATCGAGCGGGCTAACGCCTGCTGCTGGGCATTGGGGTTATTGTAGCTGGTCTCGGAAAAGACGCAGTGCTCCAGGTCCTGTCCATCCGATTGGAAGGAACTGGCGGTGACCTTGGGCTTGCCGCTGCCATCGCCCACCTGAAGCAGGACCGGCAGGCCGGTGGGACCGGCGTAGCCCGGGCAACTGGTGAGCGGGTCGGGGGCTTCGCCGAAGAATTGGGTCAGCCGGGTGGTGGCGCCGTCGCCGGGCCAGGCGATGGGGTATTCGATGCCCGACGGGGCCGGCCCGCGCCCGCGCAGCACATCCAGGGCAGCGGCCATCTGCAGCCCACCATCGCTCTCCCGGTAACTGCCGAACCCCACCCGCAGTAAGCGAGGATCGAGGATGGACACCGCGTGGAACGGAGCCTGCATCCAGGAGTCGACCGCTTCCAGGTCGGTGGTGTCGATAGACGAAGTGGCCATCAGGTTGCTGGCGGCGGAAGCCTGCATCCCTTCGGGCGTGTACCAGGGGTTATTGGGATCTTCGGTGTGCGCCAGGACATCATTCTTGACTGCATAGCGGGCATGGTACACGTCGCCCAGGCTCAGGTCCGGATCCTCGGTCACCGGTGGGAGGCCGGCGTTGGAACGGTAGAGGTTGACCAGATTGAGCCAGCCATTGCTGGTGACGAACTCAGAGGCTCTGGATTCGCTTTTGGATTGGATGATTGGGAGCATCAGGCGGAAACCCTGGGGAGGGGTGGGTTCCGCGGCGGCGGGCTGGGCGGCGCTCGCCAGCCACAGACCGGTGCAGATCAAAATAGACAGGAAGATCTGGAGAGGGGTCCGGATATAGGGGTTTGGTCGTATCATTTGTACGCTCACCTTGCATCCGGGTCTGCCTCTGTGTGTTGTAAATAAAAAATCTCCAGGAAAGCGGAGCACCTGAAGGATAGATAGGCTGAGCCTGATCTCTCTGAGGCGGTCCGGCGATCTTTCGGTGGAAAACACACCGGGTAGACCCGTGACTTTGCGCCCTTGTCTTTCGACAAGTTTGCCTTTTCTAAGGAGTATTCAATTCTTTGCCGGGAAAACCGGCAGCCCGGCCAGTTTCTGCGGGGATGGACACCGCCTCCGCTGGTCTGCTATCGTTTTTCTCGGCCGTGTTTTATTAATATTTCAGATCCTTTTAGGACGAATCTGTGAATTAAGACGCGAACATTGTAAGCGCAGAAGCGGCGGAATTTGCTGACTATTCTGTTAGGCTTACAAACCGTTTAGCAGTGACCTTCTTCTCGCCAACCGCCTCCCGCAGGAGAGTTGTGGTGTACGGCGAGCCAGGCCGGGGAGTGCGGGAGAGACAGCAATTTAAATGCAGAGCGCCCTGGATTATCCAGGGCGCTCTGCGCTCATCTAAGGGGGTTCCCACACAAGGCGTTTGGGTCACGACTGCCGGACTCTTTTATAAATTTATTTTGGGATCCCGGCTTTGCCCTGCAGGGCGACGCCTGCAAATAATTACGCGGCCGGCCTGGGGGGCTGGGGAATTCCCGTAGGGCGAAATCCTGGCGGATTCATGCATGGATTTGGGCGACTGCCCTGATAAATCACATGGCCTAAACCACGCATTGGGAAATTCCGTGCAGGGTACCCACAGCGTGAAACTCATCTAGGGAAAACCCTGCAGACAACCTCCGGGTAAAGCCCGGGGATATGGCATCTGACTGCCATATCAGAGTCCGTCTCAATTGTTAAGCTTCCAAATCTACCCGGTGAGAGGTTCTGGGCGGACGGGAACCACAGCCCGCCCAGATCGCCTCACCTCGAAGCCCACAGTCCTTGCCCTCCGGCCGGTTCAAGTTGCCGGGCGCAGGTTCAGCCTGGCAGCGCCCCGTAAGGAGCGGACGGCCCGGCTCTTGTGCTGGCGAACCAGATCTTCGGTGATGTCCAGCTTTCGGGCGATCTCACCCGTGCTGTCACCGGCGAGAACACGCTCGAGCACCTGCCGCCGCTGAGCCGACAGCCCATCCATACTGCACCGCAGCGCCTGGCGTTCTTCATGGCGCTCAATCACCGCTTCCAACTGCCTGGGGTTGCCATCGGCGCATATCTGGGCCAGGTCGTCCAGGGGGGAGAGATGGCGTTCGCGGCGCCGGGCTTCCCGGATCTTGTTGCGGGCGATCCCCTTGACATAAGCGGTGAAGGGGATGCCCCGGCGGGGTTCGTACCTCCCGCGCTCAACCTCCAAGTACGCCGTCAGCAGCGCTTCTTGAAGCAGGTCCTCATCCGGTTCGCCGGTGTTGTTGTGCAGGCGGATAAAGCTCAGCAAGGAGCGCTCGCCAACCAACCGCTGCCACTCATTCCAGGCCGTTAACCGGTCGGTCCGGTCGCCGTTCCGGCTGGGGAGCAAGCGAGTGACCAGGGCTTCGTCAGATTCCGGTCGTGACCACATAGGCTACCTCCTGAAAAACGAAGGGAGGCGGCCTCTCCACGCCTGTTCCAACGAAAGAGAGGTGGATGCTCAGTTGTTAAGGTGGGGAGACCGCCTGAAGGGGATGGTCTCTGAGTAGATGCATCTCAACCTACATGACTCGCGAGTCAGAATTCCATTATACCGGGCGGGCTAAATGCGGGGAACTGGTCACCAGGCCAGTTTTTTCGACCAGGTTTTTTGACATACCTTCCTCAAAGTCGTAAACCAGGCTTTATAGGATAGAGGTTGGGATAGGCGGGCATTGCAGCCCGCCTATCCCAACCCCCAATCTGGAGCAGGTCATGGGTTTTTGAAAAGTTAACTTGACGGTTTTCGGGGCCGGTGATACACTTCCCCCCACGTTATCTTAGAAGGAAAGGAGGCGTACAGATGAGACAAATTGTGAGCTCAGCAAAACTGATGTCTTTCCGTGCGCCTCGGGGAAGCGGGTAGGATTCCGGGTATACGCCCGCAGCATCATCCTGTCCGGCGGCCACAGGCGCACCTCAGCCCTGTGGCTTTTTGATTCATTGTGGGGGTTTGCCGGGCAGGACCCCTGTTCACAACCTCCCATTCATCCGGCCACAAGGGCATATCGAACCTCGAAGGTTTCGTTATTCTTGGTGAGGATTGTGAACAATGCCTTTTAAGGATCGCTTTCAAGACTACGACGATCTTGACGAGTACGACCTGCCCCGGATCAAGAATCTGCCTTCTCGGCGGCAGCAGGGGCGCAGGGAATATCCCAGCCAAAAATTCAAACGCCTGCCGCACGAGGTGCAGGCTGAGATCTCCGCGCAGCGCGACCGCGAGAACGAGTTCGAGTTTACCTACAACGCATCACGCCACGAACGGGTGTGGATCGAGGATTCGCTCGGCGGATTCTTCGAGCAGCGTTGGATCGACGATATTCTACGGCTGGTCAAAGGGGGCAAGGAGGCTTCCGTGTATCACTGCACGGCCGGGCCCAACCTGCAAGCGCCATGGCTGGCGGCGAAAGTCTACCGCCCGCGGCGCTTCCGCAACCTGAAGAACGACCATCTGTACCGCGAAGGCCGCCTCGACCTGGATGAGAACGGCCATGTGATCAACGACACCAGGATGCTGCACGCCATCAAAAAGCGCACCGAGTTCGGGCGCGAACTGATGCACACCTCCTGGATCGAGCATGAGGTCAAAATCATGCAGACTCTGGAAGCGGCCGGGGCCGATGTCCCCCGGCAGTATGCCAGCGGCAGCAACGCCATCCTGATGGAGTACATTGGGGGCGAGGAGATGGCGGCGCCCACCCTGAACAGCCTTACCCTGGATCCAGACGAGGCCTACCCGCTGTTCAAGCGCCTGCTGCGCAACATCGATATCATGCTGGACAACCGCATCATCCACGGGGACCTTTCGGCCTACAATATCCTGTACTGGGAGGGGCAGATCACCCTGATCGATTTTCCCCAGGCGATCGACCCGGAGATCAACCGCAGCGCCTTCCAAATCTTCCAGAGGGATGTCACCCGGGTGTGCGAATACTTCCGGGCCCAGGGCATCCGCGCCAATCCGCGCCGGCTGGCCGCGGGGCTGTGGAAGGCCCACGGCTACCGCCTCGGCCCCGAAGTGGACCCGGGGCTGCTCAACCCAGACGATGAAGGCGACATCGAGTATTGGAACCGGTTTGCGTCCTGAGTGAAAGGTAGTCATCCACGAGATCTCCGCCCGGCAGGCTTCCGTCAGGTAGCGCAGCCGGGCGGTGGTTTCTGGGTGTACAACGTGTTCATAGACGACTGGGCTGGAGGTCGCCAATCTGAACTGTATGGAGTATCCCTTGATCGCGATTTTCTAACAAAGCGTCCGTCATTCCCGCTGCCAGGAAGAATTTTCTCACTTTTTTAGAATCTGCTTGACAAGCGAATGTTCACTTGATAGAATAATAACATCCTATGTGTAAACTCGATCACAGATGAACATACCCGAGCTAAGAAAGAAATATATTATCGAGTGTATCGAGAAAGAGGGCTCAGTTAGCGTGGTGGATCTGGCCCAACAACTCGATGTGTCTGAGATGACGATCCGGCGCGATTTGAATGAGCTCGAGCAAGTTGGTCTCATTCGTCGAGTGCATGGTGGCGCCATCGGTGCGCGTGGACGGAGCTACGAGCCGCCGCTGGCAGTGCGCAGTAATGAAAACCGGGCGATAAAAGACCATCTTGGAGAGTATGCAGCCGGTTTGGTTTCAGAGGGCGACAGCATTTCCTTGGACATAGGTTCAACCATACATGCTGTCGCTTCTCATTTAAAGGGGACTCGAAACATCACGGTCATAACCCCCAGTCTGCCCATCGCCGGCTTGTTTCTCGATCGGGCGGATGTGCGCCTGATCCTCCCGGGTGGCGTAGTCCGGCCGGGAGAGACCTCGATGGTCGGGGATCTTGCCCACCGTAACCTGAAAATATTGTTCGTCGATCGTCTTTTTTTAGGCGCTGGTGCGATCGACTCGAAAGCTGAATTGACCGAGTACAACATGGATGATGCGCTCATCAAACAAACGATGATCCAAAACGCCAAAGAGGTTACTCTGGTGCTTGACTCATCGAAGTTTGAAAAAGTTGCATTCGCGCATGTGGCGCCATTCAGTGTAGTCAACCAGCTGATTACCAACGCAGTGCCGCCCAAACCGTTACTGAATGCTCTGAAGAGCGCAGGTGTAATCATCCATGTAGTGAGCGAAGATTCCACCCAGATTCTCTAAATTCTCGAGCGATTTCAATCTGTGTTGGGAACCCCCATGCCACTCTGTTAATTGGCACGGTTAGTTAACTGTTGCCACAATCCAATCAATCTCAAAGGTGATCAATGATGAACTGGATTATAGATCTATTCGGAACTTCAAAACCCATCATCGCAATGTGCCATCTTGAAGCGTTGCCCGGAGATCCTGGCTATGATCCGGACAAGGGCATGGAGTGGATTGTTGAGCGCGCCCGGCATGATATGCTCGCCTTGCAGTCGGGCGGTGTGGATGCGATCATGTTTTCTAACGAGCGCAGCCTGCCTTACCTGACCAGGGTGGAACCCATTACGACAACGTGCATGGCGCGTGTTGTGGCAGAGCTAAAGGGTGAGCTCCACATACCCTTTGGGGTCAATGTACTCTGGGATCCCAATGCCTCCATCGATTTGGCCGTTGCCACTGGTGCTCAA
Organism: uncultured Anaerolineaceae bacterium; assembly: GCA_964391195.1. Lineage (GTDB taxonomy): Bacteria > Chloroflexota > Anaerolineae > Anaerolineales > UBA4823 > JAAYXE01. The sequence continues at coordinate 144,716 of CAYMLG010000002.1, read as the reverse complement.
TTCGTTCGGGAAATTTTTACGGGCGTTTATGCCAGCGATTTTGGTCTGTGGAATACCAATGCAGGGCAGACAGTTCGACACCAGCATGTGATCCATGGCCAAAACGTGCGCCTGTTCTTTAATATCGTCCCTGAGGCCTCGGCATACCTGGCCGGACGTGACATCGTCAGTATCGCCCGTTCGACGGTATTCAATGCCCGTCCAGATGCGCTTTGTGTTTCAGGGCTGACTGCTGGTGTTGCGACCGATCAGAGCACTCTGCGGCGGGTCAAAGAGGTCACTGGCGATGTTCCTGTCTTTGCCAATACCGGTGTGCGGCTAGATACGCTCGAAGCGATCCTCGCCGTTGCGGATGGCGCTATTACCGGCACAACCTTCAAACGAGATGGATGCACATGGAACGAGGTGGATCCGACCAGGGTTGAAGAGTTCATGAGAGAAGCGCGAATTGTTCGCAGCAGAGTCCATAGCATTACATAGGAGGAGGAGTATTCAATGTCACAACACCCTGCCATTGAATTGGTTTGTGATCGGATCAAGCGTGATCTGATCGGCGGTGCAGCAGATACCGCAAAAGAAGTTATGGCGGCACTGGGCCAGGTGGCAGCAGATAGTAAAGCTTCGGATGTAGTTGGGCTTTATGCAGAGCTGGATGAAGCGGCCCTCGCTGTTATGAAGGTCACCCCTTCATTTGCTCCACCGATAAACGCTCTACACTGGGTGCTCGGTTCTGTGGAAGCTGACCTGGATGCGGGCGCTCCCCTTGCGACTGCCAAACAAAACATCAAAGACGTTGAAAATCGTTTTCAGCAGACCATCGAAACCGCACTGAGCAAAATTGCCGACATCGGGGCCGAACTGATCAAAGAAGGCGACACCGTTTTCATGTTCTCGATGAGTTCGTCCGTCTGGCGTGTGTTACGTCGAGCAAAAGAACAGGGCAAGAACTTTACCTTGCTGGTGACCGAGGCCCGGCCGGCGAACGAGGGTTTGTGGACGGTGGATGAAATGTACAAAAGCGGTATTCCGGTTGAGGTCAGCATTGACGCCTGCCTGGCAGAATATGTCTCCCGCAGTAATGTGGCCTTTGCCGGTGTGGACGCAGTTGGAGCCGATGGGTCGGTGTTCAACAAAGCCGGCACCTTCCTGGCTGCTCTGGCCTGTCGGGAATTCGGCGTGCCCTTCTATTTTGTCACCGATACACTAAAGTTTGACACCGCTACTCTCCTGGGACTGCCCTTCCGTTCAGATCCTATCCAGCATCACGAAGTGTTGGGTGAAAAGGTTTATGACCAGGGTGTTAAAGTATCCGGCAAATTGTTCGACGTTACCCCAGCCAATTTGATAACCGCCATTGTAACCGAGCTCGGCCCCATCCATCCGGCAGCATGTGTCAACATTATGTGGAATACAAAGTTGAGCCGGAGGGTCAGCGAGCGTATTCCCGCCTGGGCTCATGGCCGGCTATAAATTCTAGCGGAGCGAGGCATAGATTTTTGATGACGATCGAAGTGCAGCGTCTGATCGATCAGTTCAAACGGCTTGAGCTTCATGCAGCCCGAGGCGGTCGCGAGGTGCGCCGGGTGTTAATGGATGCTATTGACCCGCGGGCGCGATCCGAACTGACCGCTGATGCCATGCTGGCTTCACTTCAGGCAGAAATTGCCGCCTTGCTCCCTGCCTTGCCACCGTATGCCCCACCTTTTCGCAGTATGAACGATCTGCTGGTGGGGCTTGAACTTTCTATACAGGCTGGTATGGATGCCGGTCAGGCCTTTACCTTCTTGAAAGACGCAGCCGGGCAACAGATCAGCGCCAATCCGCAGGAAGTAGCCGAACGCGCCGCACACAGCTTGCTGGAGTATCTGCCAGCTCGAGCCTCGCTCTACACGCACACCCTATCGGAAACCGTGTTGAATGTTATCCAGATGCTTAACCGAATGGGGCGGGTAGAGCAAGTTTTTGTCACTGAGTCGCGTCCTAACCAGGACGGGCGCCTGACAGCCCAAAGATTGGCAAACGAGGGTGTCCGAGTGTTTCTAACCGTTGATGCGGCAATGCCCTCGGTCATTTCAAAGGCTGATCTCATGCTCACTGGGGCTGAGGCGATCGGCGCTCAGGGCCAGGTAGTTGGAAAAGTGGGTGCGTTTCCAGCGGCAGTGTTCTGCAGGTTGTACGGCAAACCGGTATATGTTGTCGCCGACTCGAACAAGCTTTTCCCGCTGTCGCTCGACCGGCTGCCTTTCACACCCATAAATGCAGTTGACCTATATCCAGATTGTGACGGGACTGGCTGGATGCCATACGGGTCTTACTTTGATGTTACCCCAGGCGAGTATATCCACAGGTATGTCACTGAGAGTGGTGTGCTCACAATAGAACAGATCAGCCGGCAGGCTCAGAGTATACCAGTCAGTCCCTGGCTGAAGGCGAAGTTTGAACTCTGAAGAGGAGGAATTAAGGCAAATGGATCACCGCTGGAACCAACTGGCAGATGTTCTGGTTAACTATTCTACTGGTGTAAAAAAAGGCGAACGGGTGTTGATCACAATGATGGAGATCGACACTTTCCCATTGGCTCGTGCTGTACATGCGGCCGTGATAAAAGCTGGCGGACTTCCGTTCGTTGAATTTCAGTCAGCCTATCTGGAACGCGATTTGATGAGACTGGGCAGCATGGAGCAGGTGGATTGGGTCAATGAAATGCATTTGCACGGGATGGACTGGGCGGATGTTTATATTGGTCTACGTGGCGCTCGCAACCCAAGCGAATTTAACGGGATTGATGCGTCAAAAATTACCGCTCATAAGCGAGCGATGGGCGTCATTTCTGGCCGGCGCAATGACGCGACCCGCTGGGTGCTTATACGCGTGCCGAACGAATCGTTTGCCCAACAGGCTGGCAGCCCGCTCGATGAGATGATGGATTTCTTCTTCAATGCGACATTACGCAATTGGGCCGATGAATCTGCTCGCTATCGGGAAATCTGTGAAGTCTTTCAGGCGGCCGAACAAGTACGTATCGTTGGTAAAGACACAGACATTCGTTTTTCGACTCGCGGACGCCTGTACGAAGTGGCCGATGGACACCTTAACATGCCTGACGGCGAGATTTTCACAGCACCAGTGGATGACAGTGCGGAAGGGCACATTTATTTTGAATTCCCAGGCGTGTACGTTGGTAAGTTGATTCCGGGTATACGGCTTGAGTTCAAGCAAGGTGAAGTGGTCAAAGCCACCGCCGATGCCAATGAAGACCTGCTTCACCAACTGATCGCCATGGATGATGGTGCAAAGCGGTTGGGTGAGTTCGGTGTTGGCGTCAACTTTGGCATCGACCGGTTCTCATACGATATTTTGTATGATGAGAAGATTGGCGGAACCATCCACCTGGCTCTGGGGCGAGCTTATGCGGAGAACAACGGCGTTAACCAATCTGCATTGCACTGGGATATTGTTAAAGATCTGCGTCAGGAAGGCGAGATATATCTTGACGGGAAAATGGTCTTCGAAAAAGGGAAATTCTTGATTTAGAAGGAGGTGAGAAGAGCAAATTTCTTCGTTGTAGTTCGCTATGACTCCAGCATACCCGATTGTGGAGGAAATAAGGAATGGACCGCAAAAAATTGAGTTTCGCTCTTTCAATTGTGCTCGTGTTTGGCATTTTGCTCGCAGCTTGCCAACCGGCTGCTCCGGCTGCCAATACACCGAGTGTAGCAAATCAGCAGCCTGAGCCAGCCGCTGAAGAACCCGCCGAACCTGCTGACGCTGAGGAAACGCCCGCTGAGGAAACGCCCAAGGAAGTCGTTGAGATTACCTATATGCGCCAGTCGGATAATTCAGATATCGAATTGGAGTACATCAAGGAATTTGAAGCTGCCAATCCGGATATCAAGGTGGTCGTCGATAGCGTTCCATCGAACGATACCTACAACAAATTGGTGCTCACCACCAACGCCGGCAATCCGCCTGATGTCTTTATGACGTTTTGGACCGCGGACGCGGTGAGCAATAACCTGATCTACCCGCTGACTGAGTTCATCGACGCGGCCGAGTTCGAAGAGCGATTCACGACTGCCGGCGCGAGCTATGCCAAGTTCAATGACATCGTTTACGCTATCCCCTGGCGGGCTGGTGGATCGGTTTTCCTGGTCAACTGCCAAATGTTCGAAGAGGCGGGCCTGGAAGTCCCAACCCTTGGTTGGACCTGGGAAGACCTGGCAGCGCTTTCTGAGCAACTCACCGATCCAGCCGCAGGAAAGTATGGATACGGCCTGGTGGGTTCCTCAACAGACTTCGCCACCGAGTGGCAGTTCTGGCCTTTCCTGCTGCAGGCTGGTGGGAAGATCTACGAGAACAACCGCGCAGCGTTCAACACCCCTGAGGGTGTGGCCGCACTCGAGTATCTCATCAGTCTCAAGCCCTACATTCCTGAGGGCTTTACCAGCATGGACATGAACCAGCTTCTCGACCTGTTCGTCAGCAACAAGGTCGCCATGTTCCAGGATGGCCCATGGTTCATTGGCATCATCCAGAATGGCCACCCGGATTTCAATGTTTGTGTGGCGCCAATGGTGGTTGGCGCTGAACCCGGCAACATCACTGGCGGTACCGCCCTTGGCATGTCCCCACTGTCCAAGAACAAGGAAGCTGCCTGGCGGTTCATCGAATTCATGACCAGTGATGACGTGTTGGCACGCTGGAACGAAGCTACGGATAACGTTCCTCCGGTCAAGGCCGCCTTTGAGAGTCCCGTTTATGCCGAAGGCCCGATGTCAGTTGCTGCTGAAGTGGTGAACCAGCCCGGTGTAATTCCGGCGAACCAATATCCGGAAAGCACTCGCCTGAACACCATCATACGCAACTATCTGCAGGCTGCTTATCTTGGGGAGATGACGGCCGAAGAAGCACTCAATGCCGCCGCCGCTGAGTGGAACGAAGTGCTGCAGAACTACGATTAATCTTGTCTGGCTGATTTTGGTTCCGTGCCTGGGCGCTGTCCCTGGCCCAGGCACGGACAATCCCTCCTAAGGTAAAGTGATATGGGTGTACTTGCACAACAGCGCACACATGAGCAGCCCAGGCGGGTGCTGATTCCGGTGGGGTATTGGTTCGTATTGCCGGCCATGCTTTTCTTTACCCTGTTGGTGATCTACCCAAGTGGTTATATCGTCTTCCTGAGCCTGTTTGCGAGTGGCAAGGGAACTTCCATCACGCCGGAATTCACGAACTTCTCGAACTTTGTTGCTGTTCTTAAGAGCGCCAACCTGGTACCCATCCTCTTGCAAACCGGCTTCTATGCTGGCGTTGCCACCCTGTTGCATCTTCTTCTGGGTTTTTTGATTGCACTCCTGCTCAATGTGCTGCCATTAAATATTCACTTCGTCCGTCTGGCTCGCACTACTTTTCTGATACCATGGGCAGTCTCACCAACCGTTGTGGCGATTATTTTCCGGCTGCTGCTTCACCCGCAGGTGGGGCCGTTCGCCATCATCTTGAAAGGCATTGGCTATACCGGTGTTTTTAGCCCGCTGGGTGATCCAGATTGGGCACTTGTCGCAGTGACGCTTACCAACGTCTGGACCTTCACCCCTTTTTATTTTTTGATGATCCTCTCGTCGATGCAGGCAATCGATCCCGGTCTGTACGAAGCAGCCGTGGTGGACGGTGCAAGCGGCATTGCACAGATATTGAATATAACCCTGCCTTCGATTAAAAATACGATTCTGACTCTGGCGATTTTCGACTTCGTGACAACAGCGGCCTACTTTGACCTGACCTGGATCATGACTCAAGGTGGGCCGATCAATAAATCGGAGATCCTCTCCACCTGGATTTACCGTACCGCATTCCAGTCGTTCGAATTTGGGAAAGCCGCGGCGATTGGTATGATCCTGTTTGTTGTATCGATTGTCTTTACGATCGTTGTGCTGAAAGCGCTGGATAAGGAGTAACGATGTACGTAAGACAAATCCCGGGTTGGGCGCGGATCATCGCCTACATTGTGATCACCCTGCTGGCAATTTTGTATATCCTGCCGTACTTGTGGATGATCATGTCCTCCTTCCGCCCGGCGTCCGAGCCATTCGCGATGGGGGTTTTTCCTAGTTCCTTTACGGTTGAGAACTACCTCAATGCCCTCAAGAACTCGGAATTCCTGATGTCATTTGTCAATAGCATCAAAGTCGCCGGGCTGGCTGCGGTGCTCACACTGGTGCTCGGTATCCCGGCCGGCTACGGTTTTGCCCGCTTCAAGTTTCCCGGCAAGAATTCAATGATGGGGTTCCTGATATTAGTTCGTTCGTTTCCGGGGATTTTGCTGGCCATCGCACTGTTCGTTATGGCAGTCAGGCTCGATCTGTACGACTCGCACATTCCCTTGATCGTTGCCAATACCGTCATCAATCTCCCGTTTGCCATCTGGAATCTACGCTCGGTGTTCGAAGCCACCTCGCGCGAACTTGAAGAATCGGCCATGGTGGAAGGCTGCACCCGCCTCCAGTCGCTGATCCGCATCCTGCTCCCGATTTCCCTGCCCGGGTTGGCATCCACGTTTGCTTTCGTGTTCATCCTATCGTGGAATGAGTACTTGTTTGCGACCAACTTCATCATGACCTCTGAAAAGCGAATGATCACAACCATGCTGGCGTCTGCCATCGGTCAATTTAACGTCGATTATGCGCTGCTGATTCCGGCTGCCATTCTTTCCACCCTCCCGATGATCGGCCTATTCATGCTCATCCAGCGCTACATCATCAAGGGTTTGTCGATGGGATCGATCAAGGGGTAGCCGATGGATTTTCGAAAAGAAGAACGTGAAAGTACGGCCCGGATGGCTTTGCCAAAGGCCACCGGCGAAGCCCGCTATGTGAGCGATATTCGCATACCGGGCTGTTTATACGGTCATGTGGTTCGCAGCCCGCTTCCCCACGCCATTATCCGCAGCATCGATGCCTCTGAAGCGCGACGGGTTCCCGGTGTGGTGGCGGTGGTGACGGCTGCGGATATCCCCGGTTGTAACCGCTTGGGAAAAACGCGTATCGATCAGCCCATCCTCGCAGACGATAAAGTTCGGTCTATACAGGATGCGATTGCATTAATTGCCGCCGAAAGTAAGGAGGCTGCGCTGAGAGCTGAAGCGGCACTGATCTTAGATCTCGAGCCGCTGCCTGGAGTATTCTCGATCGAAGAAGCTCTCGCTCCGGGCGCACCGGCAGTCCACGACGACCGGCCTGGAAACGTATTGAAGACTATTCACCTGCAGCATGGCGATCTCGAGCAGGGATTTCGCCAGTCGGATGTAATCATTGACGATAGTTACCAGACTCCGGCTATCGAACATGCCTATTTTGAGGCGGACAACGGCGTAATAGAGCCCCAAGGGGACGGCTACGTAATATGGATTGGTTGTCACAGTGTGTATTCCGAGCAGCAAATCGCCAGCGCGGTGTTGAATCTACCGGAGGACAGGATCACCGTGATCCAGCCATATACGGGCGGATCGTTCGGGGGGAAGGACGATGGCCTGCTAACCGGTTATCTGGCGCTCCTGGCTCATTTTGCTAAGCGTCCGGTGCGGATCTCGTTCAGCCGCCGTGAACTGTTTGTCTCCCATACAAAGCGACATCCGCAGTGGGTGCATATCCGTATGGGGTTGACCCGTGATGGGCGAATCACGGCGGCGAAGTACCAGATTCAAACGGACACCGGTGCGTACGCTCATTGGGGCGAGGGCATCTTCACATTTGCATCAATTGGCGCCAGTGGTCCGTACAATATCCCGAATATTCAGGTGGATACCCAACTTGTATATACCAACAACGTGCCGTTTGGCGCCATGCGGGCCTGGGGGATGCCCGGGGTTACCTTTGCAATGGAAAGCCATCTCGATCAGGCAGCGCAGAAACTTGGCCTGCACCCGCTGGTGATCCGGTGGCGAAATGCGGCAGTAGATGGGGATCTAATGGCCACAGGCTGGCCGCTGCCGGAGGGGGTTCACATTCGCGAGACGATCGAGGCTGCGGCTAACCACTTTCGAGTTAACTTGGAGGACAAGTGAAGCGCCGGGGAATCGGTTTCGCCAGTTCGTTCCAGGGTGTCAACTACCATTTTGGACACCCCGATATCTCTACGGTCGAACTGAAGGTAACAGATGAGGACGGAATACTGGTGCGCACTGCTGCATCAGATATCGGCGAAGGCCTGGAAGCCATGCTGCTGCTGGTTGTCTCGCGCAGTTTCAATGGCTTTCCAATTGATCAGATCCGTTGGGAAGGCTCGAACACCAGGTCTCCGGAGGCGGGGGGCACCGGAGCGTCCCGGCAAAGCACGATCACGGGCAATGCAGCTCGCCAGGCCTGTCTGAACTTGCAGGAACGACTGTGTACGGTCGCCAGCGAAATGTTCGATGTGCATCCATCTGAAATATCGTTTGAAGGCGCTGAGATATGTGCAGGAAGACAGAAAGCACCACTCGCGGCAGTGTTTGCGGAGGCGCGTAAGATGGGTGTTTCACTCACTGTTCAAGGAAGTTTTCAAGCGCCATCGACCACGCCGCTGGATTACAAAGGCATCGGGCGACCGGTTAACCAGTTTGGCTACGCTACCCATGTGGCAGAGGTAGAAGTGGACACGGTTACTGGTGAAGTCAGGGTCCTTCGCCTGTATGCTTTCCATGACGCCGGTAGGGTTCTCAATCACCTTGGCGCTACTGCGCAGGTAGAAGGTGCTGCGGTCATGGGATTGGGCTTTGCCTTAAGCGAGGATTACCTGCTTAAAGATGGCCGGCCGGTGAATGTTGGATTCACCAATTACATTATTCCCAGCATTGCCGATGCGCCGGAAATTGACACCTATTTTGTCGAAATCCCGTCACCCATTGGTACATTGGGCGTCAAAGGCCTGGCAGAAATTCCGGTCTCTACGGTCGTACCTGCGATTATCAATGCCATATACGATGCCTGTGGGGTTCGGGTCCGGCATCTTCCGGCGACACCGGAGAGGGTTCTCACCGGGCTGTTGGAGAAGGAATAAGATGGGATCTCTTATCGTGGGCCTCGATCTGGGCACCACTCTCTGCAAAGCCGGCGCCTACGAACTCGACGGAACGCTGCGGGCTTCGGCGACGACCACCATCGAGACTTACCGGCCTGCGCCCGGCTGGGCCGAGCAGGATCCGCTCGACTGGACGGCGGCCATTCGTGGCGTTCTGACGGATGTGGCTGGTCAACTGAAAAGCGATGCGCAGAATGTAGCCGCCATTGGGGTTAGTTCGCATGGACCGGGTTTGATCCCAACCGATAAGCATTTTCGTCCCCTGGCGTTTGCGCCAATCTGGCAAGATCAGCGAGGCGCTGATCTGTTACCAGAACTGCTCGACTTATTGGGTAGCGATTGGGTTGGCCTGGGAATGCCAGAGTCTTCATTTGTGATGAAGCTCTATTGGGCCCTAAGGCATCAGCCCGAACTAATCCGGAAAGCGGATCACCTGTTTGACGTCAAAGGTTTTGTGTTGGCTACCCTTACCGGGAAGGCCGTAGACGAAAGCAGCAGTAGCCCGGGCGGACGTGGCTGGAACCAGTCTACTTTTGAACGGCTGGGCGTCAGTCTGGAGAAGTTGCCTGAGACCGTCCCTTCCCTATCGGTGGTCGGTAGCTTACTACCGGAACTGTCCCGTCAAGTAGGCTTGCCGGCCAACACCATTGTTGTGGCAGGGCTGAACGACGGAGCAGCAGCTACCCTGGGCGCCGGGGTGTGCAAGCAAGGACACGGCATTGTTAGCCTCAGTACGAATGGGGTTATGCGCACGCTCGTCTCCGGTCGGGTACCGGGGAAAATCTTGGTCGATAATTCGTTTTTCTGCTACTCCTATGCCACTGAGTGTTTTGTCACCGGTGGAACGACGAAATCGGGCGGCGATAGTGTGCGCTGGTTCATTGATACCTTTTTAAAGGGTTATCCGAAGGAAGCGGTTTTCGATCAGATTGCCCAAGATGCAGCTCGAAGCCCACTGGGCGCTAAAGGGGTGATTTTCATGCCCTATCTGATGGGGGCAGGGTCTCCACACTGCAACCAGGAACCGCAAGGCGCGTTCTTACGTCTGGCCCGCCATCATGAGCGGCCGGATTTGACCCGCGCTCTGCTGGAAGGCGTGGCGTTTTCACTGCGCGACATTGGCGAGGCGTTCAATCGACTCGGCTGGACTTGGGAGGCGTTGCGTTTTACCGGTGGTGGCTCTAAGAATCCTGTCTGGCGGCAAATTGTGGCAGATGTATTAGGAAAGCCACTGACCGGTGTACAGGCCGATAGTGTATTGGGCGTTGCGATCACGGCTGCCCTGGGCGGCGACTTTTTGCCGTCCATCAGCGAGATAATCGCTCAATGGGTGCAGCCTACTTTCCATGTTGAACCAAATCCGAAAAACGTATGTGCCTACAACGATCTTTATCCAGTTTATCAACAGGCGCATGCGCTTCTGGATGAATTTCTTTACAAGGGAACATCGTGACTCATACTGCACATTGGAATGAATATTATCTCGCCCGAACGTTGGATGAAGCCCTGGCGCTGCTCGGCCGGTACGGGGCGCACGCCCGCGTGATTGCCGGGGGAACGGATCTCGTGTTGAGCCTCGAAGAGGGAAAGATCAATGGTGTCGAGGCGTTAATTGATATCTCCCGGCTGCCTGAGCTGCAGAATATCCTCGTTGATGACCATCGCATCACAGTTGGGGCCGGGGTCACTGTCAGCCGGCTGCAGCGGTCGGCTGCGATCCAATCGGCGGCGCCAATCCTCTCGCAGGCAGCCGGGTTTATTGCCGGACGGCAGATCCGCAACCTTGCTACGATTGGCGGCAACGTGGTTAACGGTTCTCCGGCTGCTGACCTGGTCCCGCCTCTACTAGCGCTGAACGCTGAAGTAGAAATCGCCGCCCAAGACGGCGCGCGCCGCACTATGCCGCTTGAGCGCTTTATGTTGGGCGTGCGTAAGGTGGATTTAGCGCCTGATGAGATCGTCGTGGAGTTCCATATGCCTCGTCCGGCAACCGGCGCGCGCTTACGCTTTCGGAAGGTGCAGCCGCGCCGGGCTATGGCGATATCCATCTTGAATCTTGCCATTTGCCTGTGCCTGGAGAGTGGTCACATGGCCGATGTTCGTCTGGCGATGGGAGCCGTTGCACCGACTGCAGTTCGTCTCACATGTACGGAGCGCTTGCTTACAGGTATTCCGGCTGCTGATCTGGGCCAGGTTCCTCTGGCAGATGCACTCAGGGCAGATATCGCTCCGATTTCTGACTTCCGCAGCTCTCGAAATTACCGATTGTTGGTTGCAGAACGCATACTGCGGGCTGAGTTAGCCAGCGCTATAGAAGGGAATTAAGACTGATGAAATTACAGATGACGGTCAACCATGAGCAGGTTACTCTCGATGTGCGCAGCGACGAAATTCTGGCCGACGTGTTAAGGGATCGCCTGGGATTGTTGGGTACCAAGATCGCTTGTCGAGAGGGGGAATGCGGCGCCTGCACCGTAATTATGGATGGTCAGGCTGTTGTCTCCTGCTTGATCCCGGCGATGAAAGCCTTCGGGCGGGAAATTCTTACAATCGAAGGACTTGGAGACTCTGAGAAACCCCACCCTATCCAGCAGCGGATGGCAGAATATGGAGCAGTTCAGTGCGGCTACTGCACACCTGGTTTTGTCATGTCTATCTACAGCCTGTTAGCCGAAAATCCCCATCCCACTCGCCAGCAGATCGTGGAGGAATTGTCGGGTAATCTGTGCCGGTGTACCGGGTACACTAAAATAATCGAAGCGGTGGAGTCATTGGCAAATAACGATGAGGGGTAGGTAGAGTAGTAACTTTGTCTACGCGCCTGGATCGCTCCGGCGACCGGGCGCGTTTCATTTCCTGAAAATAGGTGAGATCAAGGCTAATCGTATCAATGAAGAGTGATCTGCGCCTTTAACGGCAGACATATAACCCCCTCAACCCTCCGCTGTCAAGTTTTCTTGGTCATTCCTGGATATTGCTTGACTTGATAGAACAGGTGTGCTATCATGGATCAGTCCAGGGTGAATACCTGTCACATACTGCCTCCCCCGGTCCTATAGGAATGTGTATCGGAATGCTGCGCCTTCCATCCAGGCGATGCAGTAATAAGCAATTACCCTGAGAGACTTTCTCACCCATCCTCACCATAAAGGAACTGCCATGCCCCCCTCACTTGCTTTCTACTCTACTCCCGGACCGATGACCGACCCCGGTCCCTACGCCTCGCTGTTCAGCGAGCTCCCAACAGATATCCCTTCGTTAGTTCGCATCGTACAGAACAATATCATCCACGTGTTCTGGGCCGAACGCTATGGCGTTCAGCTCACAGATGAGCGGATGGATACCCTGCAACTCCGCTCTGTGCGGCGGAAGCTGGCCCTGATGACGGAGGGTGGGCGCCCGTTGACCGCTGAGCGCCAGCCCGCCGAACGCCAGGTTGGCAACTGCCGGGATTTTTCGACCTTGCTGACGGCCATCCTGCGCTGCCAGGGAGTCCCGGCCCGGGCTCGCTGCGGGTTCGGCACTTACTTCAAACCCGGTCATTACGAAGACCACTGGGTGGTGGAATACTGGAACGAGGGGCAGGGCCGCTGGGTGATGGTGGACGCGCAGTTGGATGCGTTCCAGCAGGAAGCGCTCGGGATCGACTTCGACCCGCTGGATATGCGCCCGGGAGCTTTCGTGCTGGCCGGGGAGGCCTGGCAGATGTGCCGCCGGGAGGAGGCGAACCCGGATGACTTTGGCATCTTCGATATGTCCGGTATGGAGTTCATCCGCGGCAACGTGGTCCGCGATCTGCTTTCGCTGAACAAAGTGGAGATCCTGCCCTGGGACTGGTACATCGGCTATCTGAATGATGAAGCGGTGAACGAGCAGAACCGTGACCAGACCTACGCCCTCTTCGACCAGGTCTCCGCCCTCACGCTCGGCGGAGAGGCTTCCTTCGCCGAGCTGCGCGAGCTGTATGAGACGGACGCCAACTGGCATATCCCCGCCGACTGGGAATAAGGCCGAACGGTGGATCTAAGGGGAACATTGAAGGATGATCGGTGACGCGCTACAGTTCTATACTGCGCCCGGGGTGATGACCGACCCAGGCGAATACAAGGCCCTCTTCACCGGCCTGCCGGCCGAGATCCCCGCCCTGGTGCGGGTGGTCCAGGGCCTGCTGCTCCCTCCGCTCGTCTCCGGGCTGTACGAGGTCGAGCTGAGCAGCATGCAGCGCAAGGAAGTGAACGTCCGGCCGGTGCGGGAGATGCTGCGCCTCATCAGCGAGCTGGACGACCGCCCGCTGAGCGAACCGCGCCCGGCCCGAGACCGCCTGGCCGGCAGCGGCCGCGATTATGCGGTGCTGCTGTGTGCCATGCTCCGCAGCCAGGGGACGCCGGCGCGGGTGCGGGCCGGTTTCGCCCCTTACCTCAGCCGCGAGCGGGAACACACGCTGCACGCCGATCATTGGGTCACCGAATACTGGGACGCTGCCGCCGGGCGCTGGGTCATGGTGGACGCTCAGATCGACGAGAGGCAGCGGGCGCACTTCGCGATCGAGTTCGATACCCTCGATCTGCAAGAGGCCGCTTTCTATCTGGCCGGCCGCGCCTGGCAGGAGTGCCGGGCCGGACGGGCCAGGTCGGGCAGTTTTGGGCACAGCACCAAACAGCGCGGCTGGGGCTTCATGCGCAACAGCCTGCTGTTGGACCTGGCCGCTTTGAATAAGATCGAACTGCTCCCCATGGATATGTGGTGGGAACTGGGGACGAAGAAAGAAGAAGCGGTGACGCCCGACGAACGGCGGCTGTTCGACGAACTGGCGTCGCTCACCCTGGAAGCAGACGCCCGGTTTGAGCAACTACGGGCGGCCTACGAAGAGGATGAACGCATCCACCTGCCGGTTCGCTCGCACCTGAGGCTGTTGGATCTGGATGCGGCCGCTCCCGGCCGGGCAGGGGGTGGGCAAGGTTTCCAGCGGACGGCGGGCGCGGCGGCCGCTCTCCCGGGCCAGGCGGCGCCGGGCTCGGTTCGCTCGGCGGGCGGGGGATTGGCCTTCACCGGCCGCCTGGCGCCCGGCACAGGGATCGATCCGGCGGCCATCGTGGTGCGCGGGGCGCAGCAGCACAACCTCAAGAACGTGGATGTCACCATCCCCCGCAATAAGCTGGTGGTGCTGACCGGAGTGAGCGGCAGTGGGAAATCATCCCTGGCGTTCGACACCCTGTATGCTGAGGGACAGCGCCGGTACGTGGAGAGCCTGTCGGCTTACGTGCGCCGCTATATGGAGCAGATGGACAAACCCAAGGTGGAAACCATCAGCGGGTTGAGTCCGGCGATTTCCATCGAACAGAAATCGATCAGCAAGAACCCGCGCTCGACGGTGGGCACGGTGACCGAGGTTCTGGACTATCTGCGGGTGCTCTTCTCTCGCGCCGGGCTCCAGCACTGTCCCCAATGCGGGCGGGCGGTGGAGCCGCACAGCGCGCAGATGATCGCCGACCGGTTGGCAGCGATGCCGGCGGGGACCCGCTTCCAGATCCTTTCTCCGGCCGGGACCGGGCGCAAGGGCAGTCCGGTCTCCCTGCTGGAAAACTACCGCAAGGCGGGCTTCACCCGCGCCCGGGTGAACGGTCAGGTGGTCGAACTGACCGAGAAGCGCTCCACCTGGCCGGAGTTCCCCAAGTCTGGCAGTTACAACCTGGAATTGGTGATCGACCGGTTGATTGTCCCGGACCGGGCGGCGGGGGCGCAGGGGAACGGGGATCACCGGGATTGGGATGAATTCCGCGTGCGCCTGATCGATTCGGTCGAGACCGCCCTGGGCACCGGGAAAGGGGTGCTGCGAATCGACCTGGGGGACGGCAGCGATATCCTGCTCACCGAGCACAACGCCTGCCCCTACTGCGAGATCAGCCTGCCGAAGTTGAGCGCCACGTTGTTCAGTTTCAACTCGCCCGTGGGGATGTGCCCGGAGTGCCACGGCCTGGGCACACAGCTCGAAGTGGACCCGAGCCTGGTGGTCGAGCGGCCCGACCTCTCGCTGCTCGATGGCGCCTCGCGCTGGTATGGAAACCTGCGCAAAAAGAAGGCCCGCTACTGGCTGGGCAATCTGGAGGCCATGGCCAGGCACTACGGCGTGGATCTGGACAAGCCCTGGCAGGAGCTGCCCGAAAAATTCCGCCAGGTGGTGCTGTACGGATCTGGTGAGGAGAAGCTGCATTTCACCTATCAGGTGGAGAACGGGGATACCTCCTGGAAGGGTGAGTCCGTCCAGCCGGTGAGGGGGATCATTTACCACGTCAAGCGGCTTTTCCGTCAGACCAAGTCCGATACCACCCGGCGGTGGTATGCCAGCTTTATGAGCCAGCAACCCTGCCCGGCATGTGGGGGAGCGCGGCTGCGCGCTGAAGCCCGGAACGTCACCGTGGGGGGCAAGACCCTGCCTGAGGTGACAACCATGACCATCCGCCAGGCGCACGAGTGGGTGATCGAGCTGGGGCAGAGTCTCACCGCCGAGCAGGTTGAAGTGATGGGCGAAGTGCTCAAGGAGCTGCACGACCGGCTGCAGTTCATGCTCAACGTGGGTCTGCACTATCTGACACTCGACCGTCCGGCGCCCACCCTCTCCGGGGGAGAAGGGCAGCGTATCCGTCTCGCCAGCCAGTTGGGCTGCGGGCTGGTGGGCGTGCTCTACATCCTGGACGAGCCCTCCATCGGCCTGCATGCCCGCGATCAGCGGGCGCTGCTGGACACGCTGATCAACCTGCGGGACATGGGGAACACGGTGTTGGTGGTGGAGCACGACGCCGAAACGATGCTGGCCGCCGACTGGCTGATCGACCTCGGCCCGGGGGCGGGGGTGCTGGGAGGCGAGGTGGTGGCCGTAGGCACCCCCCAGCAGGTGGCCGCCAACCCCAACTCGCTCACCGGCCGTTATCTGGCAGGACTCGAAAAAATCACCAGCCCGAACGCCGGGCGGCGGGAGCCTAGCGGTTGGCTCACCCTGAGCGGCGCGCGTCTCTTCAACCTGCGTTCGCTCACTGCCCGCTTCCCTCTGGGTGTGTTCACCTGCGTGACAGGGGTGAGCGGTAGCGGCAAAAGCAGCCTGGTGGCGGAGACGCTCTACCCGGCGCTCATGCGCCAACTGCACAACGCCCAGGCCACCCCCGGCCCGTATGACCGGCTAGAGGGGCTGGAACAGCTCGACAAGGTGATCCATATCACCCAGGAAGCGATCGGCCGCACGCCGCGTTCCAATCCGGCCACCTATGCCGGCGTCTTCGACGAGATCCGCCGGGTGTTCGCCTCCACCCCAGAAGCCAGGATGCGCGGCTACCACGCCGACCGCTTCAGCTTCAATGTGAAGGGCGGGCGCTGCGAAGCCTGCAAGGGGCACGGGCAGAAGCGGGTGGAGATGCACTTCCTGCCGGATGTTTGGGTCGCCTGCCAGGAGTGCAAGGGCGCCCGGTATAACCGCCACACCCTGGAGATCAAGTACAAGGGGAAGAACATCGCCCAGGTGTTGGATATGGATGTGCAGGAGGCGCTGGAGTTCTTTTCGAGCTATCCAAAGATCTCCCGTGTATTACAGACCTTATACGATGTGGGCCTGGAATATGTGAAGCTCGGGCAGAGTGCGACCACGCTGAGCGGTGGGGAGGCGCAGCGGGTGAAGCTGGCCAAGGAACTCAGCCGGGTGGCTACCGGGCGCACGATCTACATCCTGGACGAGCCGACCACCGGCCTGCATTTCGCCGATATCCAGCGCCTGTTGGACGTGCTCCATCGCCTGGTGGAAGCCGGAAACACGGTGATCGTGATCGAACACAACCTGGATGTGATCCGGTCTGCCGATTGGCTGATCGATCTCGGGCCCGAGGGCGGGGCCGGCGGGGGCATGGTCGTCGCCGAGGGCACCCCCGAGCAGGTGGCAGAGGTGGAAGCCAGCCACACCGGTCGCGCCTTGCGGGCGGTGCTCGCCGGTGAAGGGGTTGCCTATGGCAAGCATTTGCCGCAGTAAGCTGAGCGAGTGAGCGCCAGGCCGGGCGAAGACCACCGCCCGGCCTGAAAAATCCCTGTCATTGAAACGCCTCGCGAAACGATCCTGAAACTGGGGCTGGGTATAATCCCTGCAAACGAATGAAACCGGGCTGCTGCGCGGAATGTATAGCCGCGGCGCGGGCGAGACCTTTTTTGCCTCAGGCATATTGCCTCAGGCATATTGCCTCAGGTATATTGCCTCGGCATCTTGCCTCAGGCTTCTAGCCTCAGGCTGCCTGAGGATGAGCGGGGCGAGGTGAGTGGTGGAGTACAAACTATGGCGGTAATCGAGACCGAGAATTTGAGCAAGGTGTTCCGCATCGTGCAGAAAGAGCCGGGGCTGCGCGGGGCGTTAAAAGCGCTGTTTCAGCCAAGCTTCGAGCAACGGGTGGCCGTGGACGGGGTCACCTTTTCCGTCCAGAAGGGCGAGGTGGTCGGCTATATCGGTGTGAATGGCGCGGGGAAATCGACCACGATCAAGATGCTCACCGGCGTCCTCCAACCCTCCGGCGGCTGGGTGCGCGTGCTGGGCCGCGACCCGCAGAAACAGCGCGTGGCCAACGCCCGCGATATCGGCGTGGTTTTCGGCCAGCGCACCCAACTGTGGTGGGACCTGGCGCTGATCGAGTCGCTCAATCTGATCGCCAAAATCTATGAAGTGCATCCCGACCGGTACAAGCGCCTGCTGGAGCAGTTCACCGAGACCCTCGACCTGGGGAATCTGCTGCACGTCCCCATCCGGAATATGTCTCTGGGACAGAAGATGCGGGCTGAACTGGCCGCAACCCTGATCCACGAGCCGCAGGTCGTTTACCTGGATGAGCCGACCATCGGCCTGGACCTGCTTGTCAAGGAGCGTATCCGCGAGTTTATCAAGGAGAATAATCGCGAAAAGGGCACGACCGTAATCCTGACCACCCATGACCTGGGCGATATCGAAGAGTTGTGCCGGCGGGTGATCATGATCGATAACGGCAAGCTCATCTACGACGGGCCGCTGAGCACGATCAAATCGCGCTTCGGGAAGTACCGCACGATCACCTTCGAGACGCGCGATCCGGTGGCGAGCATCGATATCCCCACCGGGGCGGAGATCATCAGCAACGGGCGTGAGGCCGCCGAGCGCAAGCTGGTCCTGCGGTTCGACCGGACGCAGACCACGGCCAGCAAAGTGGCTTCGGCGCTGATGCACCAGCTTGAGGTGGTCGATTTTTCCCTGGCGGAACCCGATCTGTCCTCGATCGTCAAACAGATCTATCAGGGCGCCCTGAAGGATGAGATCAACGCCCGGCCCGGGACGCAAGGAGACATCCCCGGTGAAAGCACGCCCGGCCTGGATCCGCCTGCCGGGGAGGGGGTCTTCGGCATGGCCTGCGACCCGAACCCCCCTGAGGAGCCGCGATGATGTGGAGACTGCTGGCACAGATCCGCCGGACGGCCGGTATTTACGGCGCGATGGCGGGCATCATCCCCAAGATATTCCTCACCTATCGCGCCTGGTTCTGGGTGGGGATCGTGCTGAACGTGATTCAGATGACGATCTACGTCTTTTTCTGGCGCGCGGTGTATGCCGGGACGGACAGCATCGCCGGGATGGGACTGCAGCAGACCCTGAACTACATCCTCCTGGCCCAGGTCTTCGGCCCCCTGGCTGATCTGTTCCTGCTCTACGAATTCGGCTATGGCATGCGCGAAGGAGGCATCGCCATTGCCCTGCTGCGCCCGGTCGATCTGCAGGGCAGCTTCTATGCACAGTCCTTTACCCGCCTGGCGGTAGACATGGTCTGGCAGATCCCAATGGCGCTGGTCGCGACCCTGTTCTTCGGGCTGCAGTGGCCCACCGACCCGGCGGTGTGGGGGGCGTTCCTGGTGGCGGTATTCCTCGGGCGCACGGTGATCTTCTTCTTCGACTGGCTGCTGGCCTGCCTCACTTTCTACACCACCGAGGTGTGGGGCCTGAGCGTGATGATCCTGGGCCTCTCGCTGTTCCTCAGCGGCGGCCTGGTACCGCTGGTGATGATGCCCGGCTGGCTGCAGGCGGTGGTGCAGTCCTTCCCGTTTGCCCAGGCGCTTTACGCCCCGCTCTCCATCCTGACGGGCATCACCCCGCTGGAACAGGCGCCCAGCCTGTGGCTGACGCAGCTCGTATGGCTGTGCGGCCTGTTCATCGTTTCCCGCCTGTTTTTCAGCGTGGCGGTGCGCAAAGTCACCGTCCAGGGAGGGTGAGACGATGGTGCGCTACCTCAGCCTGTACGGAGCCTTTCTCTTACAGCGCTTCAAGATTTTAATGGAGTACCGGGTCAATTTCCTGATCGGCGCCACTTCCACGATCTTCCTGCAGGCGGCAGGGATCGCCACGATCTGGGTGGTGATGAGCCAGGTCCCGGAGTTGAACGGCTGGAGCTTCGATGAAGTGTTGATGGTTTACGGGTTGGTGACGCTGGCGAAATCGATCAACCATATGTTCGCCGACAATCTGTGGACCCTGGGCAACCAGTATATCCGCACCGGCGGTTTCGACCGCTTCCTGGTGCGGCCCATCGACCCGCTCTTCCACCTGCTGGCGGACCGCTTCTGCCACGACGGGATCGGCAATTTCCTGGTGGGAGCGCTGCTGGTGGCGAAGTCCAGCGCCGCCCTCGGCATCCCCTGGACCCCGCTGAACCTGGCGTACCTGGCGGCGGCGGTGCTGAGCGGCGGGGTGATCTTCATCGCTCTCAACCTGCTGACCTGTGTGAGCGCGTTCTGGATCATGGACTCGGTGCCGGTTACCCGCCTGGTGTTCGACAACCACCTGTTCGCCCAGTTCCCGCTGTCTATCTACCCCAAGGCGGTGGGCATCTGGCTGACCTGGGTGATCCCATACGGGTTCGCCTCGTTCTACCCGGCCTCCCACTTGCTGGGGCGGGAGGTGGGGCTGCTGGCCTGGATGGGGATACCGGTGGCGGCCCTGCTGCTGGTGGTCAGCTACCGCTTCTGGCAGTTCGGCCTGAGGCATTATTCGAGTACGGGTTCTTGAGAGACTAACCGCGTAATCATCAAGACCCTCGCGCCAGCCGGCATAAGCCAGGCACGGCGGGCAGATCCCAATTGACGAGTCCTGTTTTCCGTCATACAATAGAAGCACAATCCGATCGCCGCAACCTCAGTGTCTTTACCCCCGGATGGGAAGGCGGGGCTTGGTTTCAAGCCCAGGCGAAGCCGGTGCAAGTCCGGCGCTGTCCCGCAACTGTGAGAGCGAACACTTCTACAACCTGAGCGGTGTCAGTTATCCGTTGTAGAAAATTGCTCGAGCCAGGTCGCCCGCTGTGGTTGCGTTCACCACAACCTCGTGGAAAAGGAGGTGGGAATGCTTGTAAACCACAAGCGGGAAGCCTGAGCATCCTACCCCTGCTGCCACAGCAGGGGTTCTTCGTTAAACCGGCCTGTGCCGGAGGTGAGTGAGCAAGAGTCGAAATTCATTCAGGAGATCACAGCTTTGAACAGGAAACCCGTTCAACCAACGCGCTTAATCCTGCTGGCGGCCATCCTGGCCCTGGCGCTGATTCTCACGGCCTGCGCGCCAGCGGCTGCGCCTGGCAGCGATGCTACCCCGGCAGCCACCGAACCCATGACCGCCGAGACCGAGGAGCCCGCGGAGCCCGTGACGGCTGAGACTGAGGAGCCTGGGGAAAATATGCCCGCCGTGGATCCCACGCTCGCGGCAGATATGCCCCCCGGCGAACCCTTTGACGTCACCGACGACCTGGATCGCACCATCACCCTGCCGCACTACGCGCAGCGGGTGGTATCATTGGCGCCTTCCAACACCGAAATCCTGTTCGCCATCGGCGCCGGGGGACAGGTTGTCGGCCGGGATGAGTTCTCCGATTACCCGGCCGAGGCGGCGGAGATCCCCACGGTTGGTGGCTCGTTCGGCGACTACAACATGGAGGCCATCGTCGATCTCAACCCCGACCTGGTGCTGGCCTCGGAACTGAACACACCGGAACAGGTGAAAAGCCTGGAAGACCTGGGCCTGGTGGTTTATTATCTGAAGAACCCGGTCGAGCTGGAAGGGATGTACGTAAATTTGGAGAAAGTGGCCCGGCTGACCGGTCACGAGGCGGAGGCGATGGAGCTGATCTCCTCTCTCCAGGCCCGGGTTGCGGCAGTGGATGAGGCGCTGAGCCAGGTGAGCGATGAACCGCTGGTCTTCTATGAGATCGATGCCACCGACCCGGCGGCGCCTTACACGGCCGGGACGGGCACCTTCATCGATACCCTGCTCCAGCGGGCGAAGGGTAGGAATCTGGGGGCGAGCCTGCCCGGCCAATACGGCCAGATCAGCCTGGAAGAACTGATCGTCCAGGACCCAGAGATCATCTTGCTCGGCGACTCGGTGTGGGGGGGAGTCACGGCGGAGTCCGTGGCGCAGCGGGCAGGATGGGAGGAACTGTCGGCGGTGCAATCGGGACAGGTCTATCCCTTCGACGATAACCTGGTGAGCCGCCCCGGCCCGCGCATGGTCGATGGGTTCGAAGCCCTGGCCCAGGCCCTGCACCCGGATCTGTTCCCATAGGAATGATGCCGTCTTGAAAGAAGTCTCAGTTCCCGAAGCACGGCAGCGGGTGGCGCAGGGCAGGGCATCCCTGGCGGAGGAAGGAGCCGCCGGGAGGGCCGGCGGCCGCTTCGGCCCCTATCTGGTCAATCTGCTCTTGCTCTGCCTGGCGCTGTTGTTGAGCGTGGCTTTTGGAGCAGTCATGGTCCCCCCGGGCGTGGCGCTGCGCATCATCGTCTCCACCCTGCCCGGGGTGGAACTCCAACCCGATTGGCCGCAGTCTTTCGCGACCATCCTGCTGCAGATTCGCTTCCCACACACGGTGCTGATCGCCTTAACCGGAGCAGCGCTGGCGGGCAGCGGGGCGGCCTACCAGGGCATCTTCCGCAACCCCCTGGCCGACCCCTATCTGATCGGCGTGGCGTCGGGCGCGGGTTTGGGGGCGATCGTGGCGATGGCGGTGAACTGGCCGGGGACCCTGCTGGGGATGTACGCCGTGCCGTTCGCAGCCTTCATCGGGGCGATGGGGACGGTGATCCTCGTGTACCTGCTCGCCTATCGGGGTGGGAGAGCCCCCGTGACGACGCTGATCCTGGCAGGTGTGGCGGTCGGGTCCTTCGCTTCGGCGGTCACCTCATTCCTGATGCTGCGCTCGCAGGGGGAACTACACCGGGCGGTGGCCTGGCTGCTGGGAGGGGCCACGCTCACGGGCTGGGATCCGGTGCTGGCGCTGCTGCCATACGTGGTCTTGGGGTTGGTCATGCTTCTGTTTTCGGGCCACGCCCTCAACGTGCTTCAGTTCGGGGAAGAACAGGCGCAGCAATTGGGGCTGCCGGTGGAGCGGACGCGAAAGCTGCTGGTGGCGGCCGCCTCGCTGACCGCAGCAGCAGCCGTCTCTTTCACCGGGGTGATCGGCTTTGTTGGGCTGATTGTGCCTCACCTGGTGCGCCTGCTGTGGGGGCCGGATTACCGCCGGCTGATCCCGCTATCCATTTTTGGGGGGGCCAGTATGCTGCTGGTGGCCGACCTGCTGGCGCGGGTTCTGCTGGCCCCGCAAGAACTGCCGGTGGGGATCATCACCGCCCTGGCCGGGGCTCCTTTCTTTCTGTGGATTCTGCGCCGTTCGCAGCGGTCAGATTAGGTCGAGGAGGTACCAATGCTTGACGCAAAGCTTGAGGCA
>CAYMLG010000002.1:101931-121811 GCA_964391195.1 uncultured Anaerolineaceae bacterium | reverse complement strand
GCAGCGGTCAGATTAGGTCGAGGAGGTACCAATGCTTGACGCAAAGCTTGAGGCAGGGCTTGACGCAAAGCTTGAGGCAAAGTTGGGGGCCCGGTTGGGTGCAGAGTCCGAGGCGAAGCTGGAGATCATCTCCCTCACCGCCGGGTACGGCGAACGCCAGGTATTGAAAGGCCTGAGCTTCAAGGTGCGGCGAGGGGAGGTGATCGCCCTGATCGGACCGAACGGGGCGGGGAAGACCACCCTGGTGCGGGTCATCAGCGGTGTGCTGGCTCCCCAATCGGGCCAGATCAGGCTCAACGGCCGTGATGCCAGGCGGATGTCGCCGGCGGAACGGGCCGCCTGCCTGGCGGTCGTCCCCCAGGCCCGGGACCTCCCGGCGGATTTCACCGTATGGCAGACGGTGCTCCTCGGCCGTACCCCTTACCTTGGATGGCTGGGCCAGGCGAGCCCAAAGGACTTGCAACGGGTGCAGTGGTCGCTGGAACGTACGCGGTTGACCGGCATCGCCGGACGGCGGGTGGGGGAGCTGTCGGGCGGGGAGCAGCAGCGGGTGCTGCTGGCGCGGGCGCTGGCGCAGGACACACCGGTCCTGCTGTTGGATGAGCCTACCTCGCATCTTGACCTGCAGCACCAATCGCTGCTGCTGAACCTGGTCGCCGAACTGGCCAGGGACCAGGGGCTGGCGGTGTTGATGGCGGTGCACGACCTCAACCTGGCCGCGCTTTATGCCGATCAGGTGGCTCTGCTTGCGGGCGGCGAATTGCAGGCCTTCGGACGGCCGCAGGAGGTGCTGACCAGCGGGCTGCTTGGTTCTGTGTACCAGATCCCGATTAAGATTGTGCCCCACCCGGATTACGGCACACCGCTGATCCTGCCGGATGGCTTCCGCCAAACCGGGAATGGAACGGCCGGGGGACCGGAGATGATGAGCGGCTAATTATTCTGGAGCAGCGCCTGGATAGCCTGGGTGAAGCTCTTTATGGTGAAGGGCTTCTGCAGCCAGTTGACCGCTCCCACTTCCAGAACGATCTGGTCTTCGATCTCCATCGGGTGTCCGGTGATCAGGAGCATTTTCACCCCGGGCCAGCGCTCCTGAAGGGCGTGCAGCAGGGCGATGCCGCCCATGCGCGGCATGACCAGATCGCTGACGACCAGCACGATTTCCGATTGGTAGCTTTCGAACACTTCCAGCGCTTCCTGGCCGTTGGCTGCAGTGAGCACCCTGTACTGCAAGGCTTCTAACAGGGCCTGGAGCGCCTGGCGGGTATCGGTATTGTCCTCCACGACCAACACAAGCTCGCCCCGCCCCAGGGGCTGAGCGCCGGACTCGGGCGACCGGCTTGCGTTTCCTTTTCCGGGAAGAGCCGGGAGATAAAGATCGAAACGGGTGCCTTTTCCCACCTCGCTGTAAACATCGAGATAGCCGTCGTGCTGTTTGATGATCCCATAGACCTGGGCGAGACCCAGGCCAGTGCCCTGGCCGACCGGTTTGGTGGTGAAGAAGGGGTCGAAAATATGGGGTAGGACTTCCGGCGGAACACCGGTCCCGGTGTCGGAGACGGAGATGCAGATCCATTCACCGGCGGTCATCTCCGATAAGGGGCGGTTTTCTCCCGGGCGGGTTTCGATCCTGCTCAGTGAGAATTTGAGCAGCCCGCCGTCGGGCATAGCATCCCTCGAATTCAACGCCAGGTTCATAAAGACCTGCTGCAGGCGGGTGGGATCGGCGTGGGCCCAGTACTCCCCGGGCTGGTAGGTCAGCTCCAGGCGGATCGTTTCGGGGAGGATGCGCCCCAGGAGCTTGTCGAGTTCTTTGATGAACGGCAGCAGGTCCAGGGCGCTCTGTTCCATCACCGAGCGGCGGCTGAAATCCAGGATCTGGCGGATCAGGCTGGTGGCGCGTTCCACCTGCTGGCGGATGATCCCCAGTTTTTCCCGGCTGGATTCAGGGATTTGCGGGTCCTGGTGGAGCAGGTCGGCATAGACCAGGATAGCGGCCATAATGTTGTTGAAGTCGTGGGCAATCCCGGCTGCGAGCTGGCCGACGGTGGCCAGGCGCTCCTGGCTCTGGATGCGGAGTTGGTTCTCGCGCTCCTCGGTGGTCTCGTGCAGGGTAAGGACCCATTCCTGGTTTTCTTCACCAATCTGGCGGATCTGAGCGGAAAACGTGCGCCGGGGAGACCGGGGTAAGGCGATCTCCACCGGCACCTTCTCCTCCTGGCGCCGGATCAGCTCGCTTATGGGGAGCGGCCCCAGGTGAGTGAGCCTGGTGGCTGTTTCGTCTTGATTGAGCACCGCCAGGATTGCCCGTCCTCGGGGATTGCTGATCAGCAGGTTGAAGTCTGTGTCCAGGAGCAGCACACCCATGGGGACGTGCTCGAACAGGCTTTCCAGGTGCTTCTGTTGGGCGGAGAGGACCGAGGCCAGCCGCTGGACGGCGGTTGCAGCCTGGTTGGCAAAGGTCGTTACCAGGCGCTCCTGTTCGGCGCTGATGCCAGCGCTTTGGTCCATAAATACCAGGAGCCCCCCGCGCAGGGATTCTTCGTCATAGATGGGGCAGAGGAGCAGGGACTGGATCTCCACCAATGGGGGTTTGGTGGGTTGGAAGTCTTCGGCCTCGATAACCGCCAGCGGGCCAGGGTCCAGGCCCGGCTCCGCTTTCAGCTCACGCACCTGTTGAAGCCACTGCTCGAGGATCAGTTGTTTCCCCTGCTCGGAAATGGGCCGGCTGGTGATGACCAGCAGGCCATGAAAATCCCCGTTTTCCAGCCAGCCGGCCACGGTGTCGCTCTGCACGGCGGTGTGCAGGTGGCGCAGAAGCAGGCGCAGCAGGGCTTCGTAGGAAAGCTGGTAGCCGATCTCCTGGCTGAGCTGGTAGAGCTCCATCAGCTCCGAAGTCCGCTGGGCGACGGTTTCTTCCAGGTCTTCGGCATGTTGGCGCACCTGTTCGTAGAGCAGGGCATTTTCGAAGGCGATCGAAATCTGGCCGGCCAGCACCTGCAGCAGGTCGAGATCCTGCTCATCCAGGCTGCCCGCCTGGCCGGATTGGATATCGATGACGCCGATGACTTCGCCGCCCCGAAAGATCGGCACCGCCAGTTCTGTGACTGCCTGATCGCTGCGGTTCCTGCACTCCTCGCAGCGGCGAGTATCCGGGATCAGTGCGGCTTCTCCGGTTTGCACCACACGGCCGAGCAGGCCCTGGTGGATGGACAGTTCCCGCACCGCAGGTTCGTGGCCCCGGAACGCGCGCAGGGACAAAACCCCCCGGTTGTGGAGGTAAATTTCCACCTGCGGGTAGCCTAGGCGTTCGCTCAACTGGGTAACCACCTCATCGAGCAGTACTTGAAGGTCGAGGCGCTGCGAAAATGCCTGGGTGAGGTTTTGGATCAATGTAATTTCCGCCAGGCGGCGTTCGACTTGCTGGTAGCGCTGGGCATTGCTCAGCCCTAAAGCCAGCTCGCGCGAGATAGCCTGCAGCAGGGCAAGGTGATCCTCGGAGAAGACCCCAGGCCGGGGGTGAAGGATGGTGATCACACCCAACAGGCGGTTCTCGATCAGGATGGGGGCGGTAATGGCGGCAGAGGCTTCCTGGTCAATGTCGTTGACCCTGAACCAGCGGGGATCGTGTTTGACATCGGGCACGATCACCGCCCGGCGGTGGAGGGCAGACCAGCCGGCCAGGCCCTGCCCGAGGCTCAGGTTGAGCTGGCTGTCCACTTCTTGGACCTCGTCAGCCGGCCGGCCGTAGTGTACCATCAGGACCAGGCGTCCGGTGTCGGGCTGGTATAAGAAAATCTGGCCGATGATGCCCTGGAGGGCTTCGGTAGTGAGTGAAACCGCCCGCTGCAGGATTTCATCCGGATCCATACTGGCCGCCAGGGTCCGGCCCAGATCGTAGAGCAGGCTGAGATGGCGGCGCTCGGTGGCGGCCTGCGTAAACAGCCGGGCGTTCTCGATGGCGATGGCCGCCTGATCGCCCAGGAGGCGCAGGATGCGCAGTTCTTCCGTTGAGAACTGGTAGGGTTCTCGGTAGGAGACGTTCATCACCCCTACGGTGCGGTTCCCAATTTTCAAGGGCAGGCCGATGATGGCGCCGCGCCAACTGGACGGGGCAGTGGCGAATAAGGGGTGGAGGCGCATGTCGGGGACGACGATCATTTCCCCGCCTCGGGCAACGTTATACGTCAGCCCATCTTTCCGGGGCTCACTCCAGGGGCGCTGCTGCGAACTTCCAGACCACAGGGCTGCCTGGAAAGTCAATTTGTCTTCATTGGGGTCGTACAGGAAGATGTGGGTGTTGTTCGCCCCCGGCAGCAGATGGAGGGTGCTGTGCAAGATCGAGTCGAGGACTTTCTTCAAGTCCAGGCTGGAGGTCAGGATCAGACTGGCCTGGTGCAAGGCTTCTAACTGGGCTGCCCGCTGCTCCTCCGTCTCGTAGAGGCGGGCGTTTTCGATGGCTGCTGCCGCCTGCATGCTGAAGGTCTGGGCCAGGGCCACCTCATCCTCGCTGAAGCCGCCCTCCTTGGTGCGATCCAGGCTGAACAGGCCGATCACCCCGTCGCGGCCGAAGAGGGGCACGCCCAACCAGGAGCGGATGTGGCGGCTGATGGAGATTGGCAGCCAGTGAGGGGTTTCCAGGGTATCGGGGATGACGAGGGGCCGTTTCTCCCGGATGACAATGCGTAGATTGGAATATTGGTCCAGGTTGAAGGTTAATTTGCCGATCTGGGAAGGGTCGGGAAGGGCATCGAAACCGCGCCAGGCGGGGAGGACAAGCCGGTTCCCCTCGAGCAGCATCACCGCGCCGGAGTCGAAGGGCAGCACCCGGGCCAACTGTTCCAGCACGGTGTAGAGCACCTGGTTCAGAGACAGGGAGGAGCCGATCGCCATGACCGCTTCGCGCAGGGCTTCGGCGCGCAGGCGGGCCGTGCGCTCGGCTTCGAACAATCTGGCATTTTCGATGGCGACTGCCGCCTGGTTGGCGAAAGCCATCACCGCTTCAGCAGTATGCTCATCGTAAGCATTGGGGATACAGTTGTCGAGGTTCAGGCTGCCGATAAACCGGCCTCTGACCAGTAAAGGGGCGCCGGCCCAGGAACGGATATAACCGGCGAAGGTGGCCGCGCCCCAATTGGGGTGGTTTTGGGTGTCGGGAATGACCCTGGCAACGTTTTTATCCCAGTGGGTATGGAGCATGTGCTCGCTCAACTGGCGGACTGTCTGCCTGGCCTGTTCGATATCTTTGAAACCCCGGCCGGCGGCGAGGTTCAACCGGCCTTCGTGATCCAGGAGCTGGATGGAGATGGAGTCATAGGCTACGGCGCGGCCCATCAAA
Organism: uncultured Anaerolineaceae bacterium; assembly: GCA_964391195.1. Lineage (GTDB taxonomy): Bacteria > Chloroflexota > Anaerolineae > Anaerolineales > UBA4823 > JAAYXE01. The sequence continues at coordinate 116,473 of CAYMLG010000002.1, read as the reverse complement.
TCCATCAGCTTCTCGAGCACTTCATCCAGGCTGAGCTGGGCGGTGAGCAGCGCCCCGACCTCCTGCAAGGTCTGGGCCAGGGTATCTTTATTGACAATCCCGGGCCTGGTCGGGGAGGGGGATGAAGGGCCCCCCGGAGGGTCGTTTTCTGTAGATCGATCGCCGGAAGTAGGCCCGAGAACGGCCAGGTGAGCGCCAAAATAGTGGCCCAGGACAGCCGCCGCGGGCAGGTCCGCCGGGGTGAGGTCCGGGCCGGCCAGGATGAGCCAACCGCGGCGGTTTTCCCGGACCCAGAACGGTAGAAAACATGCGGGAAGCGGGCCGGGTACGGCGGTGGGCAGAGGGGGGATGAGGATTTTCCGCAAGTCGGGGAGGTACGCCGCTTGCATCTGGGACCAGGCCCGGCGCAGCGCCTCGTCCCGCTCGATGTCTACTCCGGCGTCCAGGGGGATGGGCAGTTCAGGCAGGAAATGGCCCCAGCGCAGGGGCGGGCTCGCCGCAGGACCGGCGCTTACTTCGATCAGGGCGAACAGGGGCAGTGAGGCCAGGCTGTACCGGATCAATTGGTCGAGATGCTCTTTGTCCGGCGAGGCGCCTTGCAGCCGTCGGGCGGTTTGATCGATTGTGTTGAGAATCCTGCCTGCTAAACCCGGAAGGGAAGCATGGGGATTCGGCTGAGGGTTGGCACTGCCAGCTTCCATCCATCACCTGCCTGATTTGTTGACGATAAGGTGTGAGGGCCATTTTACTTCAATCCATCGGATATAATCAGGATACCGGCGAAACCTAAAGAAAACGGAAGGATGGAATGAAGGTCAGTTTTTACGCTACACTGCGCCAGGTTGTGGGCGCGAAAACGGTGGAGTTCCCCTTTCCTCAGGCGGTCACCGTGCGCCAACTGTTGGACCGCATGATCGAACGCTTCCCCGGGCTGCGAGCGGAACTGCTCGACGAGCACGGTGAGCTCTACCGCCACGTGCACATCTTCGTCAACGGCCGCGATGCTTCCTTCCTTGAGCAGGGTATGGATACGGTCCTGGATCCGGAAGATACGGTGGGCGTTTTTCCGGCGGTAGGCGGCGGATAGAGGTTGATCAGCCGATTTCTTTGATGACGATGGAGCCTGGACTGTCGGGGCGAATTCCACCCTCTGAGGAGGGGAGGATGCCCAGCACCCGGGTTTTTCCGGCTTTGGTCAGGCGAAAACGGGCGAAACCCAGGCCCGAGGGGGCGGGGAAGGGGAGATATTCTTCCACAGACCAGCCATGAGCAGGGGCCTCCCGCAGGAAAAACGCCTGCAGGGCATCGACCCCCGCCGCCCCGGTATAGGCCGACCAGTGCCGGGGGTCGTCGATGTCCGAGATCACGGCGGAAGCTTGAGTGGGCGCATAACCCGGGGGTAGGGGCAGTCCGTCCGGGTCCTGGTCCGTGCCGGGGACGTGGTTCAAGAGGCGCAGACTGGAGATCAGGCGGGTGGCCAGAGGCTCGAAGGATGGGCGATCCTCCTTAAAGTGCAAGACGAAGAACTTCAGGACCAGGAAATCCCAGGAGAGGATACCACTCCAGACGCGGCGAGGATCTTGCTTGGGGAGGAGGATCTCGGCTTCCAGCCCGGAAGCGCCGAAAAGGCGCCACGGGGCGGCCCCCACCTGGCGGGCGCCGATCAGGCTGGAGAGGCGCCCGATGTGACGGCTCCACAGGGGTTCCACCGGGCGGCGAGCGCTGTTCCATTCGGCGCTGACCAGGATATGGCCGGCATCCGGGCCCTGATAGGCGGAGTCCAGCGCCTCGAGCCGGGCGGCGAAAGCCTCGGTCGCCCCCTGGGTCTCGTGGATCCAGCCCTCCGGATATGTGATCTGGTAGCCCCAGAGAGGTTGTTGGTAGACAGGCATTGTTTTAAAGAAAAGGGGTTGGCGGCAGGGGAAGCAGCGCCGCCAACCCTTGCGGTGGGGGGAAACTAGTTCTTTCCGTTGTGAACCCAGGCGAAGACCTGATCCAACTGCTCGTCGGTCACCGTCCAGACCACGTTGTGTGGCGGGAGCGGCTCGTAGCGCATGAACTCTGGCGGGCGGTCGTCTTCGCTGGTGAAGCCGGCCGCTTCATTGAACAGGCGCTCTATCTTGAGGATCTCTTTGCCGATCTCCACCACGTCGGCGCCGGTGATTGGCTGGCCGGTCACGCCGGCGACCGATTCGGCCATGCCTTCCCAGCCTTTGGCGATATCCAGGATGGGGAAGGCGATGAACAGGCAGTAGCCGGTACTGTCGATGAAGGCGGTGGCGGCCTGGAAGGTGAGGGACAGTTCGGCCTTGCCCTCCTCGCTCAGCGGGTCGAGCTTGCCGCTCACCCCGGCGATCTCGGGGGCGATGGTGTAGCCGGCGGTGTGGTCGGCGCCCATTGGGGTGGTGGCATAGGTGATGCCGATGCCTTTGACGGCGCGCGGCTCGTAAGCCGGCATGGATTGGCCTTTGACGGTGGGCACGCGGTGCACACCGAAAGCCCGTGCCGTGGCTTCCACACCCTGGCCGATGATGCGGCCCATGGGCGTGCGCTTCTGGACTTCTTTGAGCAGCTCCAGGGCGCCTTCGGCGTCGCCGAATTCTAGCACCCCGCCATCCATGGCGACGGCAATCGTGTTGCCGGCCTCGATCGTATCCAGCCCGGCGTCGTTACATTCGCGGGTCATGCTGGCGATGTAATCCAGGCTGTCGATGCCGCAGTTGGCGCCCAGAGACCAGACCGTCTCGTACTCCAGGCAGGAGGCAACCGCCTGGCCGCTCTCATCGGGGTAGATGTTGGAGCACTTAATGACGCAGCCGGGGTGGCAGCCGTGGCCGGTCATCCCTTCGCCGCCACGCTCGGCGACAGCCTCGGCGATGGCCTCACCGGAGATGCTGGCCGCGCCCTCGAACTGCCCGGCGCTGAAGTTGCGGGTGGGCAGGCCGCCGGCCTCGTTGAGGATGTTGACCAGGACCGCCGTGCCGAAAGAGTTGAGCGCGCCGTCTTTCTTGGTGAGGGCGTGCTCTTGAATCGACTCGGTCAGTTTGCGCCGCCCCTGATCGAAGAGCGCTTTATCCACGATCTCCACGCCGGGGCCGCCGGTATCATCCACGACGATGGCCTTCACCTTCTTGGCGCCCATCACCGCGCCCAGGCCACCGCGGCCGGCATAGCGCCCGGGTTTGTTTTCGGGATCGTTCACCGAAATCCCGGCGTTGGAGAGCCGCATTTCACCGGCCGGGCCGATGCCGATCACAGCCGTTTTCGGATATTTCTCCCACAGGCACTCATCGACCGCATACATCCCCAGGCCGACAAGGCCGGCTGCATCCTCGAACCGAACGCCGTCTTTGGTGATGACCAGCGTGTGCCACTTTTCTCCAACCGGGTGGCCTTCGATGATGATCGCGGCCAACCCAAGCTTGGCGATCTTCTGCCCGGAGAGACCACCGGCGTTCGACTCCTTGATACCGCCGGTGAGGGGGCTCTTCCCGCCGAAGGAGGTGCGCCCGCTGCTGGGGGCGGCGGGTGTGCCGGTCACCCAGCCGGGGGCGATCACCAGTTTGTTGCTCGGGCCAAGCGGGTGGCAGGTCGGATCGACCTCATCGTACACAATTGCCGAGGTCAGGGCTCGCCCCGCCCACCGGGCCCACTTTTCGGGGACCGGCTCGTAGGTTGCGGTCAGGTCGGTCATATTGATGCGTAAAATCTGTTTTGCCATATGCATCCTCCTTTTGGATACCTTAAAGAATCCTCACTTTACTTCCTTATAGGTGTGGTGCATGGCGCCGCGCTGGGCTAACGCGCGTTGCAATGCGTCAGACATGACGATGCCATCCCGGTACTGGTAAGGCCACATATAGTCTGCTGAAAAAATCCCGATATGTGCTCCATCGGTGAGGGGTTCGCTGTCTTCGGTGAAGAAACCGGGGACTTCATGCAGCACCGCATCGATGAAGAGGTAGCCGCGCTCGTCCGGATGAATGCCCAATTGGGCCAACAGGTCCGCCTTGGTTGTCCCCGCCGGAAGGGCGAGGTCCATTGCTGCCAGGTAACGGCGACCAAAGCGTTTCGACAGAGAACCGTAGATTGTGATATTGACTTTTATGGTTTGCATAGGTTTGCAAGATGGAGACACGAGGGAAGGTCCTTTTTGCGAGCAGCGATGAGGCGTTGCCAGCCACCGGTCGGGTGGACTGCGCCGATTCAAACTTATCAAGAAGCAGGACCCGGGGCAAGTGACAAATGGTGCAAATTCATATGATCTTTACCCTAAAATTAATTTTATAGTTAGAAAGATGTAGCCTGAAACAAAGAATCATGGATAATAGTCATAGAACCACTTTCCTTCGGGTACAATCCTAAGGTAGTTGCAAGGCGCTCCAAGCTTATGAAACAGGCTACCTGCTGGTATAATGCCATTCTCCAAATGAGGTAATATTTATGGCACTGGATCATTATGGCCGCCGATTACACTATCTGCGGATCAGTCTGACAGATCACTGCAATTTACGCTGCTTATACTGCATGCCGGAAGAAATAAGCTTCCGGCCGAACGCCGAACTGATGCAAGACGAAGAGATCTTGTTCCTGGTCCGGTTGTTCGTCTCGCTCGGGTTCGACAAGTTCCGGCTCACAGGTGGGGAGCCAACCGTGCGGCCAGGTATGGTCGAGTTGGTGCGGGCGATTGTCGGTGTGCCGGGGGTGGATTCGCTGACGATGACAACCAACGGCCTGCTGTTCTCTCGCATGGCGCAGCCTCTGGCCGAGGCCGGGCTGAAGCGGGCGAATTTCAGCCTGGATACGGTGGACCCGGAGAAGTACCGGCAGCTCACCCGCGGGGGATCGATTGAAAAGGTCTGGGAAGGGATACGGGCCGCAGAGCAGGCAGGGTTGGCGCCGATTAAGATCAACACGGTGGTGGCGCGCGGGTCGAACGAAGCCGATGTGGTGGACCTCGCCCGCCTGACCCTGGAGCATCCCTGGCACGTGCGTTTCATTGAGTTGATGCCCTTTGCCGGGGCGACGGAATTTCAGCGCAGCCAACTGGTGAGCGCAAAAGAGATCCGGCAGCGGGTGGAAGAAGCGGTGGGACCGCTGGAGCCGCTCAACGGAGGGCAGTTGGATGGCGAAGCGCTTATGTTCCGCTTCCCCGAGGCGCCGGGGCAGGTCGGGTTCATTGCCACGGTCACGCAGCCGTTCTGCAGCACTTGCAGCCGGGCCCGCCTGACCGCGGATGGCCGCCTGCGACTGTGCCTGCTGCGCGACTCGGAGGTGGATTTGCTCACCCCGCTGCGGGGCGGGGCGGGCTGGCGGGAGATGCGTGAGCTGGTGCGCGAGGGCCTGTGGCATAAACCCTGGGGGCACCGGCTCACCCGGGGCGAAATCCCATTGAGCCGCACGATGAGCCAGATCGGCGGGTAAGGTTTACGATCGACGGCCCGGACAGCCGTCCCATCAAGGTACTCTATGAAATTATTCTCCAGGCGAAAGAAGAACAATCGCTTCTTAGAGCTGCTCGTCAAGCAGGCGGAATTCACCGTGCGGGGGATGGAAGCGCTGCTCCAGTACGTGAAGCAGCCTGACGAGGGGCTGGCACAAAGCGTGTCGGATATCGAAAAAGAGGCCGACGAGGTGCGCCGGATCTTGATCGATGAGCTGAACCGCACATTCGTGACCCCGTTCGACCGGGAAGACATCTTCGCCCTCTCCCTGTACATCGACGATATGCTGGACTATGCCAACACAACGGTGGATGAGATGGTGATGTTCAAGATGAGGCCGAACCAGTACCTGGAGCGGATGGTTTCGCTGCTGACCGACGCGGCGATGGAGATCTACCGGGGGGTGCTGCGCCTGGAGGATCATCCGAACGTGGCCAACGATCACGCGGTGCGGGCAAAGGCGCTGGAGAACCGGGTGGAGCATGTCTATCGGGGGGCGCTGGCCGAGCTGTTCGACACACCGGATGACCTGGATGGGGTGATGGAGATATTGAAACTGCGGGAGATCTACCGGCACCTGTCTAACGCCGCCGACCGGGGAGACCAGGCGGCGAACGCGATCGGCGATATCGTGGTGAAGTGGATGTAAGCCCCGGCAGCCGGGGGTTGGATGGAATCATCGAAGGGCCGGTATTTGCCGGCCCTTCTGCTGTTAACGCCTTGCAAGCTTGTGCCAGAGGGTCTGGCTCGTGCCGGCCCCTCTGGCATTTCGGACTCAGGAGCTTTCGTCGGGGGTTGGGGAGGCGAGCCGCTCCAGCTTCATGCTGATCTCCCGCCACTGAATCTTCGAGATCCCCAGCTTTTGGCGGATCTTATTGTGGTCCACGCCGGCTTTCCAATCGTTGAGGGCGCAGGTCCAGCGGCACATGTCGAAGGAGACGTGCTTGGCCAGCCCGGTCTGGATGGTCAGATCTTCGAGCAGGTACTCCAGGCGGCGGGGGGACCAGGGGAACAGGCGCTCGCCCAGCTCGTACTGGCTTTGGTACTCCTGGTAGGCCTCCACCCAGCTCTCGGGGATGGGGATCTTGCGTTCCTTGTAGCGGTAGCGAGGGTTGGTGTAGCGGACGAAGAGGATGGGACCGTCTGGAGCTTCCAGATCGATGTGGTTGGGGCTGAGGCTCAGGCATTCGCCTTTCTTGATGCCTGTGCTGAGCAGCAGGGCGACCAGGGTGTAGTAGCGGGCGTCGGGCTTAGCGGCGCTCCGGTGGGCGTTGGCGGCGTCGAGCACCATCTGGGTTTCTTCTTCGGTCAGGACGGTGGGCAAAGGGCTGATGACGGTTTTCTGGATGACTTTTTCGGCCGGGTCGATGAGCAGCACGCCGTTCTGGTGCAGCCAGCGGAAGAACGCTTTGAGCGAGGTGATGCGCCGGGCGAGAGTTTTGGGGCTGCAGGGGACGCCGCGTCCGTTTTGGAGCCATTCCAGGAAGTTGTTGAGTTCAGCGGTGGTTACTTTTCCGAGGGTCTTATCCGGAGGCAGGTAGGAGGCCAGGAGGCGCAGGTCAGCGGTGAAGGCCTTGACGGTGTGAGGCGAATTGCCCTGATCGTCCAGGTAGATGCGCCAGGCTTTAATGGTGGGAGAGAGCAAATTGTGTTCGGTGATATGGGCGGAAACAGAAGGTTCTGGAGTGGCCGGGGGGTTCGGATCGCTGAGCATGAAACCTCCAATAAGGGTAGTGAAAGCGAATACTTTTTCGTATAGTCGTCCTGATCAAGTGTAGCGCAATCCGGCCGGATTGTCAATTTTTTTATCCTGCTGGTTCTCCAGGGCAAGAAGAATGATGAGATGCGGCAGGCACAAAACTTGCGACTACGGACCAGACAAGACGTCCCCCTCCTCGGCGAGCAGCCTGCGGTCCGTGGATCAAAAACGGGAATAAATTAGAAATTATATTTACCCTACCGAAATGCTTGACACTCTTTCTCCAGTTTGCTATAGTGCCTGACATTCGACAATTGCAGCCTTTTCATTTGGAGATGAGACCCCATGAAGAATGGAATCCGCCATCCGCTCTGGGTTGTATGCTTCCTCAGCCTGTTCATCCTTGCCCCCTTCATGCTCTCCGGGGTCCAGGCAGCCGATCCCGAGCCGCCCCTGGCGCTGGATACCGATGTCCCCGAGATCATCATCTGGGCGGAAGTGGTCGATGGAGAGGCGCCCGATGTGCTCTTACCCGAGGAGGGCAGTGGGGCAGAAGCACACAGCCTGAGCCCCCAGGCGCAGACGGCGTTCATCAATGTGATCTATAACGGGCAGTGGCCGTCTGCAGCTATCAACGCTTTCGAGTACGCCAAGCGCATCTGGGAGGCGCGGATCGTCTCCAACGTCCCTATTCTGGTAGAGGCTACCTGGGAGGATATGGGAGACGCGCGGGTGCTCGGCGGGGCGGCTGCAGGCGGCTATCGCCGGTGGACAACTACCCCCCCAAATGGGGCTAAGGCGAACGTCTGGTATCCGGTTGCCCTGGCGAACACCCTGGCCGGATCCGATCTGAACGGCAGTGAACCGGAGATCATCGCCCGGTTCAACAGCGCTTTCTCGCACGACGGTGAGAGCGGGTGGGATTTCGACACCGATGGGAACGTGGATAACAGCCACTGGGATTTCGTCAGCGTGGTGCTGCACGAGCTCGGCCATGGGCTGGGCTTTGCCGGTTCGATGAGCGTCAATAGCAGCGGATTGGGGAGTTACGGTTCGAACTCGGGATACCCGTTCATCTACGATACTTTCGCCCAGAACCTGTCCAACCAGCCCCTGGTGGATAATCCACTTTACCCGAACCCATCCTTCGAATTGGGCCGCCAGTTGGTCAGCGGGCAGTTATATTTCTCGGGCCTGCGGACCCTGTCGGCCAACAGCAATGCTTTCCCCAAACTGTACGCGCCTTCCGGCTGGCAGCCGGGCTCGAGTTTCTCGCATTTCGATGAAGACGCTTATCCGGAGGGCTCGCTGCTCTCCTTGATGACTCCGTATCTGCTTAACGGGGAAGCGGTGCACGACCCGGGCCCGGTGGTGTTGAGCCTGCTGGCAGACCTGGGGTGGCCGGTGAACAACGCCCCTGCCAATCAGACTCCTACGCCGCGCCCAACAATGCTGCCCACCCCGAAAGCGACCGCCATCCCCCCTGCGCCAAAGGGCAAAGTGCAGCTCTACCTGCCATCTATCTCTCAGAGTCGAGGCGCTGCGCTGCGGACACGGATACAGGGGCAGGTGTACCAGGCGGGCAAGCCGGCGGCCAATGCCGGGCTTGAACTGTGCCTGCTGCAGGGCACGCGGTGCGAACCGGCGGCGAACACGACGACCGGGTTGAACGGAGAGTATGCCTTCGAACTGGCTACCCCGGTGGTTGGGGGACAGTACTACGTGCGCTACTGGAACCTGGGCTCGACCCCCGAACCGGGGCGGGTCTTCTACTGGGCCGCGCCGCTGGTCCTGCGGGCGGCCGCCACTCAAACTGTGCCGGCCTTCGACATCGCCGATATCACCCTGACCGGGCCGCAGGATGGGGCTTCTGCCAGCTTGCCGGTGGAGTTCACCTGGTCGGAGCGGGTGGCTACGTCGCAGGACCAGTACCAGTTGAACCTGTACGGCCGTACCACAACTGTCAACCAGATTACACCCCGGTATTGGACGGACCTGCTGGAGAGCGGGAGCTATACGCTGAGCGGATTGCCCGCCCCACAGGTGGGGACCGAGTTCCAGTACTCGGTCCCGTACACCTGGGAAGTTTGGGCCTGCCAGGCCGGCGCCGGGTGTGGGGTCTCTTACGATACGCGGGAGATCAGCTTCAGCCGGACCTCCACCAGCAGCGGGGATGCAGCCGGTGCGGAGCAAGGTATACCGGCCTCTCTAGATTGGCTGGAGACGGAGAAGCAGATTTTCCTCGAGGGGCTGCAGACCTTGGGGGTCCCGCGCTAATCTGCCGGCGGGGCAAACGATTCGCAACCCTGGTTTGTTGGCGGTATAATGGATGCGCCTCTGTGATTTGTCCCCTTTTATTGCCTTTCTTGATGGCTTTGTACCCTGCCTGGTCGGCAGCACAACCGGACGGAGCGCCTGGAAAATGGGGAACAACTACGGAGGTAGACTTGACAAAGATAGAGGAGAGAATATGACCAGCCGAATTGTTGTCGTGGCTATCGTCGTTTTCGCACTGCTTCTGGCTGCCTGCCAGCCAGCGCCCTCTGCGGTGGATACCCCCCCGGCAAGAGAAGCCCCGGTCGAGCCCGCCGCCACGCAGCCCGCGCCTCAGCCAGAGGCGGAGGCTTACCCGGCGCCCAATGAGGCCGGCGCAGCAGAAGAGCTCGCCGCGGCGGGGAGCGGCGCCTACCCGGGCATTGCCGATGGGTCCCAGATCTTGTGGGAACAGGCGGTGACCTTGATCGAGAATGCCGAAGTCGAGAATATCACCATTGCCGGGGATACGGCGACGATTAACCTGATCGACGGGAGGACCCTGACCGTCCCGATCCCCGCCGGGCTTGATTTCCAGCGGATTATCGAATCCTGCGGCGAGCCGTGCAGCGGGGTGCAGGTCACGACCGAATAGTTGACTGAATCAAAAAAGGACAGCTTGCCATCTGCCCGGCAAGCTGTCCTTTTTTGATTCTCTAAGCCTGGCCGTCCAGCCCCAGGTCTGAGGCAATCTCCCGCATCGCCTGGATCACGTTATCGACGTGCTCCCAGAGGTCGATGCCGAATTCGGCGGTCGCTTTTTCGATCTCTTCACGATTCGCCCCGGCCGCAAATGCCCGGTCTTTCCACTTTTTATTCACGGAAGACACTTTCAGGTCGTGGAGAGAACGGGAAGGCCGGACCAGGGCTACGGCGGTGATCAGGCCGGTGATTTCGTCGCAGGCGTAGAGGGCTTTTTCCATGCGGCTCTGCCTGGGGACCCCGGTGTGGTCGGCGTGGCTGAGGATCGCCTGGACGATTTCTTCGGGTACGCCGCGCTGCCTGAGTATGGGGGCGCCAGCCTGGGGGTGATTTTCAAGGGTGGGATGGATCTCCCAATCGAAATCGTGCAGCAGCCCGGTGAGGCCCCATGTCTCTTCATCCTCTCCGAACTTGCGGGCGTAGAAGCGCATTGCCGCCTCCACGGAAAGCATGTGCTTCACCAGGTTCTCGTTTTTCACGTATTCTCTGACCAAATCCAGCGCTGCGAGGCGATCCATGTTTCTCTCCCTGCGTTAGCCCTCGTCGGTGAAGATGGGTTCCGGCCGGCCCAGAATCGGCAGCGGACGGCTGATGTGGACCTCCCACAAAGCCACCATGGTAGCCGGCACTTCCCGTAAATTCCAGAAAAAATGCGAGCGAGGCCCGTACTGGTACTGGTTGGCGGGCACGGCCACCGCCTGGACGCCCAGGCGATTGCACAAATAAACCGCCCGGGGTAGGTGGAAGGCCTGGCTGACCAAAATCGCATCTTTTACGCCGAAGATATGCCGGGCGCGATAACAGGTGTCGTAGGTGCGCCGTCCGGCGTAATCGAGCACGATGTCCTCGTCGGGCACACCGAGGCTGATGGCATACTGGCGCATCGCCTCCGGTTCGTTGTAATCCACATGACTGTTGTCCCCGCTCATCAGCAGGCGTTGCACTTTGCCGTTGAAGTACAGGTTGGCGGCGGTGGCGACGCGATCGCGCAGGACACGGGTCGGACCGCCATCCCAGCGCAGGCCGGCGCCGAAGACGATGGCGACCGGTTTGGCCGGCACTTGCCCGGCGTCGTACGTCCGGGAGGAAGCGTACAGGCCGGTGATCAGGCGCGGCAGGCCCAGGGCGATGAACAGGGTGAGTATTAATCCGATGATCAAGCGAAGAAATAGTACTGCCATTCTTTTTCCCACGCACCGATTTTACCATCACCTCATCGCTGCGCCAGCGAGATCTATTGGGTATAATACCTTGTCTCTCATTTCGTAAAATCTCAAAAAGAAGAATAATCTGGAGACTGTCATGCGTTTGCATCGATTACGTTACCTGTTTCGTCCCAAAGAAGCGCGTAGAAAACTGGCGATGTCCGACTACCGGTTCGGTTTCTACAATCTAGGCTACAGGATGATTGGGTCCCAGGAAGGCCATCCTTTACCGCCTCCCGAGCTGGTGTACCTGGTGATCGGAACCAGAGAAATAGCCTGGTACCAACTCGGCGGGCTGTTTGCCTCCCAGTCCATTACCACGTTCCTGCGCAGAAATCATGTAGATATGTACAACCTGCGCTCCATCTATGATTTTGGCTGCGGCTGTGGGCGTGTTCTGCGCTGGTTTCACTATCTTAAAGACCAGTGTGAGCTGTGGGGCACGGATTACAACCCGGTTCTTGTGGAGTGGTGCCAAAAAAATCTGGCCGAGTTCGCGCAGTTCAAGGTCAATCAGGCAAAACCGCCTCTAGATTTCGAGGACAATAAGTTCGATCTGATTTATTCGTATTCTGTGTTCACGCACCTCGCCCGCGATCTCCAGCTCCCATGGTTGAAAGAGTTGGTCCGGGTGACAAAGCCGGGCGGGCACCTTGTAATCACCACGTGCGGCAGGCGAGTGGCCTGGCGTATGGAATATCCCCCGGAATTCTTCGACCAGCTCGAACAGGAAGGCATCATTGTCTTGAATGAGGAGTTGAGCGGCGAAAACGCCTGCGCCGTTTTCCACACCTTAGATTTCTGGGGCAACCAGCAGGCATTGGGCCTGGAACTTGTCGATTTCATGGAAGGCGGTGTCCGGGACACCTCAGAACAGGATATGTATCTGTTCAAGAAGGTTTGCTGAGTTTCCCCTCCACTCTTACGGGATCATTCAGGCGAGAGTACAATCCAGGGGCATTTCGTTCCGGCGGGAGGACCGCAGGCGCTCGAAATGCTATTCTCTTTGGCGTGGAGAACGGTGATGGATTTTGAAGCAGCCTTAGATTGGGTGTGGGGACTGCAAAACCTGGAGGTGACTACACCGGCGAAGGAACCGTATACCCTGGACCGCATGGTCGAACTGCTGTCTCGCCTGGGCGACCCGCAGGACCGGATTCCGGCCGTGCACGTTGCCGGCAGTAAGGGGAAGGGTTCGACCGCGGCGATGATCGAATCGGTGCTGCGGTATTCCGGACGGCGCACCGGTTTTTACATCTCACCGCACCTGTACACGGCTCGGGAACGGATCTCGGCCGGGGGGGAGATGATCTCCGCCGCGGAGTTCGCGCGGATGGCGGGGGTCGTACGGGGGGCGGCGCAGGGACTGACCGGGCTGACCACCTTCGAGGCCCTGACCGCTATGGCGTTCGTATACTTCCAGCAGCAGAAGGTGGAGGTCGCCGTGGTGGAGGTGGGGCTGGGCGGGCGCCTGGACGCCACCAACCTGATCCGCCGCCCGCTGGCGGCGGTCATCACCCCGCTCAGCCTGGAGCACACGGCCATCCTGGGGGATACGCTGGAGGCGATTGCTTTCGAAAAAGCAGGGATCATTAAGCCCGGGGCCCCGGTGGTGACCGCCCCACAGGCGCCCGAAGCCCTGAGGGTGCTGCGCCGGGTGGCGGAAGAGAGGGGCGCGCCGCTGATCTCGGTCGCCGGTGCCTATGCCTGGCGCCGCACAGAACTGAGGTTGGAGGGGCAGACGTTCGAAATCTTTCAACCAGGGCCGGAGCGCAGCCATGCGGGTGATCCCCCCGCGGCTGAGGGCCAGGTTTTTGCTATGCACGGGCTGCAGATCCCCTTCCTCGGGCTGCACCAGGTGGATAACGCCGCGGCTGCGGTGGCAGCCCTGCGGGTGGTCGCCGGGCAAGGCTTTGACTGGACGGAGGAGGCTTTGCGGGCCGGGCTGGCGAACGTCCGCTGGCCGGCCCGGACCGAGATCGTCAGCCGGGAGCCGTTCGTGCTGGTGGATGGAGCGCACAACGGGGCCTCGGCCCGGGTGCTGGCCGAAGTGGTGCGGGAGATCAAGAAGTGTCGCCTGGTGAGGTGGAACCGGCTGTGGTTCGTGGTAGGGGCAAGCAGCGACAAGCGGATCGAGGATATCCTGCAGCCCATGCTGCCCCTGGTGGATGGGGTGATCGCCACCCGCTCGAAGCACCCACGGGCGTTCGAGCCGGAGCTGCTGCGCCAAAGGCTGTCGCCCTTACTATCCGGACGAGATATCCCTTTGCTGGTGACCTCGGGTGTGGAAGAGGCGCTGCGAGAAGCGATAGAGCAGGCCGGCCCAGACGGGGGGGTGGTCGTGGCGGGGTCGCTCTTCACCGCGGCGGAGGCCAGGGACCTCTTCACCCAGGGGCGGTGAAGGGACCGGCAGATCGCTTAGTTCACCCCCAGAGCTGATCCAGATTCTGCTCCCAAAAGGCCAGCGCTTCGCGCACCAGGGACTGCGTGCCGACGATCCAAATCGTCCCTCTCTCGCCCGCCATTTGACCGGCCTGGCGGAAGGCCTCAGCGGTAACGGGCAGGTCCAGGCTGTCGGGGCGCACCTGGCGGGCAACCGCGCTCACCTCATCCGTGAACTGCAGGACGGGGTTATCTACCCGGGTGACAATGGTGCGATCTGCGACCGGCGCCAGGGTCTCCAGCAGGCCGCGCGCGTCCTTGTCTTTGGGGAGGGCGGTCACCAAGATCAGCGGGCGGGTGATGTGCGGGAGGCTGCTGTTGAGGAACTCGGCGGCCGATTGGCGGTTGATCGCCCCGTCCACGATCACAGTGGGGAGATGGTGGATGGTTTCGCCGCGCCCGGGGAGACGGAAACGCCGCAGATCGCGCCTACCAAATTCGGGAAGAGAGGCGGGGAACAGCTCGACCACGCCTCCGGCTGCGACCGCCAGGTTCGTCGCCAGGTAGCCGGCTGCGCTGCGGAGATGAAAACTGTGCTCGAAATCTCTGGCGGGGTAGCTCACTGTGATGCGCTGCTCACCGGGGGCGGACGGGGAGGCTTCAACCTGGAGATCGCGGCCCAGGACGACCCACCGGGCCCCCAGGCGGCGGATTTCGGCTTCCACCACCCGGGTCACTTCCAGGGATTGGGGGGCGCTCACCAGCATCGAACCCGGTTTGACCAGCCCAATTTTGTT
>CAYMLG010000002.1:31494-101831 GCA_964391195.1 uncultured Anaerolineaceae bacterium | reverse complement strand
GGGATTGGGGGGCGCTCACCAGCATCGAACCCGGTTTGACCAGCCCAATTTTGTTCCAGGCCACGTCGCTGATCGCCGGGCCGAGTTTATCCAGGTGCTCGCCCATGACGGGCGACAGGCAGGTGACCTGGTTGTCCATGATGGAGGTGTCGTCGAACCGCCCTCCGCGCCCGGCCTCCAGGACCTGCACCTCCACCCCCTCCTCCTCGAAATAAAGCTGGGCCACCGCCAGCAGCAGCCCGGTTGGCCCCAGGAATTTGCCCGGCGGCAGTCCGGCATCGAAGCTGTCGATCTCCGGGGCGAGCCGGGAGATCAACTGCTGGAATTTCTCGTCGGGGATCGCCCGGCCGTCCACCCGGATGCGCTCGCAGAAATTGACCAGGTGGGGGCTGGTGACCAGGCCGGTTTTCCGCCCGGCGGCTTCCAACAGAGCGCTCGCCAGCAGGGCGGTGGATCCTTTGCCCTTGCTGCCCGTGATGGCCAGGGTGGGCAGGCGGTTGGTGGGCAGGCCGATGCGCCGGAAGAAGCGCCTCATCACGTCCGGGTCCCGGGTCTGGGCATCGTAGCCGTGCAGATGGGGGAGGGCGCGCATATAGGATTTGTAGATGTAGTGGATAGACTCGCGAAGGTCGATCATTGGCGTTGGTCCTCTGGATAGCACGGAATCATATCACACCCGGCTGAGGGAAGACCCGGCAATTCTGCACGTGCCAGGGTGGGGAGGTGAACCCCGGTCTTTCGCTGCTCACCGGTGCAGAGGAGTCCGTGCATCTAACCGGCCAACTCTCGTTTTTGTGTGGTACACTCGAATTACGATTTTCCAATTAAGCCTTGCCCTGATCCGTTTCGGAAGCCCTGCGTTGAGTGTGTGGGGAGCGGTATCGCCCGTCCCAGAGGCTCCCGACCTGGCTCTGTCCGGCTGATGGAAGAAAACAACACACATTGGATGAAAGCATGAGAAGTAACGACTGGTACCTACGCGACGATGAAGATGACTTCGGTGAGGCCCTACACCGGCGAACGGAGGAACTGTACAACGTCCCCGATGCGCTTCCGGATGAGGATGGCCTGATCGAGTGCCCGGTGCTGCCGCTGCGTGACCTGGTGGTCTACCCGCATATGGTCTCCCCGGTGTTCCTCTCGCAGGAGAGCGCGCTGCTGGCGGTTGAGGACGCTCAATTGAACGACCAGACGGTCATCGCCCTGACCCAACGCAACCCAGAGGTGGATGATCCCAACCCTGAAGATTTCTTTATGATTGGGGTGGAGATGGCGGTTGGCCGGCTGCTGAGCATGCCGGATGGTTCCAGTTCTGCTTTGGTCCAGGGCCGGCGGCGGGTGGAGGTGGTCGAATTCGTTCAAGAGGACCCCTTCCTGGTGGTGCGCGCCCGGCCGATCTACGAATCGGTGGTGGTCGACCGGCAGGTCGACGCGACCATGCGCTCCGCCCTGGATATGTTTCACAAATGCGTGCAGCTCGACCGCAGCCTGCCCGAAGAGGCCTACCTGTATGCGCTGAACATTGACGAGCCGGGTTGGCTGGCGGACATGATCATCACCGCCATTGCGCCCAGCCTGTCGGAGCGGGAGGAGATGCTGCTGATCGTCGATCCGCTCGAACGGCTGAAGCGGGTGCTGAAGCTGCTGGCGAACGAGGCCGATGTGCTGGAGCTGGAGGATGAAATTCACAGCCGGGCCCAGAGCGAGGTCGATCGCACCCAGCGCGAATATTATCTGCGGGAGCAGATGAAGGTCATCCAGACCGAACTGGGCGAAGGGGACCCCTGGCAGCGGGAAGTGCTCGAACTGCGGGCGCGCATCGATGAAGCCGGGCTGCCGGAGGAAGTGCAGGCGCGGGCGGTGAAGGAGGTCGAGCGCCTGAACCAGATGCCCCCCATGTCTCCGGAAGTGGGGATTATCCGCACTTACCTGGATTGGATCCTGGATTTGCCCTGGACACAGGCGACCGAGGACAACCTGGACGTGCGCAATGCGGCCGCGGTGTTGGAAAGGGACCATTTCGGGCTGCCCCGGGCCAAGGAGCGCATCCTGGAATACATTGCGGTGCGCAGCCTGCAGCCCAAGAAACTGCGCCAGCCCATTCTGTGCTTTGTCGGCCCGCCGGGGACCGGGAAAACCTCCCTGGGCCGGTCCATTGCCGAGGCGTTGGGGCGCAAATTCATCCGGCTATCGCTGGGCGGTGTGCGGGATGAAGCCGAAATTCGCGGCCACCGCCGCACCTATATCGGGGCACTGCCGGGGCGCATTTTGCAGGCCATGCGCCGGGCGGGCACCTTGAACCCGCTGTTCATGCTGGACGAGATCGATAAGCTGGGCCAGGATTTCCGCGGCGATCCGGCCTCGGCGCTGCTGGAAGTGCTCGACCCCGAGCAGAACTTCTCGTTCTCCGATCATTACCTGGAACTGCCGTACGACCTGTCGCAGGTGATGTTCGTGACCACGGCCAACACCACCTCCACGATCCCCTCGGCGCTGCTCGACCGGATGGAGGTGATCGAGTTCCCCGGCTATATCGAGGAAGAAAAGCTCGAAATCGCCCGCCGCTTCCTGATCCCGCGACAGATCAGCGAGAATGGGCTGGGCGAAGGCGAACTGCGCTTTTCAGACCAGACGGTGCTGAGGGTGATCCGCGAGTACACCTATGAAGCCGGGGTGCGCAATCTCGAGCGCGAGCTTGGGCGCGTGTGCCGCAAAGTGGCCCGGCTGAAGGCGGAAGGTAAACGCTTCCCCTCGGCCATCACGCCTCCCTCTGTGGAGCGCTTCCTGGGGCCGCCGCAGTTCTTCAATCTGGAAGCGGAGCGGCAGGACGAAGTGGGTGTGGCGACCGCCATCGCCTGGACCGAGAACGGCGGGGAGATTATGCCGGTGGAAGTGCTGCTGATGGACGGCAAAGGGAACCTGCAAATCACGGGGCAGATCGGCAACGTGATGCAGGAGTCGGCCCAGGCGGCGCTGTCGATCTTGAAATCTCGCTCCAAAGAGTTCAACCTGGACCCGGAGATCTACGATCAGGTGGATATCCACATCCATATCCCCGAAGGGGCGATCCCCAAAGACGGCCCGAGCGCGGGGGTGACGATCTGCACCTCGTTGATCTCGGCCTTCACCGGGCGGAAAGTGTCCCGCTTGGTGGGGATGACGGGCGAGATCACGCTGCGCGGCCGGGTGCTGCCGGTGGGCGGGGTGCGGGAGAAGGTTCTGGCGGCGCACCGCGCCGGGTTAAAGACTATCTTGCTCCCCAGGCACAACCTGAAGGACCTGGTGGACGTGCCCAAGAAGGCCCGCAGCGACCTGAAGATCATCCCGGTGGAGCACATCGATCAGGTGTTGGAGGCGGCGCTGGCCCCGGCGCCGGAGAAGCCTGTCCGGCCGAGACGCTCGCGAAAGAAAGAAGCCCGGGAGGGCAAGGCGGAGCCTGTTCCCCCGGTGACGGGTGGGGAAAACGTACCCTTGCAGCCCGGGGTATAGCCCGGTAGGGACGGGGATTTACAGCAGAACGCCTCCCGCTTTGTGCTGTAAATCCCCTTTTTTTATGGCGAACGAAGGATCCGTGGAATTCGATGTAAAGAAACTCCTCGCCCAGGGCATGGGGCCGAAACTGCACTGGTTCCCGGCCGATGTCTCCGTCTCGCGCCTGGCAGCGGTGCTGGTGGGAATGGCGAACACGGCCGGCGGCACGGTGATCCTGGGGGCCGCGCCGCGCTCGGGCCAGGTGCAGGGGGTGGGCGATGTAGAGGAGCTCCAGGACCGGGTGTTCCAGGCGGTGCTGCTCTCCGACCCGCCGCTGGTGGTGCCGGTGCCCAGGGTGACGGAGGCGGATCAATCCAAATTGCTGGTAATCCAGGTGCCGGAAGGTCTGCCGAATGTGTACTGCCTGGATGGGCGCTACCTGGGGCGAGAGGGAGCGCAGACCAACCCGCTGCCGGCCCGCCGCCTGCGCCAGCTTCTCCTGGAGCGGGGCGTGGTCCAATTCGAGGCGCAAACGCCGCCCGGAGCGACCCTGGAAGACCTGGACCCCGATCAGATTCAAGCCTACATCGAGAGAATCCATCTGCCCGGCCGCGCAGAAGCGGCCGATCCGTACGAGGTCCTGCTGCGACGCGGGTGTTTAAAACGCTCCGGCGACCGGCTCCAGCCCACCTATGCTGCGCTGCTGCTCTTCGGACGGCAGCCTCAGCAGTGGGCTCCTGGCGCTATCATCCTGGCCGCCCGTTTCAGTGGGACGACCTTCGGCGACCGGTTCCTCAAGCAGGAGATGCGCGGCACGCTTCCCGATCAGCTCCACCAGGCCGAGGCCTTCGTGCGCGAGAACATGCGGCGCGTGGTCAGGATGGTGGGCCTGGCCCACGAGGAGACAGACGAATACCCCTTCGAAGCGGTGCGAGAGCTGCTGGTGAACGCCGTGGCCCATCGCGACTATAACCTGCAGGGGGATACGATCCACTTGAATATGTTCGCCGACCGGATCGAGGTGCATTCCCCCGGGTCGCTGCCCGGGCCGGTCAACCTGGACAACCTGCTCGAGGCCCGCTTTTCACGCAACGCGGTCATCGTACAGGTGCTGGCAGACCTGGGGTTCGTTGAGCGCCTGGGCTATGGCCTGGACCGGGTGGTGGCGGTGATGCGCCAGAACAATCTGCGCCCGCCGCGCTTCGAAGAGGTGGCCGGTTCTTTCCGGGCCACCCTGTACGGGATGGCGGAGACACCACGGGCCGCCCTGCCGGACCTATCCCGCTACCAGGAGATGGACCTTAACCCCCGGCAGCAGCAGGTGTTGGCTTATCTCAGCTCCCACCGCCGCATCACCAACCGGGAATACCAGGAGCTGTGTCCGGACGTGCACCCGGAGACCCTGCGCCGTGACCTGGCCGACCTGGTGTCGCGGGCGGTGCTGCTCAAGATCGGCGACAAGCGATCCACTTACTATATTTTGAAGTGAATATGCGAGAATACGTGCAGTGGGGCAATGCCAGCGCGGACGGCAGTGACTTCGGCCAGTGGTTCATCGGAGACCTGGCAGCCTGGACCGGGCAGAACGGCCTGGTTGAATCGGGCTATGGAATGCGCCAGACGACTGCACTGGAAGTGAAGTGGGGTGAGCACGCGGCCGGCGAGAGGAGGCCCGGCGGGTGGGCCGCTTCGAGTGAGAAAACCTCGCTGAGCGTGCTGGTGCGCGGCGAGTTCGAGCTGAGGTTCCGCGACCCGAGGCGGCCGGACCAGCAGCTCGTGCACCGGCTGTCCAACCAGGGGGACTACGTGCTCTGGCGAGAGAAGGTGGAGCACACCTGGCAGGCGCTCCAGGATGCGGTGATCCTCACCGTGCGGTGGAGCAGCGCGCGTTAGTTGTTTGATGGCATAGCAGGGCGGAAGCGATACCGTCGAGCCAGGGTTTACGCGCCCTTTCCATTGAGCAGCGCATAGAGCTGAGGCACCTGGGCGGCGATCACCTGGGGGTCGCAGTTTTCGCCCAGCCACCCACCGATCCCACCGTATTCAAAGGCCAGCATGCCGGGCGCAGGCCACTCACCGAGGCGGATGCGGGCCAGCACCCATTCCAGGACAGGCCAATCCGCGGGGAGGATTGGCAGGTGATCTTCCCACCTGTCGTTGACCCGGTGCAGACCGGTGAAGTGCAGCTCGCGCAGGCGCTCGACCGGGAGCTGGGATAAGTACTGAAACTCATCCATCTCCAGGGCGCGGGCGGCGATGCGGGCATGAGAAATGTCGAGCAGCAGGCCGCAGCCGGTCTCCTCCAGAATGGTCCGGATGCCGCGCGGTTCGGCCGCCGGGCGCATGGATTTTCCCCCTGCACCCCGGTAGGGGACGTTCTCGGCGATGACGCGCTCCGCACCGAACTCGGCTGCGGCTGCGCGGACGTCCAGGATGGTCCGTTCCAAAACCAGGTCCCAGGCCTGGGGGTCGCTGGTGTCGGGGGGAATGCCGGGGTAGTCTTCGGCCTTGGGGAACAGGTGCAGGTTCACATAAACAGTGGCGGTCCCTTCGAGGAAATGGTGGACGGGCCGCCAATCGGTTTCGGCCAGGCGTCCGGACCCGGCGGCCAGGCCGAAGTGGACGGAGATGGGCAGCAGCTCGGCCGCTTCGGCGACCATATCGGGCCAGTCGGGGCATTTGAACCGGTCGAGGGGGATCTTGCCGGCTGAATATAGAGCGGCGGCAGGGTGAGAGTAATTGACGGCCAGCAGCATTTCAGGAGATAGCCTCCTTAACCGTGATCAGGTCGTATGCGGGACGTGAGAGGACAACGAACGACGGCAGGCCCAGGCGCTGCCATAGGGGGAAGGGATCCAGGTTGCACCGGCGCGAGACGAAGAGGGAGATCACCGTGCCGTGGGCAACGATGACCGGGCAGCGGTAAGGAAAACGCTCCAGGGCGGCTTCCACGGCCCGGCTGAAGCGCCGGTGGGCCTGGTCCGCCGTCTCCTCACCGAAGACCAATTCATCCGGCCGGGCGAAGAGGCGGGCGACATTCGCCTCGAACTCCTGCGGGGTCCCGAAGGGCGCTGTCTGGCGGGCATGCTCGTACAGGCCGGGGAACGAGGTCACCGGCAGCATCAGGTGCGCGGCAAGCAGGTGAGCGGTCTCCAGGGCCTTTAGTTCCACGCTGGCGATCACCCCCTCCGGGCGGTAGGGCCGCAGCTCCTGGGCGAGCGCCTGGCAGCGCCGCCGGCCTTCATCCGACAGCTCCCATTCGGCAGCCGGGACGTCGGGGATGATGGTGGGCAGCGAGTGTTTGACGAGGATGAGTGCATCCATGATGGTGGGTCAGCGACAGTCCTTCTCCAGGTGTTCGTTGTAGGTTTCGGAAAAATCGTGGCGGCTCGGGTCGCTGCAGCTCGCACGGAAGTAATAATACGGCGATTGGGCGGGGAAAGCCACGGCGCGCAGGGCCTCCAGGCTGGGAGTGGCGATCGGCCCGGGGGGCAGGCCGGGGTAAAGGTAAGTGTTGTAGGGGGAGTCGATTTGCAAGTCGGCGGCGCTGAGCGGGTTGACCCACCAGCTATCCTGGGCGGCGCTGTACCCCACGGCGTACTGCACCGTCGGGTCCGAGTCCAGCTTCATGTCCGCCCTGAGGCGGTTGTAGAACACGGAGGCGATGAGCGGCATCTCTTCCGGGGTGATGGCTTCGCGCTCGACGATGGAGGCCAGGGTGACGGCTTCGTACAGGGTCAGCCCCTGGCGCTCGAACCCCTGGCGCAGCTCGGGTCCGACTTTTTCCTGGAAGTTCAGCAAGAAGATGGAGATGATCTGCCCGGCGTCCAGGGTCCGTTCCAACTCGTAGAGATCGGGTAAGAGGAACCCTTCCAGGGAGGCGCTGGCGGGGATATCGTCTGTGAAAGAGATCAGGTCGGGGAAGGACGAGGCCTCGGCCAGGAAGGTTTCGGGGGTGATGTTCAACCCGGAAGTGGGCAGGCTGCGGGCGATCTCTTCCAGGCGCCAGCCGGGGAGGATGGCGAAGCGGACTTTGTGGGGGGTGGCGTCTTGCAAGGCCTGGGCGATCTCAACTGCGTTCAAGCGCGGGGAGAGGCGGTATTCGCCCGCCTGCAAGGTGATATCCAGGCCGGAATAGACCAGATAATGGCGGAAGGCGTCTCCATCGGTGACCAGCCCGGCCTGCTCCAGGCGGCTGGCGACGGTCACCGGAGATTCGCCCAGGTCGATGGCGAAGGTCTGCTCTTCGCCGTAGGGGTTGGCCGGGAGGGTGAGATCATTGGCGGCGAGCAGCAGCCGGCCCGAGAGCAGGATTTCATCCACCAGGCCGAGGTTTTCGGCCGGAGGGCCAAACACCTGGCGGGCGCGGGCGGGCAGGACGATGCCGGCCACGGCCGCGCCGGCCGTCGCCAGGCAGACGGTGACCAACAGCAAGAGCAGGACGATGGTGATGCAAGAAGGTTTTCGTTCAGGCATAGATCCTTTGTCATTCCGGAGCGGCAGGCGTGGGAGGGTTCTGCACGTCCAGGTAATCCTGGAGGATATGGGCCGCGGCCAGCTCATCCAGATGCCCGCGCCGGCGGCGGCGGGAGACGCCCAGGGCCAGGCGCGAATCCCGGGCCGCCTGCGTGCTTCCGCTTTCATCCCACAGCACGATGGGCAGGCTGGTGTGCTCGGCGATGGCCGCGGCCAGCTTCTCGGCATGGCGGCTCTGGGGAGTTGGCCCGCCATCGGAATCCAGCGCCTGGCCGATCACGATGCGGACCGCATCGTTTTCCCTGGCCAGGCGGGCGATCTTCGCCGCGTCCTCCGCTCTGGATACATGTTTAATGACGGTGAGAGGGGTGGCAATGGTTCCCGTGGGATCGCTGATCGCCACCCCGATCCGCTTTTCTCCCGGGTCAATGGCGAGGATACGCACCTGGAATCCTTTCGTTGCGTTCCCAGAAGGAGTCCGCCGGGCAGCCGGTGCCTGGGACTTGGGGGTTCGCCCTCATGGTCCGCTGCTGACCCGGATGCGGAACGGGAGGACAGGCATGCGCGGCCACCAGGACGGGCGCAGCAAAATCTGAGGCGAGGCCGAGACCGGCAGCGTGGCGGCCAGTTGGTTTTGAGCCGTGGCGAGGTCGGCGCCCAGCACCTGGCTGACCGCACGGGCAGCCGGGACCTCGGCCAGGATCTGGCGGCCGGCCTGCAGCCGCCATTGATAGACCTCACCGGCCGGTTTGGGTTCGGTCAGGTGGCGTACTTCCAGGGATTCGGGCCGGGGGGTGAACCCGCCAGGGAGGTTCGCATCCAGGGCGGCGATCGCCAGGGCCTGCAGCGCCTCTCCCGGGACGACCAGGACTTCGTACTCCAGGCGCAGGTTCAGGCCAAGCTGGTCCGCCGGCTCATCGTCCGCAGGGTCGAAGGTCGAGTCGAGCACCTGGCTGACTCCCAGGCTGGCGGGGAGCAGCAGATCCCCCGGTTGGAGGTTGGCCTGCAGTTCCTTCAGGGCTGAATCGTGCAGGGCGTCATGCAGTTCCGCTTCGAGTTGTTCCCGGTCGGCCGGGCTCGGGGCGGGCAAGAGGCGGTCGCTGCCCAGGGTTGTGCTGCGCGGGTTGGTGGCAGTGAGGCGCGTGCCCAATTCGCCCTCGACGGCCACCAGCCGGTCTGCATCCAGGTTGCCCCGGCCCCCCGGGTCTACGGCCCGCACCGGCAGCAGGGCGGTCTTCCCTTCTCCGGCAGGCACCGATCCGGCGGCCGTGGTGGCGAAGCGCACCGGTTCCGGCCCGGTGGTGCGGACCACGGTCCCAGCGGGGATGACCACCTCCTGGGTGGTGAGATTGGTGAAGCGCACCTGCCCGGTGGCGAACTCGTCGGGGATGCTCATCTCGCCGCTGGTGGGCAGGTATTCGCGCCCTTCGACGACGACGGTCTGGCGGCGGGCAGGCACCATGCCGGAAAAGTTGACCGCGCTGAGGGCCGGGTTGGCCTGGACGAGAATCTCGACCGACTGCCGGCGGGTCTCCGGCTGCAGCCGGATCTCCGCCGCCGGGAGCAGCACCGCCACGACGGCCAGCACGGCAATCACCCCGAGGGCGAAGACGAGGATGCGCAGTAAGGGCGAGCGCAGGGGTTCCTCAAGGATCGGTGGGGGTGGTGGAGGAAGTTCGCCTCTCTCCCGGATGCGGAAGTCTTGCGGGCGGCGAAGGGGGGAACTGAAGGCCGAGCGGCTGCGGCGAAGGCTGCGCGGCAGGCGCCAGTGGGCGTTCTGGGCGCGGCGCAGGTTTTTGTAGACCGGGATGGCCAGCTCCCGAGCGTAGGTTTTTACGTCCGGATCTTGGGTGACCAGGGCGATCTGGGCCCCCAGCGCGGCGCTGTGGCGCTGAAGGATGACCAGATCCAGGCGGCGGTTCAGCAGGCGGCCGCGCTCGGGCCAGACGAGGAGAATACGCCCGGTCTGGCCCCAGTTCATCTTGTCCCGAACTGAGATCAGGTCATCGTGAGGCTCGAGGTGGAGAATCTGTGTCTTCATCCCATCCGCCTGGCCGATCCCGGTTCCCCACGCGGCCGGATGTGACGCCGAGGCGCCGCGACCGGCCGGGGTTAGGCCGCGTTCAGATCCGCTCCATTAAGTATAACCTGCGCTGTGAATCCTGGATCTGCTCGCAGCGGTGCAATTTGAAGCGGCGGGCGAACACCTGCTCGAAGCTCTGCACGTGGTAATCGGGGAAGATATCGGCTCGGGTAGCCAGCAGGCGCTGCACCTGGGAATCCTCTTTGGGCACGAACTCGATGATCAGCCAGCGCCCGGCATCGGCGAAGAAATCGGTCAGGCGCTCGAGGGGCACGTTGTTGGAGATGGCCAGGTGATGGATCAGGGCCAGGCCCATAACGAGGTCCGCCGGGCCGCGGGCGAGCAGGGAACTGCGCTCGCGGTTGTGCCAGCCGAGATCGGGGCTGGGGTTGGTCAGGTCGAGCAGCAGGGGCAGCAGGTTCTTCTCGCCCCGGCGGACCACCTCGCGGTAACCCAGCTCGACCGCGCTGGGGTCGATATCGAAAGCGATGGTAGGGATGCCGCGTTCGCTGGCCTGGCGGCTGAAACGTCCGGTGTTCGCCCCCAGGTCCCACACCAGGTTGGGGCCGGCCTGCTCGATGAAAGCGGCGACCAACTGCTCTTTGTGCTCCATCCCCGCCTGGCTGTAATTGGTATCGTCGTAGTAATCGCCCCACTCGGTGCCGCCCGGCGACCAGCGCAGGCCGCGCACCGCCGATTCCAGGTTGTCGATCAGGCCCAGGAAGGCGACCCGGCTCATCTGGCCTTTGACCGCCACCGCCCGTCCGGCATGTTTCTGCTGGCTGCTGGCATGGGTGTGGATGTGGACGAGCAGCGGGAAGGACAGCCGGGTGCGAGAGGGCAGCAGCGTGCTGGCCAGATCCAGGGGGACGCCGTCGATATACACCCGCATGAGCTGGCTCAGGCGAACGTCTTTATGGGCCATCAGGCTGAGCGGGGCCAGGAAATGCTGGCAGAACTGGCGGTATGCGATCCAGGGCTGCCCTTCCTGGTAAATTTCGAAGGACAGCGTGTCGATCAGGCAGGGGCGGCCCTGGTAGAACTGGATGTTGTAGGCGCTGGCATCTTTGAGCGACAGGCCGGCGGCCACGGCCCGCTTCTGGATCTCCAGCGTGGCAAGCGCCGCGTCCCGGTATTGGCTGAAGCTCCACTCGTACGGGTAGGAAATGAAAGGCACCGGCTCCGGGCGGATGACCCGGTAGGCAGTCTCGGGTTCGGCCGGGTCGACCTCAACCTCGGTGTGGGGCACCAGCAGCCCGGCGTCAACCAGGCCCTCGTACAGGCCGGATTCCATCAGGCGGGTGTAGTTCTCCCGGTAGATCTGGTTGACCTGCCGGTACAGCACCCCATCGCGAGTGAACAAGAAGCCGCTCGGATCGCGGAACGAAGCGCCGAGCTTATAGCTGCCTTGAGAGTCGTTCGGCTGGCTCATTTTTCCTGGTCGTCTTCCTGGTTTTCGCCGCCGCGCTTGCGGAAGAAGCCGACGATCCTCTGCCAGTAGCCTTTGATGACGAACAGACCGCCCAGCACGGTGGCGATGGCGAGCTGCACGAGGAAGCTGCCGGATCCGGGATCCAGGTAGAACTGCTCTTTAGCCGGCGGGCCAAAGAGAACGCCGGCGATCATGGTGAGAGAAACGAGAATTTGCACGTGTTACCTCCGAGTTCGAGTCGATTCCAGCGGAGTGAAATCGCTGTATCCAATTTGAGTACCGGGGCGCCGCCGGCCTTTCCGTGGGCGTGCCCGGGTTGAAAGATCAAAGCGGAGCCTCCAGGATCTTCTCGATCACGAAAGCCTGGTCGGCTTCGCTGAGGGTGTTGTAAAACGGCAGGCGCAGCAGGCGGTCGCTCACCTCTTCGGTAACGGGGAAATCGCCCGGGCGATACCCCATGCTGCGGCCCATCGCGGATGAATGCAGGGGCAGGTAGTGGAAGACGCTCAGAATCCCGTGAGATTTGAGGTGGGCGATCATCGCCTGGCGCTGTTCCAAGGAGGGCAGCAGCAGATAGAACAGGTGGTAGGCCGGCTCACAGTGTGGCGGCACAACCGGGAGACGGACGCCCTTCCGCTCACCCCAATCGCACAGGTTGTCGTAATAGTAATGCCAGATCTGCCGGCGCTTCTCCTGGATCTGCGCCCGCGCTTCGAGCTGGGCGTACAGGAAGGCGGCGAGCACATCCGAGGGCAGGTAGCTGGAGCCGAGATCGACCCAGGTGTATTTATCCACCTGCCCGCGGAAGAAGCGGCTGCGGTCGGTGCCTTTCTCCCGCAGGATCTCGGCCCGCTCCACGTAGGCGGGATCGTTGATCACCAGGGCGCCGCCCTCCCCGCAGGTGATGTTCTTGGTTTCGTGAAAACTCTGGGCCGCCAGGCAGCCCAGGCCGCCGAGCGGGCGCCCGCGGTACTTCCCAAAGAGCCCGTGGGCGTTATCCTCAACCACCGGGATGCCGTGGCGCCCGGCGACCTCCAGGATGGCGTCCATCTCGCAGCCGACCCCGGCGTAGTGTACCGGGACGATGGCCCGGGTGCGGGGGGTGATCGCCTGTTCCAGTTGGGTCTCATCCAGGTTGAGGGTGTCGGGACGGATGTCGATGAATACCGGGCGGGCGCCGCGCATGGCAAAGGCATTAGCGGTGGAGACGAAGGTGAAGGAGGGGACGATGAACTCATCCCCCGGTTTCACCTCGAGCAGCAGGGCGGCCAACTCCAGGGCGTGGGTGCAGGAGGTGGTCAGCAGCACTTTCTCGGCGCCAAGCTCCTGTTCCAGCACCGCCTGGCACTGGCGGGTGAAATAGCCATCGCCGGAGATGTGGGCGCGCTCGACCGCCTGGGTGATGTAGGTTAGTTCGTTCCCGGTCAGGGTCGGGCGGTTAAAATCAACTCGGTATTCGCTCATCAGGCGCCATCTGCTTACTTACGCACCAACACGGTGAAATCGTACAATTCGTAATCGTGGAGCAAGGCCACATTGCGCGAGAAATGCCGCTTGCAGTAATCGAAGTAGAAGCCCGGGTCGGCGTAGTAGAGGTTGGGTTTCATGTATTCCGGATCGGAGTAGCTGGTGAGCATGTTGAACGAAAAACCCCTGCGGCTCAGGTCGTGCATACGGTGCAGCACCTTGAGCACTTCGCCCGTCCAGGCTTCATCCGTGGCCTCGAAGCGTATGTTAAAGATACCGCTGGCGACGGCGTAATCGACAGGAGATAGACATTCCGGTTCGGCGGTGAAAACGCAGAAGGGCCGCTCCCGGTGAATCTGGCGGGCGGCTGTCACCATGTCTTCCAGCAGATCATAGCCGAGGTACTGGAAGCGGAAGCCCCGGCCGAGGAGGTAGTCCACCAGGGCGCCGTACCCGCAGCCGTAATCGAGCAGCGAGAATTCCCCCGCCGGGTCGATCACCTTGGCCAACTGTTCGAAGCGGATGAGCTGGGCCTGTTCGGAGTTCCAATCCGCGCCGCGCGGGGTAGGCCCGTGGGTCTTCAGTTTTTCGCCGAAGTAGCTCTTCAGATGGTCGGCGTTGATGTCCAAAGTCATAGAAGCGCCTCGTCCCTCGATCCGCGAGGATCGATGTAATGCAGTGCCTCGGGCCCGGTCATAAACAGCAGATCGAGGATCGAGACCTGCGGATCGTAGGGTGGGTAGAGCTGTGGATACTGGGGGTAATCATACCGCATATATTCGATCTCGATACCGGCCGCGGCAAACTTTTCCGGCTCGATATAACTCCGGGCGGAGGGCCCGCTGAGGTAATGCTTCGCCCCCAGGCGGGTGAGGATTTCGATCAGGCGATCGGTCTTGGCGCCCCGGGCGTTGAGGCTCGAGGCGCGGCAGAAATCGACATGGGTGATGCCCATCTCCCGGGCGAGGGCGACGGTGAGGTCGATGGTGAAATCGGCCAGGAGGTCCGGCCGGCGGCTGTAGAAAGGTTCGAGCAGCGGGGCGAAGCGGTCGAAGTAGGGCGCCCGGCGGTAGCAGACCTCCAGGGTGCGCCAGTGCTCCTGGTTCCAGGGCCGGTTCCAGGCGATCTTGATGGCGTTGATCGGCGTCTTCTCGATCTGCGCCCCGCGGCTGTGGACGGGGATGGTCAGCCAGCGCGGCCCGGTAGGGGTCTTGATGCGGTTGCGGTTGCGCCAGCCGCGTTTATCGTACTGCACGTCATCGTAAAAGACGAAGACGTCCGCCTGCAGGATCTGGTGGAAGTAGCCGCGCCAGGGGATATACGAAGGCTGGAGGATGACGCACTTCATGAGCGGGCGGGGACCTCCACCCCGGCCTGGGCCGGTTCTTCCTCCTGCGCCCCGGTGGTCTCGCCGATGACATACGCCGGGCGGTCCATGCTGCGGTCGAAGATGCGCGCCAGGTATTCGCCGAAAATGCCCAGGGCGAAGAGCTGGGTGCCGCTGAAGATGGAGATGATCGACGCCAGGAAGGGGAAGCCGGGGATGCTGCCGAGGGCGAAAAAGACGAAGAGCACGTAGATGAAAACGGCGATGCCGAACAGGGTGAACAGGAAGCCGATCAAGCTGGCGATGCGCAGGGGAAGCGTGCTGAAACCGGTAAGCACCTCCATCGCCACCTGAAAGAGTTTAAAGAAGTTGTAGTTCGAGCGGCCGACCGGGCGCGGCTCTTCTTCCACTTTGACCACCGCGAAGCGGGTGGTGCCCCAGGAGAGCAGCACGTCTAACAGCACACTCGGGTTCTGATAGGTTTCGAAGGCGCCGCGCACGTGGCTGCGGAAGGCGCGGAAGGGGCCGATATCGCGGACGTTGGGGATCCCCATCACATAGGAGAGGGTGCGCTTGGTGAAGCGGGAGAAGGCGTTCCGCCACCAGGAATGGGGCATGCGGTTTGGTGAGCCGTAGACCACATCGTAGCCCTCATCCAGTTTGGCCAGCAGCTTGTGGATCTCTTCCGGCGGGTGCTGCAGGTCGTCGTCCATGGTGACGATCACCGCGTAGCGGGCGGTGCGCACACCGGCGAGCAGGGCGTTGTGCTGGCCGTAATTGCGCATCAGGTTCACGCCGCGCACCCAGGTCTGCTGGCGGGCGAGGCGCTCGATCACCGCCCAACTGCGGTCCCGGCTGCCGTCGTTCACCAGCACCACTTCGTACCGGGGGGCCAGGGTTGGGAGCACTTGCCCCAGGCGGGCGATCAGGGGTTCCAGCGTTTCTTCGCTGTTGTATACAGGGACGACAACCGATAACGACTGCATACTCGACATCACTCTGCTCCGGGGCAACCCAGGATTTCTTGAACCCGGGCCAGGGTTTCATCCCGCTCCCCGCTCGGGGGAGCCTCTCGCCCCACCCGATCCCAGACGGCGCACAGGGCTTCATCCGTGGCGGGCATGCTCTTCACCACCTGTCCGGTCAATTCCAGGGCCGCGGTCCAATCTCCGGTATGGGCGTAGGCCTCGATGAATGGGAAATACTCCCAATCCTGCTTGAAGGCCGGTCCGAGATCGCGGGCGAAAGCCTGTTCGCCCAGGGCGGTGACTTCATCCCAGCGGCCCTGCTGCCGGGCGAGGTCGGCTTTCTCAAAATAATAGCACCAATCCGGCTCGGGCGCGGGGCCGAAAATGTATTCGACCGTCTCCTCCGCCCACTCACCCTGGGGATGGATGCGCTCCAGCCGGGAGAGGGGAGCGGCGTTGCGGATGTAATCCGGCAGGCGGCTGAGCGCGGCGTGGATCTCGGGGTCGATCACCAGCAGGCAGCCGGGGGGCTCGTAGAAGGCGATCAGCGCCTGGGAGGTGGAGCCGGTGTACATGAGCGAGCGGTAGCCTTTTTGCACCGGAAGACCCGGCTCGAGCCCGGGCAGGTCTCCGCCCAGCCGCTCGGGGATGTAGAACCACATATAGTGCAGGTCCGGCTTTTCCGGTTTCTCGTCGTACACCCAATTCAGGGCCGAGGCGAACTGGCTGGAACTGTTGTAGTTGATGGGCAGCGGGTTGGTGAGGAACAGGGTGCCCGGTTCGAGCCCGGGGACACGGGCCGACAACTGGCGGAAAAACCTGGCGTTGTCGAGGTTCACGCGGCGGAACTCCAGGGCGTTTTCGTAATGCATCCCGGCGGCCAGGCCGGCGAGGACGGCGATGATCAGCGCCTTCTGCAGGCGGGTGCGGACGAACATCTCCAGCAGCCCGATGACCAGGATGCTCAGGCCGGGCATGTAGACCAGGGTGAAGCGCTCGCCGGACACTTCCAGGGTGATGTCGAGCTGGGTGAACCAGGCCGGCCAACCCATGGTGAACACGGCAAACAGACCGGTGAAAACCGCCTGCCGGGCCCAGCGGTTGGAAGCGCCGGATTCGGACTCGACGGCGGGCCTGGGGTCGAACCGGGAGAGGTACAACCCGGACAGCAGGGCGGTGAGCAGGACCAGGCCCCAGAGGGCCAGGCTGGAGAGGGGCTCCAGGTTCACCCGCCGCAGGAACTCGATGGTTTGCACCCAGGCGAAGACCGTCACCTCGAACGAATCCTGCAGGATGGTCAGGGCCAGGTTGACCAGGGCACGGAGCGGGTCCTCGCGCAGGTTATACAGGAGCTGCGGCGGGTAGGTGGGGAACTGGAAGATGACCAGCCGCCAGTAGAGGAAGGCGAGCACCCCCACCAGGTAGGGCAGCCAGTTCACCAGGGTCTGCCGCAGGCGATCCCGCCAGGGGAGGGGGCGCTCGCTCAGCACGAACCACAGGAACAGGGGCCGGAACAATTCAAGCGGGAACAGGTGCTCGATCGAGAGCAGCGGCAGGGCCCCCGCGGCCAGGGACAGCAGGGTGAGTGGGTAGCGGTAACGGGGCCGGCGAAGGGCGAGCAGCATGGCCGCCAGAGAGACAAAATTGCTGCCCAGCAGCAGGAAGTAGGGGCTGAAGGCGACCGCGGCGTACTGCTCGCGGAAGGTGGGGTAAACGGCGAACAGGAAGCTGATCCAGGCGGCCTGGAGCGGCTGTTTGGGCCACAACACGCGAAGCAGCCACCAGAGCGCCAGGGCCGAGAGCCAGCGCCCAACCAGGGCCAGGATCTGCCAGTTGAGGGCCTGGTCCCCGGCGATCACATAGGTGAGCATGTGGATGTAGGCGTTGAAGGGGCGCTCGCCGGCAAAGAAGGGGATAAAGATCGAGGGGCCGAAGCTGCGGGCGTACCACACTTCCTGCCAGTCGTCCTGGTAGAAGCCGAGCTCGCGGATCAACAGGCCGCAGGCCAGGATGACCAGGCCGATCAGCGCTACAGGGAAGGTCCGGGACCCAAACCGGACCCGTCTCACGAGGTCGCGGAGGCCGGCGATCGGTTTTATCAAAGCGTCTGTCCTCGAGGCCATCGAAGGTTAATCCTGAAGGGTGGTTTAGCCCGGCTGGCAGTCGAGCATCTGCCGGACGGCGTCCAGCGCCGCCCCCGCTTCGGGCGTCGAGGGCAGGTCCCGTTCCAGCCGCGACCAGTTCTCGCACAGCATACGCTGCATCCGCGGGGTGAGCCGGTAGGCCTCGCGGGTCAGTTCCACTGCCCGGTCCCAGCCCCCGGTGCGGGCGTAGCCCTCGATGTAAGTGACGTATTCGGGGGCGTTCACTTCGTACAGCCTTTCACCCAGGGCAAATGCGACCTCGCCCAGGCGGGCCACCTCTTCCCAATCGCCCTGCTGGCGGGCCAGATCGGCTTTTTCGAAGTAGTAGCACCAACCGTGAGCCGGCTCCGGGCCGAAGATGGAAGCCGGGGGCCGGCCGCCCGGCGCGACCCGGGTGTGGATGAGGTCGAGGTTAGACAGGTGCAGGGCATCGGAGTAGAAGCGCGGTTTCTGAGGCAGGCGGGCGTCGATCTGGGGATCGGCGATCCGCACGCAGCCGGGCGGGGTGTAATAGACGACCAGGGCCCGGGAAGTGGACCCCTGGAAGGGGGTGGTGCGGTAGCTCTCCAGGATCTCCAGATCCTCGCCGAACCCCTCTAAGCCCTTGCCCAAGCGCGCCTCGGCGTCGTAGAGCAGGTATTGGATCTGGCGCGGATAGGGTTGGGAAGCGTACACCCAGTTCAGCGGCGCGGTGAGCGAGTTGTCGCTGAAGTAGCGGAAGGGGAGCTCGGCGGTCAGCAGCACCGTCCCGGGTTCGATGGCCGGGACGCGCCAGGCGAGCTGCCAGAAGTAGCCGGCCTGCAGGTTCCACTCGCGGCGGAAAATATTTGCCTGGTCGAAGTGCTTACCGGCAGCCAGGCCGGCCAGGAGGGCGAGCAGCCCGATCTGGAGCAGGGGCCGGCGGGAGGCCAGGGCGATCAGGCCGGCGAGCAGCAGGCTGGCGCCGAACATCATCGCCAGGGTGAAGCGGTCCCAGGGGAAATCGAGGCCGATGGGGAGGTCGGTGGCCCAGAAGGGGATGCCGGCGAGGAACAGGGCGAGCAGGCCGAGCAGGATGGGGGCGGGGGCAAGATTGGCATCTTGCCCTACGTTGGTGGAGGCGAGATCGGCGTCTTGCCCGGCTTTGAGGTGGAGGAAGGTGAAGGCCGCGGTGAGCAGGCTGACGGCGAGGGCCAGGGCCGCCGCCGCAGGGCCGGACGCCAGCAAGCGGGGCAGGTCGAAGACCTGAGCCCAGGCCAGCAGGCTGCCGGTAAATACGTCGCGCAGGGCGCGGGCGGCCAGAGCCAGTCCGGCCTGGAGCGGGCCGGCGTTCAACTGGTCGAACACCTGGACCTCGCCGCGGGGGGTGTAGTGCAGGAAGAGGCGCCAGTACAGGAAGACGAGCATCAGCAGCAGGTATGGCAGCCACCGCAGGCCAACGGCTGCCAGCCGGGCGCTCAGGCGGCCGCCCGGCTGCTGTCGCAGGGCGGTCGCCGCGGGGGGGAGGGCCAGCCAGAGCAGCACCGGGCGCAGCAATTCCAGGCCGAAGAAATATTCCGTGGAGAAAACTGCGAAGGCCGCCAGGAGCAGGGAGGCGAGCGTGAGGGGCCAAAAGCGTTCCCGGCGGCGAGCGGCCTGAACCATAAGGTCCAGCGACAGGAGGAAGGCGGCCAGGATGAGCCAGGCGCTGCTGTAGGTGACGGCGATCGACTGTTGGGTGAAGCCGGGATAAACGGCGAACAGCAGCGCAGCCCAGGCCGCCAGGCGGCGGGCGGAAGGCCAGAGGGTGCGCAGCAGATGCCAGAAGGCCAGGGCGCTGGCCCAGCGGGCGAGCAGGCCGAAAAGCTGCCAGCCCAGGCGCGAATCACGGAACAAACGGGTGGTGACGGCGAAGATCCAGCCGAGCAAAGGGCGGTCGACGCTGAACACCTGGCGGAAGCCATCCGGTCCCAGGCTGTGGTAGTACCACACGGTGGGCCAATCATCCCAGTAGAAGCCCAACCAGGGGATGAGCAGGCCGAAGCTGAGCAGGCAGACCACCAGCAGAGCCAGGGGGAAATTACGGATGGGGGCGAGGAAGCGTCTCAAGGCAAACCTTTACTGCGCACAGGCCAGCGAGCGGCGGATGCGCTCCAGGACGGCGTCCTTTTCGGCCCCGGCGGGGGCGGTGTCGGCAACCCGGTCCCACAAACTGCACAGGCGGGGGACGTATTTGGGCTTATCGTTCGCCACGGTGCGGGTCAGCTCTTCCGCTCGATCCCATGCGCCGGTGTGAGCAAAGCCCTCGATGAAGGGCAGCCATTCCTGGTTGTCGTTCGGGTCGTAGCCCAGTTGGATGACCTCCTTGCCCAGGCTTGCCACGAGGTCCCACTCGCCATACTGGCGGGCCAGTTCCGCTTTCTGGAAGTAGTAGCACCAGGTGTGTTCCGGTTCGGGGCCGAAAATCGCGGTGGGGGGATAGCCGGGCTGCGGGGTCTGGCGGTGGATGCGGTTGAGGTTGGAGATCGGGGCCGCGCTGTGGGCCAGGTCGCCCGCGTCCCGGTTGTCCTGGTCGAAGGGGCCGAGCACCCACAGGCAGCGGCCTTCTTCCGGCGCGTAGGAGATCACCAGGCTGTCCTGACTGTGGCTGCTGTACTCGAATGAGCGGAAGACCTCTTTGACCTCGGCGCCGGCCAGCAGCAGGTCGATCTGGCCGGCAAAATTCCGGTAGAGGTCCAGGAACCAATAGGCGACCTCGGGGGAGTCCTCGGTGCGGGGATAGAGCAGGTTTACCCCCATGGCGGTGGAATAGTAGCCGACATAGGGGAAGAGCTCGCCTTCGGATACGAGGGTGGTGCCGGGCTCTATATAGGGAGCGCGCCAGGCGAGCTGCCAGTAGAAGCGGGTCTGGTCAACCCAGATCCAGCGGTATTCGTTGGCGGTGCGCAGGTGGAAGGAGACGGCAAGCCCGGCGATGGCGCCGAGCAGGATGGCCTTGGCGAACAGGCGCGGGCTGAGCCACTCGAGGAAGACGATGATCAGCAGGCTGGCGCCGAACATCGCCGCCAGGGCGAAGCGGCTGCCATACAGGCCGGTGATGATCTGCCTGCCGGTCAGCCAGGCGGGAAGGGGCCCGAGCGCCAGGGCCAGGACGCCGAGGAGAGCGGCTTGCAGCAGCCAGGGCCGGGCCGGGCTTTCCGGCGAACCGGCCCCGGCAGGGGCGACCTCGGGCAGTTCGGAAGCAACCGTCCCGGGCTGCAGATCCTCTGCGTAGCGCAGGCGGGGCAGGTAGAAGGCGAGCAGCACGGCCACGGCGGCCCCCAGGCCATAAGCCAGCAGCAAGAAGCGATCCCCGACTTCAATCGTTTGTGGCTGCAGGGCCGGGTACCAACTGGCGAACAGTACGTGGACCAGGTCCTGGAGGACGGTTTCAAAAAGTTCTGCCAGGGTGTGGAGCGGTCTTTCCAGAAGCTGGTAAAGGACCTCCGGACGGTTGGGATCTTCGCCGGCCAGATCGAGGAAGAACAGGCGCCAGACGACAAAAGTGGCGAGCAGCAGGAGATAAGGCAGCGCCCAACGGGCGGCTTTCTGCAGGCGGGGCCGGATGGCGGGGGCCCCCTCGCCGGCCAGGAACCACAGGACGAGCGGCCGGAGCAGCTCCAGGCCGAGGAAATATTCCATCGTCATCATGTGCAGAAGGCCGGAGAGCAGTGACAGCAGGGTGAGCGGCCAGAAGTAACGGGGGCGGCGGATGGATTGGATCATCGCCCCCAGAGAGAGGAAGTACAGGCCGTAGGTGATCCAATGCTGGCTGTAGGCTACGGCGATGGACTGCTGGGTGAAGACGGGGTAGACGGCGAAGAGCAGCGCAGCCCAGGCCGCCTGGCGGCGGGCGGAAGGCCACAGGCCGGCAAGGCTCCACCCCATGCCAAGGGCGGTCAGCCAACGCAGCAGCAGGCTGAAGATATGCCAGGCTGCAGGGTTGAGCCCGAGCAGGGGGGCGGTGAGGATATACGTCCAGGCCGAAATGGGACGATCGTGCTGGTAGAACTCCCAAAAACCCGCAGCGCCCTGAAACCGGGACATGAAGATCACCGGCCAGTCATCCCAATAAAAGCCGAGCCAGGGGATGAGCAGCCCGAAGGCGGCGAGGCACACTGCGAGCAAAGCCAGCGGGAATGTCCAGGTTCGGAACCGAATGTTTCTAAAGCTCGTTTTCATGGGCAATCGACCGAGTCCTGATTATATCGCGGTCAACGGATTTGAGAACGGATGCAGAGAAGGGCAGCACGGCTTTTTCAAAGCCTTAAGCCAGGCTTTGAAAAATCGAGATATAGGGGATTGGGCGGGCAGAATAGCCCGCCCAATCCCCTATATCCCAATTCTTGGGAAAGCCACGAGAAGGGCGGAAAAAGTAAGTGGGGCCTAACAGGTCAGGCCCCACTTGCACATCTGTTATACCTGCCGTATCAGCCCAGCTTCTCGTCCACCCAGGCGGACACACTGGCCAGGGCTTCGTCCAGGTGGGTGGCATCCCGTCCGCCGGCCTGAGCCAGGGTGGGGCGTCCGCCGCCCCCGCCGCCCAGAGGCCGGGCCACGTGCTGGACCAGGTCGCCGGCTTTCAGGCCGCGCTTCACCAGGTCTTCGGTGATGGCGGCGATCACCACGGGTCTGCCATCTTCACTGACGCTGGCCAGCACGGCCACGCCGCTGGGATAGCGCCGGCGGAAGCGATCCGTCATCTCGCGCAGGGTATCGGCATTGGCGCCGGGGAGCACGCCGGTGAGCACCGGCACGCCTTTCACCGCGGGCACCGCATCCAACCGGCGGACGAATTCGCCGGCCGCCAGATCCCGGCGGAGGGTGTTCGCTTCTTTACGGGCTTCGTCCAGTTGGGCCAACATCGCTTCTACCTTGTGGGGCACCTCATCGATGGCGGAACCCAGGCGGGCGGCGGCCTGCTTGAGCAGGCGGAAACGCCTCTGCACCAGCTCGTAAGCCCCACGACCGGTGACCGCTTCGATGCGGCGGATGCCGGCCGCGGCGCTGCCTTCGCTGGTGATGATGAACAGGCCGATATCCCCGGTCTCGGAGACGTGCGTGCCCCCGCACAGTTCGTAAGAGAATGGGTCGCCCGCATCGCCGCTCTCGCTGATGGCAATGGTGCGGACGGTGGCGCCGTACTTCTCACCAAACAAGGCCATGGCGCCTTCGCTCATCGCTTCCTGGAGGGGCTTGTAGCGAATGACCAGCGGGTAATTGCCGAGGATACGGCGGTTGACGCCGGCCTCGATGCGCTCGAGCTGCTCGGGTGAGATGGGCTCGGGATGGGTGAAGTCGAAGCGCAGGCGGTCTGGGGCAACCAGGGACCCTGCCTGGCGGGCATGTTCGCCCAGGACGGCGTGCAGTTCGGCGTGGAGCAGGTGCGTGGCGGTATGATTGCGCATGATGTCCCGGCGGCGCTGCAGGTCCACGCGAGCGATGGCCAGGTCACCCAGGCCGGGTTCGCCGCGCAGCACGCGGCCGGTGTGCACGATCACCCCCGCCGCGGGGCGGCGCACGTCTTCGACTTCGATCTCCCAACGCGGCTCGGCCACGGAAACGATGCTGCCGGTATCGGCGACCTGGCCGCCGGATTCAACGTAGAAGCCGGTCTTGGGCAGGATGACCTCGACCCGGTCGCCGGGCCGGGCCTGTTCGACCGGCTGCCCGTCGCGGATCAGCCCGATGACCTCACCCTCGACCTCCAGGGATTTGTAGGGGTCGTACTCGACTTCGCCCTGGGGGAGCTTTCCGCTCTCTTTGAGCCGGGTGTGCAGGGCCCGGTAAACGTCCACATCCTCGCCGCCCATGGCTTCGAACGCTCCGGCGCCTGAAGCCAGGCGGTGCTTCTCCATCGCTTCGCGGAAGCCGGCTTCGTCCACTTCGAGGTCTTGCTCCCGGGCGATGTCGCGGGTGAGTTCGAGGGGCAGGCCGTAGGTGGCGTACAGGTCGAAGGCCTGCTCGCCCGCCAGGACCGGGCGGGTGGCGCGGTCTACGACCTCATCCCTGGCCTCGGCTGCGGCCTGTTTCAAGCGCGACAGCATGGTCTCGAGCTTGGCGACGCCGCTTTCCAGGGTGCGGGCGAAGCGCTCTTCCTCCCGGGTGAGGTTGTTGAGGATGGCCTGCCGGTTGCGGACCAGTTCGGGGTAAAAGTCGCCGTAGATCTCGATGACTTTGGCCGCGACTTGCGCCATGAAGGGCTGTTTGAGGCCGATCTTTCCGCCGAAGCGGGCGGCGCGGCGGATGATCATGCGACAGACGTAGTTCCGCCCGGTGTTGCCGGGGACGACTCCGTCGGCGATGAGGAAGGCGGCCGCGCGCCCGTGGTCGGCGATCACGCGGTAGGGGGTGAGGTGCTCCTCTACCTCGGCGTCGGTGTGCCCGGTCAGGCCCTGGACTACGTCCAAGAGGGGTTTGAGCAGGTCGGTCTTGTAGTTCGAGTCGACGCCCTGCAGCACGGAGACAATGCGCTCGAAGCCCATGCCGGTATCCACATGGGTGGCGGGGAGGGGCTCCAACCTGGATGGCCCCAGGCGGTTGTACTGCATGAACACCAGGTTCCACAGCTCCAGGAAGCGGGTGCAGTCACCGTTGACCCGGCAGACGTGGCCGGGCTCACCCTGTTTGTCGCAGAACTCGATGCCGCGGTCGAAATGGATTTCGCTGTTGGGACCGCAGGGGCCGGTCTCGGCCATCTCCCAAAAGTTGTCCTTGCGACCGAAGAACAGCACATGCTCGGGATTGAAGCCCGGCTGCTGGCGCCAGTAGCCGGCGGCCTCGTCGTCGCGGGGGATTTCGCCCTTCTCGTCTTCGAAGCAAGTGGCCCAGAGCCTGTCTTTGGGCAGGCCCCACACATCGGTCAGGAGCTGCCAGGCCCAGGCGATGGCTTCCTTTTTGTAGTAGTCGCCGAAGGACCAGTTGCCAAGCATCTCGAAGAAGGTGTGATGGGTGTTGTCGCGGCCGACGTCATCCAGGTCGTTGTGCTTGCCGGCCACGCGCATGCACTTCTGGGAATTGGCGGCCCGGGTGTAAGGGCGGGTATCCGTCCCCAGGAAGACGTCTTTGAACTGCACCATGCCGGCGTTGGTGAACAACAGAGTCTGGTCTCCCCCGGGGACCAGGGAGGAGGAAGGCACGAAGGTGTGGCCGTGCTCCTCAAAGAAACTGATGAAATCCTGGCGGATCTGAGCGCCAGTAGGACGGGTAACGGACATAATGAACTCCTTTAAAATAAAAACTCATCCTCAAGTGCGAGGACGAGTCTCAGCTCGTGGTACCACCTCAATTCGCTCCGGCCTTGCGGACGAAGCCTCAGTCACCGGCGGCCGGTTATGCAGACCGGCGAACGGTGTGACTCTGTAACGGGAGCACCCGGCGAGCTTTACTGGTGCTTACGCTGCGCGTAAGCCGTTCTTCTCGCATCTCGAGGGCGGCGAACGCCGGTGGTCCTGGCGCCGGGCTCTCACCTGTACCCCGGCTCTCTGTGCCTCCAACACGGCGCTTGTTCCCTGTCGGCGATGTTGGTTATCGGTTCCGGCAATTCTATCACAAAAAGGGGCGAATTTGGAAACGGCTCCAGGAAATTGGCATGTTAAAAATGGGATATAATCCCCCCGACACCCTACAAAACCGGCGCGCGACCCTCGCGGGTGGTCACTTATACAACCCTCCCGGTGGGGGATGGACCGTTCGATCCCCGGAGGGTATGGACAAATCAATGAACCGCTATCTTTACTTTGCTGTATTCGCCAGCGGGATGACGACGCTGGCATTAGAGTTATCCGCTTCCCGGCTGATCGGGACGGCGTTCGGCACCAGCAACCTGGTGTGGGCCAGCATTATCGGCCTGATCCTGATCTATCTGACCGCGGGTTACTTCGTCGGCGGCTGGTGGGCCGACCGCTCGCCGTACCCGCAGACGATGTACACGGTGCTCGCCTGGGGGGCGTTTACCGCCGGGCTGGTGCCGGTGGTGGCCGGACCGGTGCTCACCGTGGCGGCCGATGCCTTCGACCAGCTCCAACTGGGGGTGCTGTTCGGTTCCTTCACCGCGGTTCTGGTGCTGTTCGTGGCGCCGGTGGTGCTGTTGGGGACGATTTCGCCCTTCGCCATCCGCCTGGCGATCACCGACCCCCAGAATGCCGGGAAGGTGTCCGGCCGGATGTACGCCATTTCGACCCTGGGCTCGTTCATCGGCACTTTTCTGCCGACCCTGGTTTTCATCCCGCTGATCGGCACCCGGCTGACATTCATCCTGCACGGCGTATTTTTGCTCCTGGTGGCCATCATCGGGCTGTGGCGCTCGGCCGGCCTGCGGCAGGCGGTGGGGGTGATGTGGATGCCGGCGGTGCTGGTGGCCCTGGCAATCTGGAGCGCAGGCCGCCCCATTAAAAACAGCACGGGACAGATCTACGAGACCGAATCGGCGTACAATTACATCCAGGTGCTGGAGATCGACGGCTTCCACCTGCTGCGCCTGAACGAAGGTCAGGGGGTCCATTCGATGTGGCACCCCACCCAACTGGATTACGCCGGACCGTGGGAGCAATTCCTGGTGGCGCCGTTCTTCAACCCCGCGCCGTTCGCCAGAGAAGATGTGGAGAGCATGGCGATTATCGGACTGGCCGGAGGCACAACGGCCCGCCAGGCGACCGAAGTCTTCGGCCCGATCCCGATCGACGGATATGAGATCGACCCGAAAATTATCGAGGTGGGGCGGGAATATTTCGACATGAATATGCCCAACCTGAACGCCATCGCCGAAGACGGGCGGGTGGGCCTGAGCCGCAGCGACCGCCGGTACACCATTATCGCCGTGGATGCATACCGGCCGCCATATATCCCCTGGCACCTGACCACGCGTGAGTTTTTTCAGGAGGCGCGCGACCACCTGACCGGGGACGGGGTGCTGGTGATCAACGTTGGGCGCTCGCCAACCGACCGGCGCCTGATCGAGGGCCTGGTGGGCACTATTCGGACCCTGTTCCCTTCGGTTTTTGTCATGGACGTGCCTAATTCATTCAACTCGATCGTTTACGCCACCGTACAGCCAACGCGGATCGAAAACCTGTACGAGAACTACCTGGCGCTTACCCAGCAAGAGGATACCCATCCGCTGCTGATCACGGCCATCGAGCGGACGATCATTAACCAGCAGCCAACGCCGGAAAGCGAGCTGGTCTTCACCGACGATTGGGCGCCGGTCGAGTGGTACACGAACCGCCTGGTGCTGAACTACGTGCTGTTTGGTGAGATGGAGGATTTAGAGTGAGCGAAAAAACTGCTGCCCAAGCGAGCGCCTCCACGCAGACCCTGGCCCGGGAATTTGCCCTGTACCGGGGCCTATCCTGGGTGGTTACCGTGCTGGTGCCGGTTGCGCTGGCGCTGCTGGCCATCCGGCTGATTATGAACCCGCTTTTCTTGCAGGTGGAATACAACCGGCCGGGTTTTCCCCCCGACCTATATGGTTTTAGCACGGAAGACCGCCTGCATTGGGCGAATATCGCCCTGGAGTACCTGCAGAACGACGCCGGGATTTCATTCCTGGGCGATCTGCGCTTCGAGGATGGTTCGCCTGTCTATAATGAGCGGGAGCTGCGCCATATGGTGGACGTGAAGGTGGCGCTCCGGACCACAATGACGGTGCTTTATGTCTCGCTGGGGGCCCTGGTGGTGGCGGGCGTCTGGGCCTGGTTTGGGCGTTGGTGGCCGGCTTACCGCCAGGGCCTGAGCCGCGGCGGGCTGCTGACTGTAATCCTGATCGCAGCGATCCTGGCGGCGGTGTTGGTCGCGTTCGGCGTCTTTTTCACCGCGTTCCACAACGTCTTCTTTCAGCCGGGAACGTGGATGTTCCTTTTCAGCGACACCCTCATCCGGCTCTTCCCCGAGCGCTTCTGGCAGGATATTTTCTTATTGGTGGGCTCGATGACGCTGGTCGCCGGGCTCCTGCTCTGGCTGGGGCTGCGCAGGCCCGGCCGCCGCGGCTGAAGGCCAACGACCCGGACCGGTCCTTCACCCTGGCCTACAATCCGGGTGGGAGTTGGACGCCCTGCTGTGGGGTTGCCCCTGGTGATAAACCAACGGCCTCAGGCTGCGCCGATCTGCACAGCCCCAACCGGCGGCGTCAACGGAGAGGGTTTCTCCCCGGATAATTGCCGCGTGAAGCCAGGTTAAAGCGGATGCACTTTGACCAGGCGGACATGGAAGAGATTAACGAGCGGAGCGCTCTTGTCCTTTTCCAGCGACAAGAGCGCTCCGCAGTCGTTTTGCCCGGCTGGTATCGCCGCGGCTGTGCGCGGGCGGCGGGGCGGACTATTTGGCCGCACCCTGTTTGGCGACGGCTTCGGCGGCTTTGCGCACCGCCTCTTCATCGCCCAGATAGTAATGCCGCAGTGGTTTCAAGTCCTCGTCCAACTCGTAGACCAGGGGGACGCCGGTGGGGATGTTCAGTTCGGGGATATCCTCATCGGAAATATTGTCCAGGTACTTGACCAGCGCCCGCAGGCTGTTGCCGTGGGCGGCGATCAGGACCCGCTGGCCCGACTTGACGGTGGGGGCAATGGTGCTGTGCCAGTAGGGGAGCATGCGCTCAACGGTCAGTTTGAGGGATTCGGTATCGGGCAGTTCCTCCGGTGAGAGCCCGGCATAACGGCGGTCGAAGCGCGGGTGGCGTTCATCGTCCTTATCCAGGGCCGGGGGCGGGGTGGCATAACTGCGCCGCCAGATCTTCACCTGCTCCTCGCCGAATTTCTTCGCCATTTCGGCCTTGTTCAGCCCCTGCAGGGCGCCATAGTGGCGCTCATTGAGCTGCCAGGCGCGGATCACCGGGATCCATTCCAACTCCATATCTTCCAGGATAATCCACAGGGTGTGAATGGCGCGTTTGAGGACCGAAGTATAAGCGATGTCAAAGGTATAACCGCCTTCTTTCAGCAGCCTGGCAGCCTCGTGGGCTTCCTTTCTGCCCTGCTCGGTCAGCCCGACATCTGTCCAGCCGGTGAACCGGTTTTCCAGGTTCCAGGTGCTCTGGCCGTGGCGGACCAGGACCAGCGTGTATTTATGATCCATGCAAAACCTCCTCGGTTATCGTTAGCTGTGCTTCATGATTTTCCCAACAAAACGCCTCTCCGCCGGGGCCTCTCAGTGATGGAGAGGGGTGCTTGCGGAGAGGCGTTTCGCATGGGTTGACCCAGGGGGTTGGCAGGCCAGCCCCCTGGGGAAATTGCAGTGACCCTAGCGGATGGCCATTTCGGTTTCCCGGTCGAAGAGGTGCATATTGTCCACATTGAAGACAACTTGCACCTTGTCGCCCATGTGGTAGCGAGAGCGAGGATCGACGCGGGCGACGAAGGAGTGGTCGCCGCTCTTGAGATAAACGGAGATCTCGAAGCCCATCAGTTCGGTGACATCCACCACGCTCTCCACCGGCTGGGCGATGATCCCTGGCGGGGCGTAGGTGGGGTTGTGAATGTCTTCTGGGCGGATGCCGAAGATGACCGGCTTGCCGACATAAGGAGCGTAGGTGTTGACCCGGTTCTCGGGGACCTGAACGCTGAAGCTGCCGCCATCCACGTACAACTTCCCATCGTCCCTGCGCAGGGAGGCGTTGAAGAAGTTCATCGCCGGGGAACCGATGAAACCGGCCACGAACAGGTTGTCCGGCTTATCGTACAGGGTCTGCGGGGTGTCGATCTGCTGCAGGATGCCCTTGTTGATGACGGCGATGCGGCTGGCCATCGTCATGGCTTCCACCTGATCGTGGGTGACGTAGATGAAGGTGGTCTGGAGCTGCTGGTGCAGTTTGCTGATGTTGGCGCGGGTTTCAACGCGCAGCTTGGCGTCCAGGTTGGAGAGGGGTTCGTCGAAAAGGAAAACCTTCGGCTCGCGCACGATCGCCCGGCCGACAGCCACGCGCTGGCGCTGTCCACCAGAGAGTTGGCGGGGTTTCCGGTCGAGCAGGTTCTCGATGCCCAGGATCTGGGCCGCATTCTCAACCCGGCGCTTGATT
Source organism: uncultured Anaerolineaceae bacterium (assembly GCA_964391195.1). Classification (GTDB taxonomy): domain Bacteria; phylum Chloroflexota; class Anaerolineae; order Anaerolineales; family UBA4823; genus JAAYXE01. The sequence continues at coordinate 72,456 of CAYMLG010000002.1, read as the reverse complement.
TCTTGCTTGGGGGTCTTGCGGAGTTTGAGCCCGAACGCCATGTTATCGAACACGGTCATGTGCGGGTATAGGGCATAAGACTGGAACACCATGGCGATGTCCCGGTCTTTGGGGGCGACATCGTTCACCACCTGATCGCCGATCAGGATGCGCCCTTCAGAGATGTCTTCCAGGCCAGCCAGACAGCGGAGCGCGGTGGTTTTGCCACAGCCCGAGGGCCCAACCAGAACCAGGAATTCTTTGTCATCGATGTGAATATTGAGGTCATTCACCGCGATGACATCGCCAAATCTCTTGTATACATGATCATAAGTTACGCTTGCCATCAGAGTTCTCCTTTCTCACTTTCGGGGAATATAGTGATTGAATTATATCCGTTGGATCCTGAAAAATCAATCGTTTTTTCGTGTGCAAGCACAACTTGTCATCAGGAAAGAATTGTTGGGTGTGTGTGGGCGGCTGCGCCGCCCGCAACACACCCAACAGTAACAACTGACAACATTTGCCTGCACACCACTATAGAACGTATTTTCGTACTTGCTGATTTGGGCGCAAGCTTTTAGAATCGAGGTCATGTCGAAAGATGATGTGACCCCCATTCGCAAGCAGTACCTGGAAATCAAGCGCCAGTACCCGGAGGCGATCCTCTTCTTCCGCCTGGGCGATTTTTACGAGACCTTCGACCAGGATGCAGAGACCGCCGCCCGAGAGCTGGACATCGTCCTGACCTCACGCAATGTGGCTAAAGGGGTGCGGGTGCCGATGGCGGGCATACCGCATCACGCCGCGGAGAATTACCTGGCCCGGCTGATCGAGAAGGGTTACCATGTGGCGATCTGCGAGCAGGTGGGAGATACGCCGGTCAACGGGCTGGTGCCGCGGCAGGTCACCCGGGTGGTGACGCCGGGGACGGTGGTGGAGCCCGGCCTGCTGCCCGGGGATGCCAACAACTACCTGGCCTGCGCGGTGTTGGGGGAGAACCACGGCGAGGAAAAGGCCGGGGTGGCTTATGTGGACGTCACCACGGGGGAGTTCGCCGTGACCGAGATCGGCGGTAGGGACGTACGATCCGCCCTGCGGGCCGAACTGCTGCGCCTGCGCCCCGCAGAACTGCTGCTGCCCGACAATTCCTCTTTCGACAATGGACTCCCCGGACACCAGACCCCCTGGCCCGCCTGGCGTTTCGAACCGGGGAAGAGCGTGGAAACCTTGAAGCAGCACTTCGGGGTAACTTCGCTGGATGGGTTTGGGATGCGATCGATGACCGCCGGGGTCCGCGCCGCAGGGGCGATCCTGCAGTACCTGGGCGAGACTCAACCGGGGGCCCTGGGCTTGCTCACCCGCCTGAGCACCTACAGCCTGTCCGATTTCATGACCCTGGACGCCTCCACCCGGCGCAATCTGGAACTGACCGAAACCCTGCGGGGCGGCAGCACGCGCGGCTCGCTGCTCGGGGTGCTGGACCAGACGGTCACACCGATGGGGAAGCGCCTGATGGCGCAGTGGGTGAGCATGCCGCTGCTGGATGTGGAGCGGATCCGCCGCCGCCAGGCCGGGGTCGCTTATCTATTCGAACACGGGATGCTCAGGGCCGAACTGCGCGCAGCTTTGAAGCCGCTCGGAGACCTGGAGCGCCTGGTGAACCGGGTGGTTGGGAAGGTGGCCCAGCCGCGCGATCTGGTCGCCATCCGGGAAACCCTGGAGCGGCTGCCGGAGGTGTTCAGCCTGATCCCGGCCGGTGCCGCGCCCCTGGAGCAGGTGCTCGCCGAGTTCGACCTGTGCGCCGGGGAACTGGCCTTTCTCCAGTCGGCCCTGGCTGACGAGCCCCCGGCGACGCTGCAAAACGTGGGTGTGATCCGGCCCGGGTTTTCGGCCGAGCTGGATGGGGTGGTGGAACGCTCCCGCCACGCCCGTGAGTGGATCGCCAAGCTGGAAAGCGTCGAGCGGGAGCGGACGGGGATCAAATCCCTCAAGGTGGGGTACAACAAAGTCTTCGGCTATTATATTGAGATCTCCAGGGCCAACAGCGGCCTGGCGCCGGAGGAATATATCCGCAAACAGACCCTGGTGAACGCCGAGCGGTACATCACCCCCGAAATGAAAGAATATGAAGCCCTGGTGCTGAACGCTGAGGAGCGGATTCACGAGATCGAAGCGCGGTTGTTCAAGGAGATCTGCGCGCAACTGTCGGAATCGGCCGGGCGGCTGTTGGGCACGGCGCGGGCGCTGGCCCGGCTGGATGTGCTGGCAGCGCTGGCCGAGGCCGCAGCCCTCGGGGGCTTCGTCTGCCCCGAGGTGGTCGAAGAGGATGTGCTCGAGATCCGTGAAGGCCGTCACCCGGTGGTGGAGCAGCTGCTGAGCGGCGACCGCTTCGTGCCGAACGATACCGTCTTCGAGGAAGGCGAGCGCATCCGCGTTCTGACCGGGCCGAATATGAGCGGCAAGAGCACCTTCCTGCGCCAGGTCGCCTTGATTGTGCTGATGGCGCAGATGGGCAGCTTTGTGCCCGCTGCTTCGGCCCGCCTGGGGCTGGTGGACCGCATCTTCACCCGCATTGGAGCGCAGGACGAAATCCACGCCGGGCAGTCGACTTTTATGGTGGAGATGGTGGAGGCGGCGAACATCCTGCACCACGCCACGCCGCGCAGCCTGCTGGTGCTGGACGAGATCGGGCGGGGGACGAGCACCTACGATGGCGTATCGATCGCCTGGGCGGTGGTGGAATACATTCACAACCACCCGCGGCTGCGGTCGAAGACCCTGTTCGCCACCCACTACCACGAGCTGACCCAGTTGGCGGACCTGCTGCCGGGGGTGCGGAATTACAATGTGGCGGTGAGCGAGGCGGATGGGAAGGTGGTCTTCCTGCACAAGATCGTCCCCGGAGGGGCGGACCGCTCTTACGGGATTCACGTGGCGCAGATCGCCGGCATCCCCTCTCCGGTGGTGCAGCGGGCGAACGAGATCATGCGCCAACTGGAGGCTTCGTCGGGCAAGGCGGTGAAGATCAACCCCCACGCGGCCCAGCAGTTGGCTTTGTTCCCGGAGACGAACCCCCTGCTGGACGAACTGAAGAAGCTGGACGTCAATTCTCTCTCGCCGATCGAGGCGCTGAATAAGCTGTTCGAGTGGCAGCGGAAGTACCTGCAGAAGTAGAGCTTTCAATAAGTCGTAGGGGCCTGGCTGTGTCAACTTCGCCGGGGGATGGCGGAGTGGGCTGACCGGTGGCCGGGAGGGGTTGGATGGCGATGGGGGCGCGCGGCGTAGCGCAAGCTGCCGAGCTTGCGACTTTGGACCCTGGTTGAACGAACGGGCAAGGGCGACAAAAAAACGGTCGCATGGCATCTTACCCTACGACTCTGCCGGTTGTGGGGGCTGGTGTGTGGCCGGGAGGGCTGGATGGCGGCGAGGGGCGGGCTGGCCTGCCAGACGCCGTTTATGGTTAAGCCGCCTGTGCCCAAATGAAAGACCCGCCCGTACGAGCACGGCGGGATGGCGTACGGTTCCAGGTGTTTTTACGACGCAGCCGTGTTTGTACCAGAATCAGGGGATATATGGCCGGGCGAGGCGTGTACAGAACAGCGGAGTAGAAGAAAAAAGGAGGCGGGAGTTGCCTGTCCCGCCTCCTTACGCGTTCGGGGTGATTCAACCGTCAGGGTGGCCCAGAGACGTAGGGAAGGAAGAGACGGCGGTCGGGCATCTTAATCCATATCCACGACTGGGCGGTTGGTAAATCCTGGTCGTTGAAACCGTGAGCGATGATTTGATTCCATCCGGGGTTCAGTTGGCGTGTATCCAGCTCGAAGGTGAAGGGATTCTCCTCAGTCACCCCGATCTCACGGTGGAGTTCGTATTTCGCATCCCAACGGCTGTAGCGAACCCAGGCGATCTGTTCGGGAGTTTCAGGGAATTCAACGTGCAGGGTAACAATGTTATCCTGAGCGGTGTAAATCTGTCCGGTTTTCGTGGGCAGAGTCCAGACCGGAATACTCTGGTGAACAGCGATCTCCACAGGAATGGGTGTAGAGTAAAGCTCTCCATCGTAGACCCTGTAAGTGAATGAAACCACACCGGTGAAGTCGATACTGCTGGCGGTGTAGGTGAAGGTGCCATTGGGATTCAAGTCGAGCGTGCCATGCTGCGGCCCGCTTTTCTCGACCAGTACCGCCGTTAAGTTTTCATGGGGCGTATCGATATCCCAATCGTTGTTCAACAAGCCGGTTTCAGTGACTACCAAAGTCATGCCAAAATCGAAACCGTAGACATCCGCCAGCCCCTCTGGCGGCTCGTTTACGTTGGTGATCTCAATGGTTAACGTGGTGGTGATGGAGGCGCCGGCGGGATCGGTAGCCCTCACCGTGATCGGGTATTGAGGTGGTAAAGTCCCCCCCGCCCCCGCGCTTTCGTAATCGAAAGATCGGTTGGTGTAGAGCGTATCGCCCCGGATTCTAAAACTCGTGCTCCCGGTCACTAGCGTATAGGTGTACGTATCCGTAGAATCGGGATCGTCTGGATCTTTGGTGGAGAAAGAACCGACAATCGTATCGGGAGGTTGGTTTTCGGCCAGCTGCCGCTTCCCGGAAAAATGCACGGAGGTCGGGGGGTCATTCACCGGGGTGATGGTGATCGTTACCGGCACCGAACTTGTAATCTCCCCATCGCTGGCATTAAGGTGAAAATGATCGACTCCATTCAGGTCCTTGGAGGGCATATAGGTAAGAACGCCCGGAAACGAACCAAACAGGCTGCCAAAGTTGGGGCCTTCCGTACGGCTAAAGGTCATGGGGTCACAGTTTCGATCATCGACAACCAACTCTGGCAGAACGATCTGTGTATCTTCTGCCGTGGTGAGAGTAAGCGACGCCACTACTGCTCCGTCTGCCTTCTTCTTGATCACAGGCGGATAATTTTGCGGCTCGACGATGATGGTGACCGTGGCCTCGTTGGATTCGGAACCCTCGTCGTCTCTGGCAATGAACGTGAAAGAATCCGTGCCGGTGAAGCCGCAATTTGGTTTGTAGGTGATCTTGTCCTCGACCAGCGGTTTAGTAAAGGTCCCAGACGTCGGGTCGGTTCGAATCTCGTAAGTGAGGGGATCCTCATCCACATCCTCGGCCAGAAGTGTGATCTCCAGCGGCGTAGCCTCTTTGACAGTCTTGGTGAGCGGAAAGGCGATGGGCGCGTCGTTTACCGGCGAGACGGTCAGCGAGACGGTGACATCGGCCGTCTGTGTGGGCTGCGCTGTGTCGTACAGAGTATAGGTAAAGAAGTCGGGGCCATGATAGTTGAGGGTAGGTGTATAGACAAAGCCCCCATCTTCGGTCAGATAAATGAAGCCGTTCTCTGTTTCCCCAGTTCGTGTAATCACCCGGAGCTTGCCGTCTTCTGGTTCTACATCATTCCCCAAGACTCCCGGCGCAGTCACTGTGAGAACAGTGTCTTCCATAATTTCATAAGAGTCCTCTGTCCCAACGACACGCGGCCTGGTCTCTCCCTCAGCTTCCGGGGAGGGAGCGGCAATCGCGCCGGCGCTGGACAGGACCGCGGCGGTGAGAAGGAATGCACAGCAAATCGACACCAGTACAAGACGCATTAATCATCCTCCGGAGAAATAGCAAAACTGTAAATAGCGACCGAAACGCGGAGTAAGACAAGCGATCGCTGGCGAGGGCAATGATGGTAGACTGGGGGGCGGGAGGGATGGCGATGGGAGGGATGGCTCACCAGCCGAACGATCGATTTATAGTGATAAAAACACTTTTCGCGCTCGCACCTGCTCCATGTAAGTAAGTATATAAGTAAGTATAACCGATGCCAAGTTCTAGAACTGCGCCAAAAGCGCATCACCCCCGTCTCCTGCCGGGTAAGCTATTCCCTCTGTGCAGCCTCGGTGGTGGATAGCGATACTGCCATTATACCTAAAAACCCTACCGGCAATATCGGGAAAGTTCCATTTCCTGGGTTTAATTTTACATATTTGTTGGGTGTGGGTAATGGACCTTACAAAATGGGAATCTGCGGCCGGCCGATTCTCCACTATAATCGGGAAACTGAGAGCGCCTGCCGCCCTGCATGGCTGCCAGCATCGAAAAGCAGGTATTTCTCTGTCGCGCTCGTCCTGGTCTCATAACGGTTTTGCGCGGATTCAACCCCGCCTTCATCACTGCGCGCAAACCTGGGGACCGGACGAGCGCGTTTTTAATCAGTTCTAGGAGGTGTTATGCGAGTAATCCTGAGTGCCGGTATTTTGTTTGCGCTGTTTGCACCGGCGTTCCTTGGCAGCCCTGAGTTTGCCGGCGGGCCGGAAGGCAGCTCCCCGGCGCTGCAAACTACGCCTGCGCCGGCGTCTGAGCCAGGCAGCCCTGATGATCTGTCAGCCTCGAATCAAATAAGCCTGCCGCTTGTCATGTCTGGGGGAGCCCAGCCGGATCCGGCTCCAATCCCTCCCCCAGGGGATACAGATCCCAAGGTTTATGCGCCGTACTTCGAAAATGGAATCCGCTCTCCGGAGACAGCAGTATTCTGGTTCGGAGAAGTGACCGACCATTCCAACTATGCGGATGTGCGCATCGGTTACACCAAGGACGAACTCTACGTGCATGTGGCGGTGTTCGATCGTTATCTGTGGTATGACCGGACTCCCGATGCGAGTGAGTTCACCCAGTGGGACGCGGTCTCCCTTTACCTGGATGTCGATACCGGATCAGGGGACCGGCTCACGGCAAGCGATTATTTATTCGTTGGCCAGTTGAGCGCCTACGAAGGGGAAAGCGAAAGGCCGAAGTTCCAGGCCGCGTACCATGCCGGCAGCGGTTCCTGGGCGCCGGAAAATATCCCCTTTAGCACGCAAGCCATCTGGCGGGGAGGTGGAGCCAACGATAATGCTCAAGATAAAGGGGACCGGGGTTGGGTGCTCAAGTATTACATTCCCTTCCGGTCGCTCGGCCTCTCCGGAGCTCCCCCCGCGGGGCAGTCCTGGCGGATGGCGGTCGTCGTGCACGATTCTGACGCGGTGAACGCTCGCCAACCAGATCAATTCTGGCCCAGGCAGGTGGATCTATCCCAGCCCAGCAGTTGGGGGAAGCTGGTGTTCGGCCTGCCCGGATACACGCCGCCGAACGTCCAACCGGCGGGGGTAACCGTCGTCCGCGACGGGCTGAACGGGCAGCAGGTGGCAGACGCCCACGTCGGTGGAGATTCCACCTGTGGGCGCGGGCTGCATTATTGGAATGAATGGGGGGCCACTTCCTATCCGTCCAGCAGGCACCTGGTGGTCCAGAACCAGTATGACGTCGCCGATTGGCCCTGCTTCTCCAAGATTTATCTCACTTTCCCCCTGGACAAGGTCCCTGCCGGGAAAGTCATCCTCAACGCCACGCTGACTCTGTACCAATTCGGGAATGCCGGAGGCGGGGAGTGGGGAGAAGCGCCGAGTTCGTTGATCCAGGTTTCGACCATCGCCCAGGACTGGAATGAAGGCTCTCTGACCTGGAACAACGCGCCCCTGCCGCAGGAGAACGTCAGCCAGGCCTGGGTCGATTGGTTGGATTACCAGCCGCCCTTCCCCGGTGTCCCCCGGCAGTGGGACCTGAGCCGGGCGGTGGCCGAGGCTTATGCCGCCGGGCAGCCGCTCAGGATCGTGCTGTACTCGGCAGATAGCGAGTACCACAGCGGCAAGTATTTCTACTCCTCCGATCTGGACCAACACAGCCAGTCGGCTTTCCCCAGGCTAGAGATCAATTGGGGGAACCCATAGAAGCAAACATGCCCGTTCATCCCCCGGCGGTGTGAAGACGACCGCCAGGAATGAGCAGCCTTGTTCGGAATATTGAGTGCGGTCTGGCGCTTTGGCCTCCAGACCGCACTCTAGTTTAATCAACGGAACAGTGTAACAAAAGGCAAGGCGGGGCGTTCTAATGGGTATACGCCGGTCGAAATTGTCGCATTTTGGCTACGGGCTGGCGAATGGGGACGCGGAAAGGTGAACGGTAATATTAAAGGTATGGGGGTTCGCAACGGGGGAGCGTTTCACCTTTTGACATTGACCAGATGAGATTACAAGTCGGGCTGCAGTAAATCGAGTGCCATCCTGTGAATAGGGGGCTGTGGTCTGGCAAATAATTCACGCCTTTTGGTGAAATGCCGTCTGACCCGGTGTCGGAAGGGCGGAGCTTGTTTCTTTTTCTTACCCCTAAGGGAATATACTTAGCTATTAGATTAGGGTTTTCCCTACCTAAAAAATAGGAACCTTCCCCGTTGAGGTTACTTCCTAATAAAAGGTATAGTTGGGCGTGTTTGAGACCGCCGGGGCCCGCTTGACGAAGCGGACATATATGGTAGAATAAATTAACATTTGCTTAACATTTCGGGGGATATCGAGCAGTGAGCACCCTCAAGGCCAATCGATAAGATACCAATCAGCCGCCAGTTTTTGTTTAATGAGGGGCTTTTTTTATTTTCTCCGGACCCCCATGTTAATTTGTAGGTCCACCGTACGAAACCTCTCAACGTGATCTCATTCGCTAACTGATAGGGGTTTAGAACAGCCCGGTAGGGAATTGGTAAGGGTGGTCTTTAAGCACCCCTTTGAGCGGGTAGCAGGAGGATGCCAGGCATGGAAACATCGGCGACGAGCCTTAATTCCCTGATTGAAACAACTTTGCGTGCGAAAGTAAGCCGCGCTTCACGTGTGATTCCACGCCCTATGCAGTGGCGGCTGTTGATTGCCTCGCTGTTGGTAGTGGATCTGCTGATGACGGGTCTCGCTTTCCGGATTGCCTTTTGGACACGGTTCGAGCTGGGCATTCCGATTTTTTACTTGGAAAATGTCCCATCTCTGGAACGCTATCGAGATCTGGTAGCCGTCTTCATTCCCTTGTGGATGGTCATTTTCGCCATTGCCGGCCTCTACGACCGGAATAATCTCCTGGGAGGGACGAAAGAGTACTCCCTGGTGTTCAATGTCACCACGGTGAGCATGTTCCTGATCATTGCTGTGGGCTTTCTGGATCCGAACTTCGTGGTCGCCCGAGGCTGGCTGCTGCTGGCCTGGATCTATGCCTTTTTGTTCTTGGCTCTGGGCCGTTTCGCCCTTCGCCGCACGGTCTACTTCCTGCGGCAGCGGGGGTATTTCATCACCCCGGCGCTGGTCGTCGGCGCAAATGACGAGGGAATCTCGCTGGCCGAGCAGCTTTTGCGCTGGAAGACCTCTGGCCTGCACGTGTTGGGCTTTGTGGATGAGAAACTACCTGCCGGCGCACAGGTGACCCCCAAGCTGTACACCCTGGGATCGGTCCAGGAACTGGACAGGCTGATCGAACAGTACCAGGTCGAAGAATTGATCCTGGCCTCCAGCGCCATTTCTTCTCGAGACAAGATGCTGGAAATCTTTAAGTGCTATGGTGTTTCGGATGGGGTCAATGTGCGCATGTCTTCGGGCCTGTACGAAATTATCACCACCGGGCTGAGCGTGAAGGAATTCGCTTACGTGCCCCTGGTGGGGGTGAACAAAGTGCGCCTGACCGGCATCGACCGCTTCTTGAAGTTCACCATGGATTATCTGCTGGTGATCCCAGGGCTGATTCTGATCTCGCCGCTCCTGCTGGGGATCGCCCTGGCGGTGAAGCTGACTTCTCCGGGGCCGGTCATCCACCGGCGGCGGGTGATGGGGGTGAACGGGAAGCAGTTCGATGCCTATAAATTCAGGACGATGTACGTGAACGGGGACGAGATCCTCGAGCAGCACCCCCACCTGAAAGAAGAGCTGGCCCGCCAGCACAAGCTGAAGGACGATCCTCGCGTGACCCCGCTGGGTCATTTCCTGCGCAGGACCAGCCTGGACGAACTGCCGCAGTTGGTGAACGTGCTGAAGCGAGAGATGTCGCTGGTCGGGCCGCGCATGATCAGCCCGGAAGAGATCGAGAAATACGACCGCTGGGACATCAACCTGCTCACCGTGCGCCCCGGGATCACCGGATTGTGGCAGGTGAGCGGACGGTCGGATGTGACCTACGACCAGCGAGTATCGCTCGACATGCATTACATCCGCAACTGGAGCATCTGGTTGGACGTACAACTTCTGCTGCAGACCATCCCGGCGGTGATCAAGAAGCGGGGCGCATACTAGAGCCCGTGGAGCGTGAACTTTGATCATCGTTCAAACGCCTCTGCGCGTGAGTTTTTTCGGTGGGGGGACGGACTTCCCCTCCTTTTACTGCGCGGAAGGTGGGGCGGTACTGAGCACGACGATCGATAAGTATATCTTTGTGACCATCAAAAAGCGCTTCGATCAGAAGCTGCGCATCGGCTGGACGCGTACCGAGATGGTGGATCACGTGAACGAAATCCACCACGAACTGATCCGCGAAGCCTTGAAGAAGACCGGCATTCAGCAAGGGGTCGAGGTGACCACCATGGGGGACATCCCCTCGAGGGGGACCGGGCTGGGATCATCCAGTACGGTGACGGTGGGGGCCTTGCATGCCATGTATGCCTACCTGGGCGAGATCGTCACTGCCGAACGGTTGGCGCAAGAGGCCTGCCAGATCGAAATCGAGATCCTGGAGAAACCGATCGGGGTGCAAGACCAGTACATTGTGTCCTCTGGCGGGCTGCGTTTTATGAAGTTCGAACAGGACGGCAGGATCGTGATCGAGGATGTGGCGATCGATCCGGCGGATAAGCGGCGGCTGAATGAAAACCTGCTGCTGTTCTACACCGGCGTCAGCCGCGCCTCCGAAGGGATCCTGGACGAACAGAAGCACAACATCGATGCCAGGTTGAACATCCTGCGCCAACTGAAGCAGATGGCTTACCAGGCTCGAGATGCCCTGGAGTGCGGAAAGCTGGATGGCATCGGCGAACTGCTGGATGAAAGCTGGCAGTTGAAGAAGCAGCTCGCCAGCCGGATCAGCAATGGAAAGATCGACAGCCTCTACCAGAGGGCGCGCAGGGCGGGTGCGATCGGAGGGAAGATCACCGGCGCCGGGGGCGGAGGGTTCTTGCTGCTGTACTGCCCGCACGATAAGCAAGACGCAGTGCGAGCTGCCCTGCCGGAACTCCAGGAACTCCCCTTCCAATTGGAACAGGATGGGACGAAGGTGATCTTCAATTACCGGCGATAAGGCCCGCCGTCTCAGGCGAGGCCGGTTTTTTATTGGTGTTTGAGCTGGTACAGACGGAGCGGGGGAATCTAAGGAGTGGGACAATGGATCCCGTAAAGGATTACATCGCACAGATGCAGCAGGTCTTGGGCGATTTACCGGTGGAACGGATCAATGAAGTGATTATGCTGCTTCAGCAGGCCAGGGGGGAAGGCCGGCAAATCTTCATCATGGGGAACGGCGGGAGCGCCTCAACGGCCTCGCATTTCGTGGCCGACCTGGCAAAGAACACCCGCCATGCCGGACAGCCCGACTTCAAAGTGATGGGGCTGACGGACAATATGGCCCTGCTATCGGCCTACGCCAACGATGAGGGCTATGAAAACGCATTCGCCCGCCAGCTCGCCAATTTCCTGCGGCCGGGTGATATCGTGATCGGCATTTCGACCAGCGGGAATTCATCCAACGTGATCCAGGCCATAGACCTGGCCAACCAGGCCGGGGCGGTGACGGTAGGTTTTACCGGGTTCAACGGCGGCATGCTGGGAACGCTGGTCGATTATCACCTGCACGTGCCCAGCCAGGTCATCGAACTGGTGGAGGACGTCCACCTGATGTTCGAGCACATCATCGTCAAGTCGCTGCGTGACCAGGCGCTGCGCGACCAGGCTGAGGCACTGGGCCAGGGACGTCGGCTGCTCTCCGCTGGCGATGGGCGCCAACCAGGCCAGAGGCGAAACGGGCGCCACCCGCTCTCACCGGAGCTGCTTTTCTCCATCCGCCGCCAACTGGACCACAGCCTGGATCCCCACGATTATCTGGGCCGCACGCTGCAAGTCAGCCTGGAGTGTGTGGGCGGTGTGAGCGGGACGATTATGGTGCTGGATGAGCGGGGTGGAGTGGTGGACGCAGCCCTGGCTTACGGTGACCAGGTGGAGTATCCGCGCGCCCGCCAGTTGATCGAAACCGTGCGGCGCGGCCTTGCGGGTTGGGTGGTGAAAAACCGCCAGGCCGCGCTGGTGGCGGACACATTTAACGACCCCCGCTGGCTGCCTCGCCGCTACGACCGGGAGATCAACCGGTCGCGTTCGGCGGTCAGCGTGCCTTTATTGGTTGGAGATCGGGTGGGCGGCGTGCTCACCCTGGCGGAAGAGCAGGCGGGGCAGTTCGAGCAGGAGCACCTGGTGCTGCTGGCTGCCATCGCGGTGATCGCCTCCTTCCCGATCCAGGAGGCGAACGGTAATGGGCATCCCGGCGGGGAGCGCCAGCCCGCCTCTCCGCCTTACCGGGCGGGCTGAGCCAGGGCTTGCAGGGCTGCGGCGAGGGTGTCGAAGTGGTGGTAGCGCTCGAGCTGCTTGATCTCTTCCAACCGGGCCTGGTCTTTCCCCCGGCCGGTGCTCACCAGCGCCACTTCGCCGACCCCGGCGGCCAGCCCGGCCTGCAGGTCGGACAGGGCGTCCCCGATCAGGATTGAACGCCTCAGGTCGAGATGGAGCTCACGGGCGGCCTGCAGGATCATCCCCGGCCTTGGTTTACGACAGTCGCAGCCATCCTGAGGGGTATGCGGGCAGACATAAACCCGGTCGATCCGCCCGCCCGCCAGGCGGATCTCGTCCAACAGCCGCCGGTTGATCTCGCCGGCCGCTTCCCAACTGACCAGCCCCCGGCCGATGCAGGACTGGTTGGTGATGATCACAAACTTATAAGCGCTGGAGGACATGCCGGCCAGCGCGCGCAGCGCCTCCGGGAAGATTTGGACATCCTCCCAACTGCGGACATAGTGTGGACGGTTCTCGATGATCACGCCGTCCCGGTCGAGAAAGATCGCAGGGTGCATTATCGAATTATAATCGGGGCAGGGGGAAACGGGCGCTCATTCGGGGGGACAGACAGCCGCTTGAGCAGCCACCACTGCCAGATGATGCACACCATGCGGTCTTCAGGACGGGGGCGAACTGACTGCAGTATGTTTTTGTATCCGACAGAAGGGGTTTCGGATGTCGGATGGGCGGAGCTTGTCCACAGCCATCCGCATCTGGGATAGGAAGAGGGGAACGATGCGAGCACAGCTGCAACTATATCTCAACCGGCAGGCCTCCAGTCTCGGCCGGTATATCCTCGAGCAGGCGCTGTACTTCCTGGTGGGCTGGGTCCCCACCCTGGTGGGGATCGGTCTGCGAGGCATCCTTTACCGGTTGATCCTCAGCATGGACGGGGCGGCGGCCATCGAGAACAATGTGCGCTTGCGTTACGCCGACCATATCCGCTTAGGGCGCGGCGTCTACCTGGATCAGGGCACTTATTTGCACGCCATGCCGGCCGGGATCGAGATCGGCGAAGGCACGATTGTCATGCACGGGGCCGTGCTGCACGTGTACAACTTCCGCAATTTACCGAAGGCGGGGATTAAAGTGGGCCGCAACAGCCTGATCGGGGAATACACGGTGATCCGCGGCCAGGGGGGCGTGACCATTGGAGACCGGGTGTACACCTCGCCCTTCACCCAGATCATCGCCGTCAACCACGTTTTCGACGACCCGCACCGCCCATTTGTCGACCAGGGCATCACCGCGGAGGGGATTGTGATCGAGGATGACGTCTGGTTGGGGGCAGGAGCGATCATCACCGATGGGGTGTGCGTAGGCAAAGGCGCAGTGGTTGCAGCCGGGGCGGTTGTAACCCGGGATGTTCCGCCGCACACTGTGGTGGCCGGCGTACCGGCGCGACCGATCAAGACCATCGACGGCACAGAGGCCGCCAGATTTAAAGGTAAAGAAATCTACTAAGGGGGTTTGGAGGTAGAAAATGACCGTCCTGTCGGTGGTAATTCCGGCTTATAATGAGGAAGAGGGGATAACAGAGATCGTCCACCGGGTATTAGCGGTAGAAGATGACTTGAAGAAAGTGGGCATTGAAGAGCTGGAACTGGTGGTGGTGGATGACGGCTCGCGGGACCGGACGGCGGAGATCGCCGAACGGATCCCGGGGGTGCGCCTAGTCCGCCATCCGCACAACAGGGGATACGGCGCGGCGCTGAAGACCGGTTTTTCCTGTGCCAGGGGGGAGCTGATTGGCTTCCTCGACGCCGACGGCACTTACCCGCCCGAATATTTCCCCCGGCTCTGCCAGCGGGCATTGGACGGCGACGACCTGGTGATCGGCTCGCGCATGGCGGGCGCCGACAGCCAGATGCCGGTGACCCGCCGGGTGGGGAACCTGTTCTTCGCCAACTTGCTGTCTCTCATCGGCCGCCAACGGGTCTCCGACAGCGCCAGCGGTATGCGGGTGTTCAAACGGGATGTCATCTCCAAAGTTTACCCGCTGCCCGATGGGTTGAACCTCACGCCGGTGATGAGCGCCCGCGCTTTGCACGAAGATATTCGCATGAGCGAGGTGCCCATCCCATACAGCGAGCGCGTGGGCCGCTCCAAGCTGAGCGTGGTCCGGGATGGCGCCACCTTCCTGCAGTCGATCATCTGGACCGCGCTCAACTACAACCCGGTGCGCATCCTGGGGTTGTTGGGCCTGGGCGGGATCGGGTTCGCCCTGCTGGTGGTGCTCGGGTTGCTGGTCGCCCGCCTGGGCGGGGTCGTGACCCTGGGGCCGTGGGGGGTGGCAGCGGTGTACTGGGCCCTGGTGTCCGCCGTGAGCGGGGTCAGCCTGTTCGCCCTGGGCGCCACCTTCAACTACCTGGTTTCGCTGTTCCACAAACAGCCGATCCGCCAGGGTTTATTCGGTCGGCCTTTGTTCCGGGAAGGCCTGGAACAGCACTTCGGCTGGATCGGCGGCGTGACGCTGGCAGCAGGCCTGGCGATTGGCATGGTCAGCCTGATCCTGGGTGTCAACGGCTGGGAAGTCGCCCGGCTGTGGCTGTACCTGATGGGCAGCGCGATGTTGATTCTGGTTGGCATCCAGTTGGTGATTTATTGGGTGCTGATGCGCGTGCTGGCGGAGCTCAGCCAGCGGGAGTTGCTGGCTGAGAAGGACCTGCAGACCGAAGTCGCATTCAGCCCGCAGGCAGGGGATTGACCCAGTGGATCGATCGGAAAGGATGGTGCGGTGATAACCCGGCTTCAGGAAAAGATCTTGAGCGACAATCCATGTGGATTGAGACCTAACTTGAGTTAAAATGGGAGTATTCTAGGGGATGGTTAACAACACGATTTCGAACTCCCCGGGGGGGATGGAAGTCGTGAGAGGAGTTCATAACGATGAGCGACAATGAGAATAGCCAATTACGAGAAAATTTAGGGACCCGCCGGATTCCAAAGCTGAGGATGGCGGACTTTCCGAACGCAGACCAGATCGTCCGCCAGGGATTGCTGTACGCCGGGCGGCCCGAGAGCGCGGTGGACGTGCTGTTGGTGAATCCGCCTACACCTGACGGTGGGCTGTGGATCCGCACGCAGCACCGGGTGGGACGGCGGACCCGTGAGGAGATGGTCTGGCCGCAGGTCGAACTGGCCCAACTGGCCGCCATGCTCCATCCGGTTTACAAAGTGCAGATCGTGGACGCCAATGCCGAGCATATCAGTTGGCCCGAATTTGCCAGGTTGTTGGACAAGTACCAGCCGAAATATTATGTGACCCACGTGACGGCCCCAACCCTCGAAAACGATATGTACGGCATTTTCCTGGCCAGGGCGCGCGGGGCGAAGACCATTGCCTTTGGAACGCACGTGACGCCGATCCCGCGCGAGACGATGCGGCCGTATCCATCGCTGGATTTTGCCCTGGTGGGTGAGCCTGACCTGACTTTGCGGGACCTGATCGATCATCTGGAGGGCAAGATCGACCAGCGCTCGCCCGAGATCGAGCGGCTGTTCGCCAGCCACGATGCCAGCTACCGGCCATCGTTGACCGAGGATGGCCGCGCGGACCTGAGCGGGATCAAAGGCATCGCCTGGCGGAATGAGGGCGAAATTGTGCTGAACTTTCCGCGGCCGTTTATCGCCGACCTGGATGAGATGCCCATGCCGATGCACGAACTGCTGCCGCTGCAGAAGTACCGCATGCCGCTCATCAAAGGGCCGTTCACGTTCATCGTGACCAGCCGCGGCTGTCCCGCGGGCTGCACGTACTGCATCAAGCACGTCAGCTACCAGTTTACCGCCCGCCTGCGGTCGCCTGAACTGCTGATGGAAGAGATGTGGAAGCTGAAGAAGCTGGGCATCAACAATATTCACATGTACGCCGACCTGTTCACGGTCCACCGCGACCAGGTGTTCGAGCTGTGCCGGCGGATGATCGACGAGAAGATCAATATCAAGTGGACCTGCAACAGCCGCGTGGACTACGTGGACGAGGAACTGCTGCAGATGATGGGCAAAGCCGGCTGCCGGCTGATTTCCTGGGGCATCGAGAGCGGTAACGAGGCGATCCTCAAGCACGCCCACAAGGGGGCGAACCCGGAAAAGGCCGAGCGTTCCCTGCGCTGGGCCAAAAAGGCCGGGATCATGAACTGGGGGTACTTTATCATCGGCCTGCCGGGCGAGACCGAAGAGACCATCCGCCAAACGATCGAGTTCGCCAAGAAACTCCCCCTGGACATCGCCCTGTTCCACGTGGCTGCCCCCTACCCGGGCACACCCTTCTTCTTCGAAGTGGTGGAGAATGGCTGGTTCCGACCGGGCACGCGTTGGGAGCAGGTAGATATGGACAAGGGCACCGTACTGGACTACCCCAATCTTCCGGCCGAGCGCCTGCTCTACTGGCAGAAACAGGCCTTCCGGGAATGGGCGTTCCGCCCCGGGCCGGTTTGGACTTACCTTAAGATGCTTTTCACCGATTTCTCGACGCTCAAGTCTGCCCTGCGGGTTGGGGTCGAACACTTGAGTTGGGCTTCGACCGATACTGGGGCTCCGGTGGCTTCCCGCCTGGCGGATGGCCTTGGGCTCCAGGGCGGGGGTGAATAAGGACCAGTGAAGTCGGGCGGATTGCAAGGCGGTTGCCCAACAGCCTTGCAATCCGCCGCTTCAAAACCATCCGATGCTGCTCTTTTTAGAATGGGGGTTATTGACACTAGCAGTTTGGGTGGGGCTGCTGGCACGGACGGCGAACGGTTGGACCGTCGCCGGGACTGTGCTGATCATCGGGAGCGCCATCCTGCGAAAATTCAGGACAGGTACTTTCTCCCGGCGGACTGCGTTGGACCTTCCGCTGGCGCTCTTTTTGGTCACCGCTCTGATTGCCTGGTGGGTGGCGCCAGACCGTCCGGCCGCCGCAGCCCGTTTCTACCTCTATCTGGCAGCGGGTGGGGTATATTACGCTGCAGCCAACAGTACACCAAGAACTTTAACCATCCTGTCTGATATTGCCGTCGCCGGGGCGCCCCTGGCCGGGCTGGCGTTGTTCGCCCAGTACGATTGGGATGCGCTTCCGGTCCGCTTCGCTATTACCGGCGAAGTGGGGCGCTGGCTCAACACTTGGTCGCCAGACCTGGGGTTGGGGCTGCCCCCGTGGAACGCGTTCCGCAACATGCTGGCCAGCGTGTTGGGGTTGATCCTGCCTCTGGCGGCCATCCGCTGGACGATTCACCTGGGGCGGCTCGCGGATGAACTCCGGCTGGAGAAGGTTGAACCGGGCGCCCGGGGGCAAGAGCTGCGCCGGGCCTGGTGGGGGGCGGCCTGGAGCGGGGGCGCATTGGCGCTGGGCATGCTGGCGCTGCTGCTGACCGAGTCGAGGACCCCCTGGATCTTCATGGCGGTCGCCGCGGCCCTCGGCGTGGCTCGCTGGGCGGCGGCCCGTTTCCGGCGCACCCGAGCCCTGGCGGCCAGCAGCCTGATTTCGATTGGCCTGTTCTGCACGGCGCTGCTCGCCGGCCTGGTCTGGGTATCGGCGCCCGAGCCGCTGCAATTGCTGCGCCGCTTCCCGGGGCCGGACAGCGTCTCGGGCCGGGAAGAAATCTATACCCAGGCATGGCACCTTTCCAAAGACACCCCCTTCACCGGGGGCGGGCTGGCCGCATTCCCGGCGCTTTATGCCACCTATGTGCGGGTGATCCCGCACCGGGCGTTCCTGGACGAGGACACGGGCAACAGCGCTTACCTGAACATCCTGGTCGAGCAAGGCTGGCCGGGACTCTCGGCGTTTCTGCTGCTCCTGGGAGCCGCAATCCGGGCCTACACCTGGCGCTTGAATTCGCCCCTTGCAGGTTACCGGCCGTTTGTGCTGGCGGGTGGGCTGGGCCTGGCGTTCGTGATCGTTCAGGGTTTCGTCCATGCCACCCTGGTAGCCACCCGGGCCGTCCCCGTCCTGCTCCTTCCAATCGGGATGGCCCTAGCCGCCCCACCGCCGGTGCCGGAGGCCAGGACAGCGGCCAAGCGAATCTCTGCGGGGGAGAAAGGGGCTCCAGCATTGTGGATGGTGCCACTTTCTGGGATGATTATCTTTCTGAGTTTACTCTTCGGGCGCTTCTGGGCCGCTAGTTGGCACACCAACTGGGGGGCGCTGGCGATGAACCGGGTGCTGCTGGAGGGTTTTCCCCGGGACGAGTGGGACGATAGCCCCCAGGTGGAGCGCCTGGAACCTGCGACGGCCTGGTTCGAGAAGGCGCTGCAAGCCGATCCGGCATTGGCCACCGCCCATCACCGCCTGGGCCGGATTGCGATGCTGCGCCGGGATTATGGAACCGCCCGGGCCCATCTGGAGACGGCTCATGCCGGGCTGCCGCAGCACCGGGGGATCTTGAAAGCGCTCGCCTACAGCTATGCCTGGGACGGCGAAGAGGGCCCGGCCCTGGATTTGCTGAGGGGCTTCCCGGAGGCGGAGAACGAACTGGATGCCTACGTCATCTGGTGGGAGGAGCAAGGCCGGGAAGACCTGGTGCAGGTGGCCGGCCGGCTGCGCTCGGCCCTGCGGCGCTAGTTTGTGAGGCGCATTTCCGGCGGATAAAATACTACGCTGGTTGTGTGTGGCAATGATGGGGGAAGAAGCTGTTTTGCCAGGGTCCTTTTCCTGGGGGATAAGATCGCAATAGAGACTCTGGCAGGCTCATCCTCGCAAACCTTTTACTGCTAAGGAGGCAGTGGTATGAAACGAAAATCTCTTGCTGTGTTGTCTTTACTGGTGCTGCTTGTAGGGGTGCTGCCGATTCCGGCAGCCAATGCCCAGGGAGGAACCAACCCGCCGATCATCCTGACCGAAGGTGGGACGGTGCGTGTGACTGTTTACAGCCTGGGCGGCGGGTGCAGCGGCACGGCTGGACTGCAGAGCCCCGGCACCACCGACCTGTTCGTCGATTACAACAACCAGCAGGGGGTGGATGCGTTTATCGGCCCTTTCCCGGCCGGCACAGAACTGGTGTTTTTCCTCCATCCAGGCGAGGGAACAGACCCGCCTTATGACTGGTGCGCAGCCGTCCCCGGAATCCATACCGATTCGACTGACCCAAGCCGAGCGCGCATCACCCCTGGCAACCAGCCCAATATCTGGCAGATCGAGTGGGAAGACCTGCCGGAGGGCCATAACCAGCGCGATGACGATTTCAACGACCTGGTGTTGATCGTCAGCCTGATCGGAGCGGGCACCGATCTCAAGCAAGACGACCCACAGTGGGCGAACAATCCTTACGACCATGTGAACGGGGCCACCATTGGCGGACTGGGGTCGGCGCTGACCAGCGCAGCCGGAGTGCTGAGTTCGCGGGGCGGGCTGAACGATTCCGCAAGTTCGAGTATCGGCGCGGTGGCGGCTTTGAACACCTGTCTGCAGCACAGCCAGGTACGGGGGTTCTACAACGGCCTCGTACGCTGGAATAAAGTCGGGTGGTGCAGCGACGCCAGCGGGCTGACCCCGCCCTACTTGCTGGAATGGGAAGGCAGGATGTCAGTTGGCGATGCCCGGGGTTCAGACCTGACGGAGATTATGTCCACCGCTGCGACCGAACTGGACCAGTCGCGGCTGGTGATCTTCGAGGTGCGCGATCCTGAGGAGCCCAGCGGCACGCATTACGTGATCGGTACCGGCGAGGATGCCGGCGCTTTTGAAGTCAGCGATCCCTACTGCGGCGGCGACCCGGCGAACCCCTGCCCGGCAAGCCGCACGCAGTTGAGCGAGTTCAGCGAGGTGATCGGCCTGCTGCTGTTCTCGGCCGGCGGCACACCGAACAATGTGCTGTACATCAACGCCCCGGCAGGCGTCCACTTCACCGTAACCGACCCCAACGGGCTTGTCACCGGCTCGGACGGCTCGAATACCTTCAATGAGATCCCGGATTCGAACTACTACACCCAAGAACCGCCAACGGTGCAGCCTGGTTCGGCGCCGGTGACACCGGCTACGAACGAACTGTACATTATCAACCCCGCCCTGGGGGATTACTCGGTCACCGTTTATGGGCCGAGCGGCAGCCTGCGGGCGGAGTACGCGTACGGGCGGCTGAAGACGACCGCACGGTCTGTGGCTTTGACCGGCGGGTCGCCTACAGAAGAGCACACCCTGATCGTCACGGAGAACGCAATTTTCTGGGATGAGGTGGCGAACTTCCTGTATTTGCCGGTAATTCAACGCTAACGCCCAATGATCGATGGTTGGTGACCGGCGGCCTGGCTGCCGGTCACCACTCCATCCGAACGTCACAGGAGCCGGTTCATTTATTTGTTGTTCTGGATTGGAATGGAAGGGTGGTATGAGCACGCTAGCACAGATAGCAAATTTCCTCCGCTGGCGAGAATGGGGGCCAGGCAAGTTGAGCCTGCTTTGGGGGCTCTCCATATACATCGCCCTGGCTTACGAACTGGCTTTTGAGAAGTATCTGATCACATTCCTGGTGTTTCTACCGTTTGCTGCCGCGCAGGCGGCCCTTGGGCACGTGGTAAACGAATGGAGCGACCGGGAACTGGACCGGCGGCAGTTCAAGCGCAACGCCTTTAACGGCATGACGCAGCTCGAATGTATCCTGTCGATCAGCCTGGTGCTGGTCGCGGCGATCATCACCGGACTGCCTTTCATCCCGCGGCCCGGGGTGATGATGCTGTGGCTCGTCTGGGCGGTGCTGATGGCGGCTTATTCGCTGGAGCCGCTGCGGCTGAAGACCAAGGGGCTGGTTGGACTGCTGGTGCTGCTCGCAGCCCAGTGGTTTCTCCCGGTGCTGATCACCTTCGCAGTGTTCGAAGCGCCGGCCGGAGTGGAGATGTGGGTCCTGGCGGCGGCCATTACGGTGAGCGGCGCCTCGCTCGAGATCAGCCGCCAGCAGGCGAACCGCACCCGGCAGATGATCACCGGCACGGGCACTTTTGTGGCGGGGATATCGGATGCCGATATGGATCAGTTGAAGATCATTTTCCATATCCTGGATAAGCTGGCCATCGGGCTGGTGATCGCAGTGGCGGTCTCCACGCTTGAAAACTCGAGCGGCTCCTGGTTCCTGATGCTCAGCGCCATCCTGGCGCTCCCCTACGCCCTGTTGGTTCTGGTCACGCTCAGGAACATGGTCCGGCGGAAGGAGAGCGTTGCGGTGAGCGAGAAGCACCTCGTTGAAGATGATACCTCCACCGCTCTGCTCCACGAGGCGTTCGTCGTGTTTGCCATGCCGGTGGTCGCCGGCACCGCCCTGGCGATCCAGATCCCGGTGTACGGTTTTGTGGTAGGGGTGTTCGTAGTCTACCAACTGCTCGCCCACCGGCCTAACCTGTATCGCCCGCTGGCGGGGATACTGATACGGATCTCGAAGTAGCGTCGCTCTTCAAAGCAGCACCGCTCTTCAATCGAAACTTTGGATGATGCCTGTATCGAATAAGAAGAAAAGAACCGGGCGCCTCAGGCTGTTCCCGTCCTTGCTGGCCGGGCTGCTGTTGGCTGCCCTCCTGCTCCCGCTGGGCCTGAGCCCGGCCGCTGCCCAGGTGATCGACGAGTCCTGGAACTTGCCGGTTAACCTGTCCAACTCAGGAGCCACCTCCGCGCCGATGCTGGTGGTTGATTCTGCGGGGCGGTTCCACGCCTTTTGGATGGATGAGGTGGCGGGCTGGGCCTACAGCAGCGGCGACGGGCTGCAATGGTCCCAACCGGATGAGGTTTCGCTGCCGTCCGATACTGACCTGCCCTCGGCCCTGGTGGCGGACAACGACGGCAACCTGCTCATCTTCTGGTTGGACGATGATATCAACCTATACTGGAGCCGGGCAGCGGCCGGAGAGGCGGGCGGCGGCCTGTCCTGGTCCGGCCCGCAGATGATCGCCCGGGAGGTGGTGGCAATCGATGTCTCCACCGACAGCGCCGGGAACATCCACCTGGCATACGTGCAGAGCGCAGACGAAGAGGGGGCCCCGGCCGGGGTGTATTACCGGCGGAACGAACCAAACCGCAGTGACTGGTCGACACCCACCATGCTCTACCAGTCTCCGTATTTGCGCTCCCTGTCGCCCCAAGAGGCGCACGTGCAAATCGACACGGCCGAGGTGAGCGGCGGGCAGCGGGTTTACGTCGCCTGGGATAACCCGTCCCGGGAGCGGGTGTTCGTGACCCGTTCTCTGGATGGGGGCGAGACCTGGGGAGCGCCAGAGGAAGTGGACAGCCCGGTTGACGGGACCGTGGCCGGTGGGCCTTATGGCATCACGGTGGGGGCGGATGGGCTGAATGTGCTGCTGGTGTGGAGGACGCAGCAGAGCGGGCCGAACTGCATCCAGTATTCGCAGTGGTCGTTCGATGGCGGGGACACCTGGGAAGAGCGCCAACAGCTTTTGGAGAACCTCCCCGGCTGCGCCCAGGAGAATCAAATCCTCACCAACGGCGGCAGCTACATCTATCTGCTCACTATTCTCTCCGATCAGGCCTATATGCTGGCCTGGGATGGGCTGAAGTGGAGCGCTCCCCAACTGCAGAACACCCTGACTTCGTTTATCGACCCCGATACGTTCCGGCCGATCCGCATGGGCTGCCGGCAGGCGGTGCTGCTGGCCGACAATACCCTTCACGTGGTGGGGTGCGACCGTGGGGATGGGGGGGATATCTGGTCTACATCCAGAGCTTTGAACAACACCGCCGACTGGTTCACCAACGCCCCCGTGTGGTCTGCGCCGCGTACGGTGGCCGAAAGCACGCTGCCCATCCGCAGGCCGGTATTGGAAGCCGATACCGAGGGGCGGATCCATGCGGTTTGGGGGCAGCCGGCCAGCGGACTGCCTTCTGGACCGGCGACGGCCCTGTATTATGCGCGCTATGAAGACGGCCAGTGGTCAACGCCCCAGGTGGTGCAATCGGCGACAGAGGGGGTGGTGGAAGCGCCCGCCCTGGCCGTGGACCGGATGGCGCGTTTGCTGGTGGTGTGGAGCGGCGGCGAATCGGGCGAGATTTACTTCAGCTACGTCGATCAGGCCCGAGGGGCTATCGCCTCCGCCTGGTCGCAGCCGGTGCAGTTGCCTGCTCCCCGGCGCGCCGGCAGTTCCCCCGACATCCTGGTCACCCCAGAAGGGGCCATTTATGTAGCCTACGCATTGCCCCTGAATGAGGGGCGGGGGATCTACCTGATCCATTCGGAAGATGGCGGAGAGACCTGGTCGGCTCCTTCATTGGTGTTCGATGCCGCTGCGGCCGAGTGGGCCATGGTGGACAACCCACGGATTGCATATACAAGCAACGGGCACCTGCACGTCCTGTGGACACGACGCTCGCTCACCGTGGATGCCGGGGGGATGGGCCTGTACTACGCACGCTCCGCCGACGGCGGCGCTACCTGGTCGCAAGCAGAGGTCATCACCGATAAGCCGGTCTTCTGGAGCCATCTGGCCGGGCTAGGGGATCGCACCGTACACCGGTTGTGGCAGGAGATGAGCAATGGGCAGGTGAACCTGTGGCACGAGGTTTCCCTGGACAGCGGCGTCAATTGGAACCGGATCTCGCCGGTATCGATTTTCGGGGAAACGGTGGGTCCACCGGCCCTGACTCAGGACCTGGCGGGGCGGCTGCACCTGCTGCAAGTGCTCAAACGCGGCTTGGGGCTGTATTCGCTGCAGCATTGGATCTGGGATGGGCAGAGTTGGGGCAGCGCCCAGAGCCTGGAAGTGATGAACGGCGCTTTGAGCCGGATCGGCGGGCTGGCCGCGGCGGTATCGCCTTCCGGGCAGTTCGCCGTGGTGTACGGCGCTGAGGTGCTGGAAGCAGATGGCGGGAACGTGAACCAGGCCTTGTTCTTTGCCAACCGGCCCCTGGAGCTGCCTGCCGGGGCGCCCACGCCGCTGCCGCCGCTGACGCGCACCCCAGCCCTGGTTCCGACCAAAACCCCAACCCCGGCGGCCAGCCCAACCCCGCCGGTGGTCCTCCCCGAGAACGGCGGGCAGACCGGGCTGAGCCTGGGCGAAGACCCCAGCAATAACGTCTGGCTGGGCTCGCTGATCGGCCCGATAGCTGCCGGGCTGATCGTGCTGGTGGTGTTCGTGGTCACCCTCCGTGGGGTAGGCGCAGGACGCCGGTGAGTGGGTTGGCACCGGTCCCGTCACCGGGATTCGCTGGACCGCTCCGCAGAGATCACAGGATGAGCGAGGAACGGACACATACGGCGAACCGCGGCCGGAGATGGCTCCGCCTGGCCAGGCTGGCGCTCCTGCTTGCACTCCTCTGGCTGGCCGGCTGGCAGCCCTTGTCTGTGGCGGCCCAGTCGGGCGACCTCCCCCTCGGGTTGCAGTGGCAGCCGCCCCGGCCGGTGCCCGGGTACGATGCGCAAGCCATGTCTCCCTACCTGATCGCCGATCAGGATCACACCGTCCACGCGTTCAATTCGACCCGGGCGGGCAACCGGCGGGTGGTAGTGTACAGCCAGTGGACCCAGGAAACCGGCTGGTCCTCCCCGGTGGATATCCTGCTTTCCCCGGTCAAACTGGAGGCCCGGCTGCGCGGCGCGGTGCTGGATGAGCAGGGCTTCGCGCACCTGGTCTTCTTCGGCGGGGACGACCTGGGGGCATCCATTTTCTATTCCAAAGCTCCGCTGGCTCAGGCCGGCAGCGCCCAGGCCTGGACGAAACCGGCCCTGATCGGCGATGAGGCCATCGCCCCTACCAACGCCGCCCTGGCGACCGACGGGCAGGGCAGCCTGTATATGATCTACAGCGGGGCGCGGGACGGGGTCGGCCTGTACGCCAATTATTCGACCGACAATGGGGAAACGTGGCAGGAGCCGGTGACAGTCTTCCGGGTGGAGGATGACGAGCACTGGCCGAATGCGCTCAGGCTGCACCTGGACGAACAGGGTAAGCTGCATGCCACCTGGACCCTGGTCAACACTTCCGGCAACGGCGAGGCGATTTTTTACAGCCAGATGGATGCCGCCACCCGGACCTGGTCTACACCGATCGTCCTCGCAACCCGAGATCCGGGTGATTACGAGGCGGACTGGCCGACGCTGACCTCGCACGACGGTCTGCTGATCTTAATGTACCAGGATAGTTTTCCCGCCACCCGCTGGATGCGGACCTCGAACGACGGTGGGTTGAGCTGGACGAACCCGGTGCGGCCTTTCAATTACTCGGGCGAGTACCGGCACGTGGCCTATGCGGTGGACAGCAATAACTTCCTGCATATGTTCCTTGGCAACCGCACCGATGATGCCGTGCATGGGATGTGGCACTCCGTGTGGTTGGGCGACCGCTGGAGCGAGCTGGAGCCGGTAGTGGCAGGACCACGCATCACAGAAGGGGCGATGGACCAGCACTTCGACCCCACCGGCCCGGAAGCGGTGGTCAGCAACGGGAATCTGCTGATGGTGGTCTGGTTCACTGATCCTGGGGCCGGCCAAAACGGGGTGTGGTATTCCACCGCCCGGGTGGATGCGCCGGAACTGCCCGCCCAACCCCTGCCGCTGCCCACCCCTGCGCCGAGCCCAACCCCCATTGGCCCGCAGGCCAGCTCCGGCCAGGCGGCGGCGACCCCGGCGGCGGTGAGCGGAACGAGCGGGGACAGTGATCCGGGGGCGTCCGAATCCAATCCGGCGCTGATCGTGAGCGCCGCGCTGATCCCCACGATGCTGTTCATTGGGGGAGTGATCTACTGGCAGCGGCGCCGGTCTCATCACCGGGATTAACGACCGGTCTTTCTTTAATCGAAGCAAGTTCCCCAAGATTTGAGGTATCCATTTAATGGAATCAGGCATTCTGAAGCCCGTGACCACCCACCGCGATCTGCTGCTGGCCTGGGCCTTCCGCATTATTCGCGCCCGCTACCAGCAGTCCTTCCTGGGCATCCTGTGGGCCATCTTGCAGCCCGCAGCTCAGGTGCTGGTGTTCACCATTATCTTCACCCAGTTCGTCCCGGTGCAGACCGGGGATTCGGCTTACATCTTGTTCTCCGCGGTGGCGATGGTCCCCTGGACGTTCTTCGCCAACTCGCTGGCGGATATGGTCAATTCTCTGGTGGAGAACATGAACCTGGTGACCAAGGTGTATTTTCCCCGGGAGATACTCCCGCTGGCGGCCCTGGTGGCGCGCTCGGCCGATTTCCTCATCGCCGGGGTCATGCTGGGCCTGCTGATGCTGTTCTTCGTCATTTTCACCGGGCAGGGGGTGAATATTTCCCCCACGGGATTGCTGTTCCTGCCGCTCCTCATCCTCATCCAGGCGGCCCTGGCTCTGGGTCTGGGCCTGATCGGGGCGGCGGTTAATGTCTTCTTCCGGGACGTGAAGCACGTCTTCACCCTGGGGCTGGAGTTGTGGAAGTACGCCACCCCGGTGTTCTACCCGCTGTCGACCGTGGAGCGCGCCCCAGAATGGCTGCAGCAGCTCTACTTCTTGAACCCGATGGTCGGGGTGATCCAGGGCTACCGGGACATTTTGCTGAACGGCTCGCTGCCCGGACCTGCGCTGTATATATCGGCTGGGGGCGCGGCCCTGGCCTTGTTGATTGGGTATTGGTTCTTCAAGCGAGTTGAGTTCCAGTTCGCGGACGTTGTCTGAGCGGGAGGCGCATGCACCAGCAACCACACATCGAGTTCAAGGGCGTAGTGAAGCGCTACCGGGTGGGGCGGGGTTTCCCCAGCCTGAAGGCAGCGCTCACCGGCCGGGGGGGTAGCAAGGCCAGGCGCTATCACGACGCAGTCAACGGTGTCAGCTTTCAACTCATGCCGGGAGAAGCGTTGGGCATCATCGGGCCGAACGGGGCGGGCAAGACCACGATTCTCAAACTGCTCTCGCAGGTCACCCGGCCCACCTCAGGGGAGATCCGCATCAATGGGCGGATGTCGGCGCTGATTGAGTTGGGGGCCGGTTTTCACCCCGACCTGACCGGGCGCGAGAATATTTTCTTGAACGGGACCATCCTGGGGATGACGAATGAGATGATCCGCGAGCGGTTCGACGAGATCGTGGCCTTCTCGGGGATTGGCGATTACCTGGACACGCCCGTGAAACGCTATTCGTCGGGCATGTACGCCCGCCTGGGCTTTTCGATCGCAGCGCACGTCGATCCGCAGATCTTGCTGGTGGACGAGGTGCTGGCGGTGGGCGACTACGCCTTTCAGACCCGGTGCTACGCCCGGATGGACGAGCTGCGGCGTAATGGGACTTCGCTGATCTTCGTATCGCACAATATGGATGCCGTACGCCGGGTCTGTGACCGGGGGCTGGTGATGTACCGCGGCCGGGCGATCTTCCAGGGCGACGCAAATGAAGCCGTCATCGCCTACTCGGATGCGGTGCGCGCCGCCGCCCGGGAAGCCTCAGCCAACGCGGCTGTCCCGCTGGAGGGGGGGCTGTCGCAGCGGGTGATGACCTTCGATGTCGAAATTCAGCGCGTCCAACTGCTTGACGAGCAGGGCAAGCCGGTGACGGTGCTGGAGAGCGGGCAGGAAGCCACCGTAGCCATCGACGTGCAGTTCCAGCGAGATGTGGAGCACCCGATCTTCGCCTTCACCGTGCGCACACCGGATGGCTACCTGGTCTACAACCAGACGACGCGCTGGATGCAGGTGGAAACGCCGAAGTTCAAAGCCGGTGAGCGCTGCCGGGTGGAGTTCAAAGTGAGGCTCCCCCTGCTGGACGGACAATACGATTTGGGGGCCGATGTGGCTTCCGCCGATTTGCGCCACTATTACGACCGTGTGGAGAGCGCCCTGGGGTTTGCCGTGCGCGAGGCCAGCGGCGCCAAGGGGCTGGTTGACCTGTCTGCCGAAGTACAGATCGACCGGGTGAGTTTCGCCCGGGAGGTGGCATGAACCCTCCTAAGGTCAGCGTGATCTTGCCGGCCTACAACCAGGCTCCTTTTTTGGATGACGCCATCGAGAGCCTGTTGAAACAGACCTTCGAGGATTGGGAACTGATTGTGGTCGATGACGGATCCATGGATTTCACCCGGGAGGTCGTTTTCGACTATCCGGACCCCCGTATCCACTACCTGTATCAGGAGAACCGCGGATTGCCCGGAGCGCGCAATGCGGGGATCGACGCCGCCCGGGGGGATTACCTGGCGTTTCTCGACGCAGACGATTTCTACCACCCCCAAAAGCTGGCGCTGCAGGCCGCGCGCCTGGATGCCGACCCCCAGATCGGGCTGACCTACGCCTCGCGGATCGGAGTGGACCAGGATGGGAGGCCGGTTTGGATGCTGCGCGCGCCGGCGGACGTCAACCTGGAGCATTTGGTGCTGGGGTTCCCCTTCACCATCAACGATCTGATGGTCCGCAGAGAATGGGTCGAAAAAGTGGGTGGGTTTGATCCTGCCTTCCGCTTGCACAGCGAAGACCGGGACTGGTATCTGCGGCTGGCGCTGGCGGGCTGCAGGTTCGCCCATAGCCATCATTTCGTTGCCTACCGGAGGCTGCACGCCGGCCGGAAGTTCACCCTCATCCCCGAGCGGATCGAGGCCATGCAGCGGGCACTGGAGACGGCCTTCTCACATCCCGACTGCCCGGAGCAGGTCCTTGCTTTGCGCCCTCGCGCCCAGGCCAAGGTATACCTGTACTGGATTCTCAAGAGCATGGCGCAGGGGGAAACCGGGGCGGCGCAGGAGTATGTGAGCGAAGTCGCCCGGCTCGCCCCCGAACTGATCTACGAACCATCGGGGGCGATTTCCCCGAAACTGGTGGATTACCTGGTTTGGTTCAGCGTGCGCGACGGGGGCGACCATGTGGAAACCTTGAGGCGCATCTTCGCCGCATTGCCCGCCGGCCTGGCCGGCCTGCAGGGCTACAAGGATTTCGCCCTCGGCCAGGGGCACCTGCTGTGCGGCGGCCGGGCTTTGATCTGGGGGCGTAATGAAGAAGGGCGCCGGCATTTCGAGGCGGCCGCAAGGCTGGAGGCGCGGGCTGACCGCCTGTATCTGGACAAGCTGGCCGACCAACTGTCCGCTTATGAATGGCTGGCCGGCCGCCAGAGGGCCGAGGAGCGCCTGCGAGCTTTGGGACCCTATCTGAGAAAAGTCGCCTCCCGGGCAGACCTGCGCCACTTTGCCCGGTGGCAGAGCATCGCCAGGGCGTACAAAGATTTCCGCCGCGGCCGCTACCAACAGGTGCCCGGGCTGGTGATGAAGGCGGCGATCAAGGATCCGGGCCTCCTGTTCAACCGGGGTGTGATGTCCATCTTTTTCCGCTCTCTGCTTCGCGTTTGAAACGAGCCAAATGGAAGATATGCGAAGACCGAAATTCAGCGTGATCGTGCCCACCTATAACTATGGTCCATTTCTGGGCAAAGCCGTGGAAAGCGTCCTGGGCCAGACCTACCCGGATTTTGAACTGGTGATCGTGGATGACGGTTCCACAGACCAGACCCGGGAGCTGGTGGCCGGCTACACGGACCCGCGCGTGAAGTATTTGTACCAGGAGAACCGCGGCCTTCCTGCGGCGCGCAATACCGGTATCCGGGCCGCACAGGGGGAGATTTTCGCTTTCCTGGACGCGGACGACCGGTTTCACCCGCAGAAACTGGAGATGCACCTGGCTTTTCTGGAGAGCCACCCGCAGGTGGGCGTGAGCTACAACCACCGCATCCTGGTGGATTCATACGATAATCCGCTGTTCCTGCAGCGCACCCCGGCCCGGGTTGGCTTGGGCGATCTGCTGCTCGATTACCCCATTACGCCCAGCGATATGGTGATTCGCCGGGAATGGGCTTACAAAGTTGGCCTGTTCGATGAAAGTTTTGTGTTGAACAGCGAAGATTTGAATTTCAATATCCGCCTTGCCCTGGCCGGCTGTCTTTTCAGCGGAGTGGACCGGGCGCTCACCTACCGGCAGATCCACACCGGCCGGGTCTTTAAGAATATTCCGGGGAAGATGGAGACCTACTTGCGGGCGCTGAATACCGCCTTCCTGCACCCCGGCTGTCCGCCCGAAGCCCTGGCCCTGCGCGACCAGGCCTATGCCAGGCACTATCGTTTCTGGGGAATCCAGGCCCTGATCCAAGAAGAAACCCGGCTGGGGCAGCGCCTGCTGCAGGAGGCGCTGCGCCTGGACCCGGGGGTACTCAATCGGCAAATTGTGGGGTTGGTGGAGCTCATGCTGTGGAATTCCATCCGTGACGGCGGCGAGCACGAACCGCGCTTGCGATCCATCGCCGGCCAGCTGCCGGCAGAGCTCCAACACTTACAGCCGGCCTTCCCTGCGGCAATCGCCCGTGGATACCTGGAGCGTGGCATCCGAGACCTCATCTGGGACCGGGAAGAGTCCGCCCGAAGCCACTTTGCCCGGGCAAAAGAATTAGGCGCACGGCTGGATCAGCACACCCAGCACACGTTATCGGAACACCTGAGCAGCGTAGAGTTGGAGTTCGGGGCAGGCAGGGCACAGCGCGTTTTCCGCAAGCTGATCCAGATGCTGAAAGAGGTCGGCAGCCCGGGGGAAGTGCGGGCCTGGAGCAGCGCTTATTCGCTCAGCCGGGCGTTTCGCCATTATCAGCGGAAGAATTATCGCCGGGTGCCCGGGAGCGTGCTGCAGGCGGTGCTAAACGATCCTTCTCGCCTGGCGGACAAGGGTGTGTTAGCCATCTTTGCCCGGTCGGTGCTGGGGGTGATCGACGGAGGTTTTGCTTCATGAAAGTCGGAGTGGTCGTATCCACAGACCCCTGGCGCTACTTTACAGAAATCTACGAGGACTGGCAGGCACGCTATCCGGTCCGCCTGTTTGCATACGAGCGGTTTAAGGCGCCAATATTCAACACCCGCATCAACCGTTATCTGTTCAATCGCGAGTTGGAGAACTTCCTGAAGAGCCAGGATGTGGTCTTCTTCGAGTGGGCCAGCGATCTGTTAGTAAAGGCCACCCAAATGCCGAAGACGACCAGAATTGTGACGCGCATTCACCGCTACGAGATGTTCAACTGGGTTCACCAGGTGAATTGGGATCACGTAGACCGGGTGATCCTGGTCAGCCGGGCGATGCAGGAGAAGTTCGCCGAGCGTTTCCCAGACCACGCTCACAAGACGGTTGTCGTGACGGAGAGCGTGGACACCAGCCAGTTCCAGCCGTTCTACCGGCCCTTCAACGGTGACATCGGGACGCTGTGCTTTATGGGGCCGCGCAAACGGGTGTACGAACTGATCCTGGCTTTCGCCGAATTGGACAGCCAGCATCCCGGCTTCCGCCTGCACATCGGCGGTGGGGGGAACAAGCACGAGGATTACAACGATGCGCTCCGCAGCCTGGTGCGCAAGCTGAATCTGGGCGACAAGGTGATCTTCTATGGGGATGTGAGCGACGCCGCCTGCTGGTACCACAATATCGATATATTCGTCTCCAACAGTTATTCGGAAGGCTTGCAAGTGGCGCCGATGGAGGCCATGGCGAGCGGCCGCTATGTCCTCTCCCATCACTGGGATGGGGCGGACCAGCTTCTGCCGGAAGAACAGTTATACCTGACGGACCGGGAATTGATCGAAAAAATCCTGGCGTATGCCAGTAAGAGCGAGGCGGAGCAGCGCCAGGTGCAGGAGAAAATGCGCCACCGGGCCTGCAGCCATTTCGATCTCGAGATCATTAAACAGCAGATCCGGGCAGTGCTCGAAGATGCGGCCGGAGGGCCGCCGGTGAACGCCTGAGGCCAAGGGGAGTGATCGTTACAGCGGGCAGACCTTTGAAAATCGGTTACGTGTGGCAGTACGAGGCGGCGGACCTGTCTCCGGTGTCGGCGACAGCGCTCCACATCCAGGCCGTTGTGCGCGCCCTGGAAGCACGCTCCCACCAGGTGCGGGTGCTCGCCCTGCAGCGGGGCCTGCCGAGCTACTCAGATGACCTGGAGACCTGGCATCCGGTACAGGCCAGGCCCCTACCCCCTCTGTTGCGGTTGATCGAGCGGCCGGTGCGGGGGGCGCAGAGCCGTTTGAGGCTGCCTTACCTGAATTATTTCGAGAGCTACCGGTTTTCGCAGGCTGTCGAGGTCGCTTTCCAGGGGTACGACCTGTTCTATGAGCGGTTCTGGCTCAACAGCTATGGGGCGCTGCTGGCCGCGCAGCGCATGGGCCTGCCCCTGGTCTACGAAGTGAACGGCGACCTGGTGGAAGAATACGCCCAATTAAAGATCGAGTTATCCCCGCTGCAGTGGAAAGCGATCCATTGGGTGACCCGCTGGATGTTCCGCCGGGCGGCCCGTGTGGTGACGGTGAGCGAAGTGCTGCGCGAGAAGGTCCTCCACCGCTGGCGTATCCCTGCGGACCAGGTGGTAACCGTCCCCAATGGAGCCAAGGTGGAGGTATTCTCCCGGGCCAGCGGCGGCGGGGCGCTGAGCGAGCGTTACGGATTGAACGGCCATCCGGCGATCATGTTCGTGGGCAGTTTTAAACCCTGGCACGGATTGGATTTGTTGGTGGAGGCGTTCAGCCGCCTGGCCGGGTCCCACCCGCAGGCGCGCCTGGTTTTCGTGGGCGACGGGCCGGAGCGCAAAGCGCTGGAAGCGCAAGCCCGCCGCCTGGATCTGGGCGAACAGGTGATCTTCACCGGGGCTGTGCCGCACGAAGAGGTGGCTGCCCTATTGAGCGCCGCCGAAGTGGCGGTGGTGAACCCCCGGGTCTCGCCCGCCTCCATCTCGCAAAGCCCCCTGAAGCTGTTCGAATACATGGCCGCCGGGAAGGCTATCGTCGCCCCCCGTGTGCCGAACCTGCAGGCGATCCTGACCGATGGGGAAAATGCGCTGCTGGTGCCGCCGGATGAACCCGAGGCGCTGCGCCAGGCCCTGGCCCGCCTGCTCGACCAGGCCGAGCTGCGCCGCGCGCTGGGTGAAGCCGCCCGGAGGCAGGCCCTGAAGCGCCACTCCTGGGGGCGGACAGCGCAGGACCTGGAGACGATTTTCTATGGGGGAATTCCCGCGGGAGGCGTCTGAATGGGCCTCGGCGAAAATTCTGCGGCGAAGGCGGCCAAATGGGAATTACCTGAGTCGGTCAGGCGGATCCCCCATGTGTCGGTTGTGATCCCGGCGTACAACCAGGCCCAATACCTGGGAGGCGCGATCCGCAGCGTGCTGGAACAGCGCTACCGGGATTACGAAATCCTGGTGGTGGATGACGGCTCGACCGACACAACCCCCGAGGTGGCGCAGGGTTTCGGCCCGAACGTGCTCTGTATCCGCCAGGAAAATCAGGGCCTGGCCGGGGCTCGCAACACCGGCATCCGCCATGCCCGGGGAGAACTGGTGGCGCTGCTGGACAGCGATGACGAGTGGCTGCCGGGCTACCTGGAGCGCATGGTCGGCCTGGCAGAGGCGCACCCCGAGGCAGTGGTCTATTACTGCGCGGTGGAATATATCGGCCCGGATGACCAGGACCTGCCCCAAAAGCCGGATGCAATCGTCCTGCCGCCCGAGGAAATGTATGCCACTCTGCTGCGCTACAACTTCCTGGTGCCCAGCACGATTTTGATGCGCCGGGAAGCTGTGGAACAGGCGGGGTTGTTCGACACGGACTTCCGCCGTCTGCAAGATTGGGAGCTGTGGCTGCGTATGCTGCGGTCTGGCGCCCGGTTTGCCGGCACGGATGAACGCCTGGTTCGCTATCGGTTGCACGACAGCAGCCTGTCGACCGACCCGAGCGGGGGGCAGCGCGCAGCGCGAGCCATGGTTACCAAGCTGTTCGGGGAGGAAGATGGCGATCCCGCCACCTGGCCGGAGGATAAGCGCCGCGCCTTCGGGGGGATGTACCGCTACCACGCCCTCTCTTCGCTCCAGTACTGTGGCGATTGGGGGGCAGCCAGTCGCAACCTGGGGCAGGCGCTGCGCTGCGATCCGACCCTGGTGGAAGACAGCCTGTTCTTCTACGAGCTGGCCCTGGGGGCACAGCCCCTGGGTTGGCGCGGGGCGCACACCGGCCCGGACCTGAAGCGGAACGGTAAAGCGCTGCTGGAGGCTATACGCCGCGCTCTCCCGGGCTCATTTGGGCCCGCCGCGCAGCTCCGTAAGGAAACAGAGGCCGCCGCCTACCGGGCTTTGGGCCTCGCAGCCTATAACGCCGGGGAACTGCGTCTCAGCCGCGGTTATCTCCTGCGGGCTGTGCAGCGCCGCCCGGCCTGGTGGCTGGACCGCCAGGTTTTGGGCTGTATGCTGAAATCCTTTCTGGGGCAGGCGGCCCTGGATCGGCTGCGGCGGTTTCGCCGCAGGTAGGTTTTTTCCTTTTGAAATGGGGGTTTGATGGTGTGGGGGAGACAGGAAGTTATTTTATTGGTACACCTATCACCTTATTTGGGGAGAGTCGGTTTTGCAGTAGGCACTGGCCGCTGCGGGACCAAATTCATGGCGCACGCGGCCGGGTTGGAAGCGCACGTGGCGGCTACCCATGAACGCAACCCATTTAACGAAACCTTTCACCGGTATACGCAGTGGTACGGGCTGCCGGTGGACAGCGAGGGTTTCCTGCATCAGATAGAAATCGAAATTGCCAGGGACCTGGAGACACATGCCTATTCTTTCGAAGCGAGCGCCTATCTGTCGATCTCAGTCCAACAACTCTACGAGCGTTTTGGCGCCAGGTTCCTCCTACTCGTGCGCAGCCCTGAGCGAATGGTGAACTCTTTCTATCGCAAGGGCTGGTACGAGACGCCCGCCGTCCGCAAGGATCCCCACCTGGCGCCCGGCTACCAGGCGAACGAATTCTTCCACCATGTGTTGGCGCGCGTTATGCCTTCCGGGGAGAAGTTCCGCCGGTGGAACCGGATGACGCGGGTGGGCAAGCTGGCCTGGTACTGGAACGCGATGAACGAACGCATCCTGGAGCAGTTCGAGCAGATCCCGGCCGGCCATTGGCGCATCGAACAGATCGAGCAGCTCGATTACGAGCGGTATCTTGAAGTGACCCGGTTCTTGGGGTTCACCGTCACCATTTCCCGAGAGACCTTCGATGCGCTGCGGAGGCGCAGACCGAACGCATTTTCCGGAGTGCGAACGATAGCCGATTGGACGGATGAGGAAAAGGGCGAGTTCGAGGCGGAAGTGGCCCCGATGGCGGAACGCCTGGGTTACGAATACCGCGTGGATCGCCTGCCGCTGCCCCAACCCGACGAGCCGGTCCAGGAGACCCTGGGGCTCTTCGAACGGCTGCGGGCAAGCCTGTTGAACAAGTAGAGACGGCGTATGCGGATCCTTTTCATCACCGCCTTCTACCCGCCCTATGTGATCGGAGGCTGGGAACAGCTCGTCCAGGATATCAACAGCCATTTGCAGGCGCGTGGCCACACGACCCAGGTGCTGACCAGCATGTATAAGGTCGGGGAAACGCCGCTGCAGCGTGAGGATGTCCGCCGGGTGCTGCACCTGGAGAGCAACCTGGTGCGTTACAGCCCGCAAGATTTCTTTCTCAAACACCGGTCGCAGGTACAGCACAACCTGTCGGTCACCCGCAGGACGATCGAAGAATTCCGCCCGGAGGTGATCTTTATCCACGTCATGTGGAACCTGACCCGGGGGGTGGCCTGGCTGGCCGAGCAGCTTTGCCCGGGCCAGGTGGTGTACTACGTTGCAAACGACTGGCCGCATGCGCCGAGCGTGCACCGCCTCTATTGGGATGAGCCGGCCCGCAGCCCGTTGAAGCGGGCGCTCAAAGGGCTGCTGAGGCCGGTAGCGCTAGACATGATCGAAAGCGAAGAGCAGTCCTTCCCGCTCAAGTTCGAGCGGGTGCTCACCGTCAGCCGGGCCGTGCGCGACGAGTTGGCCGGGCGGGCCGGTATCCCCTCCGAGAATATGCAGGTGGTTTACAACGGGGTGGAGGTCGATCGCTTTACCCCGGGGGATATGGGGCAAACCGGCCGGTCTCGCCTGTCGGTCCTGTATGCGGGGAGCCTGGCGCCGCACAAGGGCGTGCACACCGCGATCGGGGCGATGAGGCGCCTGAAGCAGATGGGGGCCGGCGAACGGATAACGCTCACCATCGTTGGGTCCGGCCATCCGGATTACGAAGCGGGACTGCGCCGCCAGGTGGCAGAGGGCGGCCTGGAAGAACTGGTGCGCTTCTGGCCGCGGGTGCCGCGGGAAGAGATGCCGGTGCTGCTGCGTAAGTTCGACGTGCTCGTGTTCCCTTCGATCTGGGAGGAGCCCCTGGCGCGCATGATGCAGGAAGCGATGGCCTCGGGGCTGGTGGTGGTAGGGACGCTCACCGGGGGGACGCCGGAGATTTTGGAAGAGGGGCAGACCGGGCTGACCTTCGATCCGGAGGACGCACAGCAGCTTGCGGAACAACTGCTGCGCCTGGACCAGGATGCCGGTTTGATGAAGGCTTTGGCCCGGAATGGGCGCCGGATCGTGGAGGAGCGTTTCGATCTGCAGCGGATGATCGATGAGATCGAAGAGCATCTGGCAAAAGCGGCAGCCGGCTGTGTCCCGCTCAGCCAGCCCCAGGATGAGGATGAACCACAACCTGAGCATGCGTAGCCCAGGTTGATTTCATATAGATGCTGGTCTTTACAGGTACCTTTATGCGGATACTATTCCTTTCGAACCTATTCCCACCTGAAAGTCACGGCGGTTACGAGCAGTGGTGCAGAGAAACTGCAGAGGGCCTGCGGGCCAGGGGGCATGAAGTGACGGTGCTGACCACTCACAGCAGCCGCCGGTATGACGCCCTGGACGAGCCGGGCTGGATCCGGCGCCGGCTGCACATGGAGATGGAGTTCGGCACCCGGGTTCACAGCCTGAACTTCTTCACCAGGCGCCAGGTGGACGAGCAAGAAAACCTGGAGTGCTTGCGGCAGACTTTCGCCGAGGCGCAGCCCGAGGCGATCATGATCTGGGGGATGTGGAACCTCCACCGCTCGCTGGCTGCGATGGCGGAGGCGCTGCTGCCGGACGGGGTGGTGTATTACCTGGGCGACTACTGGCCCACTCTGCCCAGCCAGCACCAGTTCTATTGGGATGCCCCGGCGCAGAATTGGATGAGCTGGCTGCCGAAGACGCTGCTCAAGCCGGTGGCCCGAAAGGTGTTGGAAAACGAGGCGCCGGTGAGGCTCGAATTTGCCCGGGCGCTTTTCCCCAGCCAGTACTTGCTCGAGGAGTACCGGCGGCGGGGGGTGCCCTTCAGGCAGGGGGAGGTGATCGCCGGGGCGGTGGACACAGAACGGTTTTTCAACCCTCAGCCCGGCGGCAGCAGCCGCCTGGGACCGGCTGAGCCCCTCAAACTGCTGTACGCCGGGCGGATATCGCCGGAAAAAGGGGTGGAGACTGCGATCGAGGCGATCGAAATCCTGGTCCGCAGAGGGGAGATGGGCGGGATGCGCCTGACCATCGCCGGCTCTGGCGAGCGGGCTTATGTAGCGCGCCTGCAGGAGCGGGTTGAGAAGCAGGGGCTCGGCAAGTTCATCGCCTTCTTGCCGCCGGTCTCTCCGGGGGTGATGCCGGAGCTGTACCGGCTGTTCGATGTGTACCTGTTCACCTCAACCTGGCAGGAGCCGTTTGGCCGGGTGCTGGTGGAGGCCCTGGCTTCGGGGATGGTGGTGATCGGCACGGCAACCGGTGGGGCCGGGGAGATACTCAAGGATGGTGAAAATGCGCTGGTTTTCCCGCCCGGTGACGCCCGGACGCTGGCGGCCCAGATCCTGCATTTGCAGAGCAATCCTTCACTGGCGGAGCGCCTGATTGCCAGCGGGCAGGAAGAGGCCGTGCACCGCTATGACACCCGGCGTATGGTCGAGGAGATCGAAGCCTACCTGCTGTCGCTGCGGGAAAGGGTGGAGGCATAAGCGATGAAGATCCTATTCCTCTCCGCCTGGTTCCCGTACCCGCCGAACAACGGTTCCAAGCTGCGCATCTACAACCTGCTTCGCGGGCTGGCAAGAGAACACGAGGTCACCCTGATCTCCTTCTCCGACTGTGAAGGGCAAACGCTGCCGCGGGCGTTGAACCGGCTGTGCCGGAAAGTGATCGTCATTCCAGTCCGGGCCTATCGCGCCAGCAGCATGCGGGCTTTGCTGGGCCTGTTCCACACCAAGCCGCGGGTGCTGGTTGACCGCTATATGCCGGAAGTGGAAGCCTGCTTGCAAGCCGAGCTGTCCGGCGGCGAATACGACCTGGCGATTGCCTCTCAATGGTACACCGCCGACTATCTGCAGAATTTGCCCGGCATCCCGGCCATCTTCGATGAGGTCGAAATCGGGGTGTTCAAGGACAATGTGGACCGGGCAAACAACCCCGTGCTGAGGATGCGGCACGAGCTCACCAATTTGAAGCTGCGGATGTATTATCAGCGACTGCTCAAGCGGTTCGATGCCTGCACGGTGGTCTCCAAGGGGGAGCAGCGCCTGTTGGCCCAGATGGCGCCCGACTATGGGCCGGTAAAAATCGTGCCGAACGGGGTCAGCCTGGAAGATTACCTGGGGGTCGAAAAAGACCCGCAGCGAGACACGCTCATCTTCACCGGTTCATTCACCTATCGCCCGAATTACGAAGCGATGCGCTGGTTCTTGAAGGAAGTCTACCCGCAAGTGCGCAGGCGCATCCCGCAGGTCCACCTGCTGATCACCGGGAACCACGATGAGCTGCCGCTCCCGGACGAAACCGGTGTAACTCGCACCGGGTTTGTGCCGGACGTGCGGCCCATGATTGCGGGCTCGTGGGCCAGCCTGGCGCCGATCCAATCCGGCGGCGGGACCCGGCTGAAAATCCTGGAGGCGATGGCCATGGGTACGCCGGTGATCGCCACCAGCAAGGGGATCGAGGGGATCGACGCCCGGCACGAGCAGCACTTGCTGATCGCCGATACGCCCGAGGAGTACGCTGCGGCCACCGTGCGCCTGCTGAAGGATGCGAGGCTGCGCCGCCGGTTGAGCGAAAACGCCTTCGAACTGGTTTGCCAGCGATATTCGTGGAAAGTGATCATGCCCCGCTTTTTGAAACTGGTGCAAAAGGTGGCGAGACCCTCGTCCAAAGCTGCGGTCGATACCAAACGGGTGGTGGAAGTCAAAGAGACCATTCGTTAGTCCGGCGGGTGGATCTGGAAAGCGAACGATATGGGTATGGTGAATAAAATCCTGTTCGGATTGGTCCCCGATCCGGCGACGCCGCGGGGCCAGATACGCTGGCTGCGGTTTGGGGTGATCGTTGGGGTGTTCCTGGTGGCGGTCTTCTTTGCGGTGCGAGCCGGGGAGATGATCAATCCCCTGGAGATCTTCAGCGAAAGGCTCATCCTGCTCTTCCCGGCCCTGGTTGCTGCTCTTGTGCTGCTGCGCTGGCCGATGGCCGGGTTGGTGGCCCTGGTCGGTGGTTCCCTGGTCGTGCCCTTTGCCATTGGCACCGGGACGCAGACCAGCATCAATTTTGCCATCTTGATGGTGATGGGTATCACGGGATTGTGGCTGTTCGACGGTATCGCCACCAAGCGCCCTGGCTGGTTGTTCGTATCCCGGCCGGTGCTGCCGTTCGTGATCCTGGGTGTGTTTGCCACCCTGGCCTTCCTGGTGGGGCAGCTGCCCTGGTTCACGTTTGCCAGCCAGGCGAGCCTGCTCGCCCAGGCCGGGGGGCTGGCCGTGTTCTGGCTCTCGGCCGCTGCCTTCATCGTCACCGCCAACCAACTGCGTTCCCTGCGGGTGCTGGAATGGATGGTGTGGCTGTACCTGGGGCTCGGCTCGCTGTACGTGTTCGGGCAGATCGCCGGCCAGTTCCTCCCGGCGATTACGCTGCTCTCCGACCGGATCCTCCAACGCGGGGTTTACGATAACAGTGTGTTCTGGATCTGGATGGCTGCGCTGTCGTTCAGCCAGGCGGTGTTCAACCACCGCTTGAAGCCATTGGCCCGGGCTGCCCTGCTGGCCGTCCTGGCCGGGACGGTGTATGTAAGCCTGGTGTTGTTTGCAAGCTGGACCTCCGGCTGGCTGCCGGCAGGTGCGGCGATTGCCATCATCCTGGTGGTGAGCGGCTC
Organism: uncultured Anaerolineaceae bacterium; assembly: GCA_964391195.1. GTDB lineage: Bacteria > Chloroflexota > Anaerolineae > Anaerolineales > UBA4823 > JAAYXE01. Next base: position 32,119 of record CAYMLG010000002.1, on the reverse strand, counting down.
CCGGTGGGCCTGGTTTTCCCTGTTCATCGGGGCCGGATCGCTGGCCCTCAAGGCCGACAGTATCCGCCGGTTATTGTATGCCGGCGATAACACCTACAGCTTGATGACCCGCCTGGAGGCGTGGAAGATCGTGGGGCAGATCGTGCGGGTGAACCCCCTGCTCGGACTGGGGCCGGCGAATTATTACTGGTACACGCCCCTTTACCCGATCCTGGGCTATTTCGTCCAGTTCAATTCTCACAATAATTATGTGGACCTGATCGCCCAGGTGGGCATCCTCGGGCTGCTGGCTTTCCTGTGGTTGGCGTTCGAGATCGGGTGGCTGGGGATGAAGCTGCGCGACCAGGTTCCGGATGGCTTTGCGCGGGCTTACGTTTACGGAGCGCTGGGCGGGTTGGGGGCGATGCTGATCGCCGGGATGCTCGGCGATTGGTTCTTCCCCTTTATCTACAATATTGGTTTGAGCGGCTTCCGGGCCAGCGTGCTGGGCTGGGTCTTCCTGGGCGGGCTGTTGGCTCTGGAACGGATGATCCGGGAAGAGGCCGCGGATCGTGAGCAGGTTGAGGGCTGATTTTTATAACGGTATGGAAGGAGGGCAGGTATTATGTTGAAGCAGAATCCGATA
>CAYMLG010000002.1:26097-31394 GCA_964391195.1 uncultured Anaerolineaceae bacterium | reverse complement strand
ATTTTTATAACGGTATGGAAGGAGGGCAGGTATTATGTTGAAGCAGAATCCGATACTGAACTGGTTGACTTACCGGGCTCACAGTCCCTGGGAAGGGGAGGAGCCGGTGGACGAGCGGATCGATGTATCGATCGTTATTCCGCTGTTGAACGAGAAGGACAACCTGCCCTTGCTGTACCGGCAGTTGTCGGAGGCGCTCGATGCGCTGGACCGCAAGAGCGAGATGATCTTTATCGATGACGGGAGCACCGATGGCAGCTTCGCCTTGCTGCGGGAGTTCGCCAGGCAAGACCCTCGGGTGTGGGCGGTGCGCTTCCGGCGCAACTTCGGGCAGACGGCCGCCTTCTCCGCCGGTTTTCACCTGGCCCGAGGCGAGGTGATCGTGACGATGGATGCCGACCTGCAGAACGATCCTCGGGATATCGGCCTGCTGCTGCAAAAGATGGAAGAAGGGTACGATGTGGTGAGCGGCTGGCGCGTGAACCGCAAAGACCGCTTCCTCACCCGGCGTGTCCCTTCGATTATCGCCAATGCGCTCATCTCCCGGGTGACGGGGGTGAAGCTGCACGACTACGGTTGTTCGCTCAAGGCGTATCACCGGGATGTGGTGAAGAACGTGCAACTGTACGGAGAAATGCACCGCTTTATCCCCGCGCTGGCGAGTTGGATCGGGATCCAGGTGGCGGAGGTGCCGGTCAATCACCGGCCGCGACAGTTCGGCGTGTCCAAGTACGGGCTTGGCCGCACCTTGCGGGTGATCCTGGACCTGATCACGGTCAAGTTCTTGCTCGATTATGCCACCCGCCCGCTGCAGATCTTCGGGATGTGGGGCATGCTCAGCCTGGGGAGCGGCACGCTGCTCGGCCTGTACCTCACCATACAGCGCCTGTTCTTCAGCCAACCCTTGAGCAACCGGCCGATCATCCTCCTGGTGGTGCTGTTGGTGATGCTTGGGGTGCAGTTGATTATCATGGGTCTGCTGGGGGAACTGCTGGTGCGCACCTATCATGAGACGCAGGGCAAACCCATCTATACCGTGCGGGAGATCCTGGAACCGAGCAGCATCCTGGAGCAGAGCGGGCGGCCGGTCGAGGAGTGAGGTCGGGCCGGGGGCCGGTGTAACAACTGCAGCCGAGCGGTCGTTAATAGATATAACATATCCAAATTAGTGGATACGATCCGGCGTGGGGGTGAGCGGCATCGATAAAGGCCAGCCGGGGGGTTTCTCTCATTTGACAGGTTCTCATTGGAAAGCGGCGCCTGGCCAGGCAAGTATAGCCGCCAGCAAGTCGTGTGCTTCCGGTAATCATGGTTTGACGGTGTTCGAGGAGGGTGGAAAGATGAAAATTTTATTGTTGGCTCCCCAGCCATTCTATACAGAGCGAGGGACGCCCATCGTAGTCGACTTGCTGCTGAAAACCTTCTCCCGGCGGGGGGACCAGGTTGACGTCCTGACCTATCCATTCGGGAAAGACGTCGATTACCCGGGGGTAAAGATCTACCGCATTCCAAAGGCGCCGCTGATCCGCGGGGTGACGCCGGGTTTTTCCTGGCGCAAGGTGCTCTATGATTTCCTGATGTTTTTGACGGTGCTGCCCTTCGTGCTCCGTAAGCGCTATCAGGTGGTGCACGCAGTCGAAGAGGCGGTGTTCATCGCCATGATCCTGAAGGCCGTGTTCGGGATCCAGTACGTCTACGATATGGACTCCAGCCTGGTGCAACAGATGGTGGACCGCTATCCGCGGCTGTTCACACCATTCTGCTCGATCCTCACCTATTTCGAGGGACTCGCGATCCGCAATGCCCTGGCGGTGGTGCCGGTCTGTGAGGCGCTGAGCGATGATATCCAGAAGTTCCGCCCGAATAAGGTGATGATCTTGCACGATGTTTCGCTGCTGACGCCGCCCAACGGGCCGCCGGAAGAAAATCTGCGGGAGAAGTTGAACATTGAAGGCGCGCTGATGATGTACGTCGGCAATCTGGAGCCCTACCAGGGGATTGACCTGCTGCTGGAAAGTTTCGCCCTGGCGCTGCAGCGCGCGGCGCGGGCCACCCTGGTGATCATCGGCGGGTCAGCCGGAGATATCGCTCGCTATCAGAAGAAAGCTGCAGACCTGGGTATCGCAGCTCGGGTGCATTTCCTGGGGCCCAAGCCGGTGGAGCGCCTGGCGGATTACCTGGCCCAGGCGGATATCCTGGTTTCACCCCGCATCCGGGGCAACAACACCCCGATGAAGGTCTATTCGTATCTCGACAGCGGCAAGCCGCTGCTGGCGACCGATCTGCCCACCCATACCCAGGTGCTCAACTCGCAAGTGGCGGTGTTGGCCCAACCGCAGCCGTCTGATTTCTCACGCGGTGTGCTGAAGCTGGTGGAGGATAAAGAACTGCGCCAGCGGATCGGGCTGGCCGGGAAGAAGCTGGTCGCCGAGCGCCACACCTACAAAGCCTTCTGCGATAGCTTGTTTGCGCTTTACGAATGGATCGACGCCCACAGCCTGGAAGCGGACCGCCGGTTGGACCTGTTCCCACTCAACGGGAACAGGTCCAAGAAAGAGATGTACGGATAATTCTGGGTGAAGCGGGACCTTGACGCACAAACCCGGTCTGAGTACGATGTGCTCATCGTTGGCGGGGGAATTTATGGCGCGGCTACCGCCTGGGAAGCGGCATCGCGCGGACTGCGCACGGCGCTGGTGGAGAAGGCAGATTTCTGTTCGGCGACCTCGGCCAACAGCTTGAAGATTATCCACGGGGGCTTTCGCTATTTGCAGCATGCCGACCTGCGGCGGGTGCGCGAATCGGCTCAGGAGCGGCGGATTTTGATGCGGATTGCCCCTCACCTGGTCCACCCCTTGCCGGTGTTGGTGCCGGCATACGGGCACGGGCTGAAGGGCCGCGAGGCGCTGACCCTGGCGCTGAAGCTGAACGATCTGCTCACCTCCGGCCGGGGGGCGCTCGAAGACCCGCAGAAGCAGATCCCCCCGGGGCGGATGCTCTCGGCCAGGGATTGCCTGGGGCTGGCGCCGGGTTTGGAACGAGAGGGGTTGACCGGTGGCGCCCTCTTCTCGGACGCCCTGGCGCACAATCCGGAACGGCTGGTGCTGGCCTATTTGCAGGCGGCCGGCGAGGCGGGGGCTGACCTGGCCAACTACGCGCAGGTCACAGGGTTCTTGCAGCGGGGGGGGCGGGTGAGCGGGGCGCGGGTGGTGGATCGCTTGAGTGGGGACGAGTACGAAGTGCGCGCCCGCCTGGTGATCAACACGGCCGGGCCCTGGGTGGGGCAGGTGAACGGCCTGCTTGCAGGCCACGCCCCGGCGGCAGGACACGGCCTGGCGAAGGCGATCAACCTGGTGCTGCGCCGCCCGCTGTTTTCCACAGAGACCGCGGTGGGGATTCCGGGGCGGAACGGATACGAAGACTCGGGTGCTCTGGCCAGGCGGCGGAAGAGCTACCTGTTCGTGGTGCCCTGGCGGGGGGTCTCCATGGTGGGGACAATGTACCGCCCGTTCGCCGCCAGCCCGCAGCAGTGGAGCGCAGCAGGACCGTGGGTCGACGAAGAAGAAGTGGCGGAGTTTCTGCGGCTGATCAACGAAGCCTATCCTGCCGCAAAGCTCACCCTGGAAGATGTGAGTTACGTGCATGTGGGGCTGCTTCCGGCGGACGGTGGGCCCGGCCCGGTGCGGTTGGACCGCCGCTACCGGATTATCGACCACCGCCAGGAGGGGATCGATGGCCTGCTCTCGGTCGTGGGCGTGAAATTTACCACGGCCCGGCGGGTCGCCCAGGAAACGCTGGATCTGGTCTTCAGGCGCTGGGAGATGGACGGATCTCCTTCGGTCTCGGCCGGCCGGCCGCTGCCGGGGGGCGAAATCTCTCGTTTTGCAGAGTTCCTGTACGACGTGATCCAGGCCGAACCCTGCCACCTCGAGCCGGACCAGGTGCGGGACCTGGTGTACAACTACGGCAGTATATACACAGAAGTGCTCCAGTTCTTCGATACCCGTGACAGCGGCGCAGCCGCGCTTGCCCCGAAGCAAGCCCTGCTGCGGGCTCAAGCGCGCTACGCGGCCGGAGAAGAGATGGCGGTGAAGCTGAGCGATTTCGTCTTCCGCCGGGCCGGCCTGGGCACGGCAGGGCACCCCGGTGAGGCGATCCTGGAAGAGGCGGCGCGCTATCTGGGCGACGAACTGGGGTGGGATTCCGCCCGGAAAAACCAGGAGCTGGATGAAGTGCGGGCGGTCTTTGCCTGGGACCAGGGCCAGAGGGGGGAGCGATGATGAAGCAAGAACTGCCTCTGCGTTTGTTCCGCCGGTCGGTGCTGAAACAGCGCAAGTACCGGGAGATCACCGGCATGCTCGGCGCCACCGCCGGTTTGAAATGCCTGGATATCGGCGGGGATAATGGCGTGATCAGCTACCTGCTCCGCCAGCGAGGCGGGGAGTGGACGAGCGCCGACCTGGAGGCGGAGGTGGTCAGCGCCATTCGCACCCTGGTGGGAAGCGATGTGCATCAGATCGATGGGGGGAGGACGCCGTTCGAAGCGGATGAATTCGACTGCATCGTGATCATCGACTTCCTGGAACACATCCCCGATGACCGGGGATTTGTGCGCGAGTTATATCGCATCCTCAAACCGGACGGCTTACTGATCGTCAACGTGCCGCACGAGCGGGACACCTTGCTCCGCCGCTTCCGGCAGGCGATCGGGCAGACCGATGAAAAACACGGGCACTTGCGGCCCGGCTACACCATCGACAGCTTGCAGCGGTTGTTCGGGGACCACTTCGAACTGCAGCGCCACCGGACTTATTCAAAGTTCTTCTCCGAACTGATCGATACCATCATCGTCTTCGCGGTATCGAAACTGCAGGAGAGAAAAAAGGCAAAGGGCTGGGCCACCTCCCGCAAAGGGCTGGTGGTCACCGGCGAGGACTTGAAGGCGAACGAAAAAATGTTTCGCCTGTATTCGCTGATCTACCCGGTCGTGTGGTTTTTCGCGCAGCTCGACCGCCTTCTGTTCTTCACCAGCGGGTATATGATGATCGCCAGGGCGCAGTCAAAAAAAGAAAACCCGGCCTTAAACCGCAACGGCAGAGGCGAAGAAGAGCTGGCGCTGATCCGCTGACCAGGACTTATTCGAATTTGGAGCACACAGGATGAAAGTGTTGGTCACCGGGGGATGCGGCTTCCTGGGAAGCCACCTGGTTAAACGCGTGAAGGAGCGCGGGGACACCGTCCGCGTGATGGGTCACGCCGTGATGGGTCACGCCGTGATGGGTCACGCGGGGAGAGAA
>CAYMLG010000002.1:0-25997 GCA_964391195.1 uncultured Anaerolineaceae bacterium | reverse complement strand
CGTGATGGGTCACGCCGTGATGGGTCACGCCGTGATGGGTCACGCGGGGAGAGAAAACAGCGCGTGCGACGTAGACACCTCCGGGGATGAGATTGTCTGGGGGGATATTCGTGATCTCGATTTCATGAACCGGGCGGTGGCCGGGATGGAGGTCGTTATCCATACGGCTTCCAATTTTCGCCGGGGCGGGTCTGATCGGGACGAGGCTTACAGCATCAATGTGCTGGGCACACAGAATGTGCTGGAAGCCTGCCTCAAGCAGGGTGTGAGAAAGCTGATCCACTGTTCGACGATCGGGGTGCATGGCGATGTGCAGGAAATCCCGGCGAATGAGAAGACGGACTTCAACCCCACCGACCTGTACCAGGAGACTAAGCTTGCCGGCGAGCGCTGCGTGTGGGATTTTCATTACGAGACAAAACTGCCTGTGTCAGTGATCCGCCCGATCTCGATGCTTGGCCCGGGCGACACACGCATGCTCAAGCTGTTTTCGATGATCAAGAAGGGCTACTTTGTGATGGTGGGGGACGGCGAGGCGTATTTCCAACCGGCGTACATCGACGATGTGGTCAACGGCTTCATGCTGGCGATCGACCGGGATGAAGCCATCGGCCAGACCTTCATCATCGGGGGGGATGAGTACGTGCCGCTCAGGGTGCTGTTCCGCATGATCGCTGAAGAGCTGAATGTGCCCCCTCCGCGTCTGCGCCTGCCGGTGGGCCCTGTCCTTGCCCTGGCGGACCTCACCGAGACATTCTTCTCGCCTTTGGGCCTCGAGCCCCCCTTGTACAGGCGCCGGGTGAGTTTTTTTCAGAACAACCGCGCTTTCTCGATCCGTAAGGCGCGCGAGAAGTTGGGATATGAGCCCAAGGTATCGCTGCGAGAGGGGATTCGCAGGACGATCGCCTGGTACGAGGCTCAGGGCTGGTTATGAAAACAGCAGCCGGAGAGGGAGAAGTGGAGATGGATGTCGCCAGGCAGGAACAAGTGATCCACAAAGAGCCGGTCTTAAAAGACATCAATGAGACCGGGACCTCGGCGCTGGATAAATACGGCCACTTTTTCGTCGGTAAGCCCGGCTTGCTCGCCTTTCTGGGATACGAGTGGCGGATGGCGCTTCTGGCTTCCATGCCCGGCGCGTTGGGGCTGCTGCTGCGGAAGATCTTTTACCCGGCTCTGTTCAAATCGGCCGGGTCGGGCGTGGTTTGGGGGCGCAACATCGCCTTACGCCACCCGGGAAAGATCAGGATAGGCGACCGGGTGGGGATCGATGATGACTGCTTGCTGGACGCTCGCGGCGCCGGTGAAGAGGGGATTCAGATCGGCGATGAGGTGCTGATCGCTCGCGCTTCGATCATCCAGGCGAAGACTGGTCCAATCCGCCTGGGGAACCGGTGCTCGGTTGGCAGTCAATGCCAGCTCAGCTCGGTCTCCGGGATTTTCTGCGGAGAAGGGGTGATGATCGGCGGGCAGTGCTACATCGGCGGCGGGCGCTATCATATCGACAGGCGAGACCAGTTCATCATGGACCAGGGGTTGTATTCGAAAGGTCCGGTGGTGATCGAGGATGACGTGTGGATTGGGGCGGGGGTGAATGTTTTGGACGGCGTCCGTATCGGCCGGGGCAGTGTGATCGGTTCGGGGGCGGTCGTGCGCGAAGATATCCCTCCCTACAGCGTGGTGACGCCATACCAAAAGCTGGTGATGCTCCCGCGGGGGGAGGCGTAGACCACCAGCGCAACCATCCGATCGTGATGCCGAAACTTCAAGAGACCGAGAGGAAGAAATGGATCGAGAACGTATCACCCAGGTAATCTATGCCGCCATCGACGAGATTAACCAGCTTCGCCCGCAGGCGGAGCGGCTGGAAAAATCAAATGATACGGTTCTGCTCGGCATATCGGGCAAGCTCGACTCGCTCGGGCTGGTCAATTTTATCGTTGCGACCGAGATGAACCTGGAGGAGGCTTTCGGCGTGAGCCTGAACCTGGCGGACGATAAGGCCATGTCACAGGAGAAAAGCCCTTTCCGCACCGTGGGCACTTTGGGCGATTACATCGCCGGCCTGCTGGAGGAAAAGCTGAATGGCCAAAGACAGCTATAAAGGCCTGGTCATCTCAGACTTCAACGCCGATAACCTGGCCGCGCTGCTGAGCAACGACCCGGAGCTGCCCATGGTCGAGGCCCGGTCCGCCCCCTACGGCCAGGTCTACCAGGCGTTGATGGGCGAAGACCCGGCGATGTGGGGCGGGGATCCGGACTTCGCCGTGGTCTGGACCCGGCCGGAAGGCGTGGTTCGCTCTTTTGCCGCCGCCCTGGAGTACGAACGGGTGGGCGTGGAGCAAGCGCTCCAGGAAGTCGACCAGTACGCGGACCTCCTGCTGGGGATCAAGGAGCGGGTGAGCTATGCCTTCATCCCCACCTGGACGCTCCCCGGCTACCACCGCGGTTACGGGCTGCTCAACATGAAGGAGGGGCTGGGTCTGGCGAACCTGCTGATGCGGATGAACCTGCGCCTGGCGGAGCGATTGGAGCCGGCGGGGAACCTGTACCTGCTCGATGCCCGGCCCTGGATCGAGGCGGCCGGACGGCAGGCCTATCCCCCCAAGCTCTGGTATATGGGCAAGATTGGCTTCAGCAATGAGGTGTTCAAACAGGCCGTGGGGGATATCAAAGCCGGCATCCGGACCCTTTCTGGACAGGCGAAAAAACTGATCGTGCTGGACCTGGACGACACGCTGTGGGGCGGGATCCTCGGTGATGAGGGTTGGGAGAACCTATCCCTGGGCGGGCACAGCCCGGTGGGGGAGGCTTTTGTCGATTTCCAGCGATCACTGAAAGCGCTCACCCGCCGGGGGATCATCCTGGGCATCGCCAGCAAGAACGATGAGGCGGTAGCGCTGGAAGCTATCCAGCGGCATCCGGAGATGGTCCTGCGCCAGGATGATTTCGCCGGCTGGCGGATCAACTGGAGCGACAAAGCCCAGAATATCGTCGATCTGGCGCAGGAACTGAACCTGGGCCTGCAGTCGGTGGTGTTCATCGACGACAACCCGGTCGAGCGGGCGCGGGTGCGGGAGATGCTTCCCGAGGTGCTGGTGCCGGACTGGCCCGAGGATAAGACCCTGTATAAAAAAGCGCTGCTCAGCCTGGACTGCTTCGATACACCGGTGATCAGCGCCGAAGACGCCGAGCGCACGAAGATGTATGTCACCGAACGCAAGCGCACGGCGATGAAAAGGCAGGTGGGCTCGTTGGATGAATGGCTCAAAAGCCTGGACATTCAGGTCAGGGTGGAGCCGCTCAATGAGACGAACCTGCCGCGGGCGGCGCAGCTATTCAATAAGACGAACCAGATGAACCTGACCACCCGGCGCATGACCGCCGAGGAACTGCGGGAATGGGCGGAGCAAGACAACCATCGCCTGTGGACGGTGCGGGTAGCCGATAAGTACGGCGATTCCGGCCTGACCGGGATCGTCGGCGTGGAGCTCGCCGGGGAGCGGGCGATCATCACCGACTACCTGTTGAGCTGCCGGGTGATGGGGAGAAAAATCGAAGAGACCATGGTCTCCCTGGCGGTGAATTTCGCCCGAGAACGGGGCGCGAGTGAAGTCCTGGCAGTTTACCGGCCAACCCTCAAAAATCGCCCTTGCCTGGAGTTCTGGCAGCGATCGGGGTTCTCCTGTGAAGAGGACCAGGTCTTCCGCTGGAGCACCGCCCATCCCTATCCATTCCCGGAACAGGTCAGCGTGCAGCAAGAGGGCGGTTGAGTTTATCCCCGGACGAGAGAGGCGAGATGGAAATCCCCCAATTGGGAACGACAGAGCGGAGGTCATTTTCCGTCACGGAGGACATGGTGGCCGGTTTCGCCCGGCTCAGCGGGGATGGCAATTCCCTGCACACCGACCCCGACTTCGGACGCCGGTCGATGTTCCGCCGTAATGTCGTCCACGGCATGCTGCCGGTGATGTATCTCTGCGCGCTGCGGCTGGCGCGCCCGCTGCATGGCAGCGCCTGGCTGCGGCGGCTGGCGGCCCGCTTCCTGAAGCCCGTATTCCCCGGCGACAGCGTTTTCCTGGAAGCCAGGGTGACCGGCGTTCTCGGGGACGGGGTCGAGCTCGGTTTCCGCCTGGCGAACGCCCTCACCGGAGCGGAGTACACCACCGGGACCCTGGAACTGGCTTACCACTTCGCGGAGGACCGGTTCGAAGCCGGGGAACCGGCCCAGGCGGGGTTGGTGCTGGATCGATTGGAGGAAGACACCCGGCTGATCGATGAGATCGAGAAGGGCGAGAAAGCCGGGTTTCATTTCCAGGCGCTCCCCGACCATGCACGCCAGCTTGAGGCGCTGCTCGCCGCCGGCCTGGCTGAAGATGAAGGTTGGGAGGGCGGCTGGGAGCCTGGAAACTGGCTGGGAGCAGCCCTGCTCTCCACGCTGGTGGGGATGCGGCTACCCGGCCGGTATGCCACCTTTATGGATTTCCAGATCGATTTCTCTGCATCCATCGAGTTATGCGAGACGTATCATCTGGAGGGGGAAGTGCGCTTTAAATCGGCGACCACCGAAACGCTGGTGGAGCAGGTATCGATCACCAGCCGGGAGGGCAAGGTCATGGCGAACGGCAGGCTCAACGCCAGGGTGAACGAGCCTCCGGCGCGGATGCCGGGCATCCTTGAATTGAAGCGAGAAGCAATGGATCTGGGCCTCGAGGAGAAGGTGGCCCTGATCACAGGCGCCAGCCGGGGGATCGGGGAGACGATTGCCAAGCTGCTGGCGCTGCACGGGGCCAGGGTGGTGGTCAACTACCGCTCCAGCCGGGTGGAAGCGGAACAGGTGGTGGAGGAGATCCTCACCGCGGGCGGAACGGCGATCGCCATCCAGGCCGATGTGGCTGAACGCGATCAGGTGGAACGCATGGTGGAACTGGTTCGCCAGGAATTTGGGCCTGTGGATGTGCTGGTGAACAGCGCTGTCCGCAGCTTCACACCCTCGAAATTCCTGGAACTGACCTGGGAGGAGATGCAGCGAGACCTGGATGTGGTGCTCGCCGGAGCTTTCTACTGCTGCCAGGCCGTCCTTCCGGGCATGGTCGAACGGGGCGGAGGGAAGATCATCAACCTGTCCACGGTAGCTGTGGAGGCCCCGCCCCTGGGACAGACGAGCTATGTGGTGGCGAAAAGCGGGCTGGTCGGGCTGACCCGCAGCCTGGCAGTGGAGTTTGCCAGGGACAATATCCAGGTTAACCTGGTAGCGCCCAGCTTGGTGGAGACAGACCTCACCCGGGGCATCGCCAAGATGTTCCGCCAGGGCATGAAGAACGATACGCCGTTGGGGAGGAACGCATCCCCGGTGGACGTCGCCCGGGCGGTGCTGTTCCTGGCCTCCTCCCTGGCTTCGTTCACCACCGGGCAAACCATCATGGTCACCGGAGGCCGGGAGCCGTTCCTGTAACAGGCGGCATATTCTTACGTTATATTATATGTAATACAAAAATAGTAGTCTTTCTGGCGGGGTCCGGTTCCATTTTATGGAGGGCCAGGATGCCGGGTCTTTAAATCCATCAGGCAGCGACTTAGCGGTAGGCGACGGGGGTAGGGTGAAATGGGTGTTGGGAATGTTGAGGCTCATTCAGAGGGTTTTGGCGATTTAGCGCAGCAGCCGTATGGCTACGATGAGACGGTAAGTTCAGGTTCTCCCGCACCCGAATGGCCCGAGACGGCTGATATCGAAACCTCTTCTGCCCGATATGCCAGCCGGTTTTCCGGAGCGGTGGGCGCATGGTTCTTGCGGGTGCAGGGGAAGGCTGTGCTGCGCATGCTGAACCCGGCCCCTGGTACGACGGTTCTGGATGTCGGCGGTGGACACGGTCAGCTCACCGGGGAATTGGTCAGCAGCGGCTGCTCCGTATCGGTGCTCTCATCCTCCGAAGCCTGCAGGACGAATATCGAGGAATACATCAACCGGGGGGAGTGCGAGTTTCACGTTGGGAACCTCCTGGATATGCCGGTGGAGGATCGCTCCTACGAGGCGGTGGTCAGTATCCGGCTGTTGCCGCACCTCAATCACGTGGAAGCCTTTATTCGCGAAATGGCTCGCGTGGCCCGAGGTATGATCATTTTTGATTATTCCGAAATCCACAGCGTAAACTTATTGGCGCCTTATTTGTTTTCAGTCAAAAGGGGGCTGGAAAAAACGACCCGCCCTTTTCAAAGTTTCCGGCTGCCTGAATTGGAAAAGCTTTTCGAAGCTTGTGGATTCCACCTGTCGGACCGTTACCCGCAGTTCTTCCTTCCCATGGCATTCCACCGCAAACTTAACGCGGCGCGGGTTTCGATAGCGCTGGAGGGGTTTTTCCGGCGGACCGGGATCACCGCGCGGTATGGCTCGCCGGTGATTGTGAAGATGGAAAGGACTGAACTTTAACAAAGGTGAGTATGGCCGACAAAATACTGGTGACGGGGGCGAGCGGATTTACCGGTGGCCGGTTGGTGCGCAGATTGGTATCGCAGGGGGAGACTGTGCTGGCGATGGTGCGCCCGACGAGCAACCTGCAAGAATTGCAGGAGCTCAAAGTGGAGCCGGTTTTCTGCGATCTGGCGCAAGATGAAATCCTCCCTTCCATGCTGCAAGATGTGCACACCATTTTTCACCTGGCGGCGGTTTATCGCACCCAGGGCGTGCCCGATTCGTACTTCTACAACGTCCACGCCCGGGGCACCCAATGCCTGATGGAAGCCGCCCTGCAGGCGGGGGTGAAACGCTTCGTGCATGTGAGCACGGTTGGGGTGCACGGGAATATCAAGAACCCCCCGGCGGATGAAAACACGCCCTACGGTCCAGGGGATATCTACCAGCAGACGAAAGTGGAGGGGGAGCGGATTGCTCTGGATTACATCCGCAACCGGGGCTTACCGGGAACGGTGATCCGCCCGGCGGGGATTTACGGCCCTGGCGATACGCGCTTCCTGAAGCTCTTCCGCGGCATCCAAAAGGGGATTTTTTGGATGATCGGCAGCGGAGACACCCTTTATCACCTGACTTATGTGGACGACCTGATCGATGGGATGATCCTGGCGTCGAAGAAAGAGGCGGCTATGGGAGAGGTCTTCATTTTGGGTGGGAAGGAGCCGGTTACCATCGCCCGCCTGGTAGAGATGATCGCCGGGATCTTGCAGCGGCCTGTGCCCAGACGCAGCATACCCGTGGGGCCGGTGATGCTGGCCGCCCGGCTGTGTGAAGGGCTCTTCCGGCCGTTGGGGCTCGAACCCCCGTTGTATCCCCGCCGCCTGGACTTCTTCATCAAGGACCGCTCGTTCAATATTGCCAAAGCCAGGCGGATATTGGGGTACGAACCGAAAGTCAACCTGTCCGATGGGCTGGCTTCCACCGTAGAGTGGTACCGGCAGAAGGCTTACCTGTCATGACTGTGAGCACCGAAAAACCGACCATTTGCTATTTGAGGGGGTCTTTCCTTAACCCGTTCGAAGCCCAGTACCTGGAGCCCTTGCAGGACGAGTTCGAACTGACGGCGGCGTATTCGCGGTCGCACCGCTTTGACGTCGATTCGATCCGCATCCCCAAAGCCGAGCTCGGCTGTGTGGACTACCTTAACGGATGGATTCCACGCGCCATCGGGCACCGGGCAATCCCGAACATTGTTAAGTTCCTGGGGTACGAGGAAATTCTGCTCGGCCTGGACCGGTTCCTCCCGCAGTTCGACCTGATCCATTCTCAAGAGGAGACGTTCTACTTCTCCTGGCAGGTGGCCGAGAAGAAGCGAAAGCACGGCTATAAGATGATTTCCGTGCAATGTATGCTGGACCCTTACTGGTACCAGGGCCACCGGAACATCGCCGCCCGCGCCCGGCTGGTCCGCCAGGAGACCGATCTGTTCATCGCCCGCTCGCACCGGGCGAAGATGGCGTTGATCGGGGAGGGGGTCGAGCCCGAGCGGGTGCGGGTGATCGGGCATGGGGTGGACCTGGACAGATTCCATCCCGGCGAGCCTTCGGAAGCGCTGCGCCACAAGTTGGGGATCGAGCCCGGCCGGCTGGTGATTTTGTTTGTGGGACGCCTGACCTGGCCCAAGGGGGTCTACCCGCTGGTGGACGCTTTCAATCTGCTGCTCCAGGACCCGAGAGTCCGCCGGCTCGATCCGCTGCTGCTCATGGTCGGCGATGGCAACGAGCGGGTGAGATTGCAGGAGCGGGTGAAGCTGCTGGGGATCGAAAGCTCGGTCAGGCTGGTTGGTAAGCTGCCTTACCACCAGATCCCGGACGCGCACCGCCTGGCGGACATCTTCGTCCTGCCCAGCATCTCCGAACGCTATGTGGTCGAGCAGTTCGGCATCGTCTTGATCGAAGCGATGGCGTGTGGCAAGCCGGTGCTGGCGGCCAGCAGCGGTGCGATCGATGAGGTGGTGGGAGATGCCGGCTTGCTGGTTCCGGCGAACGACTCCTATCTCCTCTACCACCGGTTGCTGCGCCTCGTAGAAGACGGCGCTCTGCGCCGGGAACTCGGCGAACGCGGCCTGGACCGGGTGCGGGAGAACTTCACGCACCAGAAGATCTCGGAGGCGATCGCCGCAGCCTATTGGGATACGTTGAACGGGAACGCCGGCTTGCAGCCACACCGGGCACCCAAAGCGGCGGAGATGAGCCGGGACGGGGACCGGGTGGAGATGACCGGTATCGCTCGGAAATGAACCTCAGATAGGGGGATGGCGAGAGAGGTTGATATTGAAAAAACGTCACGTGCTTTACCTGGCTACCTTCGATCCGACTGTTTCGGCTACGGGTACCACGACTCGGGGAAAACTGTTCTTGAAATACTTCAGCGAGCATTACCATACGCATCTGGCGCACCTGCTGGAACCCCACCTCGACGGGCGGAATGAGGCGCTGCGCAGCAGCCTGGCGAGCTGTGCCGAGGTCGAGTATTCGGCGCTGGGGTATTTCCTCTACAGCCCTAAACTGTACGCAGCAGCCCGGCAAGTGCTCGAAACTCAGCCGGTCGACTTCATCTTTGCCGACTTCGAGAAGGCCGGGTGGTATGCCTACCTGCTGCAGCGCAAGTTCGGCGTTCCATACGTGTACAACTCGCACAACGTTGAATACCGGCGGTACCTCGATTTCGGCCGGCAGTCGAAACTGCGCTACCCCCTGGCCCCCTATATGTACTTTGTGGAGCGGACCGCCTGCGCCAATGCGCTGTTCACAGTGGCCATCTCAGAAAAGGACGCACAGACCTTCCGCGGCTGGATCCCCGAAGAGAAATTGCTGACTTTGCCCTGCGCTTTCGACGAGGAAAAGTTCAACCCATTCTACGAGGAGGACCTGGCGCAGCCCCCGGTAATCTTGATGGTTGGTAATTACCGCAATCCGGGCAACCGGGAGGGGGCTTACCTGCTGCGAGAGCGGATCATGCCGGGGGTGTTGGAAAAGCACCCCGATGCGATCTTCCGCTGCGTGGGGAAGAGTTTTCCCGCCGATATCCGCCATCCGAATTTACAGACGGCCGGGTTTGTGGACGATCTGATGGAGGAATACCGGCGGGCGACCGTGGTGATTGTGCCGATCGCCAACGGAGGGGGGATCAAGATCAAGACGATCGAGGGCCTGGCTTGTGGCAAGTACGTGGTGACCACGCCGAAGGGCATCGAAGGGATCGACCCGCATGGGTTGGAAAACCTGCAGGTGATTGAGATCGACGAGTTCGCCGGCTGCATCAACAGTGTGCTGGACAACCCGGTGAATAAGACGCAGGCGAATTGGGAAAAGATCAGCCGCGGGTACGGGAGTCGCCGTCAACTGGCAGAGCTCAGCGCAAGGATCGAGAAGGAACTGTGATTTTGTAATGGAGCCGCAGTCCACGAGCTTCAGTAAGAAAATATTCAGCAACACCACCTTTGCGATCTTCGACCAGATCTCGTACAAGATCGGCACGACGGTAGGTTTTATTCTGCTGGTTCGCCTGCTGACCTCCACCGATATCGCCGCTGTCGGCATCGCCTCCGGCTATATGATCCTGATCGGTTACCTGGACAACGGGTTGGTGCGCGTGCTGCTGCGCGATTATCCCCAGATAGCCGATGATGCCGGCGAGCGCAACCTGCATTTCACCGCCTACATGGTGTTCATGCTCCTCCAGGCGGTGGTGATGCTCCTGGTTGCCGGGGTATTGAACGCGCTCGTGCTGAGCGGGCTGGCCCTGCCCGGGCTCGCTTTCCTGTATCTGGCCCTAACCGTTGAATTCATCGCCCTCATGTTCCAGGATTGGATCAAACTGGTGTTCTTCACCAAACTGGAGCAGGTGTTCGCCACGAAGATCAGCGTTGCGGTGCTGATCGCCCGGCTGGCCTCTTACGGGATTCTGCTGTTCTCGCCCACGCTAGATACCTTTTCATGGCTGCTGATCGTCGTCTCGGCCGGTACTATACTGATCTGGGGCACGGTCTTTACAGTGAAGTTCGCCTTCCGCCCGGTGTTCTCCCGGCGGATCATCGGGGTGCTCAAACACGCTCTGGGTTCATATGGGATTTGGGATCACTTCAACCGCATGGTCGCCGATACGCTGTTGAATATCGACCCGGCTATCCTGACGTTCTTTGCCACCCTGGCTGCGATTGGGAACTACTCGATTGCGATTAAAGTCGCCAGCCTGCTGCTGCTGCTGCCACGGCAGTTGGTGCGCAGCTTGCAGGTGGTGCTGTCGAACTACCAGACAGACCGGGAGCGTCTCAACGCCATCTATACATTTACAAAAGCGAACATCCTGCTGAGCGTGGGGCAACTGGCCTTCTTCTTCCTGTTTGGCAGGCTGCTGATCCGGGCCCTGTTTGGTGCTGTTGATGTCGATGCGATCTATGGGTACTCGCTGGTCCTGTCCACCGCGGTCACGATCTTCAGCCTGGCCCACCCGTTGATCGCCATCAGCAACACGTTTGCCTCGATGCGCCGGCTCTTCCTGACGGTATTTCTCCCCTCCCTGGCTGCCGGGCTGGCGGCATACGTCGCCGGAGCCTGGCTGTGGGGGGCCTATGGGATGGCGATGGCGAATGTGGTGGTGTTCTCTATGTTGGCGGCGGGGCTGTTCTGGTTCATGCGCCGTGAGTATCCGATCCCTATCCGCTTCCAATTGATCACCGTGGAAGAGAAAAAACTGCTTCGAGATCTGATGCGGGGGTGGCTGTGAACAATCATGCCGGTTTTTCAACGAAGATGAGACGGGCAGCCGAGGAAGTGCCGGTGGAGATCCGGCGCATCATGAACGGCAGTTACCCGCCCTTTGTCACGGCAGCATTCAAACCTCGTCTGCTGCGCGAGGTTCCTGTTTTTATGTTCCACACCGTGGAACGGGGTAGTTTTCAAGCTCAATTGGATTTTTTGAAGGACAACGGTTACCGGACGCTGACCATGGGCGAGTTCCTCGACTACCTGAAGGGGGAATTTACCCTGAAAGATCCGGCCGTGCTGCTCACTTTCGATGATGGGGAAAAGAGCCTGTATGAGGTGGCTTATCCCCTGTTGAAGCGCTATGGTTATCATGCGGTCGCTTTTGTGATCCCGCATTTCATGCGGGAGACACCCGATCTGCGGCCCGGCAAGGGCTGGCTGGCCTGGGAACAACTGCGAGAGATGGACCAGAGCGGAGTGATCGACATTCAATCCCACTCTCACTACCACGCGCGGGTTTTCATATCCCCTGAATTGGAAGATTTCTACCATCCGGGTTCAGCGCTCAACGGGCTGATGATGGATGTGCCCTGGACGGAGATCAACGGTGAGTACACCAACAATCTGCCCTGGGGCACGCCGTTGTACCGTTCGGCGCCGCGGTTGAGTGGGCGGAAGCGCTATCTGGACGATCCCCAGGTGCGGTGGGAGTGCGTGTCCTGGGTTGCGGCCCGGGGTGGAGCGCGGTTTTTCCAAAAGCCGGACTGGCGGGCGGAACTCAGGCGGGTTTTTCGTGAAGCCCAGAAGACGTACTGGCGCCGGGATACTTATGAAACACCTGGCGATCAGAACCAGCAAATCCTCATCGAACTGCACCGCTCGCGGTACGCGCTGGAGGAGCAGCTTGGGAAACGGGTGAAGCATCTCTGCTATCCCTGGGGGACCGGCAGCCAGATCGCGACTGAGCTCAGCCGGGAGGTGGGATATGAGAGCAATTTCTGGCTCAGCCTGCCGGGAAAATCCAGCAACCGCTGCGGGGATTCGCCCTTCGAGATTACGCGGTTGAAAGACGATTATCTGTTCCGCCTGCCCGGTAAAGGCCGCCGGACGCTGTTGGATATCTTTATGCTTAAACTGATGCGCCGGGTGAAGACGGTGGACATCTATTAAGGGGGACCGTTGTGGAGGGCAGCGTCAGCCTGTCCCGGGTGCCTGGGCCCGGCAAAATGGAGATGACCTTGTGCGCCAACCCGCAACCGCCGGTGACGATTGGGGTGATCAACTACAATGGCGCGGAAACGCTGCCGGCTACGCTGCAGGCCCTGTATAAACTGGATTACCCTGACTATGAGGTGATGGTGGTCGATGATGGCTCGACCGATGGCAGCCGGGAATGGGTAGAGGACCACCATCCGGAGTTCCGCTGCATTTCCCTGGGGAAGAACCGAGGAGCCGCAGCGGCGAGGAATGAGATCCTACGGCGGGCGGAAACCGATCATGTGCTGATCCTCGATAACGACATCGTTATGGAGGAGAACGCCTTGCGCTGCCTGATGTATGTGATGCAGTTGGTGCCGAAGGCGGCCGTTTGCCACCCGGAACTGATCGACCCGGGTGATCCGGAAGTCTACCATTACAACGGCGGCTGGAATCACTTCTTGTGTGCGCTGGTGCCGCGCCGCAAGCCCGAGCCCGGGGAGCGCCGGCCGGTGTACGAGGTTTTCTCCGGGTGCGGGGGCGGCGCCATGCTGCTCGACCGCCAGGCAGCGCTGCAGGTGGGGGCTTTCGACGAGGATTTTTTCTTCAATATGGAGGACGGCGACTTCACCGCCCGGCTGACCCTGGCCGGCTACCTGGTGCTGAACGTTCCGGGGGCGATGGTCTATCATCGCAGCCGGCCGCGGGGCACATCGAGGGTGTTCTATCAGGTGCGCAACCGCTGGTATTACATTCTGAAGCTGTACAGCCTGCGGACGATGGTTTTGGCTGCGCCGGCCTTCGCGGTCTATGAGCTGTCCCAGGCAGCGCTGCTCTTCCTGAGAGGGGCCGGGAAGGAGTATCTGCGGGGCAACCTGGCGGCGTTCCTCAGCCTGCCGGACCTGCTTCGCAAACGCCGGGCGTTCCAAAAGCTCAAAGTCCGCCGGGACCGGGAGTGGCTGCGGAGCGGAGAGATGTACCTGCCCTCCGCTCTGATGATGAGAGGCAGCCGGCTGCGGGTGCTGAAAACGCTCAGCGAGATCGGCTTCAGCATCTATTGGGCCCTGATCCGCCCATTTTGCTGAGGGCAGAGATTGGATGAGACGGTGAGACAGAAGCGGGCGAGCGGTTATCGGGGGTTCTCCAGGCGGGGCGTATGGGCTGCGCTGGGGGCGTTTGCCCTGGCAGCCTGCGCTTCGCTGCGGGCCTTGCAGGGCGAACCCGTGGAGGCGCGGCGGCCGGTCCCCCCGGATACGTCCGGGCTGCCGGCGCCGTCCGGTGAAATCCCGCCCGAAAATTTGGGGGTGCTGCATATCGATCCGCGCGATCCCCGCCGCTTCACCTTGAACGGAGAACCCTGGTACCTGGCGGGCTATTATCCGAATATCGCCGCTCTGACGGCCGACCAGACCGATTACGAAAGCTATTACCGCACGTTCATCGACCTGCTGGCCGAGAACCGGATCAACTACTTCCGCAACGTGTTCAATATGGGCCAGCCCTACGGTGAGGCCATGGTGGTTTACCAGCGGACGGGCCCGGGGCTGGCAGCGGACGGCAGGCCCAAGCTCGATCTGACTTTTTTTAACCAGGATTACTTCGATTACTGGCGGAAGGTGATCGAGTATGCCGGTTCGAAAGGCATCATCGTACAGCTCGTCATCTTCGACAGTTGGCACAATAAACGCCCGGTGGTATGGACGAACGAAGATGAGCTCGAATGGGGGATGATTTACGATTTTTACAACGGGGCCAACAATATCAACGGGATCAATGCCGCCTCGCGCCGCGACTGGCACAACCCAAACCACCCGGTTTTCTTGCACCAGAAGGCGCTTATCCGGGAAGTCGTCGACCAGCTTGGCGATCTGCCAAATATTGTCTATGAGATCAGCAACGAGAACTATTACAACGAGGACTGGGAGCTGCAATTGGCGGATTACCTGACCGAGTACGAAGCCGCGCAGGGGTTCGCCCGCCACCTGGTCATGCCTCGTGATCTCCCCAATCACGACCAGGCCGGGGGAAAGGGAAATGAACCGGAGACGGTTTACCGGGAAATCGCTGCCAATTACTCGCTGCACAGGCCCCTGATCGCCGATAACGACGGAGGGGGGAGCGTTGACCCGGCAGGACGGCGCAAGAAGGCCTGGATCACGCTGACCGCCGGTGGGTATATTAACTATTTTCATGGCGGCATGTATAGGGAGGATGTGTTGACGTCTGAGGACGCCCGACTGGGGATGAAGTATATTGGCCTGACGCGCAAGTTCCTGGAAGATTACCAGGTGGACCTGGCGGGGATGCAGCCGTGTGAGGACCTGGTCTCCGCCGCCTATTGCCTGGGTCTCCCGGGAGAAGCCTATATCATCTATCTGGAGCAGGGCGGCCCGGTGCAGGTGTCCGATCTGCCCCCGGCGTTCCGGGCCGTCTGGTTCAACCCGCGCGATGGCTCCAGCCATGCGGCAGAGGGATCCAGCCAGTTCACCGCTCCCGACCGGGAGGATTGGGTGCTTTACATAGAAGCCGGCCGGAACAGCCCGGAGGAGGGGTAGGGCATGCCATCCCCGCTCGCTCACTCGGCAATGGGGTATGTGATTTACCGCCTATCCGGTCAGGGGCAGGGGCCCTCCGCCGGCGCAGGACAGGCGCGGCCCCAAGAGCCGCGCCTTGGCCCGTTCCCGCTGCTGCTGGTCGGGGCTATCCTGTTCTCGGTGCTGCCGGATTTCGATGCGGTTCCGGGCTTGCTGTTGGGCGATATGCACGGGTTTCACAACCAGGCGACCCACAGCCTGTTTGCCGGCCTGGCGGCCGCCTTCGCCGCCGGGGGGCTGGCGCGGCTGGCTGGTTGGGGGGGCTTCTGGCGCTGGTTTGGGGCTGCGCTGTTCGCCTACGAGACGCACGTGTTGATGGATTTCTTCACATTCGAAACCCGGGGGGTCATGCTCTTGTGGCCCTTCAGCGCCGAGCGCTTCGAAGCCTCGCTCAAGCTTTTCTACGGTGTGCGCTGGTCCGACGGCTGGCTCAGCCTCCGGCACTTGATCACCCTGGCTACGGAGTTGGGGTTTGCAGCCCTGGTGCTGCTGGGATCCTATGTGTTCAAGCCGCCTCGGCTGCGGCTTTCGAACTCCGTGACCGGTTTTCAGGGAGAGAAACCAAAGATTCTGGAGCAAAAGGATGAACGAGCGGAGGGCGCTTGACCGGTGAAAGAATTGATGGGGGGGACCCAATCGTATGAATGTGGACACCTATCGTTATTCATATCGTGTGGCGATCCCGATCACCTGGGATGGCAATGGGATCGCCGAAGCAATTTATGTCGAGCTCGAGAACTTAGGCCACCGGCCGTTCTATTTCCATCTGGATGGGCCGGTCCCGCGGGAGGCGGATGTCTTCTTTCTGTTCGGCCCTTTCGGCAAGTTCTTGCGTATTCCGCAGAGCTTTGCCGGCCAGAAGCGGGAGGAACGCCCGGTTTTCGTTTATTGGAACACCGAAGGGCTGCCGGATCTGCGGCTGCCCTGGCCGCTGGTAAAGTTTGCCGGCCAGTTCCGATCCTGGCTGGGCCGGCTGGAATGGTCCACTCATCGCCTGGGGCAGATCGCGCAGCGGGCTCTGCTCTCCCGGCTGGAGTCGAGGATGATCCGCTTCCGCTATGTAGGGGACTATCTGTACGCCCAGCGCCGAGGATGGATCGACGTGTTCGCCGATATCTCCGCTCTCTACGCGGGGATCTATCGCCGGAGCGGTATCCCGGCGTTGGTGGCGCCCTTCGGTTCTTCTCATCTGTGGTACGAGGACCTGGGGCTGGAACGGGATATCGATGTGCTGTGGATGGGGAAACGGGCGACGCGCCGCCGGAGTGAAACTTTGGACAGGCTGCGGGCCGAGCTGAACCGGCACGGGGTAGACATTTATATGGTGGATGGGGAAGAGCACCCGTTCGTGTTCGATGAGGAGCGGACCGAGATATTGAACCGCGCCAAGATCACCCTGAACCTGCTGCGTACCTGGTACGATGAGAATTCTCTCCGCATCTGCATGGCTGCGCCGAACGGCTCGATGGTGGTCTCGGAACCGATGCTGCCCCACGTGCCGCAGTACCAGCCCGGAGTCCATTACGCGGCTGCCCCGCTGGACCGGCTGGCGCAGACGATTTTGTATTACCTGGAACACGATGTGGAGCGGGAGCGCCTGGCCGGCAACGCCAGCCGGCTGCTGACCGAAACCCTCACCATGCGCCGCAGCATCGAGACCATTATCTCCGCAGTGACCCGGGCTCGCCCCGATCTGGGCGCTCCGATTGCCTGGTCGATTCCGGCGATGCCGGTGCGGTCCGGCTCTCATAAGCCGCCGTTGTCCGGGCTGCGCCCGGCGATCTCACGAGGCAGCGATGAATGATCCGCTGTTTGTGTCCACGATCATCCCGACCATCGGCCGGGCTGCGGTAAGCCGGGCGGTGGAGAGCGCCCTGGCGCAGGATTTCAGCGCCGCGGCTTTCGAGGTCATCGTGGTGAACGATTCCGGGGAACGGCTGCCGCCCGCCTCCTGGCAGGAAGACCGGCGCGTGCGGGTGATCGACACCCAACGCAGAGAGCGCGTCTTCGCCCGCAACACCGGCGCGGCCGTGGCCCGGGGGCGTTACCTGCACTTCCTGGATGACGATGATTGGCTCCTGCCGGGCGCGTACCAGAGCCTCTGGAACCTGGCGAAGGACAGCCGGGCGCCCTGGCTGTACGGCGCTTCTCAGCTCGTCGACCGGGACGGCACTCCTTTGATCCAGCTCCATCACCAAATGCAGGGGAACTGTTTCACCCAGGTCATGGCGGGGGAATGGATCCCCCTCCAATCCTCGCTGATCGCCTCGGAGACGTTTTTTGCCGTCGGGGGATTCTCGCCCCAGGTGGTTGGGGGCGAAGACGTCGATCTGGCGCGGCGGATTCTGCTGCACGGCGATTTACAGGGGACCGAAGCGGTGATCGCCTGCATCGAGATGGGGGTCGAGGGCAGCTCCACCAATTACGGGCAGGCGCTGGAGTACAACCGTGAGGCGCGAGAGAAGATTCTGGCCGAGCCGGATGCGCTGAACCGCCTGATCGGCTCGGCGGGCACCGCCTTCTGGCGCGGCCGGATCGTGCGCCTGTACCTGACCTCGGTGCTCTGGAACCTGCGCCATCGCCGGGTGCTCACTGCGGCCAGCCGGGCGATGCACGGTATGGCCGGCTTGCTGCTGTCCGTCCGCTACCTGCCCGCCGGCCGTTTTTGGAAGGCGGTGTCCAGCCGCTACCTGAGCGAGACATTCGACCGCGGCTGGAAGCAGGCGGAACAGACGCGCGGCCTGGCCGCCGAAGGTGGGTAGCGGCGATGATCGCTAACCGATCCCTGACAGATGGCTCCCCGCAGCGAGGGTAAGGCGATGGCCCTGTTGATTGCCGGTCACCAGCGGTCTGGAACGACGCTGCTGCAGGATCTTTGCAACAGCCACCCCGGGATATCGATCACCGGCGAGTTTGGCAATTTCATGCTGGTAAATGAACCGCTCAGCATCTACCGCGGCTATATACTCCAGCGCTGGTGGAAAAAGCGCAACTCACCCATATTGGATTCGCACCCGGTGAAGGGGGTCAATATGGCCCGTAACCTGGTTTTTGTGCTGCGCTATCTGTCCGCAATCGAAAACCAAAAACCGGCCAGCGTGACCCCGAAAGTGATCGAGCAGGCGACAAAGCAAATGTTCCCCAAGGCGTCGATTGTGGGGGACAAATATCCGGATCACGTCTTCCTCATGAGCAAGCTGTCCCGGCACCCCAACTTGAAATGCGTGTTTATCTACCGGGACCCGCGAGACGTGGCCAGCTCTACCCTGAAACGCTCGCGGGTGGAACTGCGAAAGACCTGGCCGGATGAGATGCGCGATCCACGGGAGATAGCGGAACGCTGGGTGCTGACGATTGAGATGATGGAGCGCAGCCGGGAGCGGATCTTCTCCATCTGTTACGAGGAACTGGTGACCCAGCCAGTCCCGATCTTACAGGCATTGGGCGAGTGGTTAAGGGTGGACCCGGCAGGTTTTGACGCCCAGATCGTTCGCCCGACAAGTATCGGAAAGTTCCGAGAAGGCTTAACCGCCGAAGAGATCCAGGCGGTTGAGACAGCAGCCGGTGCGACCATGCGCCGCTTAGGATATGAACCATGATCAATACACACACACCCAAACTGGCCTACTATCGCTCGAACTTACGCCTTGACGAGCTGCTGCAAAGCCGGGCTTTGCAATACCTGGTGTTGGCGTTCTTCACCGGTGGCGCGGCCCTGCTGCGGTTTTATAAACTGGGCGAGTGGAGCTTCTGGATCGATGAGGTGTTCAACATTAACTATGCCAAAGAACTGTGGCAGGGCATTTCCATCACCGACCAGCCCAGCTTGATCCTGATCAGCCTGCTGCTGCGCAACACGGAGATCAACCATTTCACCGCCCGCCTGGTCCCCAGCCTGATCGGCATCCTGACCATCCCCTTGCTGTATTTCCCCATCCGCAAGATGTTCGGCAGCACGGTGGCGCTGCTGTCGGTGCTGTTGATCGCTCTCTCGCCCTGGCACCTGTACTGGTCGCAGAATTCGCGCTTTTACAGCTCGCTGATGCTGTTTTACGCGCTGGCCATGTTCTACTTTTACTTCGCCCTGGAGGAAGACCGGCCGCTGTACTTTGTATTATCGATCGTATTTTTCGGTATTGCTTTTCTTGAGCGCGCCGTGGCCGGTTTCTGGGCGCTGGTGATGGGGCTTTACGTGATTGGGCTGTTCCTGCTGCCGTTCGGGCGGCCGGCAGGCCTCAATCGCCGTACCCTGATGGCGTTGGGTCTGCCGGTGGCTTTGTTCGCTGTTTATCAGTTTGTCACCGTGGGACTGTTGGGCCAGGAACCGTTCTATGCCGGGTTTGTGGAAGCGTTTGTCGGTTACAATCACAATCCGGTGCGGGTCTTTCTCTCCATCGTGTACGACCTGGGGCTGCCGCTGTTCCTGGTTGCCGGGATGAGCATCCTCTATCTGCTGTGGAATCGTAACCGGGCCGGGCTGTTCCTGGCTCTGAACGCGGTAATACCGGTGCTGTTCCTGGTAGCCGTCTCGCCCTTCACGCAGTCCTTCTCGCGATACGTGTTCGTCACCTTACCGGCGTGGGCGGTGCTGGCGGCCATCGCCGTATCTGAGGTGTTTAATTATGTGTCCAAAGAGGGGCGGCTGCTGGCCCTGGCCGTTCTGATCATTTTACTTGTTGATCCGCTCAGCCAGGATATACTATACTACTCATACCAGAACGGCAACCGCCCGGACTGGTCCGGAGCTTTTCAACAGGTGAAAGAGCAAATGAAGCCGGATGACCGGGTGGTGACGACGCGGATCGATATCGGGGAATATTATCTCCAACAGGACGTTGATTGGACACAGGGCCTGGATCCCGACGATGTGGCCGCCGCGGGGCAACGGACCTGGTTTATCATCGACAACCGCACCGGATTTGTCTCACCGGAGCTGGCCGAATTTCTAGCTGCGGAGACCGAGCTGGTGGGGGTGAGGGATGTGTATATCCCCGGCAAAACCATGATGATGCGGGTGTACCGCTACGAACCGGGAGCGCATTAACCGATGAATGTATTGTTCCTGACGCAAATCATACCCTACCCGCCGGACGCCGGCCCGAGAGTGAAAACCTGGCACGTGCTGCGCTATCTGGCCGGGCGAGGGCACCGGGTGATCCTGGCCTCTTTCGTCCGTCCGGAGGAAGAGCGGCACGTCCCGGCCCTGCGCGAGGTGTGCGCCGAGGTGCACACTGTGCCCATCCGCCGCTCGCGGATCAAAGACGTGGGCTATTGGCTTCGCAGCCACTTGAGCGGCCGCCCATTCTTGATCGAACGAGACGACCTGGACGGCATGCGCCGCCTGGTGGCCCGGGTGGTGCAGGAGAACCGGATCGATGTCATTCATTCCGACCAGCTCGGGATGGCCCAGTTCGCGCTGCCGTACCGGCGGAAGACAGCCGGGGAACAGGGGCCGGTGCTGGTGTTCGACGCTCACAACGCGGTGTGGACCATCGTGGAACGCATGCGGGAGAACGCCCGCTGGTTCTTGAAGCCGCCGGCTGCACTCGAGGCGGGACGGGTGAAACGATACGAAGGACACATCTTGCGCGAGTTCGACCACACCCTGGCGGTGACTGAGCCGGATCGCCAGGCTTTGCTCCAGGCTGTGGCGGCGAGCCGCGGCGGGAGTGAGGGACAGGTAGAAGCGAAGATCACCGTGGTGCCCATTGCCGTGGATACCCGGGAACTGCGCCCGGCGGACCGCCCGGTGGGGCAGCCCCACATCGTCACCCTCGGCACGCTGCATTACCCGCCTAACGCGGATGGCATCCGCTGGTTTTTAAACGAGGTGTTCCCCGATGTGCGCCGCCAGGTCCCGGGAGCGAAGCTGACTATCATCGGCAAAAGCCCCCCGGCAGATTTCCTGGCCGCCGCGGAGCGCGACCCGCAGGCCGTCCGGGTGACGGGGTATGTGCCCGACCTGGACCCGTACATGGATGAAGCCGCGATTATGGTGGTGCCGGTCCGGGCCGGGGGCGGGATGCGGGTGCGTATTCTAGAAGCCTTCGCCCGGGCGATGCCGGTTGTGACCACCACCGTCGGCCTGGAGGGGATCGATGCCCAGCCGGGGAGGGACGTGCTGGTGGCCGACACCCCGGCCGGTTTTGCCGCAGAAGTGGTCCGCCTGCTCCAATCCGCAGACCTGCAGGCCAGCCTGGCGATCAACGGGCGGCGCCTGGCCGAGACCTGCTACGACTGGCAGGCGGTGCTGGGGAAAATGGATGAAATCTACCGGCCGGCCGCCGGATAAGCATGAGAACAGGTCCTATTGGGGGGAAACTGATCTGTGCCATCTGATGCGATGATGGAACGAAGAACCCGGAATGTGCTGCTGATCATTCTGGCGGCCAGCGCTTTGCTGCGCCTCGGCGCGGCCCTGCTGCTGGGCAACCAGGTCATCGAACTGCCTGGCACAGCCGACCAGATTTCCTATCACAACCTGGCGCTGCGCCTGCTGGAAGGGCACGGTTTCACATTTGGGAGGGCCTGGTGGCCGGCAACAGCGGCCGGTGAGCCGACGGCCCATTGGAGCTACCTGTACACCGGCTATCTGGCGCTGGTGTACGCCCTGTTCGGCCCTTCTCCGCTGGCGCCCCGGCTGCTCCAGGCGGTGTTGGCCGGAGTGCTGCACCCGCTCCTGGCCTATCTCCTCGGCCGGAAGGCCTTCGGGCCGGGGGTTGGACTGCTGGCCGCCGGGCTCACCGGGGTGTATGCCTATTTCATCTACTATTCGGCGAGCCTGATGACCGAGCCGTTTTACATCCTGGCGATTCTGTCCAGCCTGTATTTCGCAATAGAGATCGCAGGGCATGGGCAGCAGCAGGAAGCGCTGGGTCAGCGGATGCGTCCACCGGGTTGGTTGGCCATCGGCCTGGGCCTGTCGCTGGCCGCCGCAGGGCTGCTGCGGCAGGTCTTTCTGCTGTTCATACCTTTCCTGTTCCTGTGGGTGCTGCTCTCGAACCGTAAACTGTGGGTCTCGCTGGCCCTCTCGGCCCTGGTCGTCGTGGCTGCGATCCTGCCCTTCACGCTATACAACTACGTCCGTTTCGACCGCTTTGTGCTGCTGAATACGAACGCCGGCTTCGCTTTCTATTGGGGCAACCACCCGGTGTATGGGACGGATTTTGTGCCCATCCTGCCACCCGAGACCTACCGCGCCATGATTCCGGAAGAGATCCGCGGCCTGGATGAAGCTTCTCTGGATCAGGAGCTGTTAGCACGGGCCCTGGGCTTCATCGCTGCTGAGCCTGGGCGGTACCTGCTACTTTCCATCGATCGAATCCCGGCTTACTTCATGTTCTGGCCCTCCAGCGACTCGGGGACGCTCAGCAATATCGCCCGGGTGGGCAGCTTTGGATTGCTGTGGCCGTTTATGCTCTACGGGCTGCTGCTGTGGCTGCGGCGGAGTTGGGGGGGCCGGGGCGAGTTCCTGGCTTCTCCGGCGCTGCTGTTGGCGCTGTTCGGAATGGTGTACTCCGGAATCCATATTCTGACCTGGGCGCTGGTCCGCTACCGGCTGCCGGTGGATGCTGTGCTGTTGATCTTTGCCGGCCTGGCTGTTGCCGATCTGGCGGCGCGGATCCCGGCCATGAAGCGGAAAAGCAGGCCACAGGCTGCCGGGAGAAAGTCCAATTTCATCGAAAATGAAACATAACGGCGGGTTCAGCGTTCTACCATGTAGTGGACTGTACGAGTCCACTTTGTTCCGTTTCAGTCAGGCCCCAGGGTCACCAGGCGGATGGAACCTCTTTCGACACAGACCAGGGGGTAAGGGCAGCTATGAATCCAAAACGTGTTTTGTTCATCATCCCATACGCTCCGAACCTGATCCGGGTCCGGCCGTACAACTTGATTCGCCATATCGCCGAGCGCGGCCACCGGGTGACGGTGCTCACTCTGTGGTCGGACAGGCAGGAGCAGGCCTCCCTGAAGCGGCTGGAGCCGTATGTCGAGCGGGTGATCCCGGTCCGCCTGCCGAAGTGGCGCTCGCTGTGGAACTCGATCAAAGCGCTACCGACATGGCGTCCGCTGCAGTCCGTCTATTGTTGGGAACCCGAGCTGGCGCGCCAACTGGCGAGCATGATCGATCCAGATGGAGACAGACTGCCCTTCGATGTCATCCACGTAGAACACCTGCGGGGGGCTGAATACGGGCTGTATGTGAAATCGCTGTTCGCCGGGCGGCCTGAGAGGCTGCCCATCATCTGGGACAGCGTTGACTCGATCAGCATGCTTTTCCGCCAGGCGGCCGAGCAGAGCCGCACCTGGTATGGACGCAGCATCACCCGCCTGGAATTGAAGCGCACCGAGCGCTACGAAGCCTGGCTGCTCGATCAATTCGATCTGACTGCAGTGACCTCCCCGGCCGACCGGGAGGCCCTGGTCTCGCTGTTATCCGACCGTTCCCGGGAGCCCGAGATCGCCATCCTGCCCAACGGAGTCGATCTCCAATATTTCCGGCCAGACGAGACCGTCCAGCGCGAGATGGCTACCCTGGTGGTGAGCGGCAAAATGAGCTACCACGCAAACGTCACCATGGTGCTGTATCTCTTCGAGGAGATCATGCCGCTGGTGTGGGCGCGCCACCCGGAAGCCCGCCTGGTGGTGGTGGGGAAGGACCCGGTGAAAGAGATCGTAGCCCTGGACGAGCACCCGAACGTGACCGTCACCGGCACGGTCGAGGATCTTCCCCCCTATCTGCAGCGGGCAACCGTTGCTATAGCGCCGATCGCCTACGGGGCAGGGATCCAGAATAAGGTGCTGGAGGCGATGGCCTGCGGCACACCGGTGGTCACCTCCAGGCAGGCGGTGACCGCGCTCCAGGCTGAGATCGGGCGCGATCTGTTGGTGGGGGACGGGGCGGCAGACTTTGCCAATCGAATCATCATGCTGCTGGAAAACCCCGAGCTGCGAAAGCAGCTTGGTGATGCCGGGCGCTGCTATGTCGAAGCTTACCATCATTGGGGGAATGTAGCTGCCCGCCTGGATGACCTGTACGCCAAAGCCATTGAGGCGTGCAAATCGACTTGAACCAGAGACAACTGTGGTGAGTGAAGTAACCGAGCGTAGCGAACCAGGCGTAGCAGCCGAGTGCAGCGAACCTGGTGAAGCTTACCGGGCGCCTGCGAAGCGGATATTACTGGTAAAATATATCCGCCCAGGGGGGCGGCTCGCCACTGATCCGATGATGGGGAGAAACCAGTGTCGCGATCCGCTATTGGGGGATAGGTAACCGCACAATGTTTTCCCCGGCAGCGGCAGTGTTTGCTAATTGGATGGTCCTATGGAATTAAAGAATTACTTTTATCCATTACGCAGATGGTGGTGGCTGATCGTGGCCGCGACTCTCGTGGCGGCGCTTTCCAGCTTCCTGGTCACCCTGCAGCAGCCGCCTGTGTACCAGGCGCGAACAACGCTGATGGTGGGGCGGGCGATCGAGGATGCCAACCCTTCCGCCAACCAGTTCTTCCTGGGGCAGCAGTTGGCGACAACTTACGCCGATATCGCCAACCGGGAACAGGTGCGGGAGATGACCGCCGCGGCCTTCGGCTGGGATGCGCTCCCCGCTTACCGGGCCAGGGCGCTGCCCAACAGCCAGATGATCGAAATCACCGTGAACCATGTGGACCCCCGGGTGGCCCAGGCGGTGGCGAATGAGCTGGCCAACCAGTTGATCAGCCTGACGCCGACCAGCACCGACATCGACGAAAAGGACAGGCAAACTTTCCTCAACGCGCAGTTGGACACGTTGGAACTGCAGATCGATGAGACGGAGGCGCAGATCGAGCGCTTGCAGGCGGAGCTGGGCGATATGCTCAGCGCCCGGCAGATCGAGGATACCCAGAATCAGATCGCCGCCTTAGAGGGGAAGCTCCACACACTGACGGCTAACTACGCCTCCCTGTTGGCGAACACGCAGGGTGGGGCGGTGAACACCCTGACGGTGATCGAACCGGCCGGCCTGCCCGCCCGCCCGGTTGGCCCCGGGCGCATGGTTGCGGTGATGGTCGCCGCCGTGATCGGGGCCGTTCTGGCGATGGGAGCGGCTTACCTGCTGGAATACCTGGACGATTCGATCAAGACCCCCCAGGAAGTGGAACGTATCGTCGGCTACCCGGTGATCGGCTACACGGCCGAAGTGGGGAAGGGAAACATCGAACAGCCTTATGCGGCCAAGAACCCTCGCCATCCGTTCGCCGAGGCCATCCGTTCGCTGCGTACGAACCTGGAATTCGCCGCCGTTGATGGCCCGCTGAAGAGCATCCTGATCACGAGCGCCGAGGCGGGCGACGGGAAATCTTCGGTGGCGGCGAACCTGGCGGTTGTGATGGCCCAGGGCGAAAAGAAAGTGGTCTTACTGGACGCCGACATGCGCCAGCCGAAGCTGCACGAGTTCATGGAAATGAACAACGACAGCGGCCTGAGCGATATTTTCCGTGGGCGGCTGAATCTGCACACCGGCCTGCGCATCTGGAAGGATGGGCGGGTGGCCGTGGTGACCGGGGGCGCGCCGCCCCCTAATCCCACCGAGCTGGTCGGATCGAAAAAGATGGATCAGGTGTTGTCGAACCTGGAGGAAGTGGCCGACACGGTCATTGTGGATGGCCCACCCTTTGTCGTCGCCGATGCGGCTGTGCTGGCGGCGAAAGTGGATGGGGTGATCCTGGTGATCCGCCCCGGGTATACCCCCAAAGCCGCAGCCCAGGCCATGGTGGAGCAGATCAAACGGTCGGGGGCCCGGGTGCTGGGTGTGGTGCTCAACCGCATCCCGCGCAAGCTGGCCGATTACTACCAGGGCCAGGTGTACATCTCCCCCTACTATTCCAGCCCCTACTTCGACGACACGCTGGAGCGCAGCGGATCGAAGTGGCAGCGACCGGCCGAGAAAGCCGGCGCCTCCAGCCGGAACGGCCGGGGCCGCGAAGGGAAAGTGGCCCCCGCGGCGAACCCCACCAAGTCCGGCAATAAGTAGGAACCGGCCGCCGG
>CAYMLG010000001.1:195736-213477 GCA_964391195.1 uncultured Anaerolineaceae bacterium | reverse complement strand
TACGAAACAGAATATGGTCATCGACCAATAAAATACGCAGCATGCTTCACTCCTCGATTATCGTGGGGGCAGTAACGATAACTTTCGTGCCCTGACCTAACTGTGAATCAAGAACCAGGGTCCCGCCAATGCTCTCCGCCCGTTCGCGCATGACATTCAACCCCACGTGCTGGTGTCCTTCATCGGAGACTTCCTCTGGGACAAACCCCTGGCCGTTATCCTCGATGGTAACGCGCACCTGGGTGCCGCTCTGGTCATACCGCACCAAGACGAGGGAGGCATCCGAGTGCTTGCGCACATTGGTCAGAGCTTCCTGGATAATGTGCAGGAGTTGGCCGGTAACCTCAGGAGAAAATTCGTCTGTGTCATCGTTTTCGATCACCAGATGCGCGTCCAGGCCATAGTGCCTACCGTACTGGGTCAGATACTCCTGCAAAGAAGCCAACAAACTGCTGCCCGCCGAGACAGTGGTACGCAGATTGAAAATCGCCTCGCGCACGTCTGTGTAAGCGATTTTGGCTGCGCGCTTCAATTCATCCAGGCTTTCCAAGGCCAGGTGATACTCACGCCTGGAAACCAGGTCGCCGGTCATCAAGGCTTTAACGTTCAGATAGCCCAAGGTCTGAGCCAGGTGGTCGTGCATTTCGCGCGCCAGGCGGTCTCGCTCTTCAAGGGTTGCCATGGAGCGAAGCTGGCGGTACAACTGAGCGTTTTCTATAGAAACAACCACTTGATGGGCTAAGCGCATCAGAAGCTGGGCATCATCTGCCAGGAAACGCCGGGGCTGGAAGGCCATCACCTCAACTAATCCCAGGAAGCGCTCACCACGCTGCAGCGGCACTGCCAGAAACGAAGCGATCTGTTCACCGGTATACGAGTCCAGATCGTGGAGCAGCGGCTGTCCGGGAACGTAGGCCTCGATCAAATAGGGCTGACCTTTGGCGAGAACACCGGCGGGCTCGCCGGCGGCAACCCGGATGCGCTCACCTTTCAACGCTTCCGCTTGAGGTCCGGCCGCTGAGCGGATTACAATCTCTTGAGAAACCTCATCCAGCATCCCAACCAGGCCGATATCCGCATTGAGGAGTTCTCGAGCAGACTCGGCTACCGCATTGAGGACATCGCTCAACGCCAGCGAAGCAGAGATCTTCGTACCCAGTTCATGCAAGGTAATCGCCTGTTGTTCCCGCTGTTGATAGCGGGCCAGCAGCAGCGCATTGTCGATGGCAATACCGACCTCCCGGCCGACAGATTTGAGGAAATCAACCTCTGCATGAGTGAAGGACTGCCCGACCGAGGTAATCACCGCCATTACGCCAACCACAATCCCTCGGGACATCAAAGGCAGGTTGATGTAAGAACGACCTTCTAGTGGATCCCAGATACCGATAAACCGGCGGTCCAGCGCCATATTGGGGACGAAAACTTCCTTTCCGCTCACCGCCACTTGATGGCTGATGTCATAACCAGAGCGCCGGCGTTCGCTAATCGTTTCGATCTGTTCAGGAGTCAGCCCTTTGGAGGCGCGAAGATCAAGGCGCTTCTCGGCCTCATCCCATAGATTGATCAGGCCGGATTCTGCATCGAACCTTTCCATCACCAGATTAAGGGTGAAATCCAGGATTTCTTGCAGATCGCGCAGTTGGGTGACCGCCCGGCCCACCTCGTTCAGGATGGCAAGATCCTGCTCTCTTCTTTTCATCCTGTCCTGGGCGGTTTTTAGCTGGCGGCGCATGTCGTTGAATGAATCCGCCAAATCTCCTAATTCATCTGCCTGCGCAACCTGGACCAAATAATCCAGGTTTCCGGACCCGACCTCTTCCACACCTTTTGACAATGCTTCTACTGGCTGGATCACGTACCGGTTGATTACCGGCACGAGGATACCGACGAGCATGATGAATGTTGCTAGCGCCAGCAGCGCGCTGCGCCAGAAATTCGCCGATAACTGACCGGTCAAATCGTCCAGAGGCATCTCCAGCATCAGCAAGCCCAAGACCGCCTGCTGAGCAGAGTGACAGGCATGGCATTCCGGCTGGTTTTCAATGAGGCGGACATTGAGCAGAGCCTGGCGACCGGTATGCAGGCTGGATAGAATTTGGCTGTCATTTGCCGGAACTCCAGCGGCGTGGCAGCTTTGGCAGATCTGGCTTTGCATACTGAACCGCTGGCCGGCTTCACCAGGCACGGAGCTCACACCCACGAAGCCCTGCACATCCAATATGCGCAGCGCGTTGATCTCATTCTCTGCGGTTACAGCTTGAACAACTTCGTTCACCATCAGCCAGTCGCCGTTCAACATG
The DNA here is from genome assembly GCA_964391195.1 of uncultured Anaerolineaceae bacterium. Classification (GTDB taxonomy): domain Bacteria; phylum Chloroflexota; class Anaerolineae; order Anaerolineales; family UBA4823; genus JAAYXE01. The sequence goes on along the minus strand of CAYMLG010000001.1, from coordinate 211,174 downwards.
GCATGATGCAGGCTGGCCTGAATACCGCTGCCCATCACCTCGGCCGTGGAATAGGCATTGTTGATGATTTGCCGGCGGTGGAAGCTATACAGAAGCGCGGAGGAGATCAGGATGGTGAACAACGAGGCGCAGGTTACAAGAATCAGGAGCTTCGACTTGAGACCTGGTTTCAACACCCAGGATCTAAGCCAGCGCCTCAGTATATCTGGTCTACCAATTCCAGATTTTACCTGCGGACTTGGAAGATCCACTTGTCTGCACATCTATTCTGCCCGGTACTTGTTCATTCCGGTGCTGGTCACAGCCTTGCTGGAGCACAACCCCAGATAGAAGCTGCGACCAACACCGGATCAGCGAGTTGATAATTTCGCTTCTGTTATTGCATAGGCGCAGTCGACACGGGCTCAACTGCGGGAGCGACTTTCACAAAAGCTGCCGCCAATTCCGCATAAGCGATATGCTCATACTGTTCGATATCACCGGCATCCGCCAGGGCGGTGAGATGCGGATCGATCGGCAGGTTTCCGAGAACGGGGGCTTCAGCGCATTCGGCGACCGCATCCGTATGACTTGGGCCAAAGATTGCGAACTGGGTGCCGGTCTCGGGAGAAGTGAAATAACTCATGTTTTCCACGATCCCCAGAATGGGCACATTCAACTGCCGCGACATATTAACCGTTTTCCGCACCACCATCGAGGACAGACCCTGGGGCATGGTCACCATAACCACGCCGTCCAGAGGATAATTCTGCATGGCTGTCAGGGTTATATCGGAAGTCCCGGGCGGTAAGTCAACCAGCAGATAATCGAGCTTACCCCAGCAAACATCCTGCCAGAACTGGCGAACCGTACCGCTCATGACGGGACCGCGCCAGACAAGCGCGGCGTCTTCCTGGGGGAGCATCAAGTTGGTAGAAATCACCTTAATGCCGGTGCGTGTCTCGATCGGCAGAATCCCCATCGGGGTACCCCGCACCGGACCCGTAATCCCAAACAGACGGGGAATGCTGGGCCCGGTGATATCGGCATCGAGGATACCCACTGCGTACCCTTGCCGCTGCAGGGCTGAGGCCAATAGAGCGGTCACCGATGACTTGCCGACGCCGCCTTTGCCGCTCATAATGGCAATCACCCGCCCGATGCGGTTGAGACGCATCGCAGGGGACAACCGCTCTTTTAGCCGCTGGCGCTCTTCGCCCGTCATGGCGACAAGCTCGACGGTGACATGCTCAATACCGGGGACGGACAGCACTGCCGCCTCTGTTTCTTGCTTCAACTGATTGCGGAGCGGGCAGGCCATGACGGTCAGGGTCAGGGTCAGGGTGACGCTGCTCCCATTGATTTGAATATCGCGCACCATACCCAACTCGACAATATTGCCACCCAGTTCAGGGTCAATTACTTGTGTAAGGGCCTGGTTAATCTGTTCTATGGTTGTCACAATACATTTACCTTTGTAGGATTGGGAATCTAAATGAAGCCATAACAAATAGCTGTTCAGCTTTGATGGGATAACCTACTTTGTAGGAAGGTTGTTAGTATTGTAACCGGAGGATATCAACCGGACAGGTGTCATGTGTCATTTGTCCCCAGAGACTAACGTCCTGATCTAGACAATTAACCTTTAGAAAATCTAATTATTGCAATTCGACCGCAACGATTTGAAACAAGTGCAGCAAATTCTTTCCCTCCGTGGGGCACACAAGCTGTTATTAAAAGTGTGGGTGAGTTCTGACCAGTCATGGTCGGGCAGAACTCACCCACACTTATCCAATACCACCCCGGTTGGCTTTACTGGCGGATCAAACGTGAAGAATTGGCCAGGATACCCAAATCTGGAAGGGACTGGGCTGCGGCGGCGATAATGGGGGGCAGAAAGCCGAATGCCGCCAATGAGAGTCCGATCAGGTTGTAGACACCGGTAAAGATGATATTGGTCTTAACTACCCTCAGGGTGCGGCGGCTGAGGCGCAGCACTTCGGGCACCAGGTTCCAGTCAGCGCGCATGAGCGCCACATGGGCGGCTTCAATGGCAATATCGCTGCCCACAACTCCCATCGCAATACCGACATCCGCCTGAGCCAGCGCCGGAGCGTCATTGACACCATCCCCCACCATCACCACTGTATGCCCATGCGCCTGGTACTCGCGGATGATGCGGATTTTGTCTTCCGGCAGCAGGTTTGCACGGTATGGAATGTCTACTTCGCCGGCCAGGGCCGCTGCGCTGCGCTCGTTATCACCGGTGAGCAGTTCCACATGCCGGATACCCAGCTCACGCACGGCCTGGATGGCAGCCGGGACCTCGGGGCGGAGGGTATCCGCTGCAGCCAGGATTCCCGCCGGACGGCCATCGACCTGGACGAAGAGCAAAGTCTTTCCCTGGGCCTGAAGCTCCTCAGCTTTCGTAAGCAGCAGAGCGATGCCGTCCTCCACTGCGGCGGAGGCGGTTTCGCTTACCAGGCGGGAGCTGCCCACTTCCACCCGGCGTCCATCCACAACCGCCCTGACCCCCCGGCCTGGCTCGGCGGCGAAATTCACCGGCTCGGACAGGACCACTCCCTGCCGTAAGGCTGCAGATCGGACAGCGGCCGCGAGCGGGTGCTCCGAGTAACGCTCGGCCGAGGCGGCCAAAGCCAGCAATTCACTGGCGCTTAACCGAACCAGCCCACTCCCGTCCGGTCCGGACATGACTTCGATATCGGTCACCTCCGGCTCGCCAAGAGTCAGAGTCCCGGTTTTATCGATCAGGAGGACATCGGCTTTCGCCAGGAGTTCGATATACTTCCCGCCTTTAATCATCAGCCCACGCTTTGCGCCGGCGCCGATGGTAGCCAGCATAGCAATGGGGGTTGCCAGGGCAAAAGAACAGGAACAGGCGACCACCAGCACGGCGGCAGTCGCCAGCGCATTGCGGCTGAGCAGGAAGGTCAGCAGGGCGATCCCGGCGACCACCGGCAAGTAGTAGCCTGAAAACCGGTCGGCGATGCGCTGCACATCCGCCCGGTGAGCTTCCGCTTCTTCCACCAACTTGATCACGCGCCCAAAGGTGGTGTCCGCGCCCACCTGCCCGGCGCGCACCCGCAGGCTTCCGAATTGGGCAATCGTCGCGGCGAAGACTCTGGATCCGGGGCCGGCTTCTACCGGTATGCCCTCCCCGGTGATAGTAGCCTGGTTCACCGTGGCCTGCCCCGAGAGCACCTCCCCATCGACCGGGATCTTTTCCCCAGGGCGGACGATCACCGTGTCACCCACCGCAACCTGACCGATGGGGAGTTCCACTTCACCTTCGGGACGCTCCACTCTGGCAGTCTGCGGCGCGAGAGCAACCAGATCTTTTACCGCCCGGCGGGCACGCGAGGCGGTAAACCCTTCCACATAATCGCCGATGCGCATGAAGAATACGACCACCAAGGCAGTGACCCATTCGCCAACCACGAGCGCAGCCAGGACGCCCAGGCTCATCAGGGTGTGGGAAATGATCTGCCGGTTGAGAGCAGCCCGAATTACGTTGCGGAAGGCCGGGAATCCGGCCAGAAGAACGAGGAGGACGCCCACCGGAAAGGGGATCCAGCCGGTCAGGGTGTCGAACAAGCCCAGCCATTCCCCTGCAATTACGATAAACAGCACCAGGCCAAACACGATCCCCATCAAGACCTGCACCGGCCGGGTGAAGCGGTCAAGCTGTCCCCCATGCTCCTCCGGGCGAATCTCTTCTGGCACCCGGTAGCCCGCCCCTGCAACCGCTTTTCGAATCGATGGCAGGTCGACGCGGGCAGGGTCAAGGTGGACGACAGCTTTCTCCGAGGTCAGGAAAACTTCAACCGAACTGACCCCTTGCAGAGAGCTAATCGCTTTTTTTACATGCATGGTGCATTCCGCGCAATCCATGCCATGCACCGGAATTTCTATCACCTTTTGTTCGGACATCGTGATTAACCTTTATCCAGTAATCGTCAGACCAATTGTAACGCTTTCAAGGTCAGAAAAAACTTCCTGGCCACCATAGGTAGGTGGCGTCAGAAAAAGTATTTTTCGATAAAAAATGCAGGAAGGTTTTGAGCGGCTAACATCGATCAAAACCTTCCTGCACACAGCTAAGCAGGTAGATATCCCGTACAGGGGTCAGAGTGAATGCACGCCGCCGCCGGCCATCAGCAAGCCCAGGTGTTCTCGGGTGGCTTCGCCAGCGTCGACAATGGCTACAATTCTCCCCTGGTACATTACCGCAATGCGGTCTGAGAGCGCCATGATCTCATCCAATTCGGCGGAGACCAGCAGTACAGCCACCCCCCGGTCGCGCATATCGACGATTTGGTGGTGAATATATTCGATGGAGCCGACATCCAGGCCGCGGGTGGGCTGGTTGGCGACCAACAGGCGGATGTTCCGGCTGAACTCGCGGGCGACGATTACCTTCTGCTGGTTGCCCCCGGAGAGGGTGGAGGCGGTCGCCTGCGGGCCCGGAGTGCGGATATCGAAACGCTCGATCAGCTTCCTGGCATTGTCCAGGATCGCCCGCTGATTGCGCTGCAGCCCGCTGGCGAAAGGCGCCCGGTAGTACACGTTGAGGATCTCGTTGTCGGCCACATTATAAGGAAGGACCAGGCCGTGCTTCTGGCGGTCTTCCGGAATATGAGCCAGGCCCAGCTCAACCAGGCGGCGCGGGTTCAGCGGGGGTACTTCCTGCCCGGCCACGATCATCCGCCCGGAGGTGATAGGGCGCAGCCCGGTGAGAGCTTCCACCAACTCGGTCTGCCCGTTCCCCTGAACGCCGGCAATCCCGAGGATCTCACCTGCCCGTACCTGAAACGAGACCCGAGATACTTTCTCGGTCCCTTGCTCGTCCTCCACCACGAGGTCTTGCAAATCCAGAATGACCTCGCCCGGCTGGGCGGGTTTCTTATCCACAGTCAGGACGACGTCACGTCCGACCATCATCAGCGCCAGGGCGTGCTCGTCGGATTCTTCCGGGGTGGTCACACCTACCACCCGGCCGCGGCGCATCACCGTGATGCGGTCGGCGATTTCGAGCACCTCTTTCAATTTATGGGTGATGAAAATAATCGACACCCCACGCTCGGTGAGCTGGCGCATGATGCGGAACAGCTCCTGAACCTCTTGAGGGGTGAGGACGGCGGTCGGCTCATCCAAAACCAGGATATTGGCCTGGCGGTAAAGGGCTTTCAAGATCTCCACCCGCTGCTGCACGCCGACGGGGAGATCTTCAACCACCGCCTCCGGATCCACCTCCAGCCCGTATACCTCCGACAGGTGCAGGATCTGCTGGCGGGCCTTTTTCAAATCCAGGCTGGGACCATTGGTCACCTCTTCGCCCAGGATCATGTTCTCGGTCACGGTAAAGACCGGCACCAACATGAAGTGCTGGTGCACCATACCGATCCCATTGCGGATGGCATCGTGGGGGTTCTTGATCTCAACCGGCCGCCCGTCGATGCGAATCTCCCCCTCATCTGGGCTGTAGAGGCCGTAGATGATGTTCATCAGTGTGCTCTTGCCGGCGCCATTTTCACCCAGCAGGGCGTGGATTTCCCCCTTGCGCAGGGAGAAATTCACGTGGTCGTTAGCCAGCACCCCGGGAAACTGCTTGGTAATATTGTAAGCTTCGAGGGCGAGTTGAGGTTCCATGTGATGGTCATTCTTTTTCATAGGGGACGCCTTCAGCCGCCGGCGGGCGGGCCCGGCCACCAAAACCGGCCAGGACAACGATGGTTAGCACGTAGGGCAGCATGCCGATAAATTGGTGCGGGATATTGATGTTCCCCGCAAATTGGAGCTGGGTTTGGAGGGCGGAGGCGAAGCCGAATAGCAGGGCGGCCGCCCAGGCGCCCAGCGGGGTCCAACGGCCGAAGATCATCACCGCCAGGGCGACAAAACCGCGCCCGTTGGTCATCGCCCGTTCAAAGGAGCCGACAGCTTCGAGGGTGAGGAAAGCCCCTGCCAGGCCGGCGAACGCACCAGCGAGGATCACGTTCGCGTAGCGCATGGTATAAACATTTACCCCCAGGGTATCCGCCGCGCGCGGGTGCTCGCCCACCGCCCGGGTTCGCAACCCCCAGCGGGTGCGAAACAGGGCATAGTGCACCAGCAGGACCAGGGCGATGGTGGCGTATGTGATGGGCGGATTCTGAAACAAGACCGGGCCGATCAGGGGTATCCTGTCCAATAACGGAATAGCGATGGTCTGGAACTTCCCTTGGACCGTCAGGCCGGCGATGTAAAAATAGCCGGTCAGCCCGAGGGCGAGGATATTGATCACCGTCCCCCCGATGATCTGGTCGATTTTCAGCGTGACCGACATGAAGGCCAACAGGCCGCCCAACAGCGCCCCGGTGAGCAGGGCCACGATCACGGCCAGGAACAGGTTGCCAACGTACACATTGATCAGGAAACCGGTGAAAGCCGCCAGGAGCATCTGGCCTTCGATGCCAATGTTAATCACCCCAGAACGCTCACAGAGCAGGCCGCATATCGCGCCGAGCACCAGCGGAGTGGATTGGCGGATGGTCGAACGCAGCACGGCAATGGTGGCATTCGGATTGGTGAAAAAACCGTAAATAATGGCAACGGCGATGAGCGCACCGAACAGAGCGAACCTGCCGTAGCGGCTCAGCCAGCGCCTCCAGGCCAGGGAAGGCGAGGTTTGCAGTAACGGTTGCTGCATGGAATTCTTCCTCTCTACTGCTTGCCCCAGCCTGTGCTCAGGGCAGGTCTATCTTCAGTTTCGGCCCGGGTGCGGATCACCCAGCGCACGATCATATCAGCAGCGACAAAGAACAGGATCAGCGCCTGGATGACGTCGGTGATCTCATTCGCCACCCCGGCGCTAAATTGCATCTGGCTGGAACCGGCGTTCATGGCTCCCACCAGGAGCGCGGCGGGGATGACGCCGAATGGATGGGTGCGCCCGAGCAGGGCGATCGTGATGCCATCGAAACCCAGCCCGGTGTTGAAGCCCGGCTGGTAGCGCCCAACCACACCCAGCGTTTCAACTGCCCCGCCCATACCGGCCAGCAAACCGCTGCCCATCATCGAGAGGATGACCATGCGGGCAACCCGGATTCCGGCATAGCGGGCAGCCGAAGGGTTCAGGCCCACGGTGCGTATCTCGTAGCCTACGGTGGTATGGTAGAGCAGCCACCAGACCAGGCCGGCGACGAGAACCGCGATCAAAAAGCCAATCGGGATACCGGCAAAATGGGGGATGCGGGCACTGTCCAGAATCAGCGGTGTGCGGGCGACAATGTTGCTGAGGGAATTGTCCTTCAGCGGGCCGTCGGCCAGGTAATCGGTAATATTGATCGCCACGTAGTTGAGCATGATGGTGACGATCACTTCATGCGCGCCGGTATAGGTTTTCAGCGCCCCAGGGATAGCCCCGAAGGCCGCCCCGGCAAGCGCCCCACCCAACAAAGCCAGGGGTGCGTGAATGATGGGCGGCAGGCCGGGGACGGCAAAACCAATCACCGCTGCGGTGATCGCCCCGAACAAGAGCTGCCCCTGGGCGCCGATGTTGAACAGCCCGCCCTTGAAGGCAAAGGCGACAGCCAGCCCGCTGAACATCAGTGGAGTCGCTTTCTCCAACGTTCGAGTAAAGGCGCTGGAGCTGCCGAACGAACCCCGGATCAGGGCTGCATAAGCCTGGAGCGGGTTCACACCCGAGATGATCAGGATCACGGCTCCGATCAGCAGGGCAAGCACCACGGCTGCCAGGGGGATGCTGACTGCTTGCCAGGCCGACCGTAAATAGGTTCGAAACCGGTCACCCCGAGAAAGAGGATTTAAAACCGTCATGTCTTGTTGAACCTCAGGCGCAAGATAGAATGCAACGGTTCATTTTACCCGTCTTCCGAGAAGACGTAAAGCAAAGGGCAGATCTTTCTCTGCCCTTTGCCTCTCGCCTCGGTTGTAACGATCAAAAGCGCAGTTCTTAGCCTGCAGGATTGTAACCGGTTGAAATATCGCCGGACTCGAGGCCCTGGCGGACCTCATCCAACTGATCCTTCACATCCTGGGGAACCTGGCTTTCGAAATCGTGGAAGGGGGCCAATCCAACCTGGCCTACAAAGTTCCCACCCGGGAATTCACCGTTCTGGGAGAGCTGGATCAGTTCGAAAACGCCGGGGGTGATGAGCTTCATGGCGCTGGAAATCAGGCAGGGGTGAGCCTCAGGCGCGGTCTCCCATTGGTCGGTATCGACGCCGATGCAGTACAGGCCGGGGTGAGTGGCGACTTCACCCAGGGCGCCGTTGCCGGTCTTGCCGCCAGCGCCGAAGATCACATCTGCACCCTGGTCAATCGCCTGGGCTGCAGTGGTTGCACCCCACTCGGGGTCGGTGAAGGCCACATCCAGGCCGCCGGGATGGTAGGTCGAGATGATGTTGATGTCGGGTTTGATATACTCTGCGCCGTTCTCGTACCCCTCTTTGAAGGCCACCACCGGGGGGACCAGGTCGGTGCCGAGCACCGCAGCGATCGTCCCGGATTTCGTCAGCAGAGCGGCGAGGACGCCGGCCATGAAGCCCGCCTGGTCCTCAGGGAAGATCAGGCCGGTCACATTGGCTACCTCTGCACCCTGGAACTGGTCGACGCCGATGAAGTCGATATCAGGATACTTCTGGGCAGCTTCCAGAGTCGCATCTCCCAGGGCGAAGCCAACGGTCACGATCACATCGTACCCTTCGTCAGCGAACAGGGCGATATTGGTGGCATAGTCCTTGGCGTCCGCGGTTTCCACATACTGCACCTTGGCGCCCAGCTCGCTCTGCGCCTGCAGCACGCCTTCCCAGGCCGACTGGTTGAACGACTTATCGTCGATCTCGCCTACATCGGTGACGAGGCCGACACACAGGACGGCCTCGTCACGGCAATCTCCGCTTTCTCCGCCTTGTTGTTGTTGGCCTTCTTGTGGTTGTTGACCTTCTTGTGGTTGTTGCCCGGTCTGCGGTTGAGCACAGGCTGCCAGGAGCATCGCAGCGATGACCAGGACTACGAACAAAGTTTGGAACTTTTTCGAAAGCATTTTCTCCTCCTAGAGAAAACATGATAGGTTTTATCGCGCAAAACAGCGCTTCCGGACCACTTTAATTGTTAGCCTTGCCCTTGATCCTAGAATAGGATAAGTTTAGCATGATTCGAACTGCACGGCAATAATATAACAGGCATTCATTAATCTAAGGCGATATAAACCCGGCCTGAAGGTCTTCCAACACTTGTTGGACGAGGCGCTGCCGGCCGGTGCTGAGCAGCTCTTCGTTCACCGCGAACACTTCCAGGGGCACATTCGTTTCCACCCCACCAGAGCCGTCAGTCACTTCGGCCCAGGCCTGGCGGACCGCCTCGGGCAGATCGGCGCCAATCGAGGCCACCCAATTGGGTTCGAGGGCCGGGTCCGGGGATTGAGTACCGATCAGGTTGATTCCGGCCTGAGCCAGCGGAGGCGCCAGGGCGGCGACATCCACACCCGAGGCCAGGAACACGGTCTCAACTGCCTGGGCCGCGAGGCCATCTACGGTGGACTGCACCTCGCCTGCGGAAGCATCGGGCGAAAGTTCGACCAACTGTGGATAGGTATTGTATGGGGGGTAAGCGGGACGGCATAGGCCGCAGTAGTAGATCACGCCATTCACAAAACCCTGAACGGCGGACGAGCCAGGAGGGGCGATCACACCCACCCGCCAGTCGGGGGTGATCAGGGCAGAGATGTAGCCCGCCAGGAAACCCTGCATGGCCGCCTGGTCGCCGGCTAACTCCACCCGGCTGATATTTTCCGCATCCGGGGCTTCTGCCAGGCCAACCCCGATAAATTGGACCGCCGGCGCAGCCGCAGCCAGGTCTGCCAGTCCGGCCGCCGGTGGAAGGGCCAGGACCAGGCGCAGGTTTTCGTCCAGGCTTCCGGCCGCTAAGTCTGAGCGGACCTCAAAACGGAAGCCGGCCTCACCGGCCAGACCGGCGGCCAGCGGCTCCACTGCGGCAAACAGAGCCGGGTCGGCCTGATCGCCCCCCCACAAGACGACCAGCGGCGGCTGCGGGGTGGGGCTGGGTTCAGCCGTTGGGGTGGGAGGCAGAGGAGAGGGGGCTGGCGTGGTTGGGGTTGGCGACGGGGCTGAGGGCGCAGCGGGGCGGCAAGCAGAAACAGCCAACAGGATGAGAGCGGCAAAGCACAACAATCGCGACCAGCGGGACACAGGCAACTCGCCTCCATTCGAAAAAAGGGTGAATCGGCAATGCTCACGCTGCCCGCAGCGCCTGTACACGGCACCTACACGCAGTACCTATACGCCGGGCAGCACAAGCACCATTTTACATTATAATTACGAAAATGAACTTCTCCACCGAACACGAACCCGACGATCCCGACCGCCTACCGCCCGCCCGAAGGCGCAGGGCACGGCGCTTGCTGGCCCCACTGGATGCTGACGACCAGGCAGCTTCCCTGGCCGAACTGGTGCACCGCACCGCTCCCACGTTCGACTTTTTCCTGTTTTCTCTCCTGTCCGGCGCAGTACTGGGCCTGGGCCTGCTGCTCGACTCGCTTGGGCTGCTGGTGACAGGCGCGGTGCTGGCTCCCTTTCTGGGCCCGGTGCTGGGTATGGCGCTGGGGACGATCACCGGATCGGGGAGGACATTTCTGCGCAGCCTGGGGGGCCTGCTGGTGGGCGGGGCGTTGGTGTTCCTGGCCAGCTATCTGACCGGGCTGGCAGCAGCCAACAGTTTTTCACTGGACCCTCAGCAGATCTACCTGCACGCCCAGGTGACCTGGATCGATTTGCTGGTGCTGGCCATCGGGGCTGTGGCCACCGCCTGGATGCTGGGCCGGGAGCAGGGCAGCCCCGGCCTCCCCAGCGTGATCCTGGCATACGAACTGTACACGCCGTTGGCAGCCGCCGGGATCGGCCTGGGCTCGGGCATCCCCCATCTGTGGCCCGACGGCCTGGTGGTGTTCGCCATCCACCTGGCAGCCGGCACCCTGCTCAGCGCCCTGACACTGGCCGTGCTCGGTTTCCGGCCGCTGACTCTGTTCGGTTACACCCTGGGCGGGGCAGTGGCGCTGCTGGCGGTGCTGCTCGTCATCGGGCTAGGCGGCGCCGGGGCGGTTTTTAGCGCTCAGGTTGCTGTGCCCACTTCCACCCCCACGCTCACCCCAACCCGGACGCTTACCCCCACCCTTACGCCCACACCCGTGCCCCCTACACACACGCCTACCCCCACGCTGACCCGCACGCCAACTCTGACGCCCACACGCACCGTGACCCCCAGCCCAACCCCGGTGCTGGCCCAGGTGGCTGCTGTCGAAGGGGGCGGCGCGCTGCTGCGGGAGGAACCGGCCGGGGCGGTCATCCGCAGCTATATCAACGGCACACCGCTGATCGTCCAGGGAGAGCCCGTGGTCCAGAATGGGGTTCGCTGGATTCAGGTCACGACTCCTGATGGCACGACCGGGTGGATGGATGAGGCGGTGCTGGCTATCGTCACCCCCACACCCGCGCCGTAAGCAAACATTGCCTCAGCCAGGCCTGCTTACGCGCGAGGAGGGAGATCGGTGGGTCCGAAGGCGCCAGGCAGCAGCTCGCCCACCGTTGTCTCTTGGATCAGATTCCCCTGACCGTCCACGATCCAGACCACGGTATCCAGCCCGAATTCAGAGAGGACCTGGCGACAGGACCCACAGGGGGTGCCCCCATTCGAGGTGGCTACGGCGATGGCGGTGAACTGGAGTTCCCCTTCGGAGACCGCTTTGAACACGGCCACGCGCTCGGCGCACATCGAGGTGGGATAAGCCGCGTTTTCCACGTTGACGCCATCGTAAATCTTCCCCGAGGCGGTGAGCAAAGCCGCGCCAACCTGATAATGGGAATAGGGGGCGTAGGCCCATTCTCGGGCTTCCACAGCCGCTGCGATCAGTCTGTCTCGAATATCATCCGCCAGAGTCATGGTTTTCCCTTTTGGCCTGGGCAGCGGTCGGCAGCCAGGCGGCGCGCACCTTGCGAATCCGGCGCCCGCTCACCTGCTCCACGGTCAGCAGCAGGCCGTTGTTCTGAACCTTCTCCCCTACGACCGGCACCCGGCCCAGGCTGCTGTAGATTAACCCGCCGATGGTTTCAGCCTCGTCTTTCCGCAGATCGCTGCCCATAATCTCATTGAAATCGTCCAGGTCGACCCGGCCCAGGAAAATGTATTCGCCGGTTTTGAGCAGTTGGTAGGGCGCTTCTTCAGCCTGGTCGTACTCATCGCGGATCTCGCCCACAATCTCTTCGACGATATCCTCCAGGGTGACCAGGCCGGCGACCCCGCCGTACTCATCGACCACAATCGCAATGTGGATCCGCTGGCTCTGCATTTCGGCCAACAGGGCATCCACTTTTTTCGCTTCAGGGACGAAGTACGCCGGGCGGAGCAGAGGGTGCAGAGAATCAATCTGGCTGCCCTCACGCCACACCCGCAGCAGGTCCTTGGCGTAGAGCACCCCCAGGGTTTTGTCGACCGACTCGGCGAACACCGGCACCCTAGAATGACCGGAGGTGAGAAATGCGTCCACCGCTTCGGGCAGCGGGGTGTTGACATCCAGGGCGAGCATATCGATGCGGGGGACCATGATCTCGCGAACCAGGGTTTCCCCCAATTGGAAGATCGAGTAAATCATCTGGCGCTCGCCCTGAGCGAAAACGCCCTCTTCCTGGCCCGCGTCGACCAGAGTCTTGAGTTCGTCTTCGGTGACGGTGACCGTCCCCACCCCCTCCGCCGGGCGGCTGGGTTCTCCTGCCGGACCAAGAATGAAAAAGAGCGCCGGTGAAGTGAGCAAGAGGACCAGGCGCGTGAATGGCATCAGGCGGATCGCCCAGGCTTCCGGAGCGGGGAGGACGATCCTCTCCACCAGCCACTCGAACCAGAACAGAACGAAGGCGACCACGAACAGGCCGAGGACCGGGACCCAAACCGGCTGCCCCCAGGGCTGGCGGGAGAGGTAGTACAGCACTCCCCCGGCGATCAGAAAGCGCGAAAATACCAGCACCAGGTTCAGCCCGGCGCGGACCCGCGAAGTTCGCTGCAGCATGCCGGAGGCCAGATTTACCTGAGCATCCATCTGCTCACGCAAAGCGAGCAGGCGGGCATGGGTGGATTGGGTAAAACTCACTCGGGCAGCAACAGCCAGCAGATCCAGGATGAGGAGGACCAGCAGGCCGGCTACTTCGTACACAAAATCATTCACTTTTCTCCAACTTTCGGAGGGCACGCGCCGGCACACCGACCGACAGCGTCCAATCAGGCACATCTTTGGTGACCACCGAGCCGGCCCCGGTGCGAGCGCCCTCCCCAATCTCCACCGGAGCGACCAGCATCGTATCACTGCCGATAAAGGCGCCTTCCCCTATCTTCGTGGGGTGTTTCTGTTTTCCATCGTAGTTGCAAGTAATGGTCCCCGCCCCAATGTTGACGTTTGGACCGATGGTGGCATCGCCCAGATAAGAGAAATGCCCAATCTTCGTACCGGGTCCCAGATAGGAGTTCTTCACCTCGCCAAAGTTGCCCATGTGGACTCCCTCGGCCAGGTGGGCTCCTTTGCGCAGGTGGCCGAAGGGGCCGATCTCCACCCGGTCTTCAACAATTGCCTTCTCCAGGACAGAGGCAAACACCTTGCAGCTATTGCCGACCCGGGCATCCTCGATGATGGTGTTCGGTCCGATGACGCAGTCCTGCCCCACAACCGTCTCGCCGCGCAGATAGGTGTTGGGCCAGATGACTGTGTCTTGCCCGATCTCCACTCCCGGCTCGATATAGGTCGTCGCCGGATCTACCAGGGTCACCCCGGCCAGCATCCATTGGCGGTTGATCCGCTGGCGAAGCAGGGCTTCCGCCTCGGCCAGGTGAACGCGGGTGTTGATCCCGATCGTCTCAGAAATATCCTCCGCCTGCAGCGCTTGAACGGGGAGCCCATCCCCCACGGCGATTTCGACCAGGTCGGTCAGATAGTATTCACCCTTGGGCGATAGCTGGATCCTGGAGAGGGCCTCCCACAGCCAGGCGGACGAAAAGCAGTAGGCGCTGACATTCAATTCGCGGATTTCCAACTGCTCGGGGGTCGCCTGCGCTTCTTCGACGATGGCCTTCACTCGCCCGTGCTCGTCGCGCACCACCCGCCCGAAGCCGCGCGGATCGCTGGCCACCACGGTGAGCATGGTGATCGGGCCGCTGTGGTCTTGGTGGGCTTCGATCAAACGCCGGAGGGTCTCCTGAGTAAGGAGGGGCATATCGGCATAAGTGACCAACACCAGGTTGCTGCGGCCGCGCAGTTGTGCTTCCGCCTGCCGGACAGCATGGCCTGTCCCCAATTGAGGTTCCTGGATCACAAAGTCTGCCCGGTCGCCGGCAGCCTGGCGAATTTCGTCCGCGCCGTGGCCGATGACGATCACCGGCCTGCCCCCGGTCACCTCTACATGGGTGTCGATGGCGTAATCGATGAGCGGACGGCCCAGGAGCGGGTGGAGGACTTTTGGCAGAGATGAGCGCATGCGCGTGCCTTGCCCGGCAGCCAGGATGACCGATGCAATCTTCATATCAAAAGCTCCTTTAAAAATAAACAGACGAGCATTGCGCGCCGCTGGATCGGGTACGCGGGCTCGTCCGAGGAATGAAGGGTTACCGAGTATAAATTTGAGTCTTCGTCAAGCACTTATCTTACCACCGGTGGGCCAGATAGCTGGGGCGCCCGGATTCGAACCAGGATAAACGGATCCAAAGTCCGCTGTGCTGCCATTGCACCACGCCCCATTATCACACAGATCGCTCCCGAACCGGGGATCTGGAATCGAACGCCCCACATTGTATCATAATGAACGATAGGGGGCAAATCAATTTTCGTCAGGAGAGAGGCCAATTTCCCTGGCTTCATCATAGGAGATGGCGTGCGGGTTGAGCGATGGATCGGGATTGTCGCTGGCGATTTCTTCCCAAAAGGCATCGGCATCCATGGCAGCCGCCTTCTCTGCCGCCTCACCGAACAGATCTTCAAGAGAAGGCAAGTCTTCGACCTCAACCGGTGGGGGTGGCTCCGGCGCCTGGAACAGTTCATCCAGGTCGATCTCGGACATGACTGCGGGTCCTGCAGGCGGCGGGTCCGGTTTGCGCAGATCATCCATTTCCGCCGCACGGTACTCGAGCCCGCCCCCGGGCGCGTCTGGCTGAGCAGCGGACCGTTGCATCTCAGCAGAGGCGGGCTGGCCCTCCAGGGCGGATGACCCCACCAGGACCTCAAGCCCGGGGACGGCCGCCAAAATCGCCCGCTGCACTTCACCCAGGCGCGCGGCTCCCGTCACCGGGTCGGCGACCAACAAGAAGCCAAGGCGGCTCCCGGCAGGGGCGGCGAACAGATCGAAGCCGGGGCCGTGAAAGTAGTGGATGTGCGAAAGCACGTCAATT
>CAYMLG010000001.1:161450-195636 GCA_964391195.1 uncultured Anaerolineaceae bacterium | reverse complement strand
AAGGGCAGCTCCCCGGCCTGGGCGAGCACCTGTTGATCGCAGTCGAAAAGCAGGCAGGCGCGCGCTTTCGATTCCTGGCGCAGCTCTTCCAGCCGGTTTGTCAGCGGCGTTTCCGCCCTAGCCGGAGACTCTGTGACCTGGGGGGAAGCAGCCGGTGGACTTGCCGGGGTCTGCCCGCCGAGCAGTTCCTCGGCCGTCTTCAAGAATTCGGGCATCGGCACCGGCTTAAAAAAGTACGCGTCCACATCGGCGCTCATCACTTCGCTGCGCGTCTTTGGCTCAGTCCTGCCGGTGATCAGGATCATCTTCAGATTGGGGTTCAGGTTGCGGGCCCGCTTTCGCAGTTCAAAGCCCGAGATGCCGGGCAAATAGATGTCGACAATGAGAAGGTCAAATGGCTGGCTGGAGATGACCAGCATCGCCTCTTCGGCGGAGGGGACATCCACAACGTGCATATCCGGGCCCAAAGTCTCCAACCCGGCGCGCAGCATCTGGCGCACATCCCGTTGGTCATCGACAATGAGAGTTCGACGCATCTCTTTGCTCCTCAATTATTTCGTTGCAGCCCGTAAGTGGTGTCTGTGTGGGTTTTTTGCACATCGCCAGCTATATTACCACTATACCATAAATTCGATGCGGAGTGTGGTTTCGCCCCCAACCTGGGGCGACCACACTCCGCATCGTCGATCTCTGGTCCGAGAGGATGAGCGGCCTAACGCGAAAGGGAAACTCAAACGACCCGCCAGCACGCGACCCAATGGTCGGGTGCGATCTCCTGGAGAGGCGGTTCCTTTTGCGAGCAGGCAGCTACGGCCACCGGGCAGCGCGGGTGGAAGCGACAGCCCTGTGGGGGATTAAGCGGGCTGGGCACATCGCCCTGCAGGATGATGCGCTCGCGCTTGATCGTGGGGTCGGGGATCGGGATCGCGGACATCAGCGCCTGGGTGTAGGGGTGCATCGGGCTGCGGTAAAGCTCGTCGCGTCCGGCTAATTCGACGATCTTCCCCAGGTACATAACGGCTACCCGGTCGGAGATATGCTCGACGACGCTGAGGTTGTGAGCGACGAACACATAAGTGAGCTGGAACTCTTTCTGCAAATCCTTAAGGATGTTGAGCACCTGGGATTGGATCGAAACATCCAGGGCAGACACCGGCTCATCGGCAACGATGAACTTGGGCTGCAGGGCCAGGGCACGGGCAATGCCAATGCGCTGCCGCTGGCCGCCGGAGAACTCGTGCGGGTAACGGCGGGCGTGGTAGTCTTCGAGCCCCACTTTCTTCAACGTCTCCATCACAATCGAGTTGCGTTCCTTGGGGGTGCCGATGTTGTGAATCCGCAGCCCTTCAGCGATGGACTCACCCACCGGAATGCGGGGGTCGAGGGAGGCATACGGGTCCTGAAAGATGATCTGCATATTGCGGCGCATCGCCTTCAGTTCATTCCCTTTCAGATCGAAGATGTTGACCCCATCGAAGAAGACTTCGCCCGAGGTGGCCTCCGTCAGGCGCAGCATGGTGCGGCCAACGGTCGTCTTCCCACAGCCCGACTCGCCCACCAAACCCAGGGTTTCACCCTCGCGTACGATAAAGCTGACGTCATCCACGGCCTTGACCCAGGCCACCACCCGCTGGAGCAGCCCGCCCCGCACGGGGAAATACTTAACCAGATTTTTCACTTCTACCAGGTTTTTTTTGCCGTTCCCTGGGATTTTTCCGGTCGTCTTTTCAACTGGTTGAACACTCATTGCGCACCTCTTCGTTCTAGGCCTCGACGGGCTGGGCATCCGCTGCGCTGAGCGGAGCTTCATGACCTTGATAATCCAGATACAACCAACAGCGGACGGCATGGTCGGGAAGCACAGTTTCCAACGCGGGCTCGACCTCTGTACAAATATTCAAACCATAGTTGATCCGCGCCAGGCAGCGTGGGGCAAATTTGCATCCGGGGGGCAAATTGACCAGGTTGGGCACAGATCCGGGGATCACTTCCAGTTCTTCTTTCACCGAGCCAAGCACAGGGATGGAAGCGATCAGACCCTGGGTGTAGGGGTGTAAAGGCTTGGCGAACAGGGCTCTCACCCCGGTCTGTTCCACAATCCGCCCGGCATACATCACCGCCACCCGGTCGGCCATCTCGGCGATCACACCCAAATCGTGGGTAATCAAGATCACCGCGGTGTTCATCTCCGAGCGCAGGGCGCGCATCAGGTCGAGGATTTGCGCCTGGATGGTTACGTCCAGCGCGGTGGTGGGCTCATCGGCGATCAGCAGTTGAGGGTTAAGGGCCAGCGCCATAGCGATCATCACCCGCTGCGCCTGCCCGCCCGACATCTCGTGGGGGTAAGCGTGCGCCTTACGGTCGGCATCAGGGATGCCCACCAGCCGCAGCAGTTCCACCGCACGCTTCCAGGTTTGTTCCTTGGGCATCTGCTGGTGAATCTCCAGCACCTCGGCCACCTGGTCACCGACTTTGAAGACCGGATTGAGACTGGTCTGCGGCTGTTGGAAAATCATGGAAATCCGGTTGCCGCGCATGCGGATCATCTCCGACTCGGCGAGTTGCACCAGATTTTTGCCTTCGAAAAGTATTTCACCTTCGACGATCCGTCCGGGGGGAGTGA
Organism: uncultured Anaerolineaceae bacterium; assembly: GCA_964391195.1. Taxonomy (GTDB): domain Bacteria; phylum Chloroflexota; class Anaerolineae; order Anaerolineales; family UBA4823; genus JAAYXE01. Next base: position 193,013 of record CAYMLG010000001.1, on the reverse strand, counting down.
TCAGGCGCATGATCGACAATGAGGTGACGGATTTGCCACAGCCCGACTCACCGACTAACCCCAGGACCTCACCACGCGAAACCGTAAAATCAACCCCATCTACGGCTTTCACAACTCCTGCTTCGGTAAAGAAATAAGTTTTAAGGCCTTTCACTTCCAGAATTTTATCGTTCTGGGAGAGTGGTAATTTAACGCTCATGGCTCTCTCCTAAGGCGAAATCTCAGTAAAGCCCAATTGTATCAGGACTTTGCGGACCGGCTCGATCGTATTCAACACCGGCGGATTCGTGCGGTAGTTGTTATCCACCCCTAACAAAACCAGGTTCATTTCCGAGTGCCGCCCGGTGATCAGGAACAGCATTTGGGTTGGGTGCCCGGTATTGAAGCCGGCGTGCAGCTTCACCGGACGGTCGAAAAATGCTTCCACGCTGACAAAGCGCTGGTAGGCATCCTGCAGGGATTGCTCCGACAGACCCAACCCCGACTGGCGGTACACCCCTTCCGCCAGGCTCGCTCGTACGGCTTCGGCCAATAGATCGTATTCGGGCTGGCCAGGCTGATACTCGAATGCTTCCCCTCCAGAGTATACGATGACCTTCGTGGGCCGCTCTGAAAACCCCTTGCCGAACCAAAACACATCCTGAGCAGCGAAGGCGATCGTCACATAAATGGTCAGCAGGCTGAACGTGATCACTATTATAAACAGGGAGAACAGGTTTATGCCACGTTTCGCCATACTTGGTCCTAAATCTCATCGAACTTTTACCTTTAGGTGTGCCGGTCTCCGGTGCCGCGTTTTCAGAGCTGGTTCGCCGCACACTGGCGGATTTCAAACTTATCCTGCTAAATACTCAGGCGGGGGTCGAGCGCGTCCCGTAAACCATCACCGATGAAATTGATGGAAAGCACGGTGACAAAGATGAACAACCCCGGAGAGAGCGCCTGGACGAACAGATACTCCAGGGGCGAGTTCCGGGCTTCGTTGAGCATGTTGCCCCAGGTGGGGACGGGGGGCATGACGCCAAAGCCCAGGAAAGAAAGGGCCGATTCGGAGATAATGACCGCGCCAAACCCCAGGGTTGCAGCCACGATGATAGGCGCCAGGGAATTGGGGATCAGGTGGCGGAAGATGATAGAGGCCCGGCTGGCGCCCAGCGCCCGGCAGGCTTCGATGAAGTCCTCCTCTCTCAGAGTGAGCACAGAGCCGCGAACCAGGCGGGCGTTCGTCATCCAACCAAAGATGATCAGGACAAAGACGATGATCACCACGCTCAGATTCGATCCGATAAAGTTTTGGAGCTGAGGATACTGCCTCAGGCTGCTGGAAAGGATGATCAGCAACGGCAGTTGCGGCAGTGTGAGGAATACGTCGGTGATGCGCATGAGGACATTGTCCACCGCCCCACCAAACGCGCCGGAGGCTGCGCCGATCACAGTGCCGATGAGCACTGTAAAAACCGTGACCGTGAGCGCAACCGTGAGCGAAATGCGTCCGGCATAAAGCAGGCGGGAGAAGATATCGCGCCCAAGCTTGTCGGTGCCGAGAATATGCATTGTCCGGCCCGGATCACCAGGAGACATCATCGGCGCATAGGACTGGGCCAGGTTGATTTCCTCGTAATTGTAAGGAGCGATCACATTTGCCAGCGCGCAGGCTAAAACAATGATGCCCAACATGATCATACCGAACATAGCCAGTTTATGGCGGCGCAGCCGGTTCCAGGCCAGGGTCCATTGGCCTACGGGCTTGGTAAATTTCTTATCATCAACGAACAGTTCGGCGATCTCTGCCGTTTTGGAGGTGGTCGAAGAAGCGGGTGTAGCTGACACGTGGCCCTCCTAGTTGTACTGGATGCGAGGATCAACGAACGCATACAGAATGTCGGCCAACAAGTTGGAGAAAACGACCAGGAAGGCAGAGATCACCAACAGACCTTGAACAACCGGCCAATCGACATTCGAGATGGCATCGATATACATGCGCCCCATCCCGGGCCAGGAGAAGATCGACTCGGTGATAATCGCACCCCCGAACAGGCCAGGGATCGCCAGGGCAATCAGGGTCACGAGGGGGATCAAAGCATTGCGTAAACCGTGCTTGAGAATAACCAGCCTCTCCACCAGGCCCTTCGCCCGGGCGGTGCGCATATAATCCTGATGCAGCACTTCGAGCATCGAGGCGCGAGTGAAACGGGTCCACTGGGCCATATTGAAAAAAGCCAGGACTATGGCCGGCAGAGCAACGTGTCGCAGGCCATCCAGGATGGTCTTGAGTTCTTCCCCGGCCAGCTCCGGATATTTGCGACCAAAGGAGAGAATGCGCGCCAGAGCTTCGACAATATCGCCCTCCATCCCCGTGGTGCGCACCCCGCCGGTGGGAAATATCTTCAGCGCGACGGCGAAAATCGCCATGGCCATCAGGCCGGTCCAAAAGGTGGGCATCGACTGGCCAAAAAAGGCGACCGTAGTTACGGCGTAATCGGTGGGCGAGTACTGTTTAACCGCGGAATAGATGCCGATGGGAATCGCAATGACCAGCGAACCGAACAAGGCCAGGCCCATTAACAGGAAAGTGTAGCCCAGGCGCTGGCCGATCATCTGAGTCACCGGCATCCCGACCTTCATGGTCCAGGATGTGCCCCAGTCGCCTTTCACCACCTTTGTCAGCCAGCGGACATAGCGCCCTTGATCGAAGCGGCAGGGCTCTACTTGATTGCCGATCTTAGGGCAATATTGGCCCGGCAAGACCGGCTTATCCAGATCCAGGAGGGCGTTCAACCGGTCGATTTGAGATTGGGTGATGCGTGGATTGCTCAGGGCAAGCAGATCAAAGGGACCGCCGGGGGCCAGGTTCAACACCAAATAGATCAACAGAGAAATAAAGAAGAGCATTATAAAATTTTGGAAGGTCCGCCGGATAATAAAGTTGGTCATACCCGCTCTCCTCTAAAAACAAGCAGTAAAAGAGATAAAAGCGCCGCCGGGGCTAAAGGATCGCTCACCCGGCGGCAGCACGGGGGGAGAGGCGCCGGCCGGCGCCTCTCCTGTGATCCACAACGGCTTACTTAAACACTCTCCACTCCCAGATGTTCCAGGTGTCGGGAGCGTACTGGGTGGGGCCGGCCTTCCAGTTCTCCCAACCGGTGCGGGTGACGTACACACGGGTGTTGGAGAACAGCGGAATGACCGGGACCGCATCGGTCCACAACTGGTAGAACTCAGCCAGGACAGGCTGGCGCAGTTCACGCGACAGCGAGATCTCGGGGTCGTTCTCATTCAAGGTCAGCAGCTCGGTGGCTCGCTCGTCACACCAGCCGGTGTAGTTCTGGCCCGACCAGTTATTCTCCGCGGTGGGGATGCTGTTGCAGTCATACAGGCCGAGGTGTCCGGGATCATCACCGGTGATCCAGGTGTAGATCGCCGCCTGGAAGGCTCGGGAGTACAGCAGGCCGCCCTGGGAGGCCGGGGCGAACAGGCCGCGCCCATAGAGGAACTGCAGGTTGGTGCCAACGCCGATCGCGCCCCACATTTGCTGGATAACCTGAGCAACCGCCTGGCGGTCTGCCCGGTCGGTGGTGATCAGGGTGAGTTCCAGGTTCCTGACCTGGCCATCCACTTCCTTGGTGCAGGGCGAGGTGGAGCAGTCCCACCCGGCTTCAGCCAGCAGTTCTCTGGCCCGGTCCGGGTCGTAAGGATATTTCACATAGTCGTCTGTGTAGGCCCAAGACAGACCGGGGGGCACCGGCAGATCGGTGGTGCGCTGTTTACCAAAGTACAACCTGTTGACCAGGGTCTCACGGTCGATTGCGTGGAACAGGGCCTTGCGGACCAGCACATCGTCCAGGGGGAACTGCAATGTGTTGAGGTCAATATGCTCCCACTGGTAGCCGGGCTCGTAATAGATTTTGTACAGTCCGGCAGCCTCGATCGCATCCAGGTCTGGCGCATCGGCGGTGCTCAGGCCGCCGGTGCCGGTAACGGCATCGATCTCGCCGTTCTGGAGGGCGGCTTTCACGCCGGCGGTATCGGCGAAGAAGCGGAAGATGACGGTCTGGATTTCAGCCTCGCCCAGGGGGAAGGGCAGATCGACTTTCTCCAGGATGATTTCCTGGCCCTGGTTCCATTCGCTAATCCGGTAGGGTCCATCGCCGGGGACGGTGGTGAAGTCGATGGAATTGTGCTCCTCAGCAGGAACATCGCCAATGACATGCACCGGCAGCCAGCCCTGTCCGCCGACAAACCAGTAGACGGGGTCCACAACCGGGCCGACCTGGTTCCCATAACCCGATTCATCGTAATCAGCCTGGAAAGCGGCATGATCGATGCCGCCGCCCGTCAGGGTGCCGGCAGCCGCCGCTCGGGCCTGGTTTTCGCTCATGAAGACCGCAGTCCAGGTGGTATCATCGACTTTCACCATGTCGTACAGCTTCATCGAAGCCGTGCGGCCGGCAACTTCCATATTGGGATCCATGATCAGCTTCCAGTAATAGATGGCGTCATCGGAGGTCACCGGCGTGCCATCCGTCCATCGCCAGCCTTCACGGATCTTGTAAGTCACTTCCAGGTGGCGGTCCGCGCCTTCGCCGACAAAGACCGCGCCGCCATTCTCCAGGGTGGGCACTTCTTCACAGCCCAGCGGGACCCAGGTGGCCGTCTCATCCTGCGCCATACAACCCAGGATCACCCCACCCATCACGATCGTGCGGGACATCATTGAGCCGATCAGAGGATGGAGGGTGTCGGGCTCCTGCTGCAGAGCCAGGACGACGGTATCAACTGGCTGCGGTTCGGGAGTTGGGGGAGCTTCTGTGGGCGGCTGGGGAGTGGGGGTAACGACAATTACACGCTCTTGAACAACCGGCGTGCCCTCAACCAGCACTTCTTCAGTGACGATGACAGTTTGGACGATTGGGGCTGCAGGCTGGCAGGCCGCGAGGACCATGCTCAGGATTATCACCAGGCCAAGCACAAGAGCAGCGCCTTTAGGTCGAGTACTCATGTCTCCTCCGTTAGCAAATCAAAACTAGGCAGGTTAATAGATTGGTCTTGTCATTACAGGCTCAACCAAAAAGGAATAAGGTCAGTTAGATGCCGAAATCACCTCCTTCCAAATTATGTTTTATATCCACCCTGTTATCCGAATGATACGTCCACGTTCCCCCTTATGGAAATAGTAAGGCTCCCTTAAAATACAAATACCGCTGGCTGGTTGCCAGTGGTCTATTCGAATTAAATGGCGACTGCAATCTGGGCACATGGACTCATCTTTCGGGTACGGCGTGCTCAATACTATTCCGCTGGTTTTATACCGGCTCAGTCGTCGTTAAGCTATTTTTTATTTATGGAGTATTACTCGCATTCGGAAATATACCATAAAATGGAATATGGTCAAGTGGTTTTCAAGGAAAAGTGAGATCTATCACATAAACAATGGTGGGATAACCCTGGGTCAGGAGATCAAGTTCTTTATTAGCATCCGTCGCCGTAGTCAAATGCTTCAAGATTCCACAAGGCGCTCTCGGCTGAGGCATCGGTTTGCAATCCGCAGAGATCGGGGCGCGCGGCCACCAGCTTTAAACGCGCGAACAGCGGAAGCGCGGGCAGGTCCTCGGCAAAGATCGCCTGGGCGCGCAGATGCGCCTCCCGGTGAGCAGGGTCGCCGGAGAGAGATGCCATGGCCGTCCGGCAGGCCTGGTCGAACTCAGGGCTGCTGTAGCCGGTCGCATTGGCGCCCCCCCAGCCCCTGGTGAACTCAGGGTAAGGCCCGGGGATCTCGGAAGTGGTGTACAGGAAGCAAGCCGGCTCGACGCCGGTGACCCAACCGAACTGGGCAGCATCGAAGGTGCGCCCGAAGACGGGTCCTAGAGGGCCGGGCGCCATCAGTTCCGACCAGGGTTGGTTGGAGATGCTGACCTGGACACCGCACTGCGCCAGAGATTCCTGGACGATCTGTGCGATCTGCTGCCTCTCGGGCTCGTCGCTGGTCAGCAGGGTGAACGACAGAGGCGTGCCATTGACGATCCCGGGCACTCCGAGGGCCACCCGAGGGGTGCTGGGATCTAAATCACTGTCGATCCAACCGGCAGCCTGAAGCTGCTCCCCCGCGGCCTGCGGGTCGTAGGTATAGACCGGCGCTTCGGCATTATACAGCGGGTGCTCCGGAGGGACGTAGGTGTGCATCAGGGGCACCCTACCGTCAAATAGCTCATCGACGATCCGCTGGCGATCTATGCAGCGGGCCACTGCCTGGCGGGTTTCCCTGCCGCTAAATAAGGTAGAGACCGGCGGGATGGTTGGAGTGGCAGTGTAACTTACCACCCCAAAGGCAAGCTGCTCCCAGGCAGTGCCGGTTTCCCATGCCACTTGGAGCGAGCCCGCTTCGGACAGCGGCTCCAGTTGGCCGCTCAAGCGCTCGAGGCCGGCCGATTCGTCCACATAATCGCACTCCCCGGCCAACAGGGCGTCCAGAGCCGATTCGGCACTATCTGCAAAGCGGAAAACCAACCGGTCGAAGTGGGGCAGGCCTTCCGCAGCGCGGAAGTAGTTCGGGTTGCGAGACAGCGTGATATGATCGCCGGTGGTCCATTCATCTACGAGATAGGGCCCCCAGCCCACCGGGCTGCGGTTTACAATTTCGGCAGCCAGCAGTTCATCCGCCGGGAGGCTTCCCCAGGCATGCCGGGGCATCGGGAGGAAGAAGGGAGCAGTGGACTGAGAGGGGGTGTATCCTGGCACCCCCCGCCATTCAACGCTGGTCTCGTCCAGTGCCTGATAGCGGTCGGTCCGGCTGAGCAGGTCCGCCCGGACCCGTGGAGCGAGCGCCCGGGCGACTTCGTAAGCGTACACGGAATCGTCCGCCGTCAGCGGGCTCCCATCGGACCACTGTAGGCCGGGGAGCAGGCGGAAACGGATTACCGTTTGATCGATGGCGACCGGGCCCGTGCCGGGGTATACCTGGGCGCAGGCGGCCTCTGTACAGCCGCTGGGATAGTAGGAAACACCGTTCTCCAGAGGCCTCAGTTCCCCGGCGGCGGTGATGATCAGGCCTCCCGCCTGCACCTCGATAGCTTCGGCCGTCACGCCGCCGTTATCGGTCGTAGGAATCTCTTGCAAGATCACCGGGGTGGGTGAATACCCCAGCCAATCCACAGGGCCATCATAAATCGCCTGGCGCACCGTCCGCGCGGCTACAGAACCGTCCGCATACGCAAAGAGCGATGCCGGTTCGCTACCCATACAGACTGTCAGAACACGGGGGGGAACAGGGGTCGGCGAAGGAACTGCCGTAGGAGATAACGTCTCGGTTGGGATAGACGTTTCGGTGTCTGGGGAAACTGTAGGGTTGGGGGTCGGTGTGCAGGCGGTTACCAGGAGTAGTACCACCAGCAGCAGATATCGCATCAAATTATCATCCGCAGTGAAGTGATCGACATGTGAAACGAATACATATTTGCCAGGATCACCGGCCCAAAGGCGCCATCCATCAACGGTCGGCCGAAGCGATTGACATTCCGAAGGTCGAGGCGCGGCTCTTCAACGGGTCGAGAGCTGGCGGCAGCAATCAACAGCAACCTGGCTTTCCCATTTTTTGGTGGGTGGTGCCGGGCAGCCCAGTTCCTGATCGCTCGAGAAAGATAACTATCCATATCCATAATTGATACTACCTATGGACTCTCGTGGTTCAAATCTGGGAGCATATCGCTATGAATGCCGAGTTTCTTCTTCAGGGTCTGGCGTCCATAGTGCAGTCGGGATTTAACCGTCCCAACCGGGACTTCCAGGATCTCTGAAATTTCCTGCAAGGAAAGATCGTTTAAATAATACAGAACGACAACAACACGTTGGGAGAGAGGCAGCGTGGAAACAGCTTTTTGCACCTGCTGCCAGTCGTCGCTCTGTTCAACGCTGTCGTGAGGGTTATGCCTCTCGGCGCCCACCAGCCACTCGGCAAAATCTTCGAGCGGGCCGAACCAGCGCCGGTTCCGCTTGACATAGGTATAGGCCAGATTGGTCGTCATACGATACAGCCAGGGCTCGAGCGGGCGGTTCGAATCGATATGATCCGCAAAGCGATGGAGGCGGAGGAAGACATCCTGCAACAGATCTTCTGCCGCGCTCGAATCATTGGCGATGACCAATGCCGTCCGGTAAACCATCGTCTGGTAGCGGTCGTATAACTCGCCTAGCGCTTCTAAGCTCCCACTCTGAAGCTGCAGTACAAGTTCGCGGTCCGTCTTCCTATCCAAAATACTCTCCTATCTCCCCATTATAATACAATTTTACGCAGCAACGATTGGGGCGGATGTATTTGCGGGCAGGCACAGCTTGCCAGTAGAAAAGGTACTACTGGTAAACTGTGCCTGTCCACGATGTATTTTGGTAGGCTAGAAACGAGTGACCGCCCTTCCGGCAGCACTCACGAACGCAGTACCCGGGCCTAATTCTCCCGGTAGGCAAGCAGACGCAGGGCATTGACGACCACCAGGATGGTGCTGCCCTCGTGGAAAACGACCGCCCAACTGAGTTGAATAGCCCCCACAACGGAAGTGACGATCAGCAAGAGAATCACCCCCAGGGCGATCGCCAGGTTTTGCTGGATGATCCTGCGGGTCGCCCGGCTGAGCCCGACGGCGAAAGGCAGCTTCCCCAGGTCGTCGCTCATCAGCGCCACATCCGCCGTCTCGAGGGCAACGGCTGTACCGGCGCCGCCCATGGCGATCCCAACAGTAGCCGTAGCCAGGGCCGGGGCATCGTTTACCCCGTCGCCTGCCATCGCCACCGGGCCGTGCTCACGCTGCAGCCGCTTGATCGTCTCGAGTTTGTGTCCCGGCAGCAGTTCCGCCTCCACATCGGTCAGTCCGATCTCCTCGGCGATCTGCCTGGCAACGCGGGGATGGTCCCCGGTGAGCATGACCAGTTTCTCAATGCCCAGGCTGCGCAGCTTCAGAAGCGTGGCGGGGATCATCTCACGGGGCCGGTCCGCCAGGCCAAGCACCCCCAGGAACTGCCCGTTGCGGCTGATTGCCATGGCTGTTCTGCCACCGGCTTGCAGGCGTTCCACACTGTGCACTACCTCGGGTTCAAGCTCAATCCCGGCGTCAATAAAGAGCTTTGGAGAACCGACCAACACCGGATCTCCCGCGACCACACTCCGCACGCCCAGCCCGGCAATATTCTCCAACCCCGTTGCCGGGGGGAGGGCCAGCCCGCGCTCGCGGGCCGCCTGCACCACTGCCAACGCCAGAGGGTGGTTCGAATGCTGCTCTACTGCAGCAACAAGCTGGAGCAGTTCGGTCTCCGTTGTGCCGTTCAGCGTGATCAGGTCTGTGATCTGGAACCTGCCTTCCGTCAGGGTGCCGGTCTTATCGAAGGCCATCACCTTTAGCGCCCCCAGGTTCTCCAGGTGCACCCCACCCTTGATCAGCACGCCGTTGCGGGCCGCCTGAGCGATCCCGGCCAGCACTGCAGCCGGGGTGCCGATGGCCAGGGCGCAGGGAGAGGCCGCTACCAGCAGCAGCAGCGCCCGGTAGACGCTTTGCGAAACCGGCAGCCAGCCGAACAACGGCGGGAGGACCGCCACCAGCAGGACCAGGATCAGCACCGCCGGCACGAACCAGGCCGTGAAGCGCTGGGTAAACTGCTGCGTGGGACTCTGCTGCTCCTGAGCCTCGGCCACCATCTTCATCACCCGGCTGAGGGTGGTATCTTGGGCCAGGCGGGTGACCTCGATGTTGAGGGCGGTTTCCTGGTTGATCGTCCCGGCATAAACCTGCGCGCCGGGTCCTTTGTGAACCGGGACCGACTCGCCGGTGATCGGGCTCTGGTCCACCGCGCTTTCTCCGGAGAGGACTTCTCCATCCACGGGGATGCGGTCGCCTGGCCGGACGATGACGGTCTCGCCGATGGCAAGGTTCTCGACCGGGGTCTCGACCAGCCGGCCCCCGCGCAGCACGCGGGCTGTTTTGGGCATCAGCTCGCCCAGGGCATTGATCGCATGCCGCGCCCGGTCGAGGGCGTAGTGCTCGCCGGCGTGGCCCAGGCTGAAAAGGAAGAGGAGGAACGCCCCTTCCATCCATTTCCCCAAAGCGGCCGCCCCACCGGCGGCGGCGAGCATGAGCACATCGGTATCAAACCGGCCGCGAAGCACGCTGGGCAAGGCATGCAAGGCGATATCATACCCGCCGGCCAGGTATGAGAGCAGGAAAAAGGCGATATTCAGGTTCCGCGGGAATAGTCTGGCTTTTTCTCCCAATCCGCCCAGGAGGAGGAAAAGACCGCTCAGCCCGACCAGGATCAGCCCCCAGCGGTCCTGCATCCATTGTGGCAGGATCACCGGAGCGCGTTCTTCCTGAGGGGCCTCTGCCGTCTCGGGCGCTTCTCGCTCGACCTGCGCCTCGCCCGGCGGTAAGGGCTGGACACCGAAGCTGAGAAGCACGCGGTCGATCTCTTCACGCTCGAGCCGGCGCGAATCGTAAGCCACAAACATCAACCCGGCTGCGTAGGAGGCGCTGGCGTGGATCATCCCCGGCAGGCTTTCCAACTCACCGGCGACGTTATCGGCTGCATCGGCGCTATCCAGGCCGCGGAACGGGATGGTCTCATGGATATACTGGTCGCTGATCTCGGAGCCTGCCTGCTCGGCCGAGCGGCGGACAGAGGCCAGAGAAATGAGATTGGGGTCGTAATGGATGCACAGGTCGGCGGGGTCACGTCCCAGCTCCAGGTGAGTTTGCAGGATGCCCTTACGGGCTTGCAGCGAGCGCTGCAGCAGGGTGATGCAGTGGTCGCGCTCATCCTGGATTTGTGGCAATAATAGGGGGATAGCGATTTTAACGGTGTCTTCGGTCATGGGTCTCATTGCAGTTTTCTAGAATATTGAACAGTATAGCTGTCCAGCATAGCCTACTTATGGGCGATGTGCTGCCAGCCCATACGCAGCAAATCGGCCACGTGCTCGTCGTCCAGGGCATAGTACACTTCCCGACCCTGGCGCCGGCTGCGGACAATCCTCAACTGCCGTAAGCTGCGTAAGTGATGAGAGACTCCCGGCTCGCTGATGCCCACCGCAGCGGCCAGGGATGAGACGTTGCTCTCCTGATCCAACAAGATGGAGAGAATTTTCAGGCGGGTTGGGTCGGCAAGCGCCCGGAACATTTCCGCCAGATGTATAACTCTGGATTCACCGGCCTGGTCTTCCGAATAAGCGAAGCGGCCGGGTTCGATCACAGGATCCACAGTTCACCCTTCCCAAAAGATAAACGATTAAGCATATGTTTAACGATTATATTCGCAACAATCGCGGCTGTCAAGACCCACAACAAACGTAACCGTAGCGCAAGATGCCAATCTTGCGGCTCTCGATCGGATCGGGCAGGCAAGGGCGACCAAAATACGGTCGCATGGCGTCATGCCCTACTCGGCAATTAGAAAGCGTCGTAGATCAGCACGCCATAGACCGCCATGGTAAGCAGGGTATCCACCGCGCCATAGATCAGAAGGAAATACAGCGAGGCGCGCGAACTGCGCTTATAGGTATAATGCCAGGCGACCAGGACAGCTACGATGCCGGTCAGAACGGGCACAAGAATCTGCAAAGGCCCGGACAGCCAGGCAGGGATGATCGGGATCCAGGCAGAGAAAGGCACGTACGTGCGGGCGCCCGGCAAAGAAGCCAGCTTGGCGAACCAAAAGGCGATGATCGCCAAACCGAGGCTGATTGCCGACCCCGGGCTGAGCCCGGTCTTTTCCCGGTCGCGCCGCAGTGGGGTGGTCAGCGCCAGGACGACCAATGCCGGGATGAGCCAGATGGCCGCTGCCGGCGGGGAAAGTACCGCACCCATCAGCAGACCGAAAGAAGTCTCGGCAGCCAGGCGGCCCACATCTTCCGACTCCAGCCGGTCATACGCCAGGCGAATGCCCGGCGCGGTGCTGGTGAAATAGACCAGATACCCCGGCTGCTCGCTCTTTTCGAGCCAGGTGAGATATAAATACCCTTCCCGATCGCTCGTAACCGCGGGCGAGGTCGAATTCACAGAGGAAAAACTGATCAACTGGTACTCAACCGGCTGCCCATCCCGGAAATAAGCGGTGCTGACCTGTCCCTTCGTCTGGCGCCACGTGTAATTGACCAGTGAATGGAACGCGATCAAGGCTTCCTTCTCAATGCGGGGGTTGACCCACACTTCGGTCAGCCTGGATTCCATCCCAGTATCCCCGGTCAGGGGGACCCGCAGCCCGCTCTTCAGCCCCGCGCCCGATTCCTGCGAATACTCCAGGCGGTATTCGACGGGCATGTAGACCAGTTCCGGTCTTCCGGCTTCGGCGGGTTGTCCGGCCGGAAAATGCAGGTAATTCGTGATGGTTGTACCGCCGGATGAACCGGTCTTGATCTCTTTCGTCCACAATATGTAGGTTTCGCCCTGGGCCTCAGCCAGCCAGGGCCCCTGGATGATGCTTGAGGGATTGAGACCTTCGGTAAAGAGCACCTGCCCCTCTCCAGGCCGGTACTCGCCATCCGGGCCGTAAGCATAGAGCACCGCGAAATCGCCGTAACCGGTGGGGATGTGCGCCCAGGAGGCATGCAGCCCGCCCTCGGAATCGAACCGTATGAACGGGCGAGTCCCGGCTTCGTCAACAAGCAGCGGGGCCTGACCGTCAGCCGGCAGGGCGTACAACCCCGGATGGCGACGCGAGCCGGCAAACCAAACCAGCACCTCACCTGAGGGTGCTTGCACCGCAGAGTACGTCTCCACCTCAGCTTCGCCCGAAAGCTGCTCAGCCGGGGAGATCACTTCACCGGTCGCGCTCAACCTGGCAGTGAACAATTTCCCGGAATCGATCCAATACAGCCGCAGCGCCTCGCCATCCCATAATAAGCCGGGTTCATTCGGCAGGGAGAGATCCACCTCCAGCGAACGCTCCCAAACGATTTCCGCCTGCTGGTCCAGCGCGGTCACTTTGGGATGAGCGGACTCCCCATCGGGTTCAATGAAAAACAGATAGATCTGCCCGAGATCATCGAGGACGACCGGGCTGGCATCATTTACCAGGGTCGTTCCCAGCATTCGCGCCCGGCTCCAGCCCGGAGCCTTAACCCACTGGCTCTGAAGCGGCCCGGAGCAGGCCGTGAGACTGAAAATTAGGATGAACAGAGCACTCAGGCGGAAAAGCCTGGCGGAAAATTTTTTCATTTGTTTCTTAGCTTTCTCTTCAAACAGAATGGGGAGGGCAAAGGCTGGCTTCGCACCTCCCCATTTTGCATACTTCACTTTGGGAGTGTAGGTTTAATCGAGACGCCAAAGTACGGCAGTCTTGATCGGCAGGATTTGAAATGCAGCCGGGCTCAGGGGGCTTCGGCGGTTAAGCTTTCCGAAGGGACCCAGCCGGTCCCTGTTGGGGCCCGAATTTGATACCAGATATCGCCTTCGAACGGGACGACTTCCAACACGGTGACCTTTTCGCCGCGCTGCTGATTGGCGGCGATCCTGTTGCTGCCGGGCTCTCCATACAGGTTGACCAGAAAAGCGCGGGCGGTCAGATAAGCCTCGTCCCCAACGGCAAATGCCGCTTCAGGTGTTTCATCGGCCCCTTCATCGGCAGCCGTCTCATCGTCATCAATTTTCTGGAGGAATCTGGCATCTACCCAGCCATTCCCGGCCGGGCTCTCAACTCTGACCCACACAGTGCCTTCCAGATCCCTGGCCTCTTTGACGACGGCCCTCTGCCCACGGGCCGCATTCGAAAACGACATGGTATCGCCCGGTTCACGCATGATCGGGATCAAAAATTCCCGGCTGGTGAACTCTACCCGTTCATCGACCTCAAAATCGCCTGCTTCGACTCCCCCGGAAGAGCCGATAGGTGCCCCCCGAGCCACAGCCGTGGCTTCTTCAGGTGTGAGTATTTGCCCGCTCTTAGCGCAGGCCAGGCTAACCAGGAGAAGCAAACCTAACAGGCTAAAGTAAATGACGCGCGCTTTCATTGGCAGGTTTCCTTTGTTAAAGCGGGTTATTTGCGGCCACGCAGGCGGGTATCAAAGGCGTCCCGAAGGCCATCACCCATAAAGTTGAAGGCCAGGGTCAGCAGGGCCAGGGCAATCCCGGGGAACAGCACCAGGTGCGGCGCCGAACGAATGCCGGAATAGCCATCGTTGATCATCGCCCCCCAGCTTGGGGTTGGCGGATCAACGCCCAGGCCGATGAAACTCAACGAAGCTTCCAGGAAAATGTAGCCGGGTATGGCGAGGGATTCGCTGATCAGCAAGGGGCCAATGATATTGGGGATCAAGTGCCTGGAAATAATATGCCCATTGCTGGCGCCGATGGCGCGGGCCGCCTCAACGAACTCTTTTCGCTTATAAGAAAGGACCTGACCGCGGGCCAGACGAGCCATCCCGATCCAGTTCAGCGCGCCGATGGCGATGAACAGGAAGAGCAATCCGCCCATCGATTTGTTGAGACCGAGGAGAACACCCATCAGCCCGCTGGCTTCGCCCGCCCTGGAGAGGGCCTTAAAGTACACGGTCATAATAATGATGATCGGCAGCAGAGGGATGGCGTAGAGGAAATCGACGATACGCATCATTAAATCGTCCACGCGCCCGCCCACATAGCCTGATATGGTGCCATAAATAATGCCGATCACCAGGCTGACGGTGGAAGCGACGATGGCGACCGCCAGGGAGACGCGCGCTCCATACACCACGCGGCTCCACAGGTCCCGTCCCAGGGAGTCAGAACCGGCGATAAACAGGGTGCAGCCCCATTCGATCGGTGTACCTGACCAGTGGCAATACTGTAGATAATCGGTGGTGATGTTATACCCGGTCATCGGCCCGGCGCGGGTATTGCTCAGATTCTGGAGGCTGTAATCGTATGCGGTGAAGATGGGCGCGGCAATCGCCATGAAGACGATCAGCAGGATCCAAAAGGTCCCGGCAACGGCAATTTTGTTGCGGCGGAACTCTCGGAACGCATCCTGCATTGGGCTGCGGCCCTTACCGATGGTAACTTCTTGACTGCCTTCTAGTTGCAATTCTGCTGTCATAGTTCTTCTCTCGCTTAGGAATACGGATTAATCCAGTAAAACCGCGGCTGGTATGATCACCGGCCCTTAATCGTAACGGATGCGTGGATCCAGCCAGGCGTACATTATATCCACCAGTAAGTTGCCCAGGACCAGGATCACACCGTATATCAGGGTCAGGCTGGTGAGCAGGAAGTACTCGCGCTCTGAGATGCTGTTGACAAAGCGGCGGCCCATGCCGTTGATCGCGAAGATCTGCTCGATGATCAGGCTACCGGTGAGCAGGCCAGCCAGCAGCGGGCCGAGGATCGTTGCTACAGGGATCAGCGAATTTTTCAGCGCATGGACCAGGATCACGACCTGTTCGCGCAGCCCTTTTGCGCGGGCCGTGCGGATGTAATCCTCCGATAGAACTTCCAGCAGGCCGGCGCGGGTCAGACGGGCGATCCCGGCAGAAATACCGGTGCCCAATGCAACCGTAGGCATCACGGCATGGGTCCAGAAATTCGAGTCAAACCGCGGGAAGATACCTAATATGAAGGGAGGATCAGCGCCCCAAAAGGCAATTGGGAACCACTCCAGAGTGACACCGAATACCAGAATCAGAATAGGACCCAAAACCAGGTTGGGAATCGATGCGAATATGACCGCCATGAAAGTGGCTGTGTAGTCGATGATCGAGTTGTGTTTGAGAGCGGCGATGATCCCTGCCGGCACCCCAATGGAAAAACCGAGCAGAAGCGAGAGCATGCCAAGTTGGAAAGTGACCGGGAAGGTTTGGCTAACGACATCATTTACTGTCTGGCTGCGCAGCCGGAGCATGGGGCCCAGGTCGCCCTTCAAGAGATTGATGAAGTAGATGAAAAATTGCTCGTAGACGGGCTTATCCAGTCCATAGCGCCGCTCCATGATCGCGCGCATTTGCTCGGGCATAGCGCGCTCGCCCACCGCATCGAAGGGGCCGCCGGGCATGGCGTGAACCAGGGCGAAAGTGGCCAGGATCATCAGGAACACAACCGGGATAGAAAACAGAAATCGGCGGATGATATATTTTGTCATGGAGATACCTCACTTCTAAGATCGTCTCCCCTCCCGCTGCCTGGGGGTGCTGGTCTGTCCAGGGTATCCTACACAGACCAGCACCCTCACGCCTGTGGCGTTCGGGAGAACGGGGGAGCGGCCATAGTTCGACCGCTCCCCCAGATTACCAGCTCAAGATCTGAACTACTGCTGAGCGGCCTGTTTGGCTTCCCAGTCAATGGTCCAGTGGTAGTACTGCTCGCCGCCGAACAGCGACGGGATCCGGTCGAGCCAGTCGTGCTCAGCAACATAAGCGATGCGGACCCAGAACGGAGCGAAGGGGAATTCGCCTTCAGCCCCGAAGAAGGCCTCTTCGATCTGGCTGTAGAGCTCGACGCGGCGGTCCGGATCGGGCTCTTCGCGGGCCTCAACGATCATATCATCGATCTCGTTGCAGGTCCGCTTGGAGCGGTTCTCGGTCTCGCAGTGGAGCACGTCGCCAACCCAGTTGTTCTCGTCAGCGTAGTCGGGGCCCCAACCCAGGGTCCACATGTGCGGCGCCTGCTCGTCGGGCACGTCAGCCGCGGTGGCGGTCAGCAGCTCGGCGAAAGGCAGCTGCTCGATCTGGATCACGCCAGGGGCGCAGCCCAGATTCTGCTCGTACTGGCTCTGAGCGTACTCGATCCAGTTCAATGTGGACTGGCCGGTGTAGCCGATCAACGTGACGGTGGGGAAGCCTTCACAGTTGGGGTAGCCGGCGGCTTCCATCTGGGCGCGGGCGTATTCGGGGTCGAAGCCCACACCGACCTCATCGATCGGGGGAGCGCCGAAGATGCCCGGAGGCGCAAAGTGTCTCATCGGCAAGCCCTGACCCTGGAGCACTTCGCGGACGAAGGTGTCGCGGTCGAAGGCGGCGCTGAAGGCGCGGCGGACTTCCACCTGGTCGAAGGGAGCCTTAGTCATGCGGAAGGCGAAGTAGAACACCGCCAGATCGGGGATCTGAACAGTCTGCTCGGCAAACTGCTGCAGGTGAGCCTGGAGTTCTTCATCCGGAATGGCGGAAGTATCGACTTCATTGTTCAGCCACAGAGCGTAGCCGGTGGACGAGTCGGGGACAACATTGACGACGAAGCGCTCGATGTTGCCGGTACCAGCCATGTCCTCAGGAATGAGGGGGTTGCGGAGCAGGATGCGGCGCACGCCGTGGACCCACTCGTTGAGCACGAAGCGACCGTTGGTGACGATGTTGCCGGCCTCGATCCAGTTCTCGCCATGCTCCTCAATGGCCCACTGCGGTACCGCAGCCAGGGTCCACATGGGGGTCATGGACAGGAAGTAGGAGGCGGGGAATTCCAGGTTGATGATCAGGGTGCTCTCGTCGGGAGCGCTGACGCCGATGGCATCGATCAGCTCCTGCGGGATATTGCCAGGATCTTCAGCGTTGAGCACATCCGCGCAGCCGACGATCAGGGGCGCGACGACGCTGGAGTAGTAGCCACCCGTGTTGGGATCGCAGGCGCGCTTGATGCCGTAGACAAAGTCGTTGGCGTTCAGGAAGCGGGGGTTGCCCTCTTCGTCAACTTCCTGCACGGTCTCACCGGTCACCGGGTTGTGATGGACCCAGGGGATGTCGGTGCGGATGTTGAAGGTGTAGGTCAGGCCGTCTTCTGAGATCGTCCACTCGGTGGCGCCTTCAGGTACCACCTCGGCGGTCTCCAGGTCGTAGTTGGTCAGATGGATGAAGAGGCTCTCGATGTAGTTGATCGAGGTAACATCTTCACCGATCTGGGGGTCGAGGGTGGGGATGTCGCTGGTGTCGTACCCGGTAAACGTCACCGGCTGCGCTTCTGCTTCAGCCGGTTCGGGGACGGCGGTGACTTCGACCACCTGTGTCTCGACGATGGTCTCACCTTCTTTCTCCACGACCTGGGTGACCACAACGGTACGCACGGTCTCCACCGTTTGTGGCTGGCAGGCAGCGAGGACCATGCTGGCAATAATCAGCAGGCCCAGGATGATGGAAATGCTCTTAGACTTCATTGGTTCTCCTCCAAGTTTCACTTCTTAAAACGATTGGGGCTGGCACCCAGTTATACACGATAGCATTCACAGCCAGCATGACGGAAACTTGTAAATGCTATGGCTCAGAATTGCTCCGCTCGGTCGATCGCATCACCTCCTCTCAAAAAGTGTGACCGCAAAGGCCTCAGGGATTCAATGCCTGTTACACCAGATGGCAGGCAGTCCAGTGACCTGGCGTCACTTCGCGGAATTCGGGCTCCACTTCGCGGCATACCGCCTGGGCCAGCGGGCAGCGAGTGTGAAAGCGGCAGGCCTTAGGCGGGTTGGCCGGGCTGGGCACATCACCGGCAAGGATGATGCGCTCGCGCTTGCGCTCTTTTACGGGATCGGGGATCGGCACCGCGGACAGCAGCGCCTGCGCATAAGGATGCAGGGGGTTGTTGTACAGCTCCTCCCGATTCGCCAATTCGACGATTTTACCCAGGTACATCACCGCGACCCGGTCAGAGATATGGCGGACCATGCTCAGGTCGTGGGCGATGAACAGGTAAGTCAGGCCGAACTGTGCCTGCAGTTCCTCGAGCAGGTTGACCACCTGCGCCTGAATGGAAACATCCAGCGCCGAAATCGGTTCATCACAGACGATGAATTCGGGCTGGAGGGCCAGGGCGCGGGCAATCCCAATCCGCTGGCGCTGGCCGCCGGAGAACTCGTGCGGGTAGCGGTTGATGAAGTATGGGTTCAAACCGACTACGCGCATCAGTTCGCGGACTCGCTCGCGGCGCTCTTTCGGTGTATCGATATTGTGCACTTCCAGGGGTTCGGCAATAATACTGCCCACCGTCATACGGGGATTCAGCGAGGCATAGGGATCCTGGAAAATGATTTGCATATCCCGCCGCAGATGGCGCATTTCATCGCCGGAAGCGGTGGTGAGATCTTTATCGCGGAAAAAGACTTTACCGGAGGTGGGCCGGTATAGTTGAAGGATGGTGCGCCCGGCGGTCGATTTACCACATCCCGACTCGCCCACCAAACCCAGGGTCTCGCCTTTGAAGATCGTGAAAGAAATTCGATCTACCGCTTGAACCGCGCCAATTTGACGTTGGATGACAATTCCGCGGGTAATGGGGAAGTGTTTGGTCAGGTCTTGAACCCGCACCAGCTCTGTCTTATTGTTATCACTCATCGCAGCTCACCTGTTTCTACGTCAACCCAGCATGCAATCTTGTGACCTGGTTTGATCTCAACCAGAGGCGGGTTCACTTTGCATTTTTCACGCACGAAATCGCAGCGCTCGGCAAAGGGGCAGCCCTTGGGCAGATTGATCAAATCCGGAGGCAGACCCTCGATTGACGCCAGCTTTTCTTCGTGGACCCCGTCCAGACGCGGCAGAGAGCGCAGCAAGGCATACGTATAAGGATGCCGGGGGCTTGCATAAAGCTCGTACACCGGCGCTTCCTCGACGATAAAACCAGCATACATAACGATCACCCGGTCGGCCAACCCGGCGACGATGCCCAGGTCGTGGGTGATCCAGATCAGCGACATGCCCAGCCGCTCGCGAAGCTGCTTTACCAGATCGGTAATCTGCGCCTGAATAGTGACGTCGAGAGCGGTCGTAGGCTCGTCGGCGATCAGCAGAGCCGGGTTACATGCCAGCCCCATGGCGATCATCACCCGCTGGCGCATACCACCCGAGAATTGATGAGGGTAGTCATCCAGCCGGTTACGGGCATCGGGAATACCGACTAATGACAGAAGCTCAGCAGCCCGCTCGCGTGCTTCGTCCTTCCCCATCCCCATATGCACGCGCAGCGGCTCCATCAATTGGAAACCGACGGTGTGCACCGGGTTTAGAGAAGTCATCGGATCCTGGAAGATCATCGCCATCTGGCTGCCGCGGATGCTGCGCATCTCCGCTTCGGTGATGTCCAGAATATTTTGATTCAAAAAATTAATTTTGGAGGCTGTTACCTTGGAAGGCGGTGAGGGCAGTAAACGCATGATGGAAAGCATCGTCACGCTTTTGCCACAGCCCGACTCCCCCACAATACCTAACGTCTCACCTTCGCGCAAAGAGAACGAGATTCCGTTCACGGCATGGACCAGCCCATCGTGGGTGTCGAATGTCGTGTACAGGTCTTGCACGTCAAGAATTATATTATTTTTGCTGCTCAACTTCTCTTGGTCCTCCAGTTTCTATCTCCAGATTAGAGCGGCGGACTCTGTTTCATCCGGAGAGTGTATAGATCTCTTTGCGGCTGTAGATTACCAGGCGTATAAGATCATATAGCTCGACAGGTGAACTGGCGAGACTGTGTTAATAGTTTGAGCGTAATAGATATACGCTAACACCCCGATCAAGGTTCAAACCAAATTACTACAAATTGGGCAATTACCTCTGCAGGTAAATCTACAGAAGGATAGGATATGAAAACGGCTTGTGGAGGTGACCGCTTTTATGTTCCGCTTTCATTCTAATAAGAGCCAGATGGATTATATTTACGAATCTCCACTGTGTCAACTATAACATCCCTTTAGAGATTTCTCACAATTATGTGGAATTATTGGCCGGCGGGATATCCGGCTCCCTGCACAGCCGCTACCCCTCATTGCCGGACTTCGAACCCCCGACCTCTTCAGTGCGATTGAAGCGCGCTCCGGCGCTGCCGCTACTCCTCATCGCCGAACCGCATCCGCAGATAGGACTGGTAGCGGTCAGGGTGGATTTTCCCGGCAGCGATGGCGGCCAGCACTCCGCAGCCCGGTTCGTGAACGTGGGTACAGTCACTGAACTGGCATTTGGCTACCTCATCGCGCATTTCAGGGAAGTAGCCATCGAGTTCCTCCGGCTCGATATCCCATAAAGCCAGCGCTTTCAACCCCGGCGTATCGGCCACATATCCACCGCCCTGAAGGGGAAACAATTCGCGCGCCACAGTCGTGTGCCGGCCCTTGCTGGTGGTTTCGCTCACCTGGCGCGCGGCCAACCCCAGTCCGGGTTGAATGGCGTTCAACAGGCTCGATTTCCCCACCCCTGACGGGCCGGTAAATACGGAGATCTTGTCTTGCAGGTGCTGCTTCAGCGTCTCGATCCCCAACCCGGTTTTGGCCGAAGTGTACAGAACCGGATACCCCAGCCCGGCATATAACCCAAACAACTCCTGCGCCCTTTCCAGCCCCACCAGGTCAACCTTGTTGGCGATGATCAACGAAGGGATGCCCTGTTTTTCATTGATCACCAGGAAGCGATCCAGCATCCCAAACCGCGGGGCCGGCTTTTCACAGGCGAACACCAGGAACGCCTGGTCGGGATTGGCGATGATGATCTGGCGGTATTCGATCTGCGGATTGGGCGCCTGGCGAGAGATCATCGACTTGCGCGGTTCTACCTCTTCGATGACCCCGATCTCCTCGCCAACCGGGGTTACCTGCACCCAATCGCCGATGGCGGCGACATCCCCCTCTCGGGGACCCTGTTTCAACCGGCCGCGCAACTGCGAAACAAGCACACCGGAAAGCCCCTGCCCGGGCTCCAACTGCACCCAGTAGAAACCGGATTGAGACCGGATGATCAGACCGCGATAGGTTTCCATAACGACTTGCGCCAACACCCTGTGAGGCGGCAACAAGGCGGCTAAGGTTCTGGGGGCAGTTCCTCGCTCCCCTCCTGGCCTTCCTCCACCTCACCCTCTTCCACCTCGTCCTCCTCAGGAGTGGGGGTTTCCTCAAACTCCGGTGTTGGTGTGCGGGTCACGCCATAGGTGCTCTCCCACCAGTAGAGTTTAGCGGGCTGGCCGTAGAAATACAGTTCCACAATGCGGCGGAAAATCGGGGCTGCGTAGTCGGAGCCCTCACCGATGTTCTCCACCACCACGGCGATGGCAATGTCCGGCTTATCCTCCCGGCCCTGGAACGTGTAGCCGGCAAACCAGGCATGAGGCAGGCCGGAAGAAGATTGAGCGGTGCCCGTCTTACCGGCAACGTTGAAATCCAATCCCGAAAAGACGTGGTAAGCGGTACCGCGCGGCCGGGTGCTGCGCACTACCCCCACCATCGCTTCCTGGATCGCCTGCAGGTTCTCTTCACTAATGGGCAGCTTCCCGCGCTCCTCGGGCTGGAACTCGAAAGTGGGTTCCCCATCCGGAGGGGCGATCCGCTCGATGACTTGAGGCCGGTACAGGGTGCCGCCGTTGCCGACAGCCGCGATGAAATCTGCTACCTGCAAGGGGGTGACCAAAAACTCTCCTTGCCCAATGGCCAGATTGGCCGCATCGCGCTGGCTGATCGGTTCGGGGACATTGCCGCTGGCCTCATCGACCACTTGGATCCCGGTAGGTACGCCGAGCCCAAATCCCAGGGCCATGTTGGAGATAGCCTTCGTCAGGCCGCGGTTGAACAGATCCTGGCCGAGATGATAGAACCATGGATTGCAGGACCGTACCAGGCCTTCCATAAGGGTCAACGGACCGCTGGGCTGAGTCCTGCCATCATTCTGGAAGTGTTCGTAAGTCCAGTCGTAGAGGGTATCGGTGCCAAGCTGGTAAGTGTAACCACATTCGAGCACGTCATCGGGCGACCAGCCTCCGTCTTCCAGCGCGGCCGCCGTGGTGATGATCTTGAACACCGATCCCAGCGGGTACTGCCCCTGCGCCGCCCGGTTGAATTCGGGGCTGGCCGGGTCGGACCAGATCTCGCTCAACAAAGCCGAATAATTGAAGTTCCTTGGCTCGTAAGCGTTGGGATCGAAGCCGGGAGAAGAAGCCATGGCTAAAACCCGCCCGGTATCGCGCTCCAACACCACCACCGAGCCGCGGAAACCGGCGATGGCCTGCTGCACTCCGAGTTGGAAATCGCGGTCGATGGTGGTAAACACGGCCTGGGCGGGCTCCACCGGGGTCTCCGCCAGGCGGTAAAGCGGCTGGCCCTGGGCGTTCAACACATACAGCGCGCCGCCCCGCTTGCCGGCCAGGTATGGCTCGGCCCAGCGCTCCAGGCCGCTCTGCCCCACCCGTTCATCGGGCCGGTAACCGCGGCGCAGGTATTCTTCCAACTGCTCTTCGCGAATCTGGGCCACATAGCCGATGACGTGCGGCGCCACCCCGCCATCATAATAGAAACGCCACTTGTTGGGGCGCAGGACCGGGCCACCCATGCTCTCCAACAGCGAGTAATTGGCCGCCACCCGGTCGGCTGGAACTTCGCCGAGTTGGATGTAATCGCCGGCGTAAGCCGCGTCGACCTTGGCGGCAATCGTATCGGCCCGCATGCCGGTCACCCGCGACAGGGCCGAATACAGGGCGCTGCGCGCATCCGGGTCGGGGTCGATCAGGTCCACCTGGAGCCCGATGGCAGTAGCGTCCGCCTGCGCCACCAGGGCATGCCCATTGCGATCGTAGATATTGGCCCGGGCAGGGATCTCCAGATCCATCTTGAGGTAATTGCCCCCTTCTAACTGGGGCAGGACCAGGGTATCGGCCCACTGCACCCGCCACTCCCCGTGCTCCATGCTCAGGTTCATGCTCGTCTCCCCAATGATATCGCCCACCAGGGTGCTGTGCAAGATGACCCGGTAGCTCACCTGGCCGAAATCGGGTTCGGTGAGCGATTGCAGCACTTCATAATCCAGGCCGCTCAACGTGGCTTCGATGGCGATGCTCTCATAATGACGGGTGAATTCTTCGAGGCTGATTGCATCCTGGCTGGGTGAAGTCAGCATGGAATACATGGCGGCGTAGTCTTCAGCTTTCCAGGCCTCTAAAAAGGCCCGGGCCGCGGCCTGGACGTTGGGAGCGCTGGTCACCTGAGGGGTGACGAGGCGCAGCGTAGAGGTCGGTTCGACAGTTGCGGTGCCAGGCGTGTCAGGGGTTTGCGTGCAGGCAACCACGACCAGTAAGAGCAGAGTTATCAACCAACGGCGGATGTTCATAAGTCCCATTTTAAACGAAAAGCGTGTTCTCCTGGCCAATCCGGATGAGGAACGGCGGATGACCGGTTCGAGCATCACCGATCCGGCTGAAAAGCACAGCTGAGGGACGGCGGACGACCGGTTCGAGCATTAGCGATCCGGCTGAAAAGCACAACCCTCCTGGCCGGCGTATTCACGGCAGACCTGAGGCAGTCGGTCCGGATCGCCAACCCCCACCTGCGCCAGGAGCCGCTGCAAACAGCACAATGGCAAACCAACCACGTTGGTATAGCAGCCCTGGATTTTTTCAACCGGGTGGAAGTCAGTATTTTGAATGGCATAAGCGCCAGCTTTGTCTAGCGGGTCGCCGGAGGCCACATAGGCGGCGACCTCCTGTGCCGTGTAGAGGCGCATCCGCACATCGGTCGTGCAGACATCGCTCACCTGGCGCCCATCCCGGAGATGGAGGACGGATACACCGGTATGCACCTGGTGGACTCGCCCGCGCAGTTGGCTCAGCATGGCCTCGGCTTCGGCCGGATTCTCCGGCTTTCCGAGGATCACCCCATCTTGGGCCACGGTGGTGTCGGCGGCGACCACCACCAGGCTATCCTGTCCGGCGCTTAACCGCGCCACAGCCGCCCGGGCCTTTTCTTCAGCCAGGCGGCGGACGTAAATCTCGGGCGCTTCTCCCGAGATAAGCTGCTCGTCGATCTCCGCCGGAACAACACGAAATTCCCAGCCTCCCAATTGAAGGAGCTGTTTCCGGCGGGGCGAGTTGGAAGCCAACACCAGAGTCATTCGGTGCGGATTCTAACACAGGGGAAGCGCATTTTTCGGGATCGGCGCCTTTCAAATTCACTCGTACCGGAGGGCGGCAATTACCTGCATATTGGAACTACAATTTTCTTGTTCTTCCAGATTTCTATAAGGCAATGTAGAATTGAAGTTGTATCCGGGATCGTTGTTAAGTAAGATGATATAGAAATCAAAATCAAGCCTATTTTCTTCACCAGAGTGGGGAAACTCAGGGGTGCATCCTTAGCTGCGTATCAGCCGGAAAATGCAGCATAGATCAGGAGGAACGTAATGAAGGAACTGAGAGAGCGGATTCGGCGTGAGGGGCTGAATTTGGGGAACGGAATACTGAAAGTGGATGGGTTTATCAACCATCAGGTGGACCCGAAATTGATGGATGCCTGCGGACGAGAGCTGGCGCGGCGCTTTGCCGGGATTGGAGCGACAAAGGTGCTCACCGCGGAGATCTCCGGCATTGCCCCCGCCCTGACCACCGGGCTGCACCTGGATCTGCCCGTCGTGTATGCCCGC
Organism: uncultured Anaerolineaceae bacterium; assembly: GCA_964391195.1. Taxonomy (GTDB): domain Bacteria; phylum Chloroflexota; class Anaerolineae; order Anaerolineales; family UBA4823; genus JAAYXE01. The sequence goes on along the minus strand of CAYMLG010000001.1, from coordinate 167,707 downwards.
AAGCACAAACCGATCACCATGCCCGACCAGGTGTTCCTCACCCTCACGCCTTCGCACACCAAAGGCCGGACGGTAGAACTGATCATTTCCCCAGAGTACCTGACCGTGAAAGAGAAGGTCCTGATCATCGATGATTTTCTCGCCAGCGGTGCCACAATCCTGGGCCTGGTGCGCCTGGCACAGACTGCTGGGGCGAAAGTTGTGGGCATTGGGACGCTGATTGAAAAGACCTTCGAGGGCGGGCGAGATGCCCTGTCGCACCTGGGCATCCCGGTGGAGGCGCTGGCCAGGATCAGCAGCATGGAAGATAGCCAGATCCTGTTCGAGAACGAGTGATGGACGCGATCGCAGTACTGGATTTCGGCTCACAGTACGCGCAGCTCATTGCCCGCCGGGTGCGAGAAGCGCAAGTGTACAGCGAGCTGTTTCCCTGGGATGCAGTTCCGGAAGAAGTGATGGCCCTGCAGCCCAAAGGGTTCATCCTTTCCGGCGGGCCGGGTTCGGTCTACGAACCGGGAGCGCCGGTTATCCCGGACTATGTGATCGAAAGCGGCCTGCCGGTGCTCGGTATCTGCTATGGCATGCAGGCTCTGACCCATGCCTTCGGCGGAAAAGTAGCGCCTGCCACCCGGCGAGAGTATGGCCCTGCCCAGTTGACCCCCACCCAGGAAAACCCGCTCATCCCCCCCGGAGAACAGCAGGTGTGGATGTCGCACGGCGACCGCATCGATGTCCCCCCGCCGGGGTTCACCGTGCTGGCCAGCAGCGATAACTCACCCGTGGCGGCAATCGGCGACCTGGAACGAGGCTATTTTGGTCTCCAGTTCCATCCCGAAGTGCGGCACAGCCCGGGTGGTGCGGAGATGCTGCGCCGGTTTGCAGTGGAGGTGTGCGGGGCAAAGCCCGAATGGACGCCGGCCTCGATCATCCAGGAGAGCGTGGAACGCATTCGAGCCCAGGTCGGCGGGGAGGCGGTGCTCTCAGCAGTCAGCGGCGGGGTTGATTCAAGCGTGGCCACCGCCATGGTGCAGCGCGCGGTGGGCGATCAGCTCACGGCGGTGTTCGTGGACACCGGATTGCTGCGCAAGGGTGAAGCAGCTCAGGTCAAAGCGGCCCTGCAAGACACCCTGGGGGTTGAACTGATCGTGGTGGACGCGATCGATCAGTTTATGCAGGCCCTGAAGGGCGTCATCGACCCCGAACAGAAACGGCGGATCATCGGCGAACTGTTCATCCGCATTTTCGAGGCTCTGGCCCGGCAGTTGGGTAAACCGCGTTTTCTGGTCCAGGGCACAATCTACCCCGATGTGGTTGAATCGAGCGCCCCGGATCGGGCCAAGGCCCACCGCATCAAGACCCACCACAACGTCGGCGGGCTGCCCGAGAACATGCAGTTCGAACTGGTGGAGCCGCTGCGTTACCTGTTCAAAGATGAAGTGCGGCTCGTAGGAGAGACCCTGGGCCTACCGGGCCGGCTCGTCTGGCGCCAGCCCTTCCCCGGGCCGGGGCTTGCGGTGCGCTGCCTGGGGGAAATCACCCCCGAACGCCTGGAGCGGCTGCGGACCGCAGATGCAATCCTGATTGAAGAATTGGAGGCAGAGGGGCTGCTGCGGCTGAGACCCGGAGAAGAGCAGGAAGGGACAGCCCAGGCCTTCGCGGTGCTGCTCCCGGTCCGTTCGGTCGGGGTGATGGGTGACCAACGCACGTATCAGGAGACCGTCGCGCTGCGGGCAGTCACTACCGAGGATTTTATGACCGCCGATTGGGCGCGCCTCCCCTACCCGCTTCTGGCACGGGTCGCCAACCGGATTGTTAACGAAGCGCCAGGCATCAATCGAGTGGTTTACGACATTACCAGCAAACCACCCGGTACCATTGAGTGGGAGTAGATTACATTGTCCACATGGCTGGATTGAAAAACACTCCAGCTTGGAAACCACATAGGCTCGTTAAACGTAAGGAGGATTCATGGAAATCGGAAATGTTCTCTCCCGCGCCTGGCGCATCATCTGGAAACACAAAATCCTGTGGATCTTCGGCATTCTGGCGAGCTGCTCCAGTGGGAACTGGGGCTCCAGCCAATTCCAGTACCGTATGAGGGATGAGGATATTCCCCCGCGGTTGCAGCCATTCTTCGATTTCAACCAACCGCCTGACTGGCAGATTACGCTGCTGGCATTGATCATCATCGCGGTGGTTTTCGTCCTGGTTCTGCTGGCGATCTTCTTCGGAACCGTGGGCCGGATCGGTCTGATCCGGGGCGCTTCACTCGCCGATCAGCGAGAAACCGGGCTGAGCTTCGGCGAATTATTCAACGGCAGCCTGCCCTATTTCTGGCGCGTGTTTGGGATCAATCTGCTGTTTGGTGTCGCTGCCTTCGTAATCGCTGTCCTTGTCATCCTCGTCCTGGCATTCACCGTGGTCGGCCTGATATGCCTGATCCCATTCTTATGCATCTTCATCCCTCTGGTCTGGCTGGGCGGGCTGGTAGTCCAACTGGCGAGCAATGGGATTGTGATCGACAATCTGGGGATCATGGCCGGCATCGAACGGGGCTGGAATATTCTAAAGACCAACCTTGGGCCGGTGCTGCTGATGGCGATCCTGCTGGTGGTGATTAGCGTGGTAGCCGGCTTCATCCTTGGCATACCGTTTGTGGTGGTGGTGTTGCCAGCCATGATCGGGCTTGCTACTGGGAGCGACCCGGTGGCTAGCGGCGGCCTTCTGCTCGCCGGTCTGTGCCTGATCGGGTTTCTCCCGGTGGCCATCCTCCTCAACGGCATCCTGCAGTCCTTCGTCCAATCCGCGTGGACGCTCACTTACCTGCGGTTGACCGGCCGAACTGAGGCGGTGCTCCTGTAGCCCTTGTCCCTGCGGTTTGCGGGTCGTGACTGGCTGCAGCGGTAATGACCCGCAAACCGCGCGAGACCCCTGGGCGCTCTTTTGCCCTGGTGCACGCCGAATATTTATAGGCTGTGCTACAATTCAGGCCATGAGAAGACAGGTGAGGGGCCTTTTTCTGGTCCTGGTGTGCCTGCTTGCGCTCCCTCTCGCTGCGCGGGGGCAGGATGCGGCCAGCGCCAGTTTAAGCGCGCTTCATACCGGGCATTTCCCAACTGTTGAAACTTATCTAGACGTCCGCGGCCCGGGAGGCTTGTTCGCGCACGGCCTGCGGGCGGAACACGTACGCCTGTTGGAAGATGGGCAGCAGGTTCCGCTCACCAGCCTGGCCGAGATCCGGCCGGGTGTCCAGATGGTCCTGGCGATCAACCCGGGACCGGTTTTCGCCGTTCGCGACGGCACAGGGACATCGCGTTACGAGTACGTGCTCGCAGGGCTGAGCGATTGGGCCAACCGCCGCCAGGGGACGACCATCGACGATCTCAACTTTGTTGTCCCAAATGGGGGCGAGCTGACCCATCTAGAGAACCCGGGACAGTGGTTGGGAGCCTTACAGGGGTTGGAGTTTCCGGCCCGGGAGTTTGAGCCCAGCCTGGAAACCCTGCTGCGGGCGATCGAGATCATCTCCGGTGAGCCGCCGCGCCAGGGGATGGGGAAAGTCATCCTCTACGTTACCCCACCAATGGAAGGACAAACCAGCCGGCCGCTGGAGGAGATCGCCAGCCGGGCGAAGCAGATGGGCGTCCACATCACGGTGTGGATGATCACCCCTCCCAGCGCTCCCCTGACCGAGGGAGGAAACCGCCTGGTCCAGTTGGCGGCTCAAACCGGCGGCCAATTCTACCGGGTCTCCGGCCCTGAAGACCTCCCCGACCCGGAGGTTGTGCTCGAGCCACTGCGCAGCGTATACCACCTTACCTACGAGTCCCAGGCGCGCACCAATGGCGAGCACGCCCTGGTGGCCGAAATCGATCGGGAAGACCTGCAATTGAGTTCCCCGGCCGTGCAGTTCGAGCTTGAGATCCTGCCGCCCGAGCCGGTATTCGTCTCGCCGCCCCTGGAAATCGAGCGCCAACCTGTAGACAAAGAAGTTTCGGTGGAAGAAATCGAGAGCGGCAGCATCGACTATGCACCGGATACGCGCCTTTTGCAGATCCTGGTGGCGTTCCCAGACCAAAAGGCCCGCCCGCTGCGGTTATCCCGCCTGTACGTCGATGATGCCCTGGTGGCCGAGAACACCGCCCCTCCCTTCGACCAGTTTCAATGGGATTTGAGCGAATACCGCGCCAGTGGGCAGCACCTGCTGAAGGTCGAGGTGGTTGACGTGCTGGGCCTGGTCGGGCTGAGCATCGACACCCTGGTGCAGGTGAATGTGGAACAACCGAAGGTCAGCTTTGTCGCCGGCCTGTCGAAGAATATTCCCCAACTGGCCGCCCTGGCCGCGCTGATTATCGCCTCGGGTGTGATCCTGGTCCTCATTTTAAGGGGTAGGATTCACCCGTATGCCTCGCTGAAAGCAAGGCAAGCCCGGCGGCGGCCGTCTCCGGCGCATCCTATCCCGCTGCCCAAGGCAGAAGCTGTCACCCGCCGCATGCCGAATTGGTTCAGCCGGCTGCAGCGCCGCCCCCGGCGGGGAGAGCCAGCCCTGGCTGTGCTCACCCCCCTCCCAAACGGGAGCCTGCCCACCTCGACCGCCGATCCACACACTTCTCTGCCGGTCATGATGGACGAAACTTTCTTCGGCTGTGATCCGAACCAGGCAACCTTCGTCCTGGACGACCCTTCGGTCGAAGCCTGTCACGCCCGGCTGGTGCGCAGCGGCGAGGGAAGCTTCCGCTTGATCGACGAGGGCTCCATCGCCGGGACCTGGGTCAACTACGAACCGCTGGGCGATAACGGGAGGGTTTTGAACCACGGCGATCTGATCCATATCGGGCGGGCGGCGTTCCGGTTTAGCCTGCCCCACCCGCCGGACGCGCCCAAACCGGCGCTGCTCCCCGAGGACGAAAAACAGGAGGCTCAGGCTTGATCCCTGCAGAACGGGCGCATCTCCGGGTGGCCGCAGGGAGTCACCCGGGAATGACCGGGAAGAACAACGAAGACCGCTACTCTGTCTCCGCTTTCTATCTTCCGGGGCCGGGGCGGGTGCCTTCCGTCCTGGCTGTGGTCGCAGACGGCATCGGGGGACATAAAGCCGGAGAGGTAGCGGCCGAGCTCGCAGTGGAGACGATCAGCCGGGTGGTAGCCGCCAGCGATGGGTCTTTCCCGGCGAACACGCTGGTGCAGGCGGTGATCGAAGCCAGCCAGGCGATCTACGAGCAGTCCGAGCAGCAGGCCAGCCAGAAGGGCATGGGCGCCACCTGCGCCTGTGGTTGGATCATCGGGGACCGCCTGTTCACGGTCAACGTCGGCGATTCGCGCATTTACCTGCTGCGCGGCGGTCGGATTCACCAGATCTCCACCGACCATACCTGGATCCAGGAAGCGCTGGAACATGGGGCCATCACGCCCGACCAAATCCGGGGGCACCCCAATTCGCATGTGATCCGCCGCTATCTGGGCTCGCCTCAGAGGGTAATCCCCGATATACGGCTGCGACTGCGCTCACAGGAATCCGATGAGCAGGCGGAAGCGAACCAGGGGACGCGTTTATTACCCGGGGATCAGGTGCTGCTGTGCAGCGACGGGCTCACCGACCTGGTGGACGATGACGAAATCCAGCGCGTGTTGAGCACTTATCCACTTCAAGAAGCGGTCAACAAGCTGATCGAGATCGCCAACCAGCGCGGCGGGCACGACAATACCACGGTCGTGGCGCTCGAGCAGCCGGTGGCGCTGCCGGCGGGAGCTTTGCTTCCGTCGACCGCGCAGCGCCCGGCGGCAATGGACCGGCCGGAGGCGACTCAACCGGTAGGGGTTCGTGCTGAGACCGCACCGCTCCCCAGGCGCTTCCCCCTCTGGCAGCGAAGCTCCCACCGGATGGGCGTCGCCTGCCTGGGGGTGAGCCTGATTTCGCTGGTGGGTGTGCTGGCGATGGGCGCGCTGGTCGTCCTGGCGGGCATCCCCTTGCCGCTGCCCGGCGCCATCGGGGACGAGAACCAGGTTGCCACCGAGGTCCCGGCGTTGCCCCTGCCCGGCCCGGTGATCGCGCCCCGCCAGAGCCCGTTCCCGCCTCCACCGGCGACGAGCCAGCCGCAGCCAACGGCCCTTTTCACCGCCGAAGCGTCCCCCTTCCCCGCCATCAGTCCTTCGCTGCCGGCCTCTCCGATAGCCACACTTCCGGCGGGAGCTACGCAGCCGGCGGGAGCTACGCTTCCGGCGGGGGCTACGCAGCCGGCCACCCTCACGGCCTGGCC
>CAYMLG010000001.1:149946-161350 GCA_964391195.1 uncultured Anaerolineaceae bacterium | reverse complement strand
CGGGAGCTACGCTTCCGGCGGGGGCTACGCAGCCGGCCACCCTCACGGCCTGGCCAACTAACACCCTCTCTCCCTGAGAGGCTGCCCCACACTTCCCCATAGTGGATTTACAACCAAATAAATACCGCGCGGTTTGGCGACGAAGGCCAAACCGCGCGGATTACGCGAACTTTTATTGCTCCCAGGTCAGGGGATGCTGGCCTGGTACACCCGGTTGTTGACGGCCAGATACAGGATGCGCTGCAGGCGGTTTACGGTGAAAGCTGTGGCCTCGCCTATATCCGGATCACCGGCGGGCATATACTGGCGGTGGAAATTCAGGGTGCGCAGGTTGAAGCGATAGACTGCCCGGGTGCTGGCTTCCAGCAGGTAGAGCGAGGGCTCGGGCGGCTGGCTGACCATCACCTGGACGAAGGGCGACTCCGGCTTGAAGGGCTGGCCCTCCTGCCCCGGACGCAAGTCGATATACGAAGCCCTTTCTTCACAGCGGGTCGGCGAGACCCCCAGGCTGCTGTACGTACACATGGTCATCCCCCCGTCCTCATGCAGCAGGTACAGGCTGCTCTTTTCGATTGCCAGATCGACGACGGATTGCAGATCAGGCACATCCCCACCGAAGAAGAAGGTCGGCTCATCTTTAAAGTTGCTGAACCAGTAGCTCCAGACCGCCTGGTCGATCGGATCCAACAGGTAGAAATGGCCCAGGTCGGGATCGATGGTAAAGGCCACCGGGCTGCCCCAGTTGATCGCATTGGGCGGAGCGGGGAGCGTCGCCGGGCGGGGGGGGTCATCATCGAAGCAGTAAAGGATATTGCCACTGGCATCCATCGCCAGGGCGACCATTCCCGGTTCGCTGCCCAACGGCGGGGGTGAAATGTCGATAATCGAACCGATGAGATAAGTGCCGTGGCCCGGACCACACTGGAAGGCCGGGTCGATCTCGTAATCCATGCTATTCGTCATCCGCCCGCGCAGCACGGTCCCGGAATTGCCATCCAGCATATACAGGTGATCGTCATACACCATCATGCGGGTGACGATCACATTATTGGGCAGCCCGCCGATGATCGCATCCTGGTAGTTCAGGCGTTTGACCAGGTTCAGCTCGTCCAGCGCGTTCTGCGCCTCCAGGCGCAGCGCCCTGGATTCGGCGGTGCGTTGGTACTGCTCGGCCTCGTCCAGGTAATTCAGAGTGGTCTCCCACACGATGCGCCGCATCACCGGGTCGGTCTGCTGCGGAGCCTGAGCGGCGGCCTGGCTGGCCTTATCGAAGATCACGGCGTACTGCGCGGCCAGGCCGCGCTGCACGTAGACGAAGGTGCTCACCGCCACAACCACCAGCGGCACGGCGATAGCGATGAATGCCATCAAGGCCGGCGGCAGCGTGAGCATCGATTCGCCGGGCAGCAGGCGACCGGCGGTCACCCGGAAGGCCCGGATCAGGGTGCTCCAAACCAGCCCGATCCCCAGAATCAGCTTGCGGATCCAGCGCCCGACCGGGGGAAGGGGGAGCGAGCGACGGGCGGGGCGCTGCGGCTGCGTGGCGGGTGCGGGCGAGGCCTCAGGCCTCGCCTCAAGCGGAATGCTGGCTTCTGACTCCTCGGCCCCCTGTACGGTCGCCTGCGCCGTGGGCCGGGAGGCGGAGGGCGAGCCATCCGCCGGCGGGAACTGCGCTGCCGGCCAGGGCTCCTGGACCGGCTGTGCGCTCTCGCGGGGCGCCGGAGTTTCGACTTCCAGGTCCAACTCCTGGGGCGGGAGCCTGTTTTCGTCCCGGGCAGCCGGGGAGGTCGTTGGGGCTGGGGAGGGCGAGACCCCGGTATCGAGCTTTGCCTCCGCTTTGGGTTTACCCTCCAGGGCCTCGAGCGCTTCTTCCAGGTTGGGGTGTTCGCCCACCAGGTCGAGGTCGGGGGGCAGCGGGTCGTAGGCCGGTTCGGATTCCGCAGGCACAGCCGGCCGGGCGTCCGAATCGCTCCCGGAGGGGCCAGAGGGAGCGGACCGGTCGGCGGTCGCGGCAAGGGGGCGCGCCTGAACCAGGTGCAGACGCCCATTCCCCGGGCGAGCGAGCAGGAGCAGTGCGTTCAGCTCCAGGTCGGCGCGGGTCAGCAGCCGCCGGCGCAGGTTATCCAACCCCTGGCCGGAAATTCCGCTCAGGGTGGCCGCGCTCCAGTTGGGAGAAGGATGGGTGGCCAACAGCAGGGCGTCTCCAGCCTGGAGAGTGGCCGTATAGTAGCGGATGGGGGTCGTCCGGCTCAAACCGAGCCCGCGGCCGGAGAGATGGGGGTCGAACAGGTGTTGGGTTTGCCCGCCCAGGCTGAGGTAAGCGTGCACCGGACCGGACTGCGATATATAGAGCTGTTCGCCCCGCAGGACGACGAGCGTCAGCAGGCCGGTCGACTGCCGCCCGGTGCTTCCGTTACGGACGTTGCGATCCAGCAAAAACAGGTTCAGGGATTCAGCCACGGTGCGCAGGGCGGCCGTCACCGAGCCGGAAGTCTTATAGTACGTCTGCGCCAGCCTGGCCAGAATCTGATCCTGTTTGCCAGGGGAGAGCGGGGCGTTGCCGGCCAGATACAGGTAGAGGATCAATTGGTCTGCGCTGCGCCCCCGGGCAGCACGGCGCGGCGTCTCGGCAACGTGCAGCCCGGGCAGTTCGGGTTCGTCTTTACCGAGCTGGCGAAAAATGGGTAGGAGGGTGACGTCGAGAGAGTTAGCCATGCGCTAGGTCCGGGAACCGGTCATCGTTTCTTATCCGCCATTATACTGGTAAAATGCTTGATGATGACCACGGGGTGAAAAGTCGGGCACCGGCAGAAAAAGGAGAATTATGCAAATCGACATTGTGCGCACATCGCAAGGTTTTGAGCTGCTGGCGGATGAATGGAACCATTTATTGGAACACAGTGCAAGTGACGTGCCATTCTTGAGGCATGAATACCTGCGCATCTGGTGGCAAACTCTGGGCGGGGGAGAATGGCCGTCTGGTGAACTCTTTGTGGTCACCGGGCGCGACGGCGGCGAACTGGTAGCAGCTGCGCCGCTCTTCTTCACCCAAAACCCTGCGGGTTCCCCCACATTGGCGCTGCTGGGCAGTGTTGAAATCTCCGACTATCTGGATTTCTTGGGGCGGGCCGGCGACCTGCCCCTCTTCGTTGACGGTTTGTTCCAAACCCTGGACGGAGCCTCCGCCCCGGCCTGGGAAACCCTGGAATTATCAAACCTGCCAGAAGGGAGCCCCACACTGGCCGTGGTACGGGAGGCGGCCGGGCGCTGCGGCTGGCCATACCGGGAAGAACGCCTCCAACCTTGCCCGTCCATCCCCATCCCCGGCGATTGGGAGGCCTACCTGGCGGGGATCGACAAGAAGCAGCGCCACGAAGTCCGCCGGAAGATGCGGCGGGCGGAGAACTATGAGCAGCCGGTGCGCTGGTACATCGTAGAGGAAGCTGCTGCGTTCGACCGGGAACTGGAAGACTTCCTGCAGTTGATGGAGTATGAGCCCCAAAAGCGCGAGTTCCTGACCGGGGCAATGCGCGAACAGATGCGCCTGGCGATGCGGGCCGCGTTTGAGGCAGGCTGGCTGCAACTGTCCTTCCTTGAAGTGGGCCAGCGCAAAGCCGCCGGGTATTTAAACTTTGATTACAACGGCCGGATTTGGGTTTACAACTCGGGCTTGAACCCCGAATTTCGGGACCTTTCCCCAGGTTGGGTGCTGCTCGGACACTTACTACAATGGGCCAACGAGAACGGGCGGGCGGAATTTGATTTTATGCGCGGTGACGAAGATTACAAATACCGCTTTGGGGGCGTCGACCGCTATGTGGTCAGAGCGACGGTAAAGCGCGGGCGGTGAACGGCCGCCGGTCAGCGGACACGGCGCGGGAGGCCCAACCCGCCAATGCGCACCTGTTCCGGGCGTTCGGGCCACACGCCGGGGATCTGCGTCCCGCATTTCGGGCAGGTCCCCTCGGGGGTGAGGTGATAGCCCTGGATGACGTAGCTGTAGCGCTCGATCAGCCGGGCGCCACAATGGGGGCAGAAGGTGTTCTCGTACATGCCCACCTGCCCGGGGAGATTCCCGGCATAAACGTAATTCAGGCCGGCCTCCTGGCCGATCTCAGCCGCACGCAGCAGGGTCCTGGCTGAGGTCGGGTCGGGGTCGATCATTTTATAGTCCGGATGGAAAGCGGTGACGTGCCAGGGGATATCCGGCGAGACGGAGTGGATATACCGCGCGGCGTCCATCAGTTCATCGGTGCTGTCATTGAAACCGGGAATCACCAGGGTGACCACCTCTACCCAAAGCCCGGCCTCGTAGGCCAGGCGGATGCTACGCAAGACGTGCTCGAGCACCCCGCCCAACTTCCGGTACTGCCTGTCCTGCATGGTCTTCAAGTCGATCTTATAACCCACCAGGTAAGGGCGCAGATACTCCAACACCTCGGGCGTGGCGTTCCCATTGGAGATATAGACGCATTTGAGGCCGTGTTCGCGAGCCTGCCTGAAGACGCTGACCGCCCACTCAGAAGTGATCAGCGGCTCATTATAAGAGGAGGCGACCACCTGGGCTCCACTTCGCAAAGCGTATTTCACCAACTGCTCGGGGGAGACCTTGCGGATCAGGGCCGCTGAATAGTCGGAGGCCGGATCGCGCATCGCCTGCGAGGTCAGGCTGTTCTGGCAGTACGAACAATGGAAATCGCAGCCGAGCATGCCAAAAGTGAGCGCATCCACGCCGGGCAAGATGTGGAAGAAGGGTTTCTTCTCCACCGGGTCGGCCTGCAGGGCGGCCACATAACCCCAGGGGACGCGCAGCTTTCCTCCCTGGTTGAAGCGCACCTGGCAGATCCCGCGACGGCCCTCGCGGATCAGGCAGCGGTGCCCGCAGGCATAGCAGCGCACCGCATTGTCAGGCAGGGTTTCGTAAAGCTCGCCCTCAACCGTCAGGGGGTCAAGAATTGAGCCTAAATCGGTCATCTCATTCACTCTTTCTAAGGGGTTCATCTCAGAAGCAGTCACGAAGATCGGCTAAGCGCCCTTCATTGAAACTGCATCTTGCAATCTGCCTATCACTGCCAGAACGAACCACCAGATCCCTGTTACCGCTAAACCTGCACCTTCTCTATCGCTTATAAATGAAGGCTTTTTGCTGAGCAAGGGGGCGGGTGCAGGATGTTTCTCTATTATAATCAAAGTATGCTCACCCTCGTTATCCAGGCAGGTGGAGAATCGCGGCGCATGGGACAGGACAAAGGCCTGGTCCCTTTCCTGGGAAAACCGTTAATCCAACGGGTGCTGTCGCGACTCGAATCGCTGGGAGATGAAATCCTGATCACAACCAACCGTCCAGACGGCTATCGCTTTCTCGGAGTGCCCCTGGTGAGCGACCTGGTGCCAAACCGGGGGGCGCTGGGCGGGCTGTACACGGCGTTGAGTGCGGCTCACTCGCCCATCGTTGCCGTGGTTGCCTGCGATCTACCCTTCGCCAGCAAGGAGATTCTGGAAGCCGCCCGAGATTTGCTGGTGGAGGAAGCCTGGGATGCGGTCGTCCCGGTGACCGGAAACGGAGCTGAGCCCTTCCACGCCGTCTACCGCCGGGAGACTTGCCTGCCCGCAGTGAAGGCCGTCCTGGATCAGGGCGCCTGGCGCGCGGATGCCTGGTATCCGCAAGTGCGGCTGCGCCGCCTGCAGGCCGAGGAATACCAGCACCTCGACCCGCTGCAGCTTACCTTCAGGAACGTGAACACCCCCGAAGAACTCCGCCGGGCGGAGGAAATAGCCCGGCAAAACCCTTAATCATCCCAACCCGATCCCAATGGAGAATTTATGGCTCTCGATCTTGCTCTCATCCGTGAACAGTTTCCGGCCCTGAAGCGGGAGGCAATCTTCCTGGATAACCCCGGGGGGACGCAAGCAGCCCAGCTCAGCATTGACCGGATGGTGGAGTATCTGGTCTCACACAACGCCAACCATGGGGGCGCATTCGCGACCAGCCGGGAGTCGGATGCGCTCCTGGAAGATGCTCGGGCTGCATCCGCCGACTTCCTCAACGCCAGCCGCCCGGAAGAGGTCATCTTCGGCCCGAATATGACCAGCCTGACGTTCAACATCAGCCGTTCGCTGGCCCGGACCTGGAACTCGGGAGATTCGATCGTGGTCACCCGTTTGGATCACGATGCCAATATCACCCCCTGGGTGATCGCCGCCAACGAACGGGGTTGCGAGGTGCATTGGGTGGACTTCAAACCCGAGGACGGCCGCCTGGATCTGGATGCGCTGCAGGTCGCATTGGAGGAGTCGCCGCGCCTGCTGGCGGTCGGCTACGCTTCCAACGCCCTGGGGACGATCAACCCGCTGCGGCGGATCATCTCGATGGCCAAGGCCGCCGGCGCGCTCGTCTACGTGGATGCCGTGCAGTACGCCCCGCATGGCCCGATCGACGTGCAGAAGCTGGGCTGCGATTTCCTGGTCTGTTCGGCCTATAAATTCTTCGGGCCGCACGCCGGACTGCTGTATGGCCGCTACGACCTGCTGGAAGAACTGCCCGCCTACCGGGTGCGCCCGGCGCCGAAAGACCCGCCGGGGAAGTTCGAGCGGGGCACTCAGAACCACGAGGGGATCGCCGGTGTGCTCGGCGCGTTGGAATACCTGGAGTGGGTGGGCACGAACTTCGGGGAGCAGTACGCCGAGAAATATGCGGAGTTCGAAGGCCGCAGACGCCATCTGAAGCAGGCGATGGCCGCCATCCGGGCTTATGAGTACGAACTCAGCCGGGCATTGCTTGAAAATTTGAGCGAGATCCCAGGGATTAAAATTTTCGGGCCGAAAGACGTGCGCGAGCTTGAAGACCGGGTGCCCACTTTTTCCTTTACGCTGAAAGGCTGGCAGCCCCGGCGGGTGGCCGAGAAGCTGGACGAAGCCGGAATCTATGTGTGGGATGGCAATTACTACGCCCTGGCTGTCACCGAACGGTTAGGGCTTGAAGATTCGGGAGGGATGATCCGGGCCGGCGCAGTCCACTACAATACAGTGGAAGAGATCGCCCGTCTGAGGGCCGAGTTGGAAAAGATCGCTTCGTCTTAGGAAAGCGGGGCGGGGAAAAGCGGCGCGAACTGCCTTTTAAGGGCTGAACGCCTGGGTGAGGGGGGCACCCAGACGTTCAGCAATCCTATATTACCCGATTTCCGAAAATTATGCAATACCTTGAATCTAACAATTGCATTACAACTTTTACATAAAATGAGTGTAGGATTAAGGAAAAGAACCGGTCTGGGCGGCTTTTACTTCCCAGGCCGGTTCTCTTTGCGGTGGCGCCCCAGGAGGGAATCGAACCCCCAACCTCGGCCTTAGGAGAGCCTCGCTCTGTCCATTGAGCTACTGGGGCAGCGAGGGGCTATTATACTCGCGGTGGAAGCTGATGACAAGACCGCAATTATATTATGTAAAGAAGGTAGACGGCCGGCCGTCTACCTTCTTTTTCCCTTATTCGTAATCCACCACCCCGGTGGCGAGGGCTTTCTTCACCTCGCCAATCGCTTTCGTGATATGAATCTCGCGCGGGCAGGCCAGCGTGCAGTTGAAAATCGTATGGCAGCGGTAGACACCGAACTGCCCGTTCAGGATCTCCAACCGCTCGGCCGCCGCTTGATCCCGGCTGTCAAAGATAAAGCGATGGGCATTGACAATCGCCGCCGGGCCGACGTATTGATCGTTGGCCCAGAAGGACGGGCACGAGGTCGTGCATGCGGCGCACAGGATGCACTTGGTCGTGTCGTCGAACCGTTCCCGTTGTTCAGGGCTCTGCAGGCGTTCCGCGGTTGGTTCCGGATCGTTATTGACGAAGTATGGAATCACCGAGCGGAAGTGCTCAAAGAAGGGCTCCATATCTACCAGCAGATCTTTCAACACCGGCAGCCCGAGCAAGGGCTCAACGACGATATGGTCGGTCTTCAGGTCTTTCACCAGCACTTTGCAGGCCAGATAGTTGCGCCCGTTGATCCGCATCGCATCGGAACCGCAGATCCCATGAGCGCAAGAGCGACGGAAGGTCAGGGTCCCGTCCTGATAGTCCTTGATCTTCTCCAATAAATCCAGCACCCGGTCGGTCGGCTCGGCCACCAGTTTGAAGGTGTCGTAATGGGGTTTCTTATCCTTCTCCGGGTTATAGCGAAAAATCTTCAGCGTAACTTCCATAGGTGGTTTTCCTTTCTAATACACCCGTTCCTGAGGTTGGAACTTCGTGATGACCACCGGCTTATAGCTCAGCTCGATGCCCCCATTCTTCACACAGGCCAGAGTGTGCTTCAGCCATTCTTCGTCATTGCGCTTGGGATAATCTTCTCTTGCATGCCCGCCGCGGCTCTCCTTGCGCGCCAGGGCGGATACCGCGGTAACCTCTGCCAGATCGAGCAAATTCCCCAGTTCCCAGGTGTTGAGCAGATTGGTGTTGTACACTTTCCCCTGATCGTCCACCCGAACGCTTTTATACCGTTCTTTTAATTCCCGGATTTTTTCGATCGCCGCCTGCATGCCTTCTTCGTTGCGGAACACACCTACGTGATCGTTCATCACGTGTTTCATTTCTCTGGCGATGTCGGCCGCTTTTTCTTTCCCACTCCCATTCAGCAGGCTATCCAGTTGGGAGCGCGAGAAATCAAGCGGGTCGTCCGGCAAGGGCTGGAATGTAGCGCCCCGGGCGAATTCGGCCGCCCGCAGCCCGGCATGTTTACCAAAGACAATGAGATCCAGCAGAGAGTTGGTCCCCAGGCGGTTGGCCCCGTGCACGGAGACGCACGCACACTCACCGGCCGCGTACAGCCCGGGGAGGACGGTGTTGTTGGCATCGATGACCACTTCGGCAAATTTGTTGGTGGGGATTCCGCCCATGGCATAGTGAGCCGTGGGCTGGACGGGCATAGGCTGCGTCACCGGGTCAACCCCCAGGTAGGTGCGGCAGAAATCAACGATATCGGGCAGCCGGGACAGGATATCTTCCCCCGTCACCGTGTAAGGCGAACCGTCCGGCTTTTTCCGCCCATCCAGTTGGGCGTACTTGTTGACAGTTTCAGGGCGGACATCCAGATAGACGTAGCGCTGGCCGTTGATGCCCCGCCCCTCGCGCATCTCAATGAACATCGCCCGGCTGATCACGTCCCGAGAGGCCAGGTCTTTGACCGTGTGGGCATACTTCTCCATGAAGCGCTCACCCTCTCCATTGATCAGCACCCCACCTTCGCCGCGCACGCCCTCGGTGATCAAGATCCCCAATTTATAAATGCCGGTCGGGTGGAACTGGAAGAACTCCATATCTTCCAGGGGCAGCCCGCGGCGCAGGAAGATCGCCGGGCCGTCGCCGGAGTAAGCATAAGCGTTGGAAGTGATCTCCCAAATTCGCCCGTGTCCGCCTGTGGCAAAGATCACCGCTTTGGCCTGGAACACATGCAGCTCGCCTGTCGCCAGCTCGAGAGCGACCACACCGGCCGTCGCGTTGCGGTTGATCAACAGGTCCAGGACATGAAACTCATCGAAAAAGCGGACATTATTTTTTATACACTGCTGGTAGAGAGTCTGTAAAATCATATGCCCGGTGCGGTCGGCTGCATAACAGGCCCGGCGCACCGGCTTGCCGGTGATGTTATTGGTATGCCCGCCGAAAGGCCGCTGGGCAATTTTCCCATCGGGTGTGCGGGAGAAGGGCAGGCCCATATGCTCTAACTCATATACGGCAGGAACAGCCTCCTCGCACATGAACTCGATGGCATCTTGATCGCCGAGATAATCACTGCCTTTCACGGTGTCATAGGTATGCCACTCCGGGCGATCTTCTTCCAGGTTGCCGAGAGCGGCCCCTACCCCACCCTGGGCGGCTCCGGTGTGCGAGCGGGTGGGGTACAGTTTACTCAGCACTGCTGTGTTGGCGCCGCGCGAGGCATTCAGGGCGGCCATCAACCCGGCGCCGCCTGCCCCAACGACGACAACATCAAATTGATGTGTGTTCATGAAGCACTCCTCTAACCTCCTCAGATATGAAGAATCTAGGGCGAGGTTATTTTTTTTCTCCCCTTGTTGGCTATTATAACCCCAATGTTAACGAGACACCCCCGCCACGCTTAAGGGCCTGGTGAACAGCGGGCAGGGGAAAAGAAACAGACCCATCCCAAATTTGAGGATGGGTCATGCTCCTTTGTTCCATTATCTCATCCGGCCGGGGGCCGCACGCCGCCAATGATGGCGCCGGCGCCAATGACAGAGATCACCAGCCAGAAGATTAACAACCCCCAGTTGAAGATCGTCCTGGTTCTTTCGCCGCGCACAAAATCGAACAATACCTGCCGCAAGCCGTTGACCCCATGAGCAAAAGCAAAGGCCAGCAGGGCAAAATCGTAGACTCGCCAGCCGAGGTACGCCCAGCGCATGGCCACATAATCCAGATCGATGGCATGCACGCCTACCAGTACATCCTGAATAAGAACGTGCACCCATGCCAGGGGGATGAGCGCCAGACCGCTGTAGCGCATCCAACTCCAGGCAATGGTATCCCAATTCCGCCTGACCGGCACTTCTCGCACTTGTGTAGCCATTGATGCCTCCTTACAAATGCTCGATCAGGCTGCGAGCCATGAGAAATGCTGCCGGCAGCCAGAGCACGATCGAGACCCCCAGAGTCCAGATTGCCGCTTTCTTTTGAGCTTCGATATTCCACAAACCCGGCTTGAACAGGTCGAAGTAGGCGATGCGAGCGCCATTGACGCCATGATAGATCACGCAGAAGACCAGTGCGATCTCACCCAGCATAAATATTGGCAGGCGGTAGATGGCAATTGCATGCTCGTATAAGGATGGGAAGAAGTAGACTGTCGAAGTGTCGAGGATGTGGATGGCAAGGAAAAGCAGTGTGCCCAAACCCGTCAGCCGGTGAAGGATAAAGCTGATCTGGCCTTCCCGGCCCTGGTAGCGCGCCAGGCCAGACACGGTGAGTTTGACCGATTCCATAGATTGATTTCCTCCTGAAACTACTCCCCTTTGAGGTTTATTTTACTATCGTTTTTTGATTACCCCATCTGCCGGATGACCGCGTCTCCAAATTCGGAGGTCTTCAACAGGGTGGCGTTCTCCATCAGGCGGTGGAAATCGTAGGTTACAGTCTTGGCGGCGATGGCGGCTTCCATACCCTGGATGATCAGATCGGCGGCTTCGTGCCATCCCAGATAGCGGAGCATCATCTCGCCGGAGAGGATGACCGACCCAGGGTTGACCATGTCCTTCCCCGCATACTTGGGGGCGGTGCCGTGAGTCGCCTCGAACACGGCGTGCCCGGTGGTGTAATTGATATTCCCGCCCGGAGCGATGCCAATCCCCCCCACCTGGGCCGCCAGCGCATCGGAGAGATAGTCGCCGTTCAGGTTCA
>CAYMLG010000001.1:0-149846 GCA_964391195.1 uncultured Anaerolineaceae bacterium | reverse complement strand
ATCCCCCCCACCTGGGCCGCCAGCGCATCGGAGAGATAGTCGCCGTTCAGGTTCATCGTCGCCAGCACATCGAATTCGCGGGCGCGGGTGATGGTTTGCTGGAAGACGATATCGGCGATCACATCCTTGATCAGCAGCTTCCCGGCTTCAAGGGCCGCTTCCTGCTCGGCATTGGCGGCTTCTTCTCCCTGCTCGTAACGGGTGCGCTCCCACTGAGCCCAAGTATACACCCGGTCGCCGAACTCTGCTTCCGCCAGATCATAGCCCCAGTTGCGGAAGGCGCCCTCGGTGTACTTCATGATGTTGCCTTTATGCACCAGGGTCACGCTGCGGCGCTTGTTGGCCAGGGCCCAGGAGATGGCGGCCCGCACCAGGCGCTGTGTGCCCTCCTTCGATACCGGCTTCAAACCGATGCCCGAGGTCTCCGGGAAGCGCATCTTGGCATATTCTTTGGGGAATTTCTGAGCGAGCAGTTCTTTAAACCGGCGGTTTTCTTCCGTCCCGTGTTCGAACTCGATCCCGGTGTAGATATCCTCCGTGTTCTCCCGGAAGACGACCATATCCACATCCTGCGGGCGCTTGACGGGTGAAGGCACGCCGGAAAAATAGCGGACGGGACGCTGGCAGACGTAAAGATCGAGCGCCTTACGCAGGGCGACGTTCAACGAACGGATGCCGCCGCCGATCGGGGTCGTGAGCGGCCCCTTGATGCCCACCAGAAACTGTTGGAAAGCCTCGATGGTCTCCTCGGGCAGCCAGGATCCGAACTGGTTGTACGCCTTCTCCCCGGCATACACTTCCATCCACTGCAGCTTGCGCTCCCCCCGGTACGCCTTCTCCACCGCAGCATCCAACACCCGGACCGAGGCGCGCCAGATGTCGGGTCCTGTCCCATCGCCTTCCACGAAGGGAATGACCGGGTTGTTGGGCACGTTTAATGTCCCATTGGTGATGGTGATCGCCTCTCCCCCCTCCGGAACACGAACTGATGTGAATGCCATAGAAATTTCCCTCCTTGCTGCTTTTATTTTTTTTCGAGGACGGTCAGGATGTTTTACCGGCGCGTATAGCCGGTTTATGCTTCCCCTCCCCCAACAATTATGACACAAAACCCTGATAATGTTCTATTTAGAGGTAGCAGGCTCATTATAGCAAAGAAAGAGTGACAACTGTCATTACATTCGACCCTCGTTGGTTCACAATATTTCGGGTAAAATTTTTGCATATTTGTTTTGGGTACCTTAACCCAAATTTGGAGCAAAAAATATGACACTCGAAAAGTTCTCACCGAAAGTTGCACCTACCGACGGGGGAGAAACAAACGGTTCGACAGCCTGGCATGCGCTCAGCCCTGAAGAGATTTTGGAGACCTTCCGCACCGCGCCCGAGACCGGACTCACATCCGAGGAAGTCGAAAAGCGCTTGCAGGAATACGGACCCAACCAACTGGACGAGGCGCCGCCAACCACCTTCTGGCAAATGCTGTTCGAGCAGTTCAACAATTTTGTGGTGATCATGCTCATCGTCGCTTCGCTCATCTCCGCCGTGCTAGGAGAATGGGTTGAGGCCTCGGCTATCATGGCGATTGTGGTTTTAAACGCCTCCCTGGGGGTGATCCAGGAGCGGCGGGCAGAGCAGGCGTTGGCGGCGCTGCGTAAGCTGGCAGCTCCGGAGGCCCACGTGGTGCGCGATGGGTCGCGACAGGTAATCCCGGCTACGCAGCTTGTTCCGGGCGACCTGGTCATCCTGGAAGCCGGCAACTACGTTCCGGCGGATGTGCGCCTGATCGAGGCGGTGAACCTGAGGGTCGAAGAAGCCGCCCTCACCGGAGAGAGCGTCCCGGTACAGAAGAACGCCAATATCAATCTGATGGCCGACATCCCCCTGGGAGACCGCAAGAACACGACCTTCATGGGGACGATGGTGAACTACGGGCGCGGGAAAGGGATCGTTGTCTCGACCGGCATGCGCACGCAGATTGGCATGATCGCCGAGATGCTCCAGTCGGTGGAACAGGAGCCCACCCCTTTGCAGCGGCGGTTGGACCAATTGGGGAAGACGTTGGGTTGGGCGGCGCTGGCCATCTGTGCACTGGTGTTCGCCGTGGGCTGGTTGCGCGGCTATGAACCGCTGCACATGTTCATGATCGCCGTTGGCCTGGCGATCGCGGCCGTACCGGAAGGTCTGCCAGCCGTCGTGACGATCAGCCTGGCGCTGGGAATGCGCGAGATGATCAAACGCCACGCCCTGATCCGCAGGTTATCTTCAGTTGAAACCCTGGGTTCCGCTACTGTAATCTGCTCCGACAAGACCGGGACCCTGACACAGAACGAGATGACGGCCACCCGCATGTGGGTGGACGGGCAGTTCATCAACATCACCGGCGGCGGTTATTCTCCTTCCGGTGAATTCCAGATCGAGAACAAGATCATCAACCCCTGCGATTACCGGGGCCTGATGACCACGCTGTGGGCCGCAACACTGAACAACGATGCAGAGTTGGAGGTCAGCGGTTCTACGAATGGGAAGAGCACTTTCCGCATGGTGGGCGATCCGACGGAAGGGGCGCTGATCGTGGCTACGGCCAAGGCCGGCGCCTGGCCCAAGGAACTGAATGCTGCTTACCCCCGGGTGCAGGAGATCCCCTTCGACTCGGGCCGCAAACGCATGGTCACCATTCACAAAATCCAGGATCCACGACCCGAAGATCCTTCTCCATTTTACGACGAACAGAAGAAGGGTTGGTATGCGATCACGGTGAAAGGCGCGCCGGATGTGGTCCTGGAGCAGTGCACCCATTATATGTGCATGGATGACTCGGTCTGCGAGCTGGACGAGACTCAGCGAGCGCGCATCCTGGCGGCCAATGACGTCATGACCCAGGACGCGCTGCGCGTTCTCGGCGTGGCATACCGCCTTGAGCCGGATCTCCCGGGTGAGATCACCCCCGAAACCCTGGAAAAGGATCTGGTGTTCGTTGGCCTGATCGGTATGATCGACCCGCCGCGGACCGAAGTGCCCATCGCTCTGGAAAAAGGCCGCAAAGCGGGAATCCGCACGGTGATGATCACCGGAGACTACCCCAACACCGCTCGGGCTATCGCCGAACAGATTGGTCTGCTCCAGCCGGGCCACCAGGTGCTGACCGGCAGCGACCTGAACGGGATGGACGATGCCACCCTGCAGAAGGAAGTCCGCTATACCGATGTCTTCGCCCGGGTCTCGCCAGAACACAAGATGCGCATCGTAGAGGCCCTGCGGGCCGACCAGCAGGTGGTGGCAATGACCGGCGACGGGGTGAACGACGCGCCGTCTATCAAGCGCGCTGACATCGGGGTGGCGATGGGGATCACCGGGACCGATGTAGCCAAAGAGAGCGCCGACATGGTGCTCACCGACGACAACTACGCAAGCATTGTCTCGGCAGTTGAGCAGGGGCGGATCATCTACTCCAATATCCGCAAGTTCGTCTTCTTCCTGCTCTCGTCGAACGTAGCCGAAATCATGATCATCTTCCTGGCGACGGTCGCCGGGCTTCCGGCCCCGCTGGAGGTGATCCAGCTCTTGTGGCTGAACCTGCTCACCGATGGCGCGCCGGCGCTGGCGCTGGCGATGGAAAAGGGCGATCCGGACACGATGGATCAGCCGCCTCGTCCGACGAACGAGCCGATCATCAATCGTACAATGCAGCTCGGCATCCTGGTGCAGACAGTCGCCCAAACCGGCGCTACGCTGACGGCCTTCATCCTCGGTCTGCTCTGGCACCTGCGAGCGGGCGATGTGTTCCCCGCCGGCGCCAATCCACTGGCCTTTGTCCTGCAGTACGATTGGCGAGGCGTCGATGTGGTTACCGCTGAGACCATGGCCTTCGTCACCCTTTCGTTGTGCGAGCTGTTCCGGGCCTACACCGTACGCTCCGAGCGGCTGTCCATCTTCCAGATCGGCGTTTTCTCCAACCGGTACATGCAGTACGCGGTTGGCCTGTCGATCGTGCTGTTGCTGATGGTCGTAGGCCTGCCGTTCCTGCAGCCGATCTTCGATACACACTTCCTCAGCATGAGAGAGTGGGTGGTTGTGGTATCCCTGGCGCTCATCCCCGCGGCTTCGGAAGAGATCACCAAAGCCTATCTGCGCTGGTCTGAGAGGCGCAAAGCTTAGCTCCCTCGCCCACCTCAGGCAAAGCAATTCTCAGGGTGGGTCCGGTTCTGTGCCGGTCCCACCCTGTTTTAATCTACCGGTTTTTCACGCAGCAAATTGCCGGCGTACGAAGGCAACCTGCCAGTCGTGATTGTTATTTTGGGATGTGAGCGGCGAAACCGGGTGGTTTCGCCGCTCACATCCCAAAACATCGATTCTTTTCTGATGACAATTATGCGTGAACAAAGTGCCGGCGCCCATCTTGCTCATTCGGGGGAAGTGGAATATACTTGGGGCTGCCACAACGAAAGCAGGGGGCTGTCCGTTTCGCGTGGATAAACCGAACTCCCGTTCGCCAGGCACCAGTTGGCCGGGATTTTTTTATCTCTTAGAATTGCACAGTTTGAGGGAAAGACGGTAAATCCGTGTGGGTTGCGCTTGCCCAAAACCAGCCGCCCCCGAACTGTGCAGCGCCGATCTCGAAAGCCGGGCGCCGCAACGATTTCAAGCCGGCGGGCTGGCCTCTGCATGGGGGCCAGTCCGCCACCAACCCTGTAAAGGGAACAGATAAGGAACGAGTAAATGAACGAAGATAAAAACGTTCGCGACGAAGATCCTCTTAGTCAATCCAGTAAACCACCCTGACTGATCTATACTGACCGGCAGTTGCCGGTAGAAGGAGTGCCGCTATGATTACGATCTACAAGCACAGTGACAATGGGCTGGTCACCCTGACCGAACCGACCCAAGGGTGCTGGATCAATGTCACCGATCCCACCCCCGAAGAAATCAACCGCCTGCAAGAACTCGGCGTCCCCCAAGATTACCTGACCTACTCCCTGGATATTGACGAACGGTCCCGGACGGAGCGAGAAAACGGAGAAACGCTCATCGTCCTGCGCATCCCTTACTTCCAGGGTGTCACCGCAGATATCCCCTACACAACCGTCCCCCTCGGAATTATTCTGACCAGGAACTGCATTTTTACTATTTGCAAATGGGATAACCCCATTCTGCAAACCTTTGAATCGGGACGCATGCGGGATCTGTCGACCGCCAAGCGCCAGCGTTTTCTGCTGCGCCTTCTGCTCCTGACAGCTCAGAAATACCTGGCTTATCTGCGCGAGATCACGAAAGTCGTCGATGCCCTCGAAGACCGGCTGCAGCTCTCGACGCGGAATAAGGAAGTGCTCGAGCTGCTCAAATATCAAAAAAGCCTGACCTATTTCACTACCGCCTTGAAATCGAACGAACTCATGATGGAACGCCTGCAGCGCAGCCAGCTTTTCAACGCCTATCCGGAGGACGAAGACCTGCTGGAGGATGTGCTGACTGAAAACCGGCAGGCGATTGAGATGACCAACATCACCAGCAACATTCTCAGCAGCATGATGGATGCTTTCGCTTCCATCATTTCGAATAACCTTAACGCAGTGATGAAATTCCTGGCCTCGATCACCGTTGTGCTCAGCCTACCAACGATGATCGCCAGCTTTTACGGGATGAACGTCCCCTTGCCGCTAGAATCCCAACCCCACGCATTCCCCTTAGTGCTCCTGGTTGCACTGGCGTTTGTCCTTCCCGTAGTGTACCTGTTCTGGAAACGAGATTGGTTTTGAACCTTATTGAGCGCTGCGAAAAAACAGGAGGGCGATGGTCTCGCCCTCCTGTTTTTTTGGAGGAAGTTATTCAGTTTCGCCGGAAATGGGGGCGAAGGTGAGCCGGTGGATCGGAGAGGGGCCCAGGCGCCGGAGGGCCTCCCGATGAGCAGCGGTGCCGTAACCCTTGTGAGCCGCGAACCCGTACCCGGGGTAGTCTGCATCCAGGCGGGTGAGGAGGGCATCCCGCGCCGTTTTTGCCAGCACAGAGGCGCCGGCGATGCTCAGCGAACGGGCATCGCCTTTGATGAGCGGTGTCTGGGGGAGAACGCAGGCGGGCAGTTTAAGATAATCGAGCAGAATGTGCAGCGGCGGCACAGGGAGGGCATCGAGCGCGCGTTGGGCCGCCAGGCAAGTGGCGGGCACAATGCCCAGGGCATCGATTTCAGCCGCCGTGGCAAAGCCCACCCCCCAGGCCAGGGCAATTTGGCGCAGCCGTCCGGCCCACAAGGAGCGCTGCGCAGGGGTCATCAGCTTCGAATCGCGTACGCCTTCAAGGCGGGAGGGCAGCCCGGGGTCGGGAGGGAGGATCAGCGCCGCGGCGCATACAGGCCCGGCAAGGGCGCCCCTCCCGGCCTCATCCACCCCGGCGACGAGCCCTATCCCCTGGTCCCACAGGGCAATCTCAAAGCTCAGGTCGGGCGCTTCCGGGATCAGGCTGGTATCGAACTTCTTCCCCATCCGGGCCTACCGCAATGCGACCTCGTACTCCCCCTGCAGCGCTTTCAGACGGATATTGATCAGATCCCAGGCCATGCGGGTGGAGTCGCGCAAGACGCTGACCTTGCTGTCTGAGTTGAAATACCAGGGAATGGGGATCTCCACAATCCGGTAGCCCAGGCGCCGGGCGATGAACAGGATTTCCACATCGAAAGACCAGCCGGTGATCGTTTGCCGGCGGAAGAGCGCTTCCGCCACGTCGCTGCGGAAGCATTTAAAACCGCACTGCGTATCATGCAGCCTGGGCAAAGCCATGATCCGGATGAGGGTGTTGAAGACACGCCCGACCAGGTGACGGTAGGGAGGCTCATTGTAGCGCACTGCTCCGGGCGCTTCTCGCGAGGCAATGGCGATCTCCACCCCGGGGAGCGCAGGGGGAATAAAGCGGTTGATCTCGCTGGGCGGCATGGAGAAGTCGGCATCACACATGAAGCGGTATTCCCCCTGCGCCTCCAGCATCCCGCGCCGCACCGCCAGGCCTTTCCCCCGCTCGGTCTCCCGAATCACCCGGAACTGGGGGTTCTGTTCTGCATAACTTTGGGCAATCTCAAAAGTCCGATCATGGCTGCCGTTCTCGACAATGATCACTTCACTGGGATAGTCTTGTGCCTGGATGAAATTGTGCGCCTGTTCCAACGTAGATGGCATGCGCCGTTCTTCGTTGTGGGCAGGGATGATAATCGAAAGGTATGGCTTCTTCAAAGTAAATTCCTGTTCGGCAGGATCGGTCTAACTGGTCAATAATACCAATAATACAAGCGCAGTAAGACCCACAATATTGACAATGAGCATCACCGCCAGCAAGATCCATTGGCGGCGGGTGAGCGGCAGTTTTTTCTCCAGACCGGCCGCGGGGTCACGCTGTACCACCACCTTCCGGACCACGCGTTTGGGACGTTCTTCCTCAGCATCCCGGAACGAGAAGGCGTCCTTCTCCGGGATCACAGCGCCCCCCTGCTCTGCTCCGAGATCTCCGGCCAACACATTGACCATGCGCTGCATGGTCTCAGGGTTAACTTTGTATCCGCCTTGAACGATGGAGGAAGCAAACCGCTGGAGACCATCGGGTGGGATCACCCGCACAGCCGGGCGGGAGGTCTCTACGTGGATGCCGGGATCGGAGAAGTACAGGCCCGGGACCACCTCCACCCCAACAAAGCCGCGCTCAGTCAGATACGATTCTACCGCTTTCGCCATAAGCTGCGTGCGGGTGATCAGGTTTGGCCGGGCCGGCTGGTGCCGCTGCCCAACCAGCTTCTCCCATTGATCATCCTTTGCCCGGTAGATCCCCTTCAGTGGGCTGGCGTAAATCGCCCACAGGCCGCTGGGCCCGATCAAGACCAGGGGGATGGGAATATCCAGGTCCCCCAGGTTGACCTTCCGCAGCAAAATATACTGGTTATCCAGTAATCTTTGCAGCCCGGCGATCAGCGCTTCCTGAGCCTGATCCTCGTCCGAGCCAAAGAAACGGCGAAGCGTCTGCCCGAGCTGGGCCATGAACGCCGGTTTTTGACCTGCCTTGACTTTTCCAGAACGATCAATCAGTTTCATATATAAACTCTCATCAATGATAGCGACCCGCCTCAGTTCAGGCCAGGTAAGGGGAAAGGTAATCGTGAAGAAGCTGAACGTTGGCAGACAGTAAGCGCTCGCGGTAGGCGGACAGCGCCCGAGGCGGCAAACGGCAGAAAATCTCCTCCCCCATCCGTTCTTCCGAGCTCATCAGGCGGTAGTATTCCTCGGGGGGAATCCTCAACCGGTTGGCAAACACTTCCACCGTCTGGACTTCCGCGCCCGGCTGGAGTTGTCCGGCCAGGCGATCCCGCCAGCGCCGCAGTTGATCGTCGGCGACGAACGGCAGCCAACTCCGGGGTTCGGAGCCGGCCAGGTCGTCCCCGACGCCAGCCGGGAGCGATTCCAGGATCTGCCGGTCCAGGTAGGCGCGCAGCACATCGTGCAGGTATAGCCGGTGCCGGAAGGTGTGCCAGTTGACCTGGGGGCCAAACACCGGGGCAAAAATGTGGATCACCCAAAGCCAGTCGGCCTGGAGATGGCAGAGATACCCGGCGAGAAAAGCGGTCTGTTCGGGGGAGAGATGTCCATCGCTTCGCAGTTCGGGGTGCTCTGCCAACAGGCGGCCCCAGGGCTCGCGGGCGCCCGGCCGGAGCGGCAGTTCGAAGAAATGGGTCAGCACCTTATCCTGGCCGGATACTACCTGTACATCGGGAGCGGTGCTGCCAAAAAGAAAGGCCGGACGATGAGCTTGAAGAAAAGTCATCAATCGCGACGGAAGCCTTGGGTGGGGGAGCAGCTCTTCTGCTACACAGAGATGATAAAAAGGAGTGGGCACGCTAACAATTCACCGGCATCATTATACAACTGAAGCCGCTTTTCGGACGGCCTGTACCGGCAAAGCGAGCATACGCTGCTGTTAGCTTTGCAGGCTGTCCGAAGCAAAACTATCAAAACAGTAAGGATAAAAAAAGTCGGAACCAGGTTCCGACTTCAGATCACGGGCACGCCTTCCAAGCGGTCCTGGCTGGCCTGGTTCTCACCGGTGATGATCAGTTCCCGGCTATCTTGCTCAACCACCTTAACCGGTGAGGCAACCTCGAAGGTGCTGGCCATCAGGGGCACCCGCTTGCCGGTGACGAACTTCTTGCCGGCTTTGATGAACTCGATCAGGGTCTGTCGCTCCACCAGGACAACATCCGAGAAAGTGGAACCGCGGCGCAGATAGGTGCGGACCCACTCGATCTGCCCCTCAGGATTGTAATGTACCGCTTCGATGACGCCATCATAATTATTTGCCATGCAGCTTCTCCGTATGTATCCCCTAAAGCACCCCAGCGTGTATCGCTGGGGTGCTGGCCGATATTACCGGTGATCCGGCCTGGCCTCATAGAAATTGCACGAACCAGTCGGGGCGGGCGGACTCGAACCGCCGGCCCCCGCGTCCCAAACGCGGTGCGCTACCGGACTGCGCTACGCCCCGTGCCGTAAGAGTATAATTGAATATGCCCACAGTAGTCAAGTATCTGTGTGCACGTACCACTTGCCAGCAGACAAGAATAGTTTTTTGGGTGCCCGCGACTTCGTCGCCCGACGATGTCGACCAGCTTCGTCGCCCGACATCGTCGGCCGGCTACGCCGCCCACACCCCCAAACATTTACTACTGAAAGGTTGCCTGCATACCGGGAAAGGTTGTGGAATGCACAGGCCAGACTCGTTTGCTCAACTCTACCACGCCCACCACAGCCGCCACGACGAAGATCTCCCCTTCTGGATCGATCTGGCCAATGAGTTGGGCGGGCCGGTTCTGGAGCTGGGCTGCGGCACCGGGCGGGTGCTCATCCCCCTGGCGCAAGCCGGGCACCTGGCAGTTGGCCTCGATCTCGATCCGGCGATGCTCCGTTTCCTGAAGGATTCCATCTCAGGCCGCCTGGCCGGACGGATCCACATCTTCCGCGGCGACCTGACCCGCTTCCACCTGGCGCAGCGCTTTCCACTCATAATCATGCCCTGCAACACCTACAGCACCCTGTCCCCCGAACAGCGCCGCCAATCGCTCGGCCTGGTGCGCCGCCACCTGGCGCCCGGGGGCGTCTTCGCGGTCAGCCTGCCCAACCCGGCGGTATTACTACGCCTGCCGAAGAGAGGGGAGCCGGAAGTCGAGGAAGTGCTGCCGCATCCGGACGACGGCGAACCGGTGCAGGTGAGCAGCGAGTGGGAGCGGGATGAGCGGCACTTCGTCCTGCGGTGGCACTACGACCACCTGCTGCCAGATGGGCGGATCGAACGCACCACCGGCGTCGCCCGCCATCACCTGGCTGCCAGAGATGATTATCTGCAGGAGATGAGCGCCGCCGGGCTGCAGCCCGCCGGTGTGTTCGGCAGCTTCCATCGCCGCCCGTATACATCCCGCTCCCCGGAGCTGATCATCCTCGCCCGGCGG
The DNA here is from genome assembly GCA_964391195.1 of uncultured Anaerolineaceae bacterium. Taxonomy (GTDB): domain Bacteria; phylum Chloroflexota; class Anaerolineae; order Anaerolineales; family UBA4823; genus JAAYXE01. The sequence goes on along the minus strand of CAYMLG010000001.1, from coordinate 139,375 downwards.
CCCGGCGAGCGGGCGAAACCGGCATAAACCGTGGCGCTTCTTATACTGCTTCTACATTTCTCTGGCATCCTTCTTATATCTCCCGGCTAAGATTAGAAACGAAACAGGATACAGTTCGCCCCCAGGCTGGTCTCGGAGCAGAACGCTGAACCTGAGCTGTGCGCAGCGCCGGGCGCCAACCGGGCGATATGAAAACCAGGAGAGAATAAGATGACCTTTTATATTTCCCCTTACCGTCGCATGACAGCCCTACGACAGGCCATGGACCGGATGCTGGATGAAAGCCTGGCGGAAGCGGCTCCTGCTGAGCACGAAATGCTGCTGATCGCCGATGTAAAGGCTTCTGATGACGAATTTACGATCACCGCGCTGGTCCCCGGCTTAGCTGCAGAGGACCTGAATATTGAGGTCTTGAAGAATACGGTGACGATACGCGGCGAGTTCAAAGGCAGAGAAGACGAACAGGCGCGGTACCTGGCCCGCGAACTGCCCACCGGCCGCTTCAGCCGGGTGATCACCTTGCCCGTGGCGGTCGATGCGACCAAGACCGAAGCCAGCCTCAAGAACGGCGTCCTGACCTTGCGGGCGCCGAAGGCGGAAGCTCACCGGCCCAAAGCCATTCACATCTCGGCCAACTGAGGGTCTGTTGCCTGCGACAAAGGGATCCACAACGCGACTTTACAGAAATTGCGGACAAATATCCCGATACGGTTAAAATGGTAGAATGAGCTTGGGCGGTGATTAAGCTGCCCAAGCTCGCTTGCTTTATGGGGGCCAAATGCTGCCACTGCGTGATACAGTTCGATCGAAGGGGTTCCCGTTCATCAATTGGGTGCTGATCGGGCTGAATGCGCTTGTCTTCCTGTATGAACTGAGCCTATCCGTGCCCGAATTCGACCGGTTGGTAATGAATTTTGGGCTGGTGCCGGCGCGCCTGCACCTGACCAACCTGGCCCTACTACTGGAATCACCCCTGCCGGTGATCACCCTGTTCACGCATATGTTCCTTCACGGCGGATGGCTGCACTTCCTGAGCAATATGTGGATCCTTTACATCTTCGGCGATAACGTCGAAGACCGGATGGGATCGGGGCGCTATCTGGTCTTCTACCTGCTCGCCGGGCTGGCAGCCGCTTTTTCACAGGCCCTGATCGATCCCGCCAGCCGGATCCCATCCATCGGCGCTAGCGGTGCTATTGCCGGGGTATTGGGAGCCTACCTCCTCATGTTCCCCACCGCCCGGGTGATCACCCTGATCCCGTTCTTCTTCCTGCCCTGGTTTGTCGAGATCCCGGCGCTGGCCTATCTCGGCTTCTGGTTTGTGAGCCAGCTCTTTTCGGGGCTCACCGCCTTGGCGCTGCCGCATGCGACCAGCATGGGAGGCGTGGCCTGGTGGGCGCACATCGGCGGTTTTGTGTTCGGGATGCTGCTCTACCGCCTGTTCATCCCCCGGCGTCCCCCGGTTTACTACCGCGAATTCCCGGATGAATACTGGCCGTGGTGATATAAGATCATCCTCCTGATCTGCTACAGACAATCTGGAAAAGGGAGCAAAGTTCCACCGACTGGCAGTGCGGTATTGCCGGTGGCTGCCACAGGTTATAATTCACGATGAGGCTTGCCGGCGGTGTTGGATTGCGATGCTAACGGATAGGAACGCACCGGCCGAGAACGCCTGGGACTTGAGGGTTGCTCATGGATTTCAGCCTGCTGTTCTTCATTTTCATCATCATCTCCACCCTGCAACCGATCATTCGCCAGAAAATGGTAGAAGCCAGCCGGGCAAAGATGCTCCGCACCCTGGAGGAGAAGCGCGGCTCGCGGGTGATCGCCCTGATCCACCGGCAGGAGCAAATCGCCCTGTTCGGGCTGCCGATCGTCCGTTACATCGATATCAACGACTCGGAACAACTGCTGCGGGCGATTAAGCTCACCGACGATACCATCCCCATCGACCTGGTGCTCCACACCCCCGGCGGGCTGGTGCTGGCTGCCGAACAGATTGCCATGGCCCTGTGCCGCCACCCGGCCAGGGTGACCGTGTTCGTCCCCCACTACGCCATGTCGGGCGGCACGCTGATTGCCCTGGCCGCCGATGAGATCGTGATGGACGAGAACGCCGTCCTGGGCCCGGTGGACCCGCAAATCGGGCAGCGGGCGGCCGCCTCGATCCTCAGCGTGCTGGAACAGAAACCCATCGAACAGATCAGCGATGAGACCTTGATCCTGGCCGACATGGCCCGCAAATCCATCCGCCAGGTAAAGGACACGGTGCGGACCATCCTGGCCGAACGGATGCCGGACGATATGGCGGAAAAGCTGGCCGATATTCTCGCCAGTGGGCGCTGGACGCACGATTATCCGATCTCAGTCGAGGAGGCCCGCCAGCTCGGACTGCCGGTTTCGACAGAGGTGCCCAAGGAGGTCTACCAGTTGATGAACCTGTTCCCCCAGTCGGGGAGGGGCCGGCCTTCGGTCGAATACATCCCCGCTCCTTACCCGCTGCCAGGCCAGCGTGGTGACAAAGAACGGACCTGATCTGCCCGGAGCTGGCCGGCATCGGGACAAATTACAATCGAAACCAACATAGAAGAGGCGCACAATGAACAAAGACGTGCTCGATCAAAACGAAGGGGTCCCCGAAACGCCTGAACTACCTTCCGGCGGACCGGCGGGCAAGCCGGAGGATAAACCGGCGCCCGAAGCGGCTGCTGCCCGGCCAGCCCGGCCCAAACCCAGCCTGTTCACCCGCATCCTGCGCAGGCTGTTGATCGCCCTGATCCTGGTCGGCCTGGGAGCGGTGGCCGTCCTGATCTGGATCTACCAGCCGATGCAGGACAGGTTGAACGCCGGCCAGGCGAGTCTGCAGAACGAACTTCAGGCGGCTCAGGAGCAGATCGCCACCCTGGAAAGCCGGGTGAGCAGCCAGGATGGACTGGAAGAGCGCAACCAGGCTCTGCAGGCTGAGTTGGACGACGCCCAGATGCACATCGCCCTGCTGAAGGCGCAGGCGGATGTGGCCCGAGCCCAATTAGCCCTCGCCGAGGAGGACGAAGAAGGCGCGCGCCTGGCCCTGGCGGGCACGGCGGACACCCTGGAACAGATCAGCCTGCTGGCGCCCAACCAGCAGGAGGTGATCGATGGCATGCTGCAGCGCCTGGAATTGGCCCAACAAGGGGTAGGCCAGGATCAATTCGCCGCCCGATCCGACCTGGACGTGCTGGCCGCTAACTTGCTCCAGTTGGAGAGTTCCCTTTTCGCCAATCCTTAGCAAACCGGCGCTGCCCAATCCCGGGCCTGAAACGGCCGGCAATTAAAAAATCGGTTCTGGCGCCGGAGGCCAGAACCGAATATTTGAATCTATGTATAGTTATCGGGGAGAGTGGGGTGTGTCCCACCCTCCCCGATCTCAGGCATCAGTAACGCAGGAGCGCGCCGATTTTGTGGAACCCCTGGAAGGTGGGGTCATCGTGCAGCACTTCGACTTCTCCGCCCGCCTGCATCACCTCGCGCACGGCCAGTTCGACCGCGTCGGGGATGCTCTCGCAGGCCCCGCCGCAGAACGAGCAGGTCTCCTGCTGGATAGAAGAGAAGTAGCCGCAGCTCGAACAGCGGCAGCCGGGCGCTCGAAAACCTTCGCGGATCACCAGGGTCTGCACCCGGCCTTCCCGGACGGCGTTGAGGGTGTCATCCAGTTCCACCACGCCGCCGCGCCCTTTGGCCGCCGCGGTCAGCAGAGTTTCCACTAAATCAGCTTCCCGCCGTCTTTCCGCCTGCTGGCCGATTTCCAGCGCTTTTTCCAGCACTTCGCTGCTGCTGGCGACCATGCTGATGGGGAAAGTGCCCACCACCAGGCTTTGCCAGGACTTAGGCAGTTGGTTGCGGAACAGGGAAATGTTGTCTTCCGTACCTCCAATCAGCACCCGGCGCACGTTATTTTCTTTGAAAAACCGGGTGGCATACTCGACAATCTCCCGCATGTTCCGATCGGCAACTTCTTCCACGTAGTTGGTCTGCCCGGCCACACCGCCTTTACGGCCAGGGGCCTGTGAGCCTCCACCGCGCTTGGTGTGGCGCACCGCTTCACCCATAACACCATCCTGCTCCCTGAGCTCCCCCAGGTGGAAGCTGAAAAGGCGCGCCCCCTGCTTATCCACCAACACCACGCCATACCCCCCATATGAATCTAGCAGATCGGCCAAAGGCTTCACATACGGCCGGTCGCCAACCCGCACCCGGCCGCGAATGGGCGCGGCCAGCGAGTAGGCTCGGAAAAAGTTTTTCGCGGCGCACGAAAAAACCGCCACACTGCGTCCTGACCAATCGTGATTGTGCTCGAAATAACGCAGCACAGATTCGACATCGGCCGGCTGATCTACCTCCTTCAGCATCGTCCGCAGACGAAGCCGGGCAGCGTCGGTCGTCCCCTCCTCCGGCTCGGTGTTGAGATATACGCTGAGCACAGGAGCACCCGGCTCGAAACTCAACAACTCTCGCAGATCACTGTCAGTCAACATAGGAACCTCCTAGCTAAGAGTGGCGAATGATCGGTTTCGGCTGGCAACCATGCGTGAGATGGAGTAAGCCTTACCCATTGTTAGGCATCGAACCAATCCGCACAGCGGAAGGTTATACCGACAAATTGGAAAAGAGCTATTTTGCGTTGGGACGTTTTTCTAGAGTTAGCTCCAGGTTGATCTCCTCGCCATTACGCAGAATGGTCAGGACCACAGTATCGCCGGGGCTCTTATTGGCCACCAGATAACCAATCAAATCATTGAAGGTGAGCACCGGGCGCCCGTCAATGCCGATGATCAGGTCGCCCCCGGCCTGAATCCCGGGGATCCCGGAGTTACGGTTGCCTCCGCGCACTCCGGCCCGGTCGGCGGGGCCCCCTTCGCTCACACTGGTGACGTACACACCGGTCGAACGCGGCAGATCTAAGGCTTCCTGATCGAGCAGGGTGAGCTCGTTCGTGCTGAAAATTCCCAGATAGGGATAATCGTATTTGCCATCCGCAATCAGGTATGGCACCACCCGTTTGGCGATATTGATCGAGACCGCGAAGCCAACCCCGGAATTGACCGGCTCCCCATCGGGGGTAAAGCTCGTGGTACGGATCGCCTGGTTGACCCCAATCACCTCTCCGGCCAGGTTCAGCAGCGGCCCGCCGGAATTCCCCGGGTTGATGGCCGTGTCCGTCTGGATGATATCCCCCGCCGTGAAGGATGACCCATCAGCGGTCGAATGAAGGGAAGGCATTGTTCGCCCCAAACCGGAGACGATCCCGAGTGTCATTGTCCCTTCCAACCCGAAAGGATTGCCGATCGCGATCACCGTCTGCCCGACCCGGATGCTGTCCGAATCGCCCATCTTCAGCGGAAAAAGCTCCTCTTGTGGCGCATCGACACGGACGACCGCCAGGTCGGAATCGAGGTCGGTGCCGATGACCTCGCCCCGGGCTTTATACCCGGAAGCAAAAGCAACTTCCAGATGGGTCTGGTTTTCCACCACGTGATAGTTGGTGACCACATGGCCTTCTTTATCGATGACGAAGCCAGATCCCAGGCCCTGCCCGGCTTCCGTCAGGACGCGGATGGCTACCACACCTTTATGAGCCGACTCGTATAAATTGATCAGCGTGTCCTGGGAGGCGAGCAGGTCCACCGGGGAAGGGAGCGACACTGCTTCGTTAGAGGGGACCTCGACGGTCACCACAACCGGGTTAGCTGAGGGCTGGTTCCCCCGGCTGGAGAATGGATCCCCCACGACTGTCCGGCAGGCGAGCGAAGAGAGCATTAGGACGAGGACAGCTACGAAGAAAAACCGAAAACGTTTCATTGATTTACCGTCTCCTGATAAGGTTCTACAGAGTGGAAAAAGCGAACCTGCTGCTTCTTCCGCACATACCGGCCGTCGAGTAGATTACTTTTCCAGGTCGCGCAACTGTTGGAAAAGCTCTTTTTGGCGATCTGTGAGCTTGCGGGGCAGCCGGACTTTGACATGCACGTACAGATCGCCGTGCTCTTGTGGGTCCTTCAGTTTGGGCATGCCCCTTCCCGCCAGGCGGAATCTCTGCCCGGGCTGAGTTCCGGGGGGCACGGTCAGGATTACATTCCCGGTCATGGTCTGGACAGTCACTTCGCCGCCCAGCACCGCCGTATACAGGTCGATGGGCGTCTCGGTGTGGAGGTCGCTGCCCTGGATCTCGAATTGCGAATCCTCCCGGACCTTGATCACCAGGTACAGATCCGACTTCCGGCCGCCTGCCGATACGGCATCGCTCACCCGCACCTTGGTGCCGGTGCGTGCGCCGGCGGGGATCTTCACTTCCAGGCGACGCCCGTCTACATCGACCAGGCGCGTCGTCCCGTGATAAGCTTCGTATAATGAGATTTCGGTTTCGGTTTCCACCGGCGCTGGAGCAGCCGTCCGAGTACGCCCGGTAGAAAAGCCCGGGCCTGCCCCCCTGCCAGCCTGGCCCATACCGGGATCTCCCCCGAAGATGCGGTAGAAGAACTCGGAGAAGCCTCCACCGCCGAAGAGATCGCCCAGATCGCCCATTTCGACTCGCACGCCGCCGCCCGGATAACCTCTCCCCTGCTGCACAAACCAATCGTCCCAGTTAAAGCCACCCGGCGCCCCGCCCCGCTGCTGGTAGCGGGTGTACGAGTCGCCCAACTGGTCGTAGCGCGCCCGTTTCTCTGCGTCGCTCAACACCTGATAAGCTTCGTTTACTTCTTTAAATTTTTCTTCGGCTTCTTTATCGCCTGGATTTCGATCGGGATGATATTTCAGCGCAAGCTTCCGGTAAGCCCGCTTGATTTCATCTTCACTGGCCTTCCGGTCAACGCCCAGAATTTGGTAATAGTCTTTATACTCCATGTTTACATCACTGATCGTGATTTTTCCCTCCCCGTTTCAACATGTTTTTCTATGATTCTATATGCGGGAGGTACCTGGAGTCAAGCATCTTAGCCTGTTCTTATATAATTCTAACTATCTCCCCATCTCCCGGCGGCTCAGGGCTGGGAAATATTTCACACACCGGCTAACAGATCTGCGTCTCCCGTTTTTTTTCTAATCATGCTATGATTGCATTATGAAGTCCTCCCGAGAGCGGATACTGCTCGTCGAAAGCGACCCTGAAATCATCGACCTCGTCGCCCGGCAGACTCTGCGATCCGTCGGCTACCGGGTGGAAGTTGCGCGGGCGGTCGGCGCGGCCATTCAGGCGGCGGCGCAGTTCTCCCCCGACCTGATCGTCGCCAATCTCAATCTTCAGGGGCTCAGCGGCAAAGACCTGCTCGTGGCACTCAACGCCCAGGGAATTGACGTGCCGCTGATCATAATCGCCAAGAAGGGGATGGAAACCGATGTGATCCAGGCTTTCCGCCTGGGCGCCTCCGATTACCTGCTCTGGCCCGCCCGGGAGGCAGAAGTCCTGTCGGCGGTCGAACGGGTGCTCAAACAGGTGCGCGCCCGCCGCGAACGCGAAGCGCTGTCGCGCCAGCTCAAACAGACCAACGACGAACTCCAGCGCCGGGTTCGCGAACTGACCACCATTTTTGCCATCGGGAAAGCGGTCACCTCGATCACCGATCACCGCAGCCTGTTCGAAAAAATCGTCGAAGGGGCGGTATACGTCACCGAGGCGGACAGCGGCTGGCTGCTGCTGCGGGAGGATCGCAGCAAAACCTTCACCCTGTGCGCTCAGCGCAACCTGCCCGCCAAGTTCTCCGGAAAGCTGAACCAACCCTGGGATGATGGCATCAGCTCGCTGGTGGCCCTCTCCGGGGAGACGCTTTCGATCCACGGCAAGCCGCTTGAGCGGTTCAAAATCGCCCAGTTTGGAAAATCAGCCCTGGTTGTGCCGGTTAAAGTCCAGAAAGAAGTTGTCGCTTTGCTGGTGGTTCTTCGCAAAGCTCCTAAACCCTTCTCCCCCAGCAACCAGACTCTGCTCGAGGCGGTCGCCGATTACGCTTCGATATCGATTGTCAATTCACGCCTGTTCCGGGAGATAGAAGACCGGGCGCGGTCGCTCCAGGTTGCGGCCGAGAGCGCCCAGGCAAGCGAGCGAAAGAAGGATGAGATCCTGCGCAGCGTGCGCGAAGAACTGCACAAGCCGTTGATCGATGCGATCGAGATGATCAACTCCTTGCTTGTGGTCGAAGGCGCCCGGCTGAACGCCAGCCAAAAAGGGGTTCTCCGCTCGACAGAAGAAAAGCTGAGAGAAGTAGCCGGAGTCATCGCTTCCTTCGACCATCTCTACCAAAAGTCATAGACCTCCTATCGTCAATGGTGGCTGCAAACAAAGGCAGGGTTTCTGACGGGCAGCCGCTTTTCCTGATTAAATAATTCCCGACCGGCGCGCCTCCCCCCTTGAGGGCTGTCGCCAGCACCATCCCTTGCCGGTCGATACGAGTTAAATTTGCATGCCTGAAGAACAAATTCTGATCATCTTGCAAGATCCAAAAACAGGGGAGATGTTGGAACGGGGGGCCCTCGTGCCCGCCGGTTTTCGTGTAACGATCACCACCGGCCGGCAGTCCGCCGAAGCCTTGATCCGTGGTGTTCCCCCAAGCCTGATCATTATCGGGGATCGGTTAAAAGACGGCAGCGGCCTGGATTATGGCGCCGAGCTGCAGCGCCGCTACCCGGCTCTGCCGGTCCTGCTCATGCCCACCGAGCACTCCCCCGAGCTGGCGATCGAAGCGATCCGCCTCGGTTTCGCCGATTACCTTCCTCCGCCCTTGCGCACCCAAGAAGTGCTCCAGGCAGTCCGCCGTGCCCTTCAGCGCCGCAAACACTTGGAAGATTGGATCCAACTGCAAGCCCGCAAAAATACCCACTCTTTGCAGGACCGCATCAATGTCATGGAGACCATTCAGCGCATCGGGCGCAAGGTGACCTCGCTGCTCGACCTGGATGAGGTGCTGAGCGCGGTGGTCGACGCCTCGGTCGAACTCTCCGGGGCGGAAGAGGGCAGCCTGCTCCTGGTGGACGAATCCAGCGGCGAACTGTATATGCGGGCGGCGCGCAACTTCCAGGAGGATTTCGTCCGCACCTTCCGCATCCCCATCCAGGATTCGCTGGCGGGGCAGGTGCTGCGCACCGGGAAACCCCTGCTGCTCGATGAGAAAACCCCGCAGAAAATCAAAACTTCCTATCTGGTCTACACCCTGATGTATGTGCCTTTGCTGGTCCAGGGGCGGGTCATCGGCGTTTTAGGGGTGGACAACCGCCACAGCGGGCACCATTTCACCGATTATCACCTCACCATGGTGTCGGCCCTCTCCGACTACGCCGCGATTGCCATCGAAAACGCCCGGCTGTTCTCCCGATCGGAAGATGAACGCCGCCGCCTGGAGACCATCCTCACCAAGGTCGAAGATGGGATTATCGTCATCGATCAGGATGACCGCCTGCTGCTCGTCAATCGCACCGCTCGCGAGGCCTTCGGGCTGGAGGACAATCATCTGGTTGGGAAACCGATCAGCGAACCCTTTACCCATCCAGACCTGTTAGAGATATTGGCCGAGGAGAACCGGGCCACCCCCTGCCGCACCGAAGTCGCGCTTGAGGATGGGCGGGTGTTCAATACCCAACTCACCCCCATCCCCGAGGTGGGTTATGTGATCACGATGCAAGACATCACCTACCTGAAAGAGTTGGACCGGATCAAGACCGATTTCGTCAACACCGTATCTCACGATCTGCGCTCTCCCCTGACAGCAATCCTGGGGTATGTGGAGCTCCTGGATCGCGTCGGGCCGGTGACCGATCAGCAGCGAGAGTTCATCCGCCGGGTGCAGGCGAGCGTGAACAGCATCACCTCTTTGATCAACGACCTGCTTGAGTTGGGCCGGATCGAGGCCGGGTTCGATGCGCGCAAAGAGATCGTGCCCCTGGGTTCCCTCATCCAATATGCGGTGGAGGATATTATGAGCCGGGCGCACGAGAAAGGGCAGCAGGTCTCGATCGAAATCGAGGAGAATCTCCCCAGAATCCTGGGCAATCCGATCCGCCTGCGGCAGATGGTCACCAACCTGACGATGAACGCGATCAAGTACACCCAATCCGGGGGGAAGATCTGGATCCGCGCCCGGTCGGAGGGGGATCAGATTATTTTACAGTTTGCGGATAACGGCCCCGGCATCCCCCTGGCCGACCAGCCCTTCATCTTCGACAAATTCTATCAGGCCAGCAATGTCCCCTCCGACATACCCGGCACCGGTTTGGGGCTGGCAATCGTCAAGTCGATCATCGATAACCACCAGGGGAGGATATGGGTTGAGTCGACAGTCGGGCAGGGATCCATCTTTACCGTCGTCCTGCCCATATCGAGCACCGATCTGTAAGCCTGGTTAAAACAAAAAAGCGGGCGGCGCCCGCTTTTTTGTTTGAACCAGGCCGGAATCCGGCGCTTAAACGGCCGCCTCCGCCGAGCGGTGAGGTACACCCGGCGGAGGATTTCGCCAAAGGAGGAAACAGCGATGAGCATTGTCAGGCCTGATCCTGACTTCCATCTTATGGCCTTATGATACTCCTGCCCCCGATATTTGATTATTGTCAAAGGTCACTTGTCGTAGGTGATTTTTCTCACAAGCTGTATGACAAATTATGTGACGTTCGACAATGGTAGAAGACAGGCAGGAGAACTCCCACTCACCGCTGATCCCAGAATCGCCCTCCCTGGCTCACGAGAAATCACCGGAGCCCCGGACAATTTCCATAGTGGGCAGCGTGAACCAGAACCGGCTGCCGGAACCGGAGGCGCTGCTGTAGCCGATCTTCCCGCCCATCAGTTCCACCAGCAGCCGGGTGAGGTGCAGACCCAGCCCCCACCCCGGCTGATCGCGCACCACCTGGGCTTCCGAGCGGAAGAACTGGCTAAACAGGCGTTCCTGATCGGCCGGGCTGATGCCGGCGCCCGTGTCTTCCACTTCCAACCGCACCATCTCCCCAGATGCAGCAGCCCGGACGGTAATCCGCCCGTTTTCGGGAGTGTACAGGTGGGCGTTACGCACCAGGTGGGTGATCGCCTGGGAAACCCGCGCCGGGTCGGCGAAAACAGGAGGGAGCCCCACCTCCAGATCCAATTCCAGGGTCTGGCGCTTCTCCTGCATCGGGGACTCGAAGGGCTGCAGCGCCTCTTCCACGACTTGAACCAGGTCCATTAGGCGGCGGTCCAGTTTGAAACGGTTGCTCTCGATGCGGTTGATATCCGATAAGTCGGAAACCAGGTTGGACATGCGTCCCACATTGTTGTGGATCACCTGCAAGAAGTTGGTCTGCATCTCGTTCAACGGGCCGGCCAACCCTTTCAGCATCAGGTCGGTGTAGCCTTTGATGGAAGTCATCGGAATACGCAGCTCATGCGTCACGACCGAGACGAACTTCGCCCGGCCCTGCACGGATTCCTGAAGCGCGGCTTCCAGGGCGTGGATCTGCTGCTCGCGCCTCTGCAACCCGCGCTCAACGGCCTCGAGCTCTTGCAGAGCCTCTGCCAGAGATTGGCTCGCCTTCGCCGGCAGAGTCAAGGCTGACATGCGGGCGAGGGCAGCGCGCAGCGATCCGAGATGGGATTGGGTGTCCTCGGGTTGAACGACAGGTGATGAATCGGTGGGCATCGGTGCACTCTCAATGTTGGGTTTGAATTTCCGCCTCCTGCCGGGCGGCATAATCACATATCTCCACCAGCGGGCAGATTGAACAATAAGGCTTACGGGCCGTGCAGATCTCCCGGCCCAGGCGGATGAGGTTAAGATGGGCCGCATAGTACGTTTCGGGGGGGAACAGCGCCGCAAGGTGAACGTGCGCCTGGTCGGCCGTCATTTTCTCCGGGCGCAGACCGATGCGACCGGTGACCCGGTAGACATGGGTATCGACCGGGAAGGCCGGTTTTCCCAGGGCGAACAGCATCACAATCGAGGCGGTCTTCGGCCCCACTCCCTTGAACGACTGCAGCCATTCCATCGCCTCACTCAAGGGCAGGTCCGCCAGGAAAGACAGGTCCAGGGAGCCGCGGTGGGCGGTGATTTCCCGCAGCACCTGTTGGATGCGCGGGCCTTTTTGATTCGCCAGGCCGGCCGGGCGAATAGCATCGATCACTTCGTCTTCGTCCGCATCCCGCACTGCTTCCCAGGTGGGGAATCTGTCCACCAGGCGGTTGAACGCCCGGTCCCGGTTGGTGTCGCTGGTGTTCTGAGAGAGGATGGTCGAGACAAGCTCGTGCAGCGGCGGCAGCGGATTCCGCCAGACCGGCTCCCCATACTTTTCCATTAGAAGGTGGTGAACGGCCAGCGCCCTTTCTTTGTTATCCATGATGCTCCAGTTGGAATCTGGGCCGGGCGATGCCGACTTCCAGTTTGCGCCAGTTGTGCACCGCGAACGAGGGGCCAAACCCGGCCAGTTGGTTGAGATCATCTTCGGAGAGAGCGCCCAACTGGCGCAGCACTTCCAGGGCGATCGCCGGGCGGGCGCGGGAGCTCAGGTCGCCATCGCTGACTTTGAAGGCAACCCCCAGGGCGGGCGACCCTGGCCCCATTGCTCCGGGCATGATCCCAATCGCCTGGTACCCCTCAGCGCCGCCTTTGACCACGAACCGGCCCTTTCCCACTTCCATGAGCAGGGTGTCGAACCGGCCCGGGCCGCCGACCATATCGGGGTTGAAGATCATCGCCGAGGTGATCGTCCGGCAGGCGGCTGCCCGCTCCGGCGGGCGCACCTCGCCCGTCTCCGGATCGCACAGGCGCGCAAACCCCAGGGCAGCATTGCGCAGCGGTACGGCGAAGTTCGGCGCCGAGCACCCGTCTATGCCCACGCTCACCTGCTCTACCGGGTAGCGGCACATTTCGGCGAAGCTCGCCAGGATCTCGCGCTGGATCGGGTGGCGAGGATCGATATAGGGCAGTGAATCGTCCACCGGTTCGTTCGCCGCGAGGCGCAGACGAATGAAAGCGAGCATTCCCGAGTGCTTTCCCGAGCAGTTGTGCCGGTTTGGGGTCGGCTGTTCCTTGCGCTCGCGCATCGCCTCCACGGTAGGCTCGTGCGCCGGCATGTGCACCCCGCACAGCAGGTCGGACTCATCGACGCCGGTTTTCATCTGGATCGAGCGCGCCACGGCCACGTGTTCATCGGTCCCGGAATGGGAAGCGGCCATGAGGGCGATCTCGCGAGGGGTGAGTTGAAAAGCCGTCTGCCCGCCGTGAGCGATGAACGGCATGGCCTGGAATGGCTTGGCAGAAGAGCGCAGATAAGTGACGGTATCGGGGTTGCCAAATGAAGCGACCAGCTTGCCGGTCGCATCGGCGACGGCAATTGCCCCATAATGGATCGACTCGACGATATCTCCCCGGGTCAGCTCAAATATAGGAAGGTAAGACGGGGACGACATGAAGCTACTCGCTTTCTCCTTCTTCACTCTCCTCCACCGTCGTCACCGCTCGATAGCGGCGGTTGTAGAACTGGTGGAGACCATATCGCAGGCGCTGCTCGTACAGCGCCCGGAGATCATTGGTAAAACGGAATCTGCCCAGCAGGTCGGGGATCAATTCCTGGGTGGCATCCGGCGGGAGGCTGCGCCTGGCCAGATCGTCCAGCCCTTGAAGCAGCGCTTGCAGGAACTGCTTCTGCTCCTGCACATCCTGCTCCACGATGACGCCGCCCCGGCCGCTGATCATGGTGTAGCCGCTGTAGGACTGGAGGAGTGCATCCAGGCTCTCCAACCAGGCAGCAGCATCGGCATGGGCCAGGAAGGGGGGCTGGTTGGGGGTGACCAGATCGCCGATGAAAATCACCTGGTCGGCGGGGATGATGACCCAGATCGAACCGGGCGCCGGGCCGGGGTGATGCTCGAGAATGATTTCCGGGCCGCCCCAGTGCAAGGACATCCGCTGGCTGAAGGTGATATCCGGGGTCGCCCAGCGCATTCCAATCGCGTCGCTGTAGGTTTCCCACATCGCACCGCTGTTATTGGTTGACCCTTTAAAGATCGTCGGGCGGTTGCGGAACACCTGGGCCGTCTTCTGGTGGGCGACGATTGTGGTGTCGAGAGCCCGCGCCCCCAGCGTCCGGTCGGGGTGCGCATCTAGAGAGATCAACAGCCGGTTGGCGCCGCCTCGCTGGTTCAACAACGCCGACCGCCAGGAACGGGCGTCCTCTGCCCGTAACGGTGCGTCGATCATGATCGCCCCGTGCGAATAGACCAGCCCTCCGAGGGTAACCCCGAGGAAACCATCTTCGATAAAAATACCCCGCTGAATCTGCTGCATATCTGCCTTACTCCCCTCCCGTCTCGGTGTTAATGGGCAATGTGAAGTTAAAGGTCGCTCCGGCGCCCGGCTCGCTTTCCACCCAGATTTTGCCCCCGTGGCCCAGAACGGCCAAACGGCAGTAGGCCAGACCCAGGCCAAAGCCCCGCGTGCCCTCCTTGGTCGCCAGCCGGGCGAACTTATCGAAAATCACTGCCTGAGAAGCGGGCGGTATCCCCGGCCCGTTATCTTTGACCCACAGATGCACGTAATCGCCCTCTGCCCTGGCCCCGGCCTCCACCTGGCTGTGGTTTGGCGTGTATTTGACCGCGTTCTCCAACAGGTTGATCATCACCCGGCGGATCATATCACCATCCACCCAGATCGATGGCAGATTGGGCTCCAGCCGGAGCACGATATGGATATCTTTGCTTTTTGCAGTGGTCCGCACCGCCTCCAGGGCATCCCGGCACACTTCGGCCGGGTCGATGAACTGGCGGTTGCCAATCGGCTGGCCGGCTTCCAGGTGGTTCATATCCAGCAGCGAGTCGGTCAGGCGCTGGATGCGCTCCGTCGAGCGGCTGGCGATGCTCACCAGCGGCTTCAGCTCCCGTTCGCCCTCCGCCGGCAGCATCGACTCGAGCACGTCCAGGCTGGAGACAATATTGGCCAGCGGGGAGCGCAGATCGTGGTAGATCATGGAAATCAGGTCTTCGCGCAGGCTGTCTAGATTCTTACGCTCGGTGATATCGCGCAGCAGCCACTGGAGCTGAAGGACATCATCGATATTCACCTGGCGCACGTACACCTGGACCGGGATATCATCGCGATCGTCCAGGTGCAGCACGGCTTCATAAGTGATCGTCTCGCCGCTGGCCAGGCTCTCGAGCCCAAACAGGTCCTCGCGCACCACGCCAAAATCTTGAATTGAGACGCGGCCGAAATCTTCGCCGCTCAGGCCGGTCATTTCCTGCGCCTGGCGGTTTGCTTCCAGCAGTCGCCCGCTGGTATCGGTGATAAATATGGGATCGACACTGTCCTCGAACAGCTCGCGGTAGCGCCGGTGTGCGGCCTGAAGCTGCTCGAACAATTGGGCGTGGTGGATGGCGCTCCCGGCCAGGCTGCCGACGCCGGTGAGCACCAGCAGCGCATCCGGGTCGAACACACCGCGGATCGGGTTGAGCGCCTGGATCACGCCGATCACTCTCCCGTGTAAGCGAATGGGCGCGCAAACGATGGCTTTCGTCTGAAAACCGGTTAACTGGTCCACTTCGGGATAAAAGCGGGGGTCCTTGTAGGCATCCTGAGCGACCACACCCTGTCCTGTCCGCACCACCCAACCGGCGATCCCTTTTTCGACCGGCAGGCGCATCCCGATAATGCTGTGTTCCCCCTTGTTGGTGGACGCCCGGTACTCCAGGTTCTGGCCCGAAGGATCGATCAACGCCAGCGAGACCTCATCCACCTGCAGCGCCTGGCTGATCTGGTCTAAAATGCGCTGGAGCACCTCATCCAGGTTCAACGAGGCGGTGATGGCGATGGCGCTCTCCGCCACAGCCGTCATCACCCGCGCCTGGCGCTGGCTCTCGGCATACAGGCGGGCGTTGAGGATCGCAATCCCGGCCTGGTCGGCGATGGCCTGCACCAGGGCCAGATGATCGCGGGTGAAGTTGCCCGGGCGGGGATGCACCAGGGTCATCACCCCGATCAGGCGCTCGCGGGCCAGGATAGGCGCGCTGACGGCAGACTTGGCGCCCGTCTGGCTGGCGGAATCGTCCGGGCGGCGGAGCCAGCGTTCGTCCTGGCTGGTATCGGCGATCAGCACAGCCTGGCGATGGCGGGCCACCCATCCGGCCAGGCCGTGTTCCAGGGTGACGCTGAGCTGTTCGGTGGCATGGGGATGAATCTGGCCGCCGGTGACGATAACCGCCTCGACCGCCTCCCCCCCATCATCCATCACGATCAGGCTGCCGTTGATCGCGCCGACATTCTCCATCGAGAGCGACAGCACCCTTTCCAGCACCGTGCGTAGATCCAGGGCGCTCACTAACTCCCGGCTGATATGGTACAGAAGTTCTAGAGATGCCTTGGCGGTGACTGAATCCCTCTCGGTGAAACGCATTCTTCAATTCCTAGAAACGGGGATAGAACCCAAACAGGCAGCCGCTTCGCAGCAGCCCCTTTAAAGTATAGCATGATTGAGGGTTTGGACGAGATTGCAAATTCTATAGGTCCCTGGTCCCCTAAGATAACCCGGGCAGATCGAGCATCAACACCTCACAGGCCAGGCGCGTGTTGATATTTTTATCCAGCAGCCCCAGGGTGCGGTCCAGAGCGGAGACGGTGCAGTGAGCAGATTCCAGGCCCACCCACTCCGCCAGCCGTTCCACATCCTCCTGGTAATCGGGGTTCGCCAGCGGGGCCGACGCTCCGGCCGCCACCAGCATCACATCGCGCCAGAAAGAAATCCAGGCTTGAAGGACGAGGCGAAGCTGGTCCTTATCCTTGGCCGCCGTCTCGGCATAGGCAAACCGCTCCACCCGTCTCTGGCCCAACAGCCGGAGCATATCCTCGATCCAGCCCCGGCGCATCTCGATCCGCTCCGGATCCTGCTGGAGATGAAAAGCGGCGCCGGGCCGCCCCCCCGAGAGATGGGCCAGCAGCTCACTCTGGCCAGCATCCAGCCCCCAGCGAGAGGCGATGCCGGCGGACACCTGCTCCAGCGGCAGCGGGCGAAGGCGCAGCACCTCGCACCGCGAAACTGTAGTGGGCAGCAGGGCCTCCGGGCTGGTGGCGGTGAGAATCAGGATCACCTGGGCCGGGGGCTCTTCCAGGGTCTTCAGCAGGGCGTTGGCGGCGCTGGAGTGTGCTTCCTCGAAGCGGAGCAGCATCGCCACCCGGTAGCGGGCCTCATACGGCGCCAGAGACAGGCTGCGCTGGAGTTCGCGCACCTGGTCCACCTTCAGCGTACCGCCTTTCTGTTCGGCCTGCACCACCACCAGGTCGGGGTGCTGCATCTGGCCGATCAAACGGCAGGCCCGGCATTGGAAACAGGGTTCGCCGGGAGCGGGCGGGTTCTGGCAGTTGATGGCCTGGGCCAGGCGCAATCCCAGAGTCCGCCGGCCCACCCCCTCCGGCCCGGTGATCAAGTAAGCGTGGCGCAAGCCTCCCTGCGCCACGTGTTCTTTTAGCAGATTTACGGCCCATTCATGGCCCAACAGATCCCAATTCATATGTGAGATTGTATTCTATTGAAGCCAGATTAGCAACTTCCTTCCATTCTCCAATCGCAAAGCGTTGATCTCCTTCCCTGCACCTTGCAGGCTGCAGGCTGCAGGGTGCAGGGTGCAGGGTGCAGGCTGCAGGGTGCAGGGTGCAGGCAATATCTTCGCACCCCAGTCAAAATTGGGTAAAATTAAATCTTGTTGGCTCTTCCGCTTTCAAGTGGATCATTTCCCATTGATTCCCACCGAATTGAGGAGAACCATATCTGTTAGCGCATGAATTGAAATGCATGCACCTGGAACTGGTTTCAGGTTCCCGTGCAGTTGCTTCAGCGCGATAACAGGAGAATCAAATGGCTCGTATTTCACACAAGCTCAAAAATTCGCTAGAAGGCGCTCTGGCCGGCGGTGGGGACCCCGCAACTTCTCCATTATACGTATTCGGACCCTTCCTACTCCTCATTCTCGCATCCAGCTCGCCACGGGCCGTCTTTGGAGGGGCAATTTGGCTGGCGGTCCTGACCATAACTGTTGTTTCAGCCATGTACCGGTTGGTCATGCAGTGGGTCACCGATGGCTCCGGCGGGAGCGGCTTGAGTGAAGAAGAGTTTGGCGGATGGGCCGTTAAGGTCAATGCTGCCATTACATTCATCGAGTACACGCTGACCTTCCTGGTCAGTATGGCTACAATGGTCACCTTTATCGCCGACCGTTTCCCGGTGTTAAATAATGTCATCCTTGGGATCCAGTATCGTACCCTGATCTCAATAGGCCTCAGTCTCCTGATAGGCTGGCTCGTAAACCGGGGGCCCAAAATGGCTGCACGAACATTTGGCCCGGCTACCGCAGGCGTTTTGATCCTCCTATGGCTGATGATCCTGGCCACGATTGTGCGGACCGGCGTTCACCTGCCCGCGCTCTCTTCGGCAGCCTTTGTACCACCGAATCTGCATTTTACGATTGGGGGCTACGTCCGCATCCTGGCTGTGATGACAGGCATTGAGGTGTTTGCGAACTTGGTACCAGCCTACCATGGCTCTCCGCAGCAAAAAAGCCGCAAAGCCTTCAAAAGCCTGGTCATTATTATGAGCACAACTGGGCTGACGATGCTGATCGTTGGTCCAGCTATCTTTTCTCTCTCTAACCCCGTAGAAACCCGCGTATCGGTATTCACCCAGACCATGGACCAGCTTCTGCCAGACCCCCTTCCTTACCTTGGCTCGCTGATAGGCATTTTCGTCCTCATGTCGGCCTCTGCG
Source organism: uncultured Anaerolineaceae bacterium (assembly GCA_964391195.1). Lineage (GTDB taxonomy): Bacteria > Chloroflexota > Anaerolineae > Anaerolineales > UBA4823 > JAAYXE01. The sequence goes on along the minus strand of CAYMLG010000001.1, from coordinate 120,637 downwards.
TCCAGCGCCCAGGGTTTGCAAAACCTGGCTTTAGGGCTCAAAGATCGCCACTACATCCCACCCAGGTTCGGCTGGCCGAACGAGTACGGAGTGGCCGATAAGCCTGTCTGGGTAGAAGTAGGGATCGTCAGCATCAGCTTCCTCTTGTTCGGCACCCACGAGGAAACCTATCTTGCTCTATATGCGGCCGGTGTATTTATCTTGCTGAGCATGACCGGTTGGGCTGTCACGAATCGCCTTATCCGTGAGCTCAAACAACAGTTTACACTTAATCATGCAGTTCTGATCGCTGGCACAACGATCGCCTCCCTGTTAACTACCGTCGCCACGCTGATCATTTTTGAAGAGCGGTTCCTGGAAGGCGCTTGGGCTTACCTTGTTTTTATCCCTATCCTCTATTTCACCTTCACTTACTTCCGCCAGCGGATTGGCGCCCCCTCGCCAGAAATGGATTACCTGGGAAAAATCAACGCCAACCTGCTGGCCGGCTTTGGCTTTGGGCAAACGGACTCAACCCGGTCTGCAGAGAATGGGGACCGGGCCCCGGTAAAACTGGAATGGATGCCAGAGCCGGTCCTTGCCCTATACAGACAGAATAAGAACGTAGAGATCAAACACGTCTTAACTTTATTGGACGGTTCTAGCGCGGCCGCCCAGGCGCTGCCAATAGCTCGATTTATCTGCGAAACCACCGGTGCGCATGCGACTCTCCTATCAGCTTCCAGAGATTTCCAGACAGATGGGAGAGAACAGCTCGAAGCAGAAAATCACCTCAGCCTGGTTGTCGAACAGATACATGCATCAGGAATACACGTTAACGCGGCCATCCATCCGGGCTCTCCCTCGGAAGCCGCCCAAAAACTGGTCATCGAGAAAGGGGTCGATTTGGTGATCGTCACGACCCGCGGGAGCTCAGGAGAGAAAAATTGGCTGCGAGGAGGGCTGTCTAGCAAGCTGGTGCGTCAGTTGGATATCCCGGTCCTACTGGCGCAGGTGTACGAGAGCGGGCCGCCCGAAGCACCCCATCTCGACCGGATCCTGGTCGCACTGGACGGTTCTGTGTTTGCCGAGCAACTGCTGCCTTACGCTCGCCTGCTCGGGAAGCAGTTCGACTGCGAGCTGATGCTGATCAGCGTCCCCGCTGTACCAGAGAGCGAGAAATACCGCGCCCCTAACAGCGTTATCCGGGCCATCCGTAAGCAAGCAGAGGCTAATATGCGAGCCTATCTGGCTTCGGTCGCCAAATACCTGCGGGAAGACGGGTTATCCGTTTCCACGATCGTGACCGGGTCTTACCCGGCGCGCTCGATCATTGAGGTGAGCAAACGCGAAAGTGTAGATTTAATCATGATGACCTCCCAAGGACGCGGTGGCCTGGACTTGATCTTCATGGGAAGTGTGGCCCAGCAGGTTGTCCAACTGAGTGATATCCCGGTGTTTATCCTGCCCATTAATCGAGAAATTACCCAATAATCACCGCACTTATTCCCGGCTGCGCTGGCGCCGGGTCAGCAGCGCTACGATCACGCCTATCGCAAGAATGAACACGACCAGCACGGCCAACTGCCAGGCGATCTCGCTCAGCCCAGCACCGTGCTGGGAGATTTCAATCACCGGCTGGATGACGTAGTATGTGGGAAAGAGCTTGGCGATCCACTGAGGAACTTCCGGAAACATATAGATCAAAGCGGGAGCATACAGCACCAGGCCCATCGACTTGACGGTGGCAAACAGGCTGTTGATGTCCTTGACCAGCACGCCCAGCAAAACGCCAAACTCGGCGGCCAGGATGGCCCCCAGGATCAGCACCCCGATGAGCAAGCTCAGGCTGCTGCCCAGGGCGCGATTCAGCGCCAGGATGACCAACCCCATCACCGCGCTGACCACCACTGCCATCAGACCTTTGGAGACGTATATTTCGCCCATGGTAGTCGGGGTAACCGCCAGCGCCGAGAGGGTATGCTTCTGCTTTTCCGTCACGAGAGAGGATGCCGGCAGCATGATGCCGCCGAACATGATGCTCATCATCACCACAAAGGGCAGCAGGCGGTCTTCCCAGGGCAGGGCTGGAGTGTTCCCCAGCACTGTCGTGGCAATTTCTACCGGCGATTCGTGACCGGCGATCGCGCGCACCCAGGCGGTCATGGCCACCACCAGCATCGCCCGGTCTTTCAACAGACTCTCACCCCAAACATAAGCCAGCATATGCGTTGCCTGCCCACCGGCCACCCGGGCGTCGAAATCGGCCGGCAGCACGATACCTACATCGACCGCGCCGATCTGAGTGGCTTCCTTCAGCTCAGCTTCGCTGACAAATTTCCGCACGGTAAAGGCATCCATCGCCTCGGCCAGGCGGGTAAACCGTGAGTCACCCGCATCGTTGATCCCCAGGCGCGGTTTTCCGGCAAACAGGGTCCCGAACAACAGCGAAAGAACAAAGCTCAAGACGAGCGGCACCACCACGGCAAAGATGAAGATGAAATTCTTCGGACCTTGCACAAATTCCCGGTACAGCAAAACGCCGATGCGTCTCGGGTTCATTGGAACCTCCTCTTTAGCACGACCACCCCAAGGGCCAGGCAGGCTGCCGCGGACCCCAGCAGCATCAGCAGGTTTTGGGTCACATCCCCCCAACCGGCATTGAAGTTGATGACCCGATAGACCGTATCGGATAGATAGAATCCGGGGATCAACCGGATCCAGTTAGAAGCCAGGCCGGGTATCAGAATGGAAAATGTGGGCAGCGCCAGGATCAGCAAGGCCAGGATCCCCCAGCCCATCACCGACATCAAGTCGCGGCCCAGCGAAGCCACCAGGAAAGCCACGCCGGTGACCAGCGCGGAGCCCAGGAGCAGCGCAGTCAGCAGGAGCAGCGGCTCTTGGACCAGCCCACCGGTCACGCTGATCAAAAAGACCGCCTGCACAAAGGCGAACAGAGTGCCAAAGATCCCCTTGCTGGCGAATACCCCACTCATGGTCAAGGGTGTCACCAGCAAAGCCCGCAGCGTGCCGGTTTCGATTTCCGCGGCGATTAAGCTGGCTAGCCCCAGGCACTCCACCATCAATACGAAGACGGTCAGCATGGGCAGCATGCGCTCGCGGGGTGGGATTTGCGCCCCGGCCATGTCTGTTCCCAAGATAATATCGGTCGTCTCGATATTATTGAGGGTTTGCCCGCTGATTGCAAAGGCAAACTCATCCAGAATCACTTCGTAAACGGACCGGAATTCGGGGGGCACATCTGAAGCCAGGTAGAGCTCGACGGTAGCGTTCTCGCCGCTGCGGATTGTGGTGATTATATGGTCTGGGAAGGCATATCCGGCTGGGATATCGCCGTCCAAGACGGCCTGTTGGAGAGCTTCCACGGACTCGGCCCGGTAAAACTTGACCTCCTCGCTCTCGAGCAGTTCCGCCAGGGCCGGCGGCATCTCACGGATGTATAGGCCCAATTCCAGGGTTTCATCGACCGTTTTGGGCAGCAGGTAGTAGATGGCAATGTAGGCGACTAAACCAACTAGCGTGACAATCGCAAACAGGCGGTTGGCAAAGTACAGCTTGAAATCTTTGCCGATCAGGGCTGCAATCATACGGGCGTTCATCCGGTCAGCCCTCGCCCGGTGATACGGATGAAGATATCTTCCAGGGTAGCTTCGGCGCTGTGGATGGTAACTACCTTTTCAGCTTTGAACAGGGCTTCCATTTCCAACGGGGTATCGGCGCGGTCCATCACGATATCCCGTGTGAGCAGGCTGCCATCGCCGGTCTGTACTTCTGCCCGTATCAGGCGCTGGCCGTACTGCTGCTTGAGGGCGTGCGGCGAATCCAGGGCCACGATCTTGCCCCGGTCGATGAACGCCACCCGGTGGCAGAGCCTGTCGGCTTCGTGCATATCGTGCGTAGTCAGGAAAACGGTCGCGCCGCGCTGCTGCTCTTCCAGGATCAGGCTGCGGATGGCCTGGGCGGAGGTAGGGTCGAGCCCCTCAGTCGGTTCATCCAGGAACAGGATCTTGGGCCGGTTGACTAAGGCACGCGCCACCATCAGGCGCTGCTTCATGCCTTTGGAATACCCTTCCACCCTGTCATTGCCGCGCCCGTCCAACCCGACGCGTTTGAGCAAGGCTTCGGCATCGAAACCCTTTATGCCAAACAAGTTGGCGAACAACTTGAGGTTCTCGATCCCGCTCATGTTCTCGTACAGGTTGGTAGTCTCGAAACACACGCCAATCTGGGCCTGCACCTGCTTGGGCCGGCGGGCCACATCCATCCCCAGCAAGGTGGCGCGGCCCTCCTTCGGCAGCAGTTGGCCGGTGAGCATCTTAACCGTGGTTGATTTCCCCGCCCCATTTGGGCCGAGAAAGCCCAGGATCTCCCCCTCGCCCACTTCAAAATTGATATGGTCCACCGCCAGCAACTGGCCATAACGATAGGTCAGGTTTTCGGCCTGAATGGCAGGTTGGGTCATCGATCCTCCTATTTGGTGATTATCAGACAGGCACATCTAAGAAAAAAAATACGAGCTAATTCTACATGCAAACCGTGCTTTGTCCATTACTTTCGAGGTAGTTCCACCTGGCCTTCCCACGAGGCCCGCAGTCCCATCTGCCGCACGACTTCTCGCGTATAGATCTCCATATGGGCGACCGGCGGCACGCCTTCCCCGGCTTGTCTTTGCTACCAACATTTGTCTGCACACCTCGTCCATGGCTTTTTCAAAGTCGTAAGCCAGGCTTTATAAGGATAGAGGTGTGGGAGAGGCGGGCTGTGCAACCCGCCTCTCCCACACCCATTCTTGAGAAGGCCATAACTCCTTCCATTCCTTTCCGGCGCTGGCGGAATGATGTTACAATTTTCTTCTATGAACCTGCTGCAAGGCTTAAACACGCAACAACAACAGGCAGTGGTTGCCGGGCTGGGTCCGGTCCTGGTGATGGCCGGGCCCGGTTCAGGAAAGACCCGCGTGTTGACTCAGCGCATTGCCTACCTGATCGGTTCGCTGGGGGTCAGCCCGTATCACATCCTGGCAGTCACCTTCACCAACAAAGCGGCCCGTGAAATGGAATCGCGGGTGGTCAGCATGCTCGGCCAGAGCGCCAGCGGAGTCACCCTGGGCACTTTCCACGCCATTTGCGCCCGCATCCTGCGCCGGGAGGCCCAGCACCTGCCCTTTGAATCCAACTTCGTCATCTTCGACACCGACGATCAGCTCAGCCTGGTCAAGCGCGCCCTGGATGACCTGGATATCGACTCCAAGCGTTACCGCCCTGCCAGCATCCTTGGCTCTATTTCCAACGCGAAGAACGAGCTGCTCTTAGCCGATGACCTGAAGGTCGAAAACTACCGGGAAGGGATCGTACAGAGCGTTTACCGTCGCTACCAGGAACTGCTCCTGGTGAACAACGCCCTGGACTTCGACGACCTGCTCCTGTGGACCGCAACCCTGCTGGAAGAAAACCCCACCGTGCGCGAGCGCTACGCCCGCCGCTACGAGCACGTACTGGTCGACGAGTTCCAGGATACCAACATGGCCCAGTACATCCTGCTCAAACACCTGGCCTCGTTCCACCATAATATTTTCGCCGTCGGTGATACAGACCAGGCGATCTACCGCTGGCGGGGGGCCGATTACCGCAATGTGCGGCGCTTCCAGCGCGATTTCCCCGAGACGCAGGTGATCCTGCTCGAACAGAACTATCGCTCCACCCAGGGGATCCTGGACGTGGCGATGGCGGTGATCGACCAGAACCCGCAGCGCACCCGCAAACGCCTGTTCACCGATCGCGGCAGCGGGATGAAAGTGGTGCTGCATGAGACCTATGACGACCGGGTGGAGGCTGCCTATGTAGTGGACACCATCGCCAGCCAGGTGGCCCGTAACCAGGCCCAACCGGGTGATTTCGCCGTCATGTACCGTACCAACGCTCAATCCCGCGTATTGGAAGAAGCGTTCCTGCAAGCCAACCTCCCCTATAAACTGGTCGGGGCCCAACGGTTCTACGGGCGGCGCGAGGTCAAGGATATCCTGGCTTACTTGCGGCTGGCGCATAACCCCAACGATGAAGTCAGCCTGGGCCGGATAATCAATGTGCCGGCCCGGGGGATCGGCGACAAGACCATGATGGCCCTGCGCACCCAGGCCCAGATGGCCGGGATCACCCCCGGTTTGCTGCTCCTGGAGATGGCCCAAGACCCAGGCTCCCCCCACCGGGAAGCACTCTCCGGCCGGGCGGGCAGCTCCCTGAACGGTTTCGCCCGGATGCTGGCCGATTGGTTCGAAGCCAAAGACCTGCTCACCCCCCTGGCCTTGATGGACCGCATCCTGTCGGACACAGATTACCGGACGTACATAGACGACGGGTCGGACGAAGGCGCGGACCGCTGGGAGAACGTCATGGAGCTCCGCCGCCTGGCATCCGAATACTCCGAACACGGGCTGGATGTCTTCCTCGAACAGGTGGCCCTGGTCTCCGACCAAGACACCCTGGAGGCCAGCGCCAACGTGCCCACCCTGCTCACCCTGCATGCGGCGAAAGGACTGGAGTATCCCAAAGTTTTCATCGTGGGTCTCAACGACGGCACCCTTCCCCACAGCCGCTCCGTCGATGATCCGGAAGCGCTGATGGAAGAGCGGCGCTTATTCTATGTGGGCATCACCCGGGCGATGGATGAGCTATATCTGCTCTATTCCCAGAACCGCACCTCGTTTGGCTACACCGAACCGGCCTTGCCCTCGCGCTTTATCGAAGATATTCCCGAGGATCTATTGCAAATATCCGGCAGGCAGCCGGTGCAGAAACGTTCGCGCGGCGCTGCATATGACGAAGAGGCGTACAATTGGGAGCCGCAGCGTTGGAATTCAGGCCCCGGCGCTCGCACTCAGGCCCGCCCCCCGCGCGCTACCCGTTACCACCCGGGGATGCGGGTCGAGCACCCGGTCTGGGGAGAGGGGATGGTCCTCAACAGCAATCTGCAGGATGACGACGAGATCGTCGACGTTTTCTTCGAAAACCTGGGCCTGAAACGCCTGATGGCCTCGATGGCCCGCCTTGAGATCAAAAACTAAATGCCAGTCCTGGACCCCGACTCCGTAGAATTTATCAGCCGCAGCCCGGAGCAGACCCGCCGGGCCGGTATGCGCCTGGGTGCGCTGCTGCAGCCAGGCGACCTGATCTGTCTGCACGGCGAACTCGGCGCAGGCAAGACCACGCTGATGCAGGGGATCTCCGCCGGGTGGGGGTCGCTGGACCAGGTGACCAGCCCGACATTCGTGCTGGTGAACGTCTACCGCCGTTCCAACGATGGCGCAAACCACCGCCGGGGCGCGAGCGGCGAACAGCGCCTGTACCACCTGGATGCTTATCGCCTGAGCGGCCCGGAGGAAGCCATCGCGCTGGACCTGGACGATATGCTGGAGGATGGCCCCCTGGTCGTCGAATGGGCCGGTCGCATCCAGGCCGCCCTGCCCGGCGCCTGCCTGGCGATTCATATGCGCTATATTGATGAGGATCAACGCGACCTGGTGCTCACCGCTCACGGAACGCGCTACCAGGAGATCCTGCGCCAGTTCCGCCGTATGGTCTTTGGAGTGAGCTAATGCTGCTGGCGATCGATACCTCAACCCGCACCGTCGGCCTGGCCCTGTACGATGGCGTCCAGGTGCTCAGCGAATCTGCCTGGACCGGACCGGATTATCACACGGTTGAACTGGCCCCGGCCATCGCCGAGATGATGAGGCGCTGTGCAGTCAAGATGGACCAGCTCCAGGCGTTGGGCGTCGCCCTGGGGCCGGGGTCATTCACCGGGCTGAGAATCGGCCTGGCCCTGGCCAAAGGGCTGGCCCTGGCCCGCAGCTTACCGCTGACCGGGGTCCCTACGCTGGATATCCTGGCCGCCGCGCAGCCGGTGGAGGACATCCCCCTGGCGGCGGTGCTGCGCGCCGGGCGCGGCCGCCTGGCCGTCGGGTGGTATCAGGCCTCGAACGGAGGCTGGCAGCCCAGCCAAAAGCTGGAAGTGCTCACCCCGGAAGAGCTGGCACAGCGCATCCAGGTCCCAACCCTGGTGTGCGGCGAGTTGGACGAGGAAGAGCGGCGGCTGTTCTCCCGCCAGCGGAAGCTCATCCAGCTTGCCTCACCGGCCCGATCCTTGCGCCGGCCCGGCTTCCTGGCCGAGCTCGCCTGGCGGCGCTGGCAGGCCGGGAAAGTGGACAACCCCGCTACGCTGTCGCCCACTTATTTGCACCATAACGAACCGATCCCGGGATGACCGATCAACCTTTCCCCGGCTCGTTCCGCATCCGCCCTATGCGTTTGGAGGATCTTGAACAGGTTCAGGCTCTCGACCAGGTCTCTTTCAGCTTACCCTGGCCGGCCAGCGCTTACCGGTTCGAACTGAAAGAGAACAGCCATTCCCGGCTGTGGGTCGCCGAATTCGAACACCCGGATGGCTCCAAGGTCATCGCAGGCGTCATCGTGCTGTGGATGATCCTCGATGAAGCCCACATCGCCACCATCGCCGTTCATCCCGATTACCGCCGGCGAGGGATTGGGAAGCAGCTTATAGCCACCGCCCTGGCGGAAGGCATCCGTCAGGGGGCGGCGAGCGCCACCCTGGAAGTACGCGCCGGGAATGAAGCGGCCCAAAACCTGTACCGCCTGTTCCGGTTCGAGGTCGTGGGCCGCCGCCCGCGCTACTACCGGGATAACAACGAAGACGCTCTGATCATGACCGTAAATTCTCTGGATGACCGTTACTTGCAGTGGCTTGAAAGCTACGCCGGGGTGAGACATTCCGGCCCGAGCGGAAAGTGAAGGAACCTTTCATAATAAATCAAATACGGAAGCGCCCGGTCCAGGCCAGTGTGAGCCGCACTGTAGAAAAAGCCGCGGTGCGGGCGCCAATGATGTTTTAGCCCACCCTGGCGTTAGCCAGGGGTATCCAGGCAGGCTAATCCGCAATACAGCCGCGTGATCGCGGTATAAACTTTATCCTTTAATGAGGTAATCGAATGGATACGAATATCCAAACCCAACTCGTCGCCAGGCTGCAGGATCGCACCGCCCAAGTGGCTGTGCTCGGTCTGGGTTATGTCGGCTTGCCCCTGGCAACCGTGTTCGCCGAGGCCGGATTTCATGTTGTCGGTATCGATCCTGATGCCCGCAAGGTGGAGACGGTGTGCCGCGGCGAATCCCACATCCAGGATGTGCCCTCCGAGCAGGTGAAGCGCCTGGTCGAGGCCGGTAAGCTGACGGCGACCACCGATTTCGCCGCCTTAAGCAAAGCCGACGCGGTGTCGATCTGCGTGCCCACGCCGCTGCGCAAAACCGGCGACCCGGACCTGTCCTTCATCCTCTCCGCCACCGACGAACTGGCCAAGTATATGCACCCCGGCATGGTCGTGGTGCTCGAATCCACCACCTACCCCGGCACCACCCGCGAGATCCTGCTGCCCAAGCTGGGCGAAGAGCGCGGCCTGACCGCCGGGGAGCACTTCTTCCTGGCCTTCTCCCCCGAGCGGGTCGATCCGGGACGCAAGGACTGGACCACCCTCAACACCCCCAAGGTCATCGGCGGCATCACCCCCGCCTGCTCCCAGGTGGCCGCTGCCTGGTACGCCCAGGCGCTGCAGACCGTGGTCCCGGTCTCCTCCACCGAGGTGGCCGAGATGGCCAAACTGCTGGAGAACACCTTCCGCATGATCAACATCGGCCTGGTGAACGAGATGGCCTTGATGTGCAACCGGCTGGGGGTGGACGTGTGGGAGGTGATCGAAGCCGCGGCGACCAAGCCGTTTGGGTTCATGAAGTTCACCCCCGGACCTGGGCTGGGGGGGCACTGCATCCCCATCGACCCGCTGTACCTGAGCTGGAAGCTGCGCGGGCTGCAGTACACCGCCCGCTTCATCGAGCTGGCCAGCGAGATCAACACCGGCATGCCGCGCTACGTGGTGCGGCTGGTGCAGGATGCGCTCAACGAAGCGGGGAAAGCGCTCAAGGGGTCGCAGGTGCTGGTGCTGGGGGCGGCCTACAAGGCGGACATCGACGACCTGCGCGAGAGCCCGGCGCTGGACATCATCGGCCTGCTGATGCAGAAGGGCGCCCGGGTCAGCTACCACGATCCCCACGTGCCCTGCATCCATCACCATTCGGACGGTTGGAACATGGATTCGGTCCCCGATTACCTGACCGCGGCCCGCCAGGCGGACTGTGTGGTGATTGTCACCAACCATTCCGCTTACGATTACGCCGCCCTGTTGGACGCAGCCAATTTGATCGTCGATACCCGGAATGCGATGGCCAAAGCAGTCGGGTCTAACCACGCAAAAGTGGTACGATTGTAGCTTAAGCATCGCCCAGGGGTTCAGGAGCGCAAAGAAGCCTGAACCCCTCTTGTTAACCTCTCATGGCTTGGAATATGGCCGCAATCGAACCGCTAAGGAGAATGGAATGGGCAAGTATTTAGTCACCGGAGCCGCAGGTTTCATCGCCGCTCGGGTGAGCGAGATGCTTTTGGATGAGGGGCATCATGTGGTCGGCATCGACAACATGAATGACGCCTATGATGTGCAGATCAAGCACTGGCGGCTGAACCGCCTGGCAGCACGGCCGGGTTTCAGCTTCTACAAAACGGATATCGGCGAACGCGAGGCGATGGAGGTGTTGGAGGACGAAGCCTCCGCCGGGCCGTTCGATGCGGTGATCAACCTGGCCGCGCGGGCTGGAGTGCGCCAATCGGTGGAGAACCCCTGGGTGTATGTCGATACGAATATGACCGGTACGCTGAACCTGCTCGAATTGTGCCAGCGGAAGGGCATCTCGAAATTTATCCTGGCCTCCACCTCCAGCATCTACGGCCAGGATGCACCGCTGCCCACGCCCGAAACCGCCAACAGCGACCGCCCGCTGCAGGCCTACGCGGCCAGCAAGAAGGGCGCCGAGGCCCTGTGCCACGCCTACCACTATCTATACGGCATCGACGTCACCATTTTCCGTTACTTCACCGTCTACGGCCCCGGCGGTCGCCCGGATATGTCCATGTTCCGCTTCACGCAATGGATCAGCGAGGGCCAGCCCGTCCGCCTGAACGGTGATGGCGAACAATCGCGCGGCTTTACCTATGTGGACGACATCGCCCGGGGGACGATCTTGGGGTTGAAGCCGCTGGGGTACGAAATCATCAACCTGGGCGGGCACGAGTCGATCAAAATCAACGAGCTGATTTGCATCCTGGAGGAGTTGATCGGCAAAAAGGCCATTGTGGAGCACCTGCCCTTCCACCCGGCAGACATGCGGGCAAACCAGGCGAACGTGGAGAAGGCGCGCTCCTTGCTCGGGTGGGAGCCTCGCGTTTCTTTAAGGGAAGGGATCGCCAACCTGGTGGCATGGTACAATGCCGAACGCGAATGGGCCAGCCAGATTAAGACCATTTAGCGTACGCCATTTCAAGGACTGATATGCAGTCGACTGCCTCCGCCTGGGTGAACGGGTTGTTCTACCGGCTGTTCGAGAACACCCTCATCCGCCGGGTGATCAAAAATTCCGGCTACTTATTCAGCGCTACCGGCATTTCGGCGGCGCTCAGTTTGCTCCAGGGTGTTTTTACCGCCCGGCTGCTGGGCGTTGCCGGCTTCGGGGTGCTGGGGGCAGTGATGACCTTCGCCAACGTGGTCAACAACTTCGCCTCCTTCCGCATGGGCGAGTTGGTGATCAAATACGTGGGTGAATACACGGAAGCAGGCGACCAACCGCGGGCGGCTGCGGTGTTCAAGGCGGCGGCCGGGGTCGAAATGCTGGCCTCGCTGGCGGCCTTTGGCCTGATCGCCGCCCTCGCCCGGTTAGGGGCGCGCTACTTTGTGTCGGATGAAGGCCTGGCAAAGTGGTTCATCATTTACGGCCTGGTCGTTCTCCTCAACCTGATCTCGGAGAGCGCCACCGGCCTGCTGCAGATCTTCGATCGCTTCCGTCGCATGGCCTTCCTCACCGTGGTGCAGAGCCTGTTCGTCCTGCTGCTGATCGCCCTCGCTTACCTGGGGCAGGTGTGGTTGACCCGGCTGCCGGAAATGGGCCGCCTGTCGCTTTCCGGGCCGCTGCTGGTGATGTTCTCCTACTATACGGATGACGGGCTGCTGCCGGTGATCCTGGCCTACCTGGGCGGGAAAGCTGTATGGGCCTTGAGCGTGACCGGCGCGGCCTTTCGCGAGGCCAGGCGCCAGTGGGGGAAAGATTGGTGGCGGGCGCCGCTCAGCCTGCTGCTGCCCCGGCGCCGTGAGCTGCTCGGTTTCGGCATCAGCACAAATATCAGCAACTCCCTGAGCCTGATCACCAAAGACAGCGAGCTGCTTTTCGTATCGTTCTTCCGTGGCCCGGTGGAAACCGGCTACTACCGCCTGGCCCTGGGCCTATCGAACCTGGCGCTCATGCCGGTCGCCCCCTTGCCCACAGCCACTTACCCGGAGCTGTCGCGCGAAACGGCGCGCAAGAACTGGGGCAACGTGCGCCAGATCCTGCAGAAGGGTTCCCTGCTGGCCGGCGGCTACACCCTGGCAGCGACTCTGGTTTTGAGCCTGGCCGGCATCCCGCTCATCCGCTACCTGTATGGAGAAGAATTCCTGCCCACCTACCCGGCCCTGGTGATCCTGCTGGTCGGGCTTTTAGTCGCAAACACCTTCTTCTGGAACCGCACGGCTTTGCTGTCCCTTGGCCGCCCGGATTTCCCCACCAAGGTGAATCTGGGGCTGGCAGTGGCAAAGCTCGGCGGGATCCTGCTGCTCGTCCCCCGCTTTGGTTACCTGGCAAGCGCCGCTCTCTTAGCCGGGTCGTATATATTGGGCGTGGGCATCTCGGCGCTCAAAGTCCGCCTCCTGGTGGCGGCGCAAGAGAAGACGGCACAATGAAAGTCGCTTATATCCTCCCCTATTTACAAAAGCCTTCCGGATGGCGCAACCACACCCTGGCGTTCATCCATGCCATCTGCCGCCACGTGGAACCGGTGCTGTTCGTCTCCGCCGCCGACCAGGCTAGCGCCCGGGAATTGTTCCCCGATTACAATATTTTCACTCTTCCGGTCACCCAATTTGCCTCCATGAGCACTCGCAGCGGCCTGCGCCTGCTGGCCCGCACGCGCCTGACCGTCTACCGCAACCATTACCCCGCGGTGGATCTGATCCACTCGATGGAGGCCTACCCGACCGGCCTGGTAGGACGCTGGCTGGCGGACAAGTTGAAGCGCCCGCACGTCATCACCACGCACGGCACCTACGGGGTGATCTGGCACGAACGTCCCGCCGACCGCGTCTTCTATGAAGGGGTGCTGCGCAGCGCGGACCTGATCTGCCCGGTCTCACACGGCACAGCTCGGATTATGCGCCAGTATTTCGGCAAGGCCCTGGAAGGCCGCTGCATCCACCCCATCCTGAACGGCAACGATTTCTACCAAAGCGTCCCGCGTGAAACCGCGCTGAACCGCACTCCCCACGACATCCCCACCCTGCTATCGGTGGGCGATATCAAACCGCGCAAAGGCTTCCATCTCAGCCTGCAGGCGTTCGCCCGGGTGAAGGAGCGGCTGCCCAACGCCCGCTATCTGTTGATCGGCGGTTACGAGGAGAACGAGTATTTCCAAACGCTGCAGCGCATTATCCACGAAAATCAGCTTCAGGACGTGAGCTTCCTGGGGACCGTGCCGGAGGAGGAGCTGCGGCGCCGGTACCAGGAGGCTTCGCTGTTCGTGCTAACACCCCAGCAAGAGGGACTGGAATTCGAGGGATTTGGGCTGGTCTACCTGGAGGCCGGGGCCTATGGTCTGCCTGTGGTCGCCACCCGCACCGGCGGTGTGCCCGATGCGGTCAAAGAAGGGGTGACCGGCCTGTTAGCCGATCCGGACGATATCGAGGGGATCGCCGCCGCCATCCTACGCCTGCTCACCGAACCGAACCTGGCCCGCCGAGTCGGGCGAGGCAACCGGCAGTGGGCAGAAACTCTCACCTGGGAGAGCTACGCCGCCGAGCAAATGCAGGTCTACCGGCGGCTGCTCTCCGGAGGTACAGGCTCCTGTCCGTGAGAATTGCAGTCATTGCGCCCACCGCCCTCCCTGCCCGGCGGGCGAATACCATCCAGGTGATGAAGATGACGCAGGCGTTGGTCTGCGCCGGCCACGAAGCGCGGCTGGCCTACCCGTATCCGGGGGGCCGCCCGCCGGACCTGGATTGGAGCGAACTGAAGCGCCACTACGGCCTGCGGTTGGAGTTCCCCGTGGCCGGGCTGGCTGCGGCTCCGGCTTTGCGGCGCTACGATTACGGGCTGAGGTCGGTGCTGTGGGCCCGCCGCTGGGGAGCGGAACTGATCTACACCCGCTTGCCGCAGGCTGCGGCCGCGGCCAGCTTGCTCGGCCTGCCGGTGATTCTGGAAGTGCACGACCTGCCCCAGGGGCAAGCCGGCCCGCTGGTCTTCCGCCTGTTTTTGCGCGGCCGCGGCGCCCGGCGGTTGGTGGTGATCTCACGCCTCCTGGCGGAGGATCTGAACCAGCGCCTGGGCGCGCCCCAACCGGAAGACAGCCCCCGCTCCTTTACCGTGATCGCCCCGGATGGGGTAGACCTGGAGCGTTATGCGGCTGTGCCCTCGCCCGCCGAAGCCCGCCGCCGTTTCGATTGGCTCCCCGACCGCTTCACCGTTGGCTACACCGGGCATCTGTACCCCGGGCGCGGCAGTGGACTGCTGCTCGACCTGGCAAAAATCCTGCCGGAGATCAACTTCCTCCTGACCGGCGGGGAGCCCCAGGACGTGGAGCGCCTGCGCCGCTCCGGGAACGAATCCGGGTTAGATAACATCTATTTAACAGGGTTTATCGCCAACGCCGAGCTGCCCGCCTACCAGGCGGCCTGCGACCTGCTGCTGATGCCCTATCAGCAGCGGGTAGCCGCCTCCTCCGGCGGGGATATTGCCCGCTATCTGAGCCCCATGAAGGTGTTCGAATACCTGGCCTGCGGGCGGCCAATCCTTTCCAGTGATCTCCCTGTGCTGCGGGAAGTGCTGAACAACGAGAACGCCATACTGCTCCCCCCGGACGATCCTTCTGCATGGGCCGGGGCAATCCGCAACCTACAGGCCGACCCCGGCCTCCGGCAGCGAATGGCGGAGCGCGCCCGGCTGTCTGCCGGGCAGTATGCCTGGGAGCAGCGGGCAAAACAAATCTTAACCGGCTTGAGATGACCAGTGGCTAAGCGACCGGTCGTCTCAGCTCAGGGACTCAATAAGAAGAAATCGATGCGAACGCTTCAAGAACAATATTGGAAGCTCGATATCCGCTGGGTGGTCATCCCGCTGGCGGTCGCCCTCCTGGCGCTGCTCTCCCTCGCTCTGGCCTGGATTTCCACCACCTTCCAGAGTGTGGAAGGCTGGCCTTCTTTCCTGGGCAGCCTGGCGCTCGGCGCTGCCCTGCTCCTGGGCGGCTGGGTGGCGGTCAAAGCCGGAGAGCGCGACCTGCCCCGCTGGTTGGGGGCTGCCCTGGTAGCTGCAGCGATCATCCGCCTGGCCCTCGGCGCGGTCTGGTTCGCCGGTCTGCCGAAATACGGCTACGAGGGAGAGGCGGAGAACGCCGGTTATGTGATGGTCGATGCCTATGACCGGGATCTGGCCGCCTGGGAATTAGCCCAATCGGATAAGCCCCTGGCGCGCGCCTTTCAAGGCGGCTACCGCCGGGCGGACCAGTACGGCGGGCTGCTCTTTGTCAGCGCATGGCTCTACCGCTACCTGGGCGGCGCAGTCCACCAGCCGCTGATGATGATCACCCTCACCGCGGCGGTTTCCGCCCTGGCCTGCCTCTTCACCTGGAGCTTCACCCGCCGGGCCTGGGGCGAGCCGGCGGCCACGATCGCTTCCCTGGGGCTGGCGCTCTACCCGGAGGCGGCCCTGTTGGGTTCCTCCCAAATGCGCGAGGCGTTCACCGTCACTTTCACCATCGCCGCCTTCTACGGCCTGGTGCGCTACCGCCAGACCCGCGCCTGGCCCAGCCTGCTCTGGACCCTGGGCGCGGTGCTGCTCTACCTGCCCTTCTCGCCGCCGTTCACCATCTTGCTGGCAGCCATGCTCCTCCTGGGCGCCTTCGGCCTGGGCCGCAGGCTGTTGGGCGGGAAAGTTCACCGCTCCTGGCGCTTCTGGTTGGTGGTCGCCGGGGTCTCGCTGCTGGTGCTGGCCGGCGCTTACCTGGCCTTCCTCCAGTTCGCGCCGGAAGGGATGACCAATCCCATCGAGGTCGCATCGTGGTGGCTGCGTAAGTCGGCGGATACCCAGGCCTATAGAACGCGAGCGGCCTCGGGTTGGCTGCAAAAGATCTTTGCCAACACCCCGGAATCGCTGCACACGCCCATCCTGGCCGGGTACGGGGTGCTGCAGCCGTTCCTGCCGGCCGCCATCCTGGATGCTGCCGCGCCCATCTGGTGGGCAATCTCGATCTGGCGGGCGCTCGGCTGGTCGCTGCTGCTGCCCTTCCTGCTGTATGCGGCCTTTTTGGCTATATTCGGGAGTAGCAAGGACCGCTTTGCCCGCATGGTCGTCGTGATCGTCTGGCTGGTGATCCTCATCGCCGGCTTCCGGGCCGGCAGCGATCAGTGGGACAACTCCCGCTACCGGGCGACCTTCGCCGGGCTGCAGTTCGCCCTGGCTGCCTGGGCGGTGGTAGAACAGCAAAGGTCACAAGATCCGTGGATGCGGCGCGTGCTGGTGGGGATGGCGCTGGTCCTGGCCTGGTTTGTCCCCTGGTACCTGCGCCGCTACCCACCCTTCACCTGGTATGTCACCGATGTCTTCCGCACGCTCGGCCTGGGACTCGCCAGCGCCGCCCTGTATGCCGTGTGGGATTGGGCTCGCCCGCCAAAAGCGCCCCCCCAGGAGGCCGGGAAAGCCTGACTGCAGGAGCTGCCGGGAGCTTTTTATCCTGCAAAACAGCAGAAAGACCATTCCGCTTATAGCCTTTGCAGGCAAAACCCGCCGGGAAGTATCGTAAAGCTGTCATAAAAGTCGGTTTCCACCTCCTGTGCAGGTCAGGAATACGGGTTATAATTCAGCGGTTTGAATTTTGCGCTGAGGAGAATAGCATTCCATGCCAACCGCTCTCATCACCGGCATCACCGGACAAGATGGATCCTATCTGGCTGAATGTTTGCTGGAGCAGGGATACCAGGTCGTTGGAATGGTGCGCCGGTCCAGTACGGTCACATTCGAGCGCATCCATCGCATCCAGGACGATATCACCATTATCCAGGGCGACCTGCACGACCAGAGTTCGCTGGTCGATATTATGGAGACCTACCGTCCCGACGAGGTGTACAACCTGGCGGCCCAGTCCTTCGTCCCCACTTCCTGGAGCCAACCCGTGCTCACCGGCGAAGTGACCGCCCTGGGCGTAACCCGCTTGCTGGAAGCCGTCCGGCTGGTCAACCCGCAGGCGCGCTTCTACCAGGCATCTTCGAGCGAGATGTTCGGGAAAGTCCTTGAAGTCCCTCAGCGCGAGACCACCCCGTTCTACCCCCGCAGTCCCTATGGGGTAGCCAAAGTTTACGCTCACTGGATTACAGTTAATTACCGCGAGTCGTATAATCTCTATGCCGTCTCCGGCATCCTGTTCAACCATGAAAGCCCGCGCCGCGGGTTGGAATTCGTCACCCGGAAGATCACCTACGGCGTCGCCCGGATCAAGCTTGGGCTGGCCAAAGAGCTGCGCCTGGGCAACCTGGAATCTCGCCGCGACTGGGGGTTTGCCGGGGACTACGTGGAAGCCATGTGGCGCATGCTCCAGCAGCCCACCCCCGAAGATTACGTTATCGGCACCGGTGTCACCCATTCGGTGCGCGAGTTCTGCGAACTCGCTTTCAGCCATGTCGGATTGAATTACTGTGACTACGTCGTCCAGGATCCGCGCTTTTACCGCCCGGCTGAAGTTGACCTGCTGGTTTCCGATCCCAGCAAAGCCCGCACGCAGTTGAAGTGGACGCCCAAAGTCAACTTCGAAGAGCTGGTTCACATGATGGTCGAGGCTGATCTCAAGCGGGTTGCGAAAGAGATGAGTTAAGTGGACTTATCGATCGTCATTCCGGTTTATAACGAAGTCGACAGCCTGCCTCTGCTGTACCAATCGATCTGCGAAGCGCTGTCCGGTGAGACTCAATTAGACTGGGAGATGGTCCTGGTGGACGACGGGAGCACGGATGGCAGCCCCGCAGTGCTCGAGACGCTAGGCGCTCAAGACCCGGTCCATGTGAGTGTGATCTCCCTTCGGCGCAACTACGGGCAGACCGCCGCCATTGCCGCCGGGCTGGATTACGCCAGGGGACAGGTGATCGTCATGCTCGACGCAGACCTGCAGAATGACCCGGCCGACATCCCGATGATGCTGGAGAAGATCGACCAGGGCTACGATGTGGTCAGCGGCTGGCGTGTCAACCGCCAGGACACCTTTTTCACCCGCACCTTCCCTTCCCGGATTGCCAACAAGCTCATATCGATCGTGACCGGCGTACACCTGCACGATTATGGCTGCACGCTCAAAGCTTACCGCCGCGAGGTGCTCTCCGGCTTCCGGCTGTACGGCGAAATGCACCGCTTCATCCCGGCCTACGCCAGCTCGGTGGGCGCCCGCATCATCGAAGTGCCCGTCCGCCATCACCCGCGCCAGTTCGGCCGTACCAAGTATGGGCTTGGGCGGACGATCAAAGTGATCCTCGACCTGTTCACGGTAAAATTCCTGATCAGCTTTTCCGCCAAGCCGATCTACCTCTTCGGCGGCATGGGTTTTCTCCTGATCTTCCCCAGCATCCTGATGATGCTGTTTCTGATCGCCCGCAAGCTCTACGATGGCACCTCCATGTTCGAATCGCCGTTGTTCCAGATGAGCACCATGTTCATGATCCTGGGCTTCCAGTCGATTCTGATGGGGTTGATCGCCGAGCTGCTGGTCCGGACCTACCACGAATCGCAGCATAAGCCGACTTACACCGTGCGCAAAGTGATACGGGATGGGCAGACCGACCGATGAAGATGCAGACCATTCGCCAGCCCGGGCGGGCAACCCTGCTGCGCGGCCTGGGCACCCTGTTTGCTCTGGGGCTGCTCATCTACCTGCTCACACAGCAGGGCTGGGACGAGGTCTGGAGTGCGCTGCAGGAGATTCCCACCTGGCGCTTCGCAGCGGCGATCCTGCTGACCCTGATCTCGCGCGTTGCCGTCTCCGCCCGCTGGTATGTTCTGCTGCGCTCCGCCGGGCTGCGGGTCAGCCTGTGGCAGATCATCCGCATCACCTTCGCCGGGCTGTTCGCCTCCAATTTTCTGCCCACCACCGTCGGTGGGGACGTCGTCCGGCTGGTCGGCGGGATCCAGCAAAAATGGGATGCCGCCGTGGTCACTGCCTCGCTGATGGTAGACCGGGCGGTGGGGATGGCCGGTATGGCCCTGGCGGTCCCCCTGGGCCTTCAACCGCTGCTCCTCTGGTTCCAACAGCCGCAGGCCGCCGGAACGCAAACCCTGCTCTTCGCCGCTTCGCCCACCTTGCGCCTGCCCTCCGCCTGGCAAGGGCGGCTGAAAGGGTTGGTGAAGCGATTCTTCTCCGCCCTGGGCATGTGGCTCAAGCAGCCTCGCGC
Source organism: uncultured Anaerolineaceae bacterium (assembly GCA_964391195.1). Lineage (GTDB taxonomy): Bacteria > Chloroflexota > Anaerolineae > Anaerolineales > UBA4823 > JAAYXE01. The sequence continues at coordinate 101,016 of CAYMLG010000001.1, read as the reverse complement.
ATTGGTGGAAGCCTTGCTGTTCACGGGCGTGCACATGCTGTGCCTTTTCGGGACCATCACGCTGCTGTTGGAAGGGATGGGCGAGGCCATTCCGCTCTGGTTGGTGGGCGGGCTGTGGAGCTTTGTGTACTTCGTCACCCTGCTGCCGATCTCCATCAACGGCCTGGGCGTGCAGGAAGTGGCGATGTCGGTCATCTTCACCCAGGCCGGAGGGGTCTCTCCGGCCGCCAGCCTGACGGTGGCCCTGCTGGTGCGCACCCTGCTGATGCTCGCCAGCCTGCCCGGGTTCGCGTTTGTGCCGGAGATCCTCAGCGCCGGGGACCAGCACCCGGCAGAAGAACTGGCTAAGTACCATCAATGAAAGGATAGAAGTCATCCAGATCGCGGCTTCCGGTCAAGGACCTCAGACCGGGAACGCCCGGGGCCAGCCGGATCGCAACCGCTCCTTCTCCTACCGGCTGTGCGGGCTGTTGGATGCGCTTGCTGCGCCCTGATCTCCGGCGGCGCATGATGGATGTTTGTGTTCAAGATGCAAAGACGTACCGGTGTTTTACATATCCTGCTCGGCGTTACGCCGCTGCTGACCCTGGCCGCCGCTTATCAGATCGCCCTCACAGTGCTCCAGGCCGGCATCGGCTTCACACTGCAATCGGGCCGCTGGCTGCTGGCAGCCGGGCTGGCGGTGCTGGCGCTGGGGGAGGCGGCCCTCTGGCTGCTCTCCTGGACGTCCTTCCGCTCCCGATTGCTGCAGGCCTACCGGAGCCTGATGCGGCTGATCGCCGGGCGGCGCATCCCGGCGTTAGCGCTCTTCGCGCTTTCCGTGGCGGCATTTCCCTGGTTGGTGATGGGTCCGGCCGGGGCGATCGTGCAGCCATTCTTCCCCCGCCTGCTGCTCTTCTGGGCCTTTGCCTTGTTCGGGGGGCTGCTGCTGGCAGGCGCCTGGCCCGGTCTGAGCGGCCTGCCATCCGTGATGGTCTCCGCCCTGCTGCTCGCCTTCTTCCACCGCTTGAGCGTCTACATCCCGGAAGTTTCAACTTACCCCTTCTCCCTGGGCTGGTCGGAGGGCAGCCGCTATTACTACGCCTCGCTGTTTTTCTCAGAGCGCATCTACGGCGTTCGCCTCCCCACCAGCGTGCTGCATCCCAGCCGTTACCTGATGCAGGCCGTGCCCTTCCTGATCCCCGACCTGCCGCTGTGGGCCCACCGCCTGTGGCAGGCGCTGTTGTGGATCGGCACCAGCCTGGCGACCGGTATTCTGCTCGCCAAGCGGCTGTCATTTGCCGGGCTGAGACGCCCCTCTGCCTGGCGCTGGCTGTTCATATTCTGGAGCGCGCTGTTCCTGTTCCAGGGACCGGTGTACTATCACCTGCTCGTGCCGGTGATCATCGTTCTGGCCACCTTCAACCGGGACAGCTTCTGGCGCTCGCTGCTGGGAGTGTTGGCCGCTTCCGCCTGGGCCGGCATCAGCCGGGTGAACTGGATGCCGGTGCCGGCGCTGATCGCTTCCACCCTGTACTTCCTGGAAGTGTGCTTCCAACCCGGCCGCCCGCTACGCCGAGGTGTCGGGCTGCCCTGGCTCGGCGCCGCGCTGCGCTATTCCCTGCCGGCGATCGCCTGGTTCATCCTGGGCGGGTTGACCGCCCTCGGCGCCCAGCGGTTGTATATCCTCTGGTCGGGGAATAACCCGCGTAATTTCAGCACCAGCTTCAGTTCCGACCTGCTGTGGTACCGGCTGCTCCCCAACGCCACCTACCCGCTCGGCCTGCTGCCCAGCGTACTGCTGGTGTCCGCCCCGGCTCTCATCCTCGTCGCCCTATACCTGCGCCGCCATTGGGACCCGAGCCAAATACTCCGCTTCCTCGGCCTGGCTGCGATCCTCCTGGTCCTCCTGGCCGGCGGGCTGGTGGTCAGCGTGAAAATCGGCGGGGGGAGCAATCTGCACAATGTGGACGCTTACCTGGTCATCCTATGGATCATCACCAGCTACCTGTTTTTTGAACACGCGAACTTTGAACAGGCGCATGGCCTGCCGCGCTGGGCGCTCACCCAGGGGGTTCACCCCCGGTTCGATGTCCCGCTGCTCTTTGCCCTGATTCTGCTGCCGGCGCTGTTCGCCGTGAGTGAAGGGCAGCCGGTAAAGAAGCGCGACCCCCAGGTTGCAGCGCAGGCCCTGGCCACCATTCAAAAGAACGTCGACCGGGCCCGCGAGGCCGGCGGCGAAGTCCTGTTCATTACCGAACGGCATTTGCTCACATTTGGATATATTGATAACGCACCCCTGCAGTACGATTACGAGAAGGTGTTCCTGATGGAAATGGTGATGGCGCGAGAGCCGAACTATATGGATGAGTTCCGCGAAGACATCAGCACCCAGAGCTTCGGACTGATCGTCTCCGACCCGCTGTACGATAAATACAAAGACCGCGAGGTGACCAGTTGGGCTGAAGAGAACAATGCCTGGGTGGAACAGGTCGCCGAACGGGTGATGTGTTACTATTGGCGGAAGGTACGCATTCCAGAAATTGGGCTAAACCTTCTCACACCTCGGGCAGTACCGCAGGGCTGCCCGTAACAGGCTCGATAAGCGTATGCGAATTCTGATCATCAACAGCGAATACCCCCCGGTGGGTGGCGGCGCAGGCAATGCGAGCGCCAATATCGCCCAGGAACTGCGCGCCCTGGGGCAGGAAGTCACCGTGCTCACCACCCGCTTCGGTGATCTGCCCCGAGAAGAGCTGCGGCAGGGTGTTCACATCCGCCGCGCCCATGGCCTACGCAAACACCTGGACCGCTCCACCCCCCTGGAGCAGTTCACCTTCATTCTAGGCGGCGCCTTCGAGGCGGTGCGGGTAGTACGGGTGTGGCGTCCGGATGTGGTCCTGGCTTTCTTCGGTATGCCGGGCGGGGTCATCGCCTTGTTCTTGAAACTGCTCTTCGGCCTGCCCTACGTCGTCTCGCTGCGCGGCGGCGATGTCCCCGGCTTCCGGCCCTACGATTTTGCCCTGTACCACCGCTTATTGGGCCCTCTGCTGCGAGTGGTCTGGCGCAGTTCCGCCCAGATCGTCGCCAACAGCACCGGGCTGCGCGAGCTGGCGAACGAATTCAGTCCCAACACACAGATCGAAGTTATTCCAAACGGCGTCAACCTGAAGCATTTTTCTTTCTGCGAACGCAGTTGGGACCCGCCTCACCTGCTCTTCGTCGGGCGGCTGGTCTATCAGAAAGGGTTGGACGTGCTGTTCGAATCGCTCAGCGCCCTGCAGTCACTCCCCTGGGAGTTATCGCTGGTCGGAGATGGGCCGCAGCTCAAGCCGCTGCAAGAGCTGGCAGCCAGCAAGGGGATTACGGAGCGGGTTTACTTCCACAACTGGCTGCAGGGGGAGGCGCTGCTGGAGCAGTACCGCCAGGCCAACCTGTTCGTCTTCCCCTCTCGCCACGAAGGTATGCCCAACGCGGTGCTGGAGGCGATGGCCAGCGGTCTGCCGGTATTGGCCACCGCCATCGCCGGGAATGAGGAGTTGGTGATCCCTGAACAAACCGGGCTGCTGATCTCCCCGGATGACCCGGCGGCCCTGCAGAGAGCGCTCGAGCTGCTGCTCACCGATCCCGATTGCCGGGAACGGATGGGCTCGGCGGCTCGCCAACGGGTGGAAGACCATTACGCCTGGTCGTGGGTCGCAGAACAGTACCTCAAACGCCTTGAGCGGGTGGTCCGCAATCCGAAGACGGTCCAGTCCATTGCCTAGGACGCGGTGATCTATGTGTGGTGTATGCGGATTGGTGCGGACAGATGGCGCCCCCATCGACCCCCGGCAGTTGGAGCAGATGAATGCCGCCCTACGCCATCGCGGCCCGGATTCGGACGGGTTCTACTACCACCATGAGGAGAACGGGCCGGCGGTTGGGCTGGCCATGCGCCGCCTGGCGATCATCGATTTGCAGACCGGCGACCAACCGATGACAAACGAAGACGGGTCCCTGTGGATCGTCTTCAACGGTGAGGCCTACAACTTCCCCGAGCTGCGCCGCGGACTGGAGCAGCGCGGCCACCGGTTCCGCACAAAAACCGATGTGGAGTGCGTGCTGCACCTTTACGAGGATTTCGGCGACGAATGCGTGCAGCACCTGCGGGGCATGTTCGCCTTCGCCTTGTGGGACCTCCCCCGGCGGCGCCTGCTCGTCGCCCGCGACCGCCTCGGCAAAAAGCCCCTGTATTACACCCGGCAGGCGGGGCTGTTCGCCTTCAGTTCCGAGCTCCCCAGCCTGCTGTGCGCCCTCCCCCAAACGCCCCCCATTCACCTGGCGGCGATCGACCATTACCTCAGCCTGCAATATATCCCCGAGCCGCTCACCCCGTATGAAGGCATTTTTAAGCTGCCTGCCGCCCACCGGCTGGTCCTGGAGGCGGACGAAATGCGGATCGAGCGGTACTGGCAGCTCTCCTACCTGCCCAAGCTCACCGGCACAGAGGCTGACCTGGAAGAGGAACTGCGGCAGCGCCTGCGGGAGGCGGTGCAGCTCCGCCTGATCAGCGATGTCCCCCTGGGAGCGCATTTGAGCGGGGGGATCGATTCCAGCATCGTGGTCGCCCTCATGGCGGAGAGCTCCACCCAACCGGTGAAAACATTTTCCGTGGGCTTCGAGGAAACTTCTTTTTCGGAGCTGCCCTATGCCCGCCAGGTAGCCGAACGGTTCGGCGCCGATCACCACGAGTTCGTGTGCACCTTTGGCGATATCCCTGCCACCCTGGGAGACCTCGCCCACCATCTGGGGGAGCCGTTCGCCGACCCCTCGGCGCTGCCGCTGTACCACCTGGCCCGCCTGACCCGCCAGCACGTAACCGTGGCGTTGAACGGCGATGGCGGGGACGAAGCCTTTGCCGGCTACCCGCGCTACTGGCTCGATCCGCTGGCGAACCGCTACCTGCAACTGCCGGACCTGGTCACCCGCCGCCTGGTCCCCGATCTGGTGCGGCGCATACCCGACCGCAGCGATGGGCCGGTGGGCAGCAGCCTGGCAAACGGGCTGAAGCGGCTGGCTGCCTTGCCCGATATCGACCCGCGCGCCAGCCTGCTGCGCTGGGGGTCCTATTTTCATCCTGCGCAAAAAGCCCGCCTGTGGCGCGAGCCGTACCGCTCGGAACTCGACCTGCGCCGCTGCGAAGCTTACCTGGTGGAGCACTTCACCGCAGCCCCGGCGGATTCATACGTCGATCACACCCTCTACGCGGATAACAACACCTACCTGCCCGGAGACCTGCTGTTGAAGGCGGACCGCATGCTGATGGCCCATTCGGTCGAAGGACGCTCCCCTTTCCTGGATCACGAGTTCGCTGCCTGGGCCGCGCGCCTGCCGGAGCGCCTCAAAGTGCGCGGTCGCCGGGGGAAATACCTGCTGCGCAAGGCATTCGCCGCCCACCTCCCGCCGGGTCTGCTCCAGCGGGGCAAACAGGGCTTCGGCATCCCGGTCGGCGCCTGGTTCCGCGGGCCGCTTGCAGCATGGGCCGATGAGCTGCTCCTCGATCCCTCCGGCCCACTGGATGACTGGTTCAGCCGCTCCGAACGGGAAACCCTGCTCGCCGAACACCGGGACGGCCGTGCGGATCACGGCAAACGGATTTATACCCTGGTCATGCTTAAAATCTGGACGCAGACGCTATGACCGGTCTCGCTCGCGCCCTGGAACGCAGGTGGAATCTCACCCTCCCCGCCTGGTCTTTCCCCATCCTGCTGGTTTTGGTAGGAGGTCTGGCCTTCTGGATCCAGGCGCCGGCGCTCGGTTTCTATTGGGACGATCTCCCCTTCCTGAATGTTATCTACACCTTTGGGCCGGAGTCCATGGGAGACGCCGTGGGGGGAAACCGGCCGCTGCTGGCCCTCACCTACCGCCTCACCAGCCGGCTTGCCGGTTTCTCTGCCCTGCGCTGGCAGGTCTTCAGCCTGGCTTGCCGCTGGCTGGCAGCGCTGAGCTTCTGGCTGCTGGCGTCTACGCTGTGGCCCAGGAGAAGGACCGCCCCAGCTTGCGCGGCGCTGCTCTTTTTCCTCTACCCTGGCTTCCAACAACAGCCCATCGCCATGATCTACGGCCATTACTTCCTGACCCTGGCCGTGTTCTTGCTGTCTCTGCTGGCGATGGCCCTCGCCTTCCGCTACCGCCGCTGGTTCTGGCCGCTGATGGCCCTCTCTCTGGCCGGATCGGTCTATAACCTGTTCTCCCTGGAGTACTTCGCCGGTTTAGAGGCGCTGCGCCCGGTCCTGCTTTTCTACCTGGCCAGGGAGCGGGAGCAAAGTGCAGGGCAACGGGTTAGAACGGCCGGGCTGTATTGGCTGCCTTTCGCCCTGGTCATATCCGCCTACCTGGTCTGGCGCGTATTTTTGGTCCAGGACCCAATGTACAGGGTGGAATTAGAGCGAGACCTCGACCCGGCGCCGGTAGTTAACTTCCTGTCCAGGACGGCGCCCCAGGATCTGATCGAAGCCGGCCTGCTCGCCTGGCAGCAAACGATACAGTCCGGGCGTTTCACCGCCCTCTCTTCCGCTCATAAACGCATCTATGCCGGCATCGTCCTGGGGACCGCGGTGCTCACCTTCCTGGGGCTGGCATTATTCCGAGGAAGAGGGGAGGATCCAAAGCCCGAGCCCGGCGAACAAAATGAGGTCCGCGAGTGGATCTACGGCGGTCTGCTCGCCATGATCGCGGGCAGTTTGCCATTCTGGGCCTCCTCGATGCTGATCCTGCTCACCTTCCCCGAAGACCGCTTCACCCTGTCCATCGCGCCGGGGGCCAGCCTGCTGCTTATCGGGCTGCTAAGGGCGTTCGCCCGCTCGCGGGTTCAGCTCCTGGCGCTGGTGGCGATCCTCGCCGGGTTCGCCGCCGGATTCCAGTACCAGGTAGGCGTCCATTTTGCCGGCGAATGGAAAGCACAAAAAGACTTCCTGTGGCAGCTCTACTGGAGGGCGCCCAGCCTGGATCCGGGGACAGTTATCGTGATCGGCTCTCTGCCTTTCGATTATTCCGACGATGAGGCCCTCAGCAGTGCGATCAACCTGCTCTACGATCCCGGACGCCGCTCCCCTAAAATGCTCTACGGCATCATTGATCTGTCTCAGCGAGACCTGGACCCGGCAACCTTACGGCAGAAGGATACGATCCGCCAGCGCTACCGCAGCTTCAACTTTTCCGGCCCGCTCTCGCAGGCTCTGGTGATCCACGCCCCCGAGGATCACTGCTTGCGCGTCATCGATCCGGCTCAGGACGTGCACAATCAGCGCCTGCCCAATTCCGTATACGAGGTAATCGGCCTCTCCAACCCGGCGTCGATCAACGAGCAAGAAGCTAAGGTCAGCGGTATATTTCGCCGCCTGTTCGGCAACCCACCGGCTGGCAACTGGTGCTATTTCTACCAGAAGGCCTCTCTGGCGGTCCAGCTTGGGCAGTGGGAGAAGGCCGCGCACCTGGCGGACCGGGCGCTCAGGATGCGAGGAGTAAACTACCTGGCCTGGGAGCTGGTGCCTTTCATCCGGGGCTACCTGCACACCGGGCAACTGGACAAAGCAAAGGCTCTCTCCGCGGAGGCAGTCGAACTGGCGCCCACCATCCGGGCGGAACTGAAAGCGGTTTGGCAGCAGGCCGGGCTGAGCTATTAACGCGGTTTTGTCCCGCGAAAGCTGCCGGTTTTTCTTTGGATTGACAAAGTCGCAGCTCGGTGGCAAAATTCACGGGCTGAATTTTATGGATAGCCAATTGATTCGCGTACAACCGCCGGCGGAACGGCAGACCGTGAGCCCGCCGGAAAAGCCGAGATGGCATCTGCACATCGAGCGCTCCCGAGGCTGGTCAGCGCTTAATTTGCGTGAACTGTGGGCCTACCGGGACCTGTTCGGCATCCTCGCCATGCGGGATGTCAAGCTGCGCTATAAGCAGACCTTCCTGGGCGTGCTGTGGGTGATCATCCAACCCCTGCTCACTTCGGGCATCTTCGCCGTGATCTTCGGCCTCCTGGCGGATCTGCCCTCCGATGGACAGCCCTACTTCCTCTTCGCCTTTGCCGGGATGCTCCCCTGGACCTTGTTCGCCCAATCGCTGCAGCGGGCCGGTTCCAGCCTGGTGAACAGCCGGGAAATGATCTCCAAGGTCTACTTTCCCCGCATCATGCTGCCCATCGCCAGTTCGGCGGCCGTGCTGGTGGATTTCTTCGTCGCTCTGGCGGTACTGTCGATCTTACTCCTGGTCTACCGCCAGCCGCTGCACCTCAACCTGCTGGCCTTGCCCCTGCTGATCCTGCTCAACCTGATCATATCCATCGGGGTCAGCCTGTGGATATCCGCCTTCAGCGTGTACTACCGGGACTTTGTCTACGCCCTGCCCTTTCTCATCCAGGCCTGGATGTACGCCTCCCCCATCCCGTATTCGATTAGCATTATCCCCGAGGCCTGGCGCCTGGCCTACGCCCTGAACCCCATGGTTGGGGTGATCATGGGTTTTCGCTGGGTGCTGCTCGGCGATCCAAACTTCAACTGGGCTTACCTGGGCATCTCCCTGGCGATCGGGCTGTTGATCTTCGCCGGCGGCGCGCTGGTCTTCCGCCGGGTGGAGCGCAGTTTTGCGGACGTGATCTGAGCCATGAACGAGCTGATGATTCGCATCGACCATCTCAGTAAGCACTACCGCATCGACGCGAGCAGCGGGATGAGCGGCAACCGCACCCTGCAGGAGGACGTGTTGGACTTCGTGCGCCTGCCGTTCCAGAAGAACGGCAAGGCCCGGCGCAAAGAAGAGGTGCGCGCCTTGCAGGATGTCTCCTTCGATGTGCTGGAAGGCGAGGTGGTCGGCTTGATCGGGCGCAACGGGGCGGGGAAAAGCACCCTGCTCAAGATCCTGTCGCGCATCACCGAACCCACCTCGGGCAGCGCCGACCTGTATGGGCGGGTGGGTTCTCTGCTCGAAGTCGGCACCGGGTTCCATTCCGAGCTGAGCGGGCGGGAGAACATTTACCTGAGCGGCGCGATCCTGGGGATGCGCAAAAAAGAAATCGACCGCAAATTCGATGAGATCGTCGCTTTCTCTGGGGTGGAGCGCTATATCGACACCCCGGTCAAGCGCTATTCGAGCGGAATGGGCGTGCGCCTGGCGTTCGCCGTCGCCGCGCACCTCGAACCCGAAATCCTGCTGATCGACGAGGTGTTGGCCGTGGGAGATGCCGCCTTCCAGAAGAAAAGCCTGGGCAAGATGTCGGAGGTGGCCCAGAGCGGGCGGACCGTGGTCTTCGTCAGCCACAATATGGGCGCAGTAAAGAGCCTGTGCACCCGGGCGATCTGGCTCAACGGGGGGAGGCTGGTCGCCGATGGGCCGGTTGACGAGGTCGTCCAGGCCTATTTGACCGCCAGCAGCCAGCAGGTGGAGGGGCAGACCCGCATCGCAGAACGCACCGACCGGGGCGGAAGCGGGCGGCTGCGCTTCACCGGGCTGCAGTTGCGCGGCCTGAACGGCGATCCGCTGGTCTCGGCCATCGCCGGGGAACCGCTCGAGCTGGTGCTTTCCTATCGCACCGACGGCAAACCCATCCCCGCCGCCACGGTTCTGATCTGGTTCCGGGATGCGTTCGGTAAGGGGCTGCTCTCCCTGACCACCGCCCTGACCGGGCAAGATTTCGAGGACCTGCCCGCGGAGGGACGGCTGGTCTGCCGCATCCCGCGCTTCCCGCTGCGCGGGGGCCGGTATTACCTGGACCTGGGCGCCGATATCCAGGGAGTCAAAGCAGACCGGCTGCTGCGCGCTGCCATCCTGGAAGTGCTCAGCGGGAGCTTTTATTCTTCGGGCAAGGAGCCGCGCCACCCGAACGACGGCGACCTGCTCTGCGACCACGACTGGTATGCGGAGGCCATCCCATGAGTGTCAACGCCATCTACGCCGAGTGCTCGCTCCCCTTCTGGGTGGACCTGGCCTGGCAGCTCTCCGCCGATTTGGGCTGGCAGCCGTGCTACTGGACGGCTGCGCCGCGCATGGAAGCCCACGTGCGCCGGGCCTTCCCCGGCGCGGTTTTCCACTCCAACCTGGACGCGGTGCGCGGCATCCATCCCCGGCCTGCGCCTGACCTGCGCCCGGCGGTGCTGGACGAGCCCGCCCTCCGCCGCCTGTCCCACTGCCAGGTGACGGCCCTGAACATGATGAACCGCATGGACGCCCTGGGCGCCTTCGATTACCCGGAGCGGGAGCGGCTCTACTACCGACTGCTCAACTACTGGGCCAGCGTGGTCGATACCGTCCAGCCGCAGGTGGTGGTCTTCAGCGTCGCCCCCCACCTGGTGTACGATTACATCCTGTTCGAGCTCTGCCGCCAGCGCGGCATCCCAACCGTCATGTTCGAGACGACCACCGTGCACGGCATTGTGATCTCCATGCGCTCCTACCTGGATCCGAGCGTGCCCGAGCAGTACTACGCCCGGCTGCGGGAGAACCCGCCGGAGCAGTTCGAACTTACCCCGGAGACCGAGGCCTATTTGCAGGCCCTGTTGGGGCGTTATAAGCAGGTGCCCGACTATCAGCGCCGCGAGCACAAGATCGAACCGCCCCGACCGCTGAAGAAGGCCAAACCGTCCCTGGCCGCCCGGCTCGCGGACCTGAACAGCTACCGGACCTACGCCAGCAACCTGCTGGCCAGGCGCATCCCACCGCCCAACTACCTGAAGCAGCCCGGCAAAAAGATCGAAGACTCGCACATGACCGGCAGCGAGTACCGGGATTTCGTCCGCCGGGCGCGCAGGTGGATGAACGATTTAGAAGCGCATTACGAGCGCCTGGCTCAGGAGCCCGACCTGAGCCAGCCCTATATTTATGTGGCCCTCAACTTCCAGCCGGAACGCACCACCTCCCCGCAGGGAGGCGTGTTCTCCAGCCAGATGGTCATGCTGGAGATGCTCTCCCGTTCGATCCCGGCGGGCTGGCGCCTGTATGTGAAAGACCACCCCATGCAGTTCTACCCCTCGAAGGCCTTCCGCGCTCAATGCGCCCGCACCTTCGCCTTTTACGAGGATATCGCCGCCCTGCCCAACGCCAGCCTGGTGCCGATGAAGACCTCATCGTTCGCCCTGGTGGATAACAGCCGGGCGGTCGCCACGGTGACCGGCACGGTTGGCTGGGAAGCGGTGAACCGGGGCAAACCCTCGCTGATCTTCGGGCGACCCTGGTACCGGGGCTGCGAGGGCGTGCTGTATGTCCCCACTCACAGCGCGCTGCGCGAGGCGTTGGAACGCATCCAGGCGGGGATGGAGGTCAGCTACGAAGGAGTGCGCTTGTTCGCCTATGCGCTGGACCAGGCAGGGGTGAAGGCTTATGTGGAGCCGCACCTGAAGACCGTGGAAATTTCTGACGCCGAAAACGCCAGGCGGCTGGCGGAGGCGATCAAGAACCTTTTGGAAGAGTGAGCAGAAGGTGACATGCCAGTTTGCGTGGTAGCGCTCATCACTGCCCGCGGTGGGTCCAAATCCATCCCGGGCAAAAATATTGCCCCCGCCGGGGGGAAACCGCTGATCGCCTGGACGATCGCCGCCGCTCTGGGCAGCCGTTTCGTGCAGCGCACGCTCGTCTCCACCGATGACGAGCAGATCGCTGACGTCGCTCGCCGCTATGGGGCCGAGGTCCCTTTCCTGAGGCCGGCGGAACTGGCTCAGGACAGTTCGCCCCACGTCCCGGTGGCGCTGCACGCCCTCGACTGGCTGAGCCGGTCTGCAGGCCTGAGCCCGGACTATCTGCTGCTGCTCCAGCCCACTTCTCCCCTGCGGACCAGCACGGACATCGATGGAGCGGTCGAACTGGCGCTCGAAAAAGGGGCCGGCAGCGTGGTCAGCGTATGCGAGACCTTCTCGCACCCGTACCTGACCAAAACGGTCACCGCCGACGGCACACTTGCGGACTTCGTGACTCCGCCTGAGGGTTACCTCGCCCGGCAGAAGTTCCCCAAGGTCTACGTGCTGAACGGCGCCATTTACCTCATCCGCCCCGCGCTGCTCGCCGAACACGGTTCCTTCGTCGCCCCGGGCAGCCTCGCCTATATCATGCCCCAGGAGCGCTCCCTGGATGTGGATACCCCCTGGGACCTGCGCCTGGTCGATCTGGTCTTAACCGCAAACCGGGAGGGGTGAGTGTTGGACGGCGCTGCAAAGCAGGGCGCTGCTCTGCGCCGCATACACCTACCGGTCAGGGATCGATTGAGAAAGAAAGAATGAATCGCAAGCCGCAGATCGAAATCCAGGGGACCCGGGTTGGCCCGGGAGAGCCCTGCCTGATCATCGCCGAGGCCGGCGTCAACCACAACGGTGACCTGGACCTGGCACTGCGCCTGGTGGATGCGGCCGCGGAAGCCGGGGCCGGGGTGGTTAAATTCCAGACCTTCAAAGCCGAGCGCCTGGTCACCCCGGAGGCTCCCAAAGCTGAGTATCAGGCCCAGGCCACCGGGAGGGGCGAATCGCAGTTCGAGATGCTGCGCCGCCTGGAACTGTCCCCCGAGGCGCACCTGCGCCTGATCGATCACTGCCGCCAACGCGGGCTGATCTTCCTCTCCACCCCCTTCGACGAGCAGAGCGCCGACTTCCTGGACGAAGCCGGGGCCCCGGCGTTCAAGACCGGCTCGGGTGAGCTCACCAATCTGCCCCTGCTGGAGCACATCGCCCGCAAGGGCAAACCGGTGCTCGTTTCGACCGGAATGGCCTACCTGGGCGAAGTGGAGGCCGCCGTACAGGCCATCCGCCGGGCGGGGAACGAACAAATCGTCCTGCTGCACTGCGTCTCCAACTACCCCGCCGACCCGGCCGATGCCAACCTGCGGGCGATGCACACCCTGCAGCAGGCCTTTGGGGTTCCGGTGGGCTATTCCGACCACACCCCGGGGCTGGAGGTGGCCCTGGCGGCGGCGGCCCTGGGCGCGGCCGTGATCGAAAAGCACTTTACCCTCGACCGGGGTATGCCTGGACCCGATCACCAGGCTTCGATCGAGCTTCCTGAGTTGGCCGCCCTGGTGCGGGGCGTCCGCACGGTGGAAGCCGCCCTGGGCGACGGGCGCAAAACCCCGGCCTCCAGCGAGGGCGACACCGCTCGCGTCGCCCGGCGCAGCCTGGTGGCCGCCTGTGATATCCCCGCCGGTGCGGCCCTCACCGAAGCCCATATCGCCATCCGCCGCCCCGGCACCGGCCTGCCCCCGTCTCTGCGCCCCTACCTGGTGGGGCGCGTCGCCCGGGGTGATATCCCGGCCGGGACCCTGCTGACCCTGGAGATGCTGGCATGAGGACCATCGGCGTCGTGACCGTAGGGCGCTCCGATTTCGGCATCTATCGCCCGCTGCTGCGCCGGATCGAGGCCGACCCCGAGCTGCGCCTGCACCTGATTGTCTCCGGCATGCACCTCTCGCCGGAGTTCGGCCGGACCGTGGACACCATCCGCGAGGAAGGGTTCACTCCCGGCGATCAGGTGGAGATGCTGCTCTCGTCCGATTCTCCGGAGGGGATCGGCAAGTCTTCCGGGTTAGGGGTGATCGGCATGGCCCAGTCCTTCGCCCGCCTGCGCCCCGACCTGCTGGTGGTGCTCGGCGACCGCTTCGAAATGCACGCCGCAGCCCTGGCCGCCCTGCCCTTTAAAATCCCGGTGGCCCACCTGCACGGGGGTGAGATCACCCGAGGAGCGATCGATGATGCCCTGCGCCACTCCATCACCAAGCTCAGCCACCTGCACTTCGTCTCCACTCAGGCCTACGCCCGCCGGGTGATCCAACTCGGCGAAGAGCCCTGGCGGGTGATCGTCTCCGGGGCGCTCAGCCTGGACAACCTGAACGATTTCCCCCTGCTGCCCCCGGCCGATCTGGAAGCCCGCTACAACCTGTGCCTGGACCCGCCGCCCTTACTGGTGACCTTCCACCCGGTCACCCTGGAGTTCGAGCAGGCTCCCTGGCAGGCGGACGAGCTGCTGGCCGCCCTGGAGGCCAGTGGGCTGCCGGTGGTTTTCACCCTACCCAACGCCGACACCAACGGGCGGGTGATCATTCAGAAGATCCGCCGCTACGTGCAGGAACACGCCTCGGCCCGCATTGTCGATAACTTCGGCATCCAGGACTTTTTCAGCATGATGAACATCGCCCGGGCAATGGTTGGCAATTCATCGAGCGGCATCCTGGAAGCCGCTTCATTCACCTTGCCGGTGGTCAATATCGGCACGCGCCAGGAAGGCCGTCTGCGGGCCGCGAACGTGATCGACACCGGCTACCATCGCGAGCAGATCCTGGCCGGCATCCGGCAGGCGGTTTCTGGCGAATTCCGCCTCAGCCTGCGCGGGCTGCAGAACCCCTACGGAGGCGGCCGGGCGGCTGAGATTATCCTGCAGCACTTGAAAGAAACGCCCCTGGATGAGCGCCTGATCACCAAGACCTTTTACGATCTCCCCGGGCCGGGGTCCAAAGACGGGGGTGAGGAGGTGCGGGCATGAGCGCTTCTTCGCGGCCGGTTTGTGTCCTCTTTGGCGGCGGAGGCCATGCCCGGGTGTTGATCGACTGCGTGCAGAGCAGCCAGGCAGCCGAACTGGCCGGCATCCTGGATTCCAACCCTTCGCTGTGGGGCAAAAGCGTCCTGAATGTGCCCGTCCTGGGCGGCGATGAGCTGCTGCCGGAACTGCTCGCCCGGGGGGTGGACCACTTCGCCGTCGGCCTGGGCTCCACCGGCGACGCCGGCCCCCGCCGCAAGCTGTACGAACTGGGCCTGGCCTACGGCCTCAAGCCGCTGATGATCATCCACCCGCGGGCGATCGTATCTTCCTGGGCCGAGATCGGCCGCGGCGCGCAGCTCTTACCCGGCTGCATTGTCAACGCCGGGGCGGTGCTGGGCGAAAACGTGATCGTCAACAGCGGGGCGATCGTCGAGCACGACTGCCGCATCGGCGATCACGTTCACGTGGCCAGCGGGGCGCGGTTGGCCAGCACGGTGCAGGTCGGCAGCGGGGCGCATATCGGCCTGGGGGCCTCCGTCCGCCAGTGCATTTCGATCGGCAGCGGGGCCATCGTCGGGGCGGGGGCGGTTGTCGTCCGCGATGTCCCCCCCGGCGTTACCGTGGTCGGCGTGCCGGCCCGGCCGTTGGCGAGGAGACCATGAGCACGGTCCTGCTGCAGCCGGCCAACACCTCGGCCCTGAAGGAAATGCTCCTGCTGGCAGAGGCGATCCAGGCGGAGGGAAGCTACACCCCCGTGATGGTGCTGGCCGATCGCGGGATGGAAGCCTTCGCCCTCGGGCACCTGCCGCGCGGAGTGCAGGTGCGGCGATTGTACGCGCCCGGCGGCCGCGCGCACTCCGGGGCCAGGCCGCTGCCCAGGCAGAAGCGCGGGCTGCGGAAAACTCTCGCCCGCTGGTGGCCCCTGGCTTTGGGCAGCACCCTGCGCGAGCTGTCCAGGTCCCTGCGCCAGGCGCGAGCGGTCCTGGCCGAAACCCGACCGGCTGCCCTGCTGGTCTCCGGCGACCGGCACCTGAACGGCGAATTGGCCTTCCTCAAGGCCGCGCAGGAAGCCGGCTGCCCGACCATCCTGGTCTCCTATGCCTACGCCAATCTGCCGGACGGCAAAGACCTGGGCCTGCTGCGCAAAGACGACCCGCTCTATCATCCGGGATCGGGCGGGCAAACCCTGCTCAAGCGCTGGATCCGCCTTCGCTACCCGGCCCAGGTGAAGGAGACCCTGTACGGGCCGCTGCTGTTTTATTCGCCGGCTGTCACCCTGGCCCTGGCCTGGATGGGCATGCTCCCGTCCAACCCCTGGGTGTTGGGTGGAGGCCATACCACCTGGGTCACGGTCACCGGAGAGGAAGACCGCCGCCGCTTCGCAAGCCAGGGTGTGCCGGCCTCCAGGCTGCGGGTGACCGGCAACCCCAGCCATGACGGCCTGTACCGGCGGGCCCGGCAGGCGGGCGAACTGCGCCGGGCGCTGGGGCAGAAATACTCGCTGCCCGCGGAGCGGCCCAACCTGGTGTGCGCCGTGCCTCACCTGGTGGAGCACAACCTGATCGAGGCCAATCAGCACTGGGCTGAAACCCGCTCCCTGGTGCAGGCCCTGGCGGGCAGCGGGGCGAACCTGCTGCTCTCACTTCACCCCAAGTCGGACCCGGCTCAGTATCGCTTCCTGGAAAGCGAGTACGAGGCCAGAATCCTGGAAGAACCCTTGCAGGAGGTCTTACCCGTCGCAGACCTGTTCGCCGCCGGCTTTTCCACCACCGTGCTGTGGGCCGTGCTGCTCGGCATCCCCGCGGTAGTGATCGATACCGCCGGCCTGGGCTACGATATTTACGATCATCTGCCGGGGGTGATCAAGGTCGAAGGGCTCGACCGGCTCGGCCCGGTCCTGGCCCGCTGCTTCAACGACCCAGACTACGCCCGATCCTTGCGCCAGGCCCAGGCGGACTGTGCGGCGCAGATCGCCCCGTTCGACGGGCAGGCCTGCCGGAGAATAATTGAGTTGATCCAGGCGTCAGAGAAAAGCCGTGGGTAAGCCGGCGCCCGGCCCGCGGCCCTGGCGAAGGAAGATAAGACGATGAACACATCGAAAGTGGAGATCATTGCCGAGGTGGGCTCAGTGCACGATGGCAGCTTCGGCAACGCCCTTAAACTGATCGAAGCCGCGGCAGCCTGCGGAGTCGACGCGGTCAAGTTCCAGACCCATATCGCCGCCGCCGAAACCCTGCGCGACGCCCCTATGCCGCCCTATTTTAAGGGTGAGCCCCGCTATGAATATTTCGAGCGCACCGGGTTTAGCCGGGAACAGTGGAAAGCGCTCAAGGCGCACTGCGAGGAACAGCAGGTCGCCTTTTTGTCCTCGCCCTTCTCCATCGAGGCGGTCGAGCTGCTTGAGGAGGTCGGGGTGGAAGCCTATAAAATCCCCTCCGGCGAGGTGACCAACCTGCCCTTGCTGGAAGCCGCGGCCCGCACCGGGAAACCGGTGATCCTCTCCTCGGGGATGAGCTCCTGGGAAGAACTGGATGCGGCGGTAAATACCATTCTGCGCTGCACATCCCGGCTCACCCTGCTGCAGTGCACTTCCGAATACCCCTGTCCTTACGAGCAGGTGGGGCTGAACGTGATGCTGGAGATGAAGGCCCGCTACGGAAAACCGGTGGGGTTGTCGGACCACACCCTCACCCCCTACGCCTCTCTGGCGGCGGTTACGCTGGGAGCGGCGGTGATCGAAAAGCATTTCACCTTCAGCCGCCTGATGTACGGGAGCGATGCCAGGCACTCGCTGGAGCCGGCCGAATTTGCCGGGCTGGTGGAGGGCATCCGGGCGATCGAGGTGATGCTGGCCCACCCGGTGGATAAGAGCAGCGCCGAGCGCTTCCGCGGCATGAAGGAGATATTCGAGAAGAGCCTGGTTTCGCTGGTGGAGATTCCGGCCGGGGCGGTGCTCACCCCCGAGATGATCGGGATCAAAAAGCCGGGGACCGGCATCCCCGCCGCCCGCTATACCGAGGTCTTGGGCCGCCGCGCGGCCCGCACCATCCCCGCCGGGCGGGTCTTGATGGATGAAGATTTAGAGGCATTCTAAACTGAAGGAAACCGTTATGCGTAAAGTTTGTATCGTTGTCGGATCCCGCGCCAATTACAGCAGCATCAAGAGCGTGATGCGCGCGGTTCAAAACCACCCCGACCTGGAGCTGCAGTTGGTCGCCGGGGCCTCCGCGCTGCTGGACCGCTTCGGTTCGGTGGTCGAAGTCATCGAAGCCGATGGATTCACGCCCAACGCGCGGGTGCACATGATCATCGAGGGCGAGAACCCGGTGACGATGGCGAAATCGACCGGGCTGGGCCTGCTCGAACTGCCCACCGTGTTCGAAAACCTGGCCCCCGATGTGGTCGTCACGGTCGGCGACCGTTTCGAGACGATGGCGACGGCGGTGGCTGCAGCCTACATGAACATCCCCCTGGCTCATACCATGGGCGGGGAGGTCTCCGGCACCATCGACGAGAGCATCCGCCATGCGGTCACCAAGCTGGCGCACATCCATTTCCCGGCCAACCAGGAGGCGGGCAGGCGCATCATCCACATGGGCGAAGACCCGAGGACGGTGCACGTCGTCGGCTGCCCGCGCATCGACCTGGTGGCCGAGATCGCCTGCGAGGACAGCCAGCTCCCGGAACGGGCCTGGCTGGAGTACGAAGGCGTGGGCGGGCAGATCAACCTCGATGAGCCCTTCCTGCTCGTCTCCCAGCACCCGGTGACCACCGAGTTCGGCGACGGCGAACGCCAGATCACCGAGACCCTGATGGCCCTGCAAACCCTGCAGATGCCGACCATCATGCTCTGGCCCAACGTAGACGCCGGTTCCGAGGATATCGCTCGGGGCATGCGCAAGTTCCGCGAGCATTATCCGCACGACTATATCCGCTTCTACAAGAACTTCTCGGTTGAAACCTACGTGCGCCTGATGAAGCGCTGCGCGTGCAAGATCGGCAATTCGAGCGCCGCTATCCGCGAGGGCGCGTACCTGGGAACGCCTGCAGTGAATATCGGCACGCGCCAGGCGGGGCGGGAGCGCGGCCGGAACGTGATCGACACCGATTACGACCGCGAGCAGATCGTGGAAGCCGTGCGCAAGCAGTTAGCCAACGGTCGCTACCCGTCCGAGCCGATCTACGGAGACGGCCACGCCGGGGAGCGCATTGCCGCGATCCTGGCCACGGCAGAATTTTCCATTCAGAAACGGATCACCTACTGATGGAGGTCCTTGGGATCATCCCCGCCCGCGGGGGATCGAAAGCGATCCCCCATAAGAATATCGCCCCCCTGGGCGGGCGTCCGCTGCTGGCGTACACCTGCGATGCCGCCCGCCGGAGCCGCCGTTTGAGCCGCCTCTTGCTCGACACCGACGACCCCGAAATCGCAGCCACCGGCCGGGCGTGCGGAGTGGACGCCCCCTACCTGCGCCCACCTGAGCTGGCCCGGGACGATACCCCCATCGTGCCGGTCATCCAGCACGCGCTGCGCTGGCTCCGGGAGCGGGAGGGGTATATGCCGCAGGCGGTCGTGCTGCTGCAGCCCACCTCTCCCCTGCGCCGGGCGGAAGACATCGATGCCGCGGTGGAGCTGCTCGAAGCCAGCGGGGCCGACACGGTCGTATCGGTGGTCGCGGTGCCCCACCAGTACAACCCGGTGTCCGTCATGCGCCTGGAGCCCGACGGCCGCCTGGTGCCGTTCCTGGAAGGGCCGCTGGTCCTCCGCCGCCAGGCCAAACCGCGGGTCTACGCCCGCAACGGCCCCGCCGTGCTGGTCGTGCGCCGGGCGACGATCGAGCAGGGCCTGTTGTACGGCGAACACGTCCGCCCCTACGAGATGGGGCGGATCGAATCGCTCGATATCGACGACCCCCTCGACCTCGAACTGGCCGAGTTTTACCTTCAGCAGTTGAAGAGTGCATCCGCATCATGAAAAACGTTGACCTCGTCTACTTCGTCGAACACGCCGCCCGCGAGCTGGACATCGCCTGTGCGGTCAAATACCTGCTCGAGCGGGACTATGGCCTGACTTGCGAGGTAGCCTCCATCGTTGGCGATCTACCGGCGTACACGGCCCGGGTGCGCCCGCAGGTGGTCGCAATTCCATACTGCGTCTCGGTCAAAGATGCCGGCCTGGAGCCGCTGGTCGCAGCCTGGCCCGAAGCGCTCTTTGTAAACCTGGCCTTCGAACAGGTGCTGGGCAAAACCCAACAAGGTTTCAAGGCCCCCAAGGACAGCTTCGCCCGCAGCTTCGTACACCACCACGCCTGGGGGGATTTCTTCGCCGAATATCTGCAAGCCAACGGAGTGCCGGCGGAAAACATCACTGTGAATGGCAATCCTTCCCTGGCGCTGTACTGCCCGCCCTACCGGGCCTACTTCGAGATCGGGCGAGAGGTTTTCGCCTCCCGGTTCGGGCTCGACCCGGAGAAGCGCTGGATCTTTGTCCCCGAAAATTACGGTTGGGCTTTTTTTCGAGACCACATGGTCCGCGACCGGATCCGCCGGGGGTTCAACCCCGATGACGCCTACCGCTACCGCGATTTCGCCCGCGATTCGCTGCGCGAGGCGGCGCACTGGTGGCGCAAGGCCGGCGAAGAGGGCCGGGTGGAAGTGATCGTCCGCCCCCGGCCGGCCATCCCCGAGCAGAGTTTTGCCCAGGCGATCCGGGACCTTTCGGGCGAGCTGACGCCCCACCTGCACGTCATCAAGGACGGCACCGTGCGAGAGTGGATCCTGGCCAGCGATATCGTGCTGTCCTCGTACAGCACCACCCTGCTGGAAGCCGCCGTGGCCGCCAAGCCGGTCTATATGCTCTCGCCTTACCCAATGCCGGACTTCCTGTACAACGAATGGTACGATCTGACCGCCCAGCTCAGAACCCAGGAAGAATTTTTGCAGGCGATGTACAGCCAGCCGGCGGAAGCCAACTGGGGCCCGCTGGAGGCATGGGTGCGGCGCCAGATGATGAGCCGGGGCGACGCGATTGCCAACCTGGCAGCCCTGCTGCGGAGCGTATTCCAGGGCGAAACAGCGGTCCCCCGGCCGGTGCAGGTCTCGGCGGAAGTCAAACGGCTGACCTTCGACAAGCTCAAGCGCAAAGCCCGCAGGGCTGGTTGGAACCTGCTCCAGGATACCGCCGCAGCCCTGGGGATTCAAACCACGGACCGGAATTGGAACCCGCACGAACACGATGTTTTCAGCCCGGAGGAGATCAACCGCCGGGTGGAAGCCTGGGCCCGGATCCTGGGCTGAGGTCTGCGATGGGTTTACAGGCACAGTCATGAACCCTCCTCTGGTCAGCGTCATCATCCCCACCTACAACCGGCGCCGCTATCTGGCGGAAGCGCTGGAGAGCGTATGGTCCCAGACCTATCGCCAGGTTGAGGTCATTGTGGTGGACGACGGCTCGACGGACGGCACCGGGGCTTGGCTCGAAACTTATGCCCACCGGGAGAGGCTGCGCTACGTGTACCAATCCAACCAGGGTGTCTCGGCGGCGCGCAACCAGGGGATCCGCCTGGCGCGGGGCAAGTACCTGGCCTTCCTCGATTCTGACGACCTGTTCGAGCCATCCAAACTGGAGAAACAAGTCGCCTACCTGGAGGAACACCCCGGCACCGGGCTGGTCCACTCGCACTATCTGAAATTCGACGACTCGGGCGCCCATCTCGGCCTGCGGGATACTTCCTTTTTTAGCGGGCGGGTGTACCCCGGGATGCTGCTCTACTGGTCGGTGCTGATTGCGGTCCCCTGTGTGATGGCGCCTGCGGCCGTCCTGCATGAGGTCGGCGGCTTCGATGAAACCCTGCGCTGGGGCGAGGACCTGGATCTGTGGCGGCGGATTGCCCGCTGCTACCCGCTGGCCTGTATTCCGGAGGCGCTGAGCAAGATTCGGGTGCACCCTGACAATGCCTCAGCCGGCAAAGCCGCCGCGCTGGCCTCCTTCGAGCGCTACATGCACAAGGCTTTCGCCGAGGACCCCGCCCTCCGCCCGGCTTTCCGGCGCAAGGCGCTGGCCAGGATGTATGCCAACTTCAGCCACAATCTGCTGTCCGCGGGATCGCAGGAACAGTTTGCCTTCGCCCGCCGCCTCAGCCTGATGGCCATCCGCCTGCACCCCGCCCTGCTGAGCGCCTACCTGGGGCTGCTGGGCACCTTCCTGAGCCCCTCTGCCCGCCGGGGTCTGCTCGCCGCCTGGCGGCGGCGCTATCGCTACCAACGATGAGCCGATCGATCTTATTCCTGGGTTCGCAAATGGCCACCGGCGGAGCCCAGCAGGTGCTGCGGGCGCAGGCCGCCTGGTTCCACCGCCGGGGCTGGCGGGTGGTCGTCGCCTTTCTCTACGACAAAGAGGGGCTGGCAAGCGCCTGGCAGGCCGAATCGCCCTTCCCGGTGGTGAACCTGGACGCCTGGCGCAAGGACGGCAGCCCGCTGCGCAACAGCCTGCGGCTGGCAGGCGGGTTGGTCCGCCTGTTGGCTTTGCTGCGCCGCACAAAGGTGCAGGTGATCGAGACTTTCACCCCGCACAGCAACCTGATCGGGCTGCCCCTCGCCTGGCTGGCGGGGACGCCCGTGCGGGTGGGCACGCACCACGGGCGGGTGGGCAACCCAACCTGGTGGCTGGATTGGCTCCACGGGCGGCTGATCAATTCCAAGCTGGCCGCCTGCCTGGTCGCCGTCTCGCCTCAGGCCTGCCAGACTGCGGTCGAACAGGAGGGCGTGCGCCGGGAACGCATCCGCATCATCCCCAACGGGATCGACTTCGACCGGCGCCCGTCCCTCGCTCCTGAGGAGCGAGCCCGGGTCCGGCAGTCCCTGGGTGTGCCCGAAGGCGGCTGCCTGGCGCTCTCCGTCGGGCGGCTGGTGCCCCAGAAAGGCCATATCACCCTGCTCCAGGCGCTGCCCCAGACGTTGGAGCGCTTCCCGCAGACCGTATTGGCCGTGGCGGGGGAGGGGCCGCTGCGCCCGGAGCTGGCCCGCCAGGCCCAGGCGCTGGGGGCTGCGCCGGCGGTGCGCTGGCTCGGGAACCGTGATGACGTCCCCGCCCTGCTCGCCGCGGCTGACCTGTTCGTGTTGCCCTCGCTCTCCGAGGGGCTGCCGGTAGCGCTGCTCGAAGCGATGGCCGCCGGGCTGCCGGTGGTCGCCTCTCGCCTGCCCGGGATCGAAAGCGCGGTCGAAACGGGGCGCACCGGCCTGCTGGTCCCCCCCGGCGATCCGCCGGCCCTGGCCGCGGCCCTGATCGCCCTGCTGCAAGACCCTGGGCGGCGCAGCGAGATGGGCTCCGCCGCCCAGGCGCTCGGGCGCGAACGCTTCACTTTGGATAAAATGTGCCTGGCCTACGAACGCTTATTCGCGGACGTTACGCCATGAAAGATTTCATTCGCAAGTTTAGGCTGGAACGATGAAACGACAGGATTGGCAAGAATTGAGCTTCCGTGTGCTCGCCACACTCTTGACTGTGGGAGTATTTGTCTTCGGTGGGCAAGACCTGGTCCGGGTAGGCAGCAGTACCAGCAACTGGATCGCTACCTTCTCGATCACCTGGGGCATCCCCCTCGCCGGGCTGCTGGCCTTCGGAGTGGTGATCTTCCTGTGGGTGCTGCTGAGCCTGTGGGCGCCCGGCGTCCTGGCGCCAATCGAACGCCTGGTGATACGTGTGCGCGAGCGGATGGGGGTGCTGCGCTGGCTGCTGATCGCCTTCCTGGCGGTTTATCCGGCCAAGCTGCTGTTATACACGCACGTGGGCTTCACCCTGGACCAGGCGGGCTCGCGCCTGGCGGTGTTCATCAGCACGGCGGGGGCGATCGCTCTGTTGGCGACCCGCAGCAGGGAGCAGATCGTCCGTTGGAACCCGGCCTTGGCCGGATTCCTGCTGGTGGGCAGCGTGTTCGCCATGGGGAGCGCCCTGGTGTGGGTCACCGATTACCCGCTGTCCATTTCGTGGTCTGAAGGCAACCGCATCTGGGATTACTCGCTCATGTTCGGGCGCGAGCTGTACAACTACCCGGCCGACCGGCCGTTGGAAGCCTATATCGACCAGGGGCGGCAGGCGTTGTGGGGATTGCCCTTCCTGCTGCCCGGGGTGACGATTTGGCAAGTCAGGTTCTGGTCGGGGCTCGTCTTCACCGTACCCTATGCCATCCTGGGGTGGGTCGCCTTCCGCCCGCAGCGCGGCCAGCTGGTCCCGTGGATTTGGGCCGGGCTGTGGGCTTTCCTGTTCCTCAACCAGGGGCCGATCTACACCCCCCTGGTATTGAGCGCCGTGCTGGTCGCCCTGGCCCGCAAGAAGCCGCTCTGGCTTGGGCTGCCTCTGGTGTTCGTCGCCGGCTATTACGCTCAACTAAGCCGCCTGACCTGGATGTTCGCCCCGGCCATTTGGGCGGGGGTGAACGCGCTGGTAGATGCCGAACCGCAAGAGCGCCGCCTGCTCCGCCAGGACTGGTCGCGGGTGTTCGGCTTTGGCCTGGCGGGTATTCTGGGCGGCTTTGCCCTCTCCGGCGGTTGGAGGCGTCTCAGCTCCTATTTCAGCCGGCTCTCCGGCCAGGCGGCTGCCGGTGGGACGGCGGGCCAGCCCACGGCAGCCGCCATCCCCACCCCGGCTGCCCAGGCCTCGGGCGAAGCCGCCCAGGCGATCACCGCCATCGACCTGGAAGGTTTCAACCAGGCGATCACCGACCAGCCGCTCATCTGGTCGCGGCTGTGGCCCAACCCCACCTACGGGTTGGGGATCGTCCTCGGCCTGCTGCTGGCGACCGGGGCGCTGATCGTTCTGCTGCTCTACCTGGCCCGCACCCGCCGCTGGGAGCTTAACTTCTGGCAGAAAGCGGGCATTCTCTCCGCTCTGAGCGCTTTCCTGGTCGTCGGGCTGGTGGTCAGCGTGAAAATCGGTGGAGGCAGCAACCTCCACAACCTGGATATGTTCTTGATCGGCCTGCTCTTCGCCGCCGCCCTGGCCTGGGAGCGGGCCGGGCGAGGCGTGATCGAGGGCTTGCAGTCCGAGAGCCGCTGGCTGCAGCTCCTGGTGCTGCTGGCCGTCGCCATCCCGGCCTTCCACCCCATGCTGGACGTGGAGCCGCTGAAGCTGCCCGAACAGGACAAAATCGACTGGACCCTGGAGCTGGTACGCAGCGAAGTGGAACGGGTCCGCCAGGAGGGCGGCGAGGTGCTGTTCATGGATCAGCGCCAACTGCTCACCTTCGGCTACGTCGGCGATGTGCCCCTCGTCCCCGAGTACGAGAAGAAGCTGGTGATGGATAAAGCCCTGTCGGGCGACGCCGAGTATTTCAAAGAGTTCTACCAGGATTTGGCGAACCACCGCTTTGCAGCCATCATTAACGAACCGCTGAAAGTGCGCTACGCGGAAGAGGATGAAGGCTGGGGCGCGGAGAACGATGCCTGGGTCACCTGGGTCAGCGAACCGATGCTGTGCTACTACGAGCCCAAGTACACGGTCCGCAGAACCCATGTGTGGGTGCTCACCCCGCGAGACGGCGCCCAGGAGGAATGTCCCTATCATCAGCGGTAAAAACCACTACTGGTGACCTTTATCGTTGCACGCCCGGCAGGCGCAGGTATGCAGGCATTGTCAGTAATATATATTGTTCGGGAGTTTGGGCGAAGGTCGCCCAAACTCCCGAACAACAATTCTTTTTTCTGCTGAAAGGTTGTGCGTGCACACCAGGCGACATGACCTTGAAAAATAGAGGTTACTCCTTACTCTTGAGAAAGCCATGACACCAGGCACAGAATGATCTTGATTTATATTGGGTTAGGGTTATAATTCAACGGCTGAATTTTGGAATTATCCATGGAGACTGAATCAGAAGCCGCCCGCGAGATAAAGCTGCTCGAACATATCGAGCAGAATCCAGACATCACGCAAGCACACCTGGCTACCCAGCTCAATGTGGCAGTGGGCACGATCAACTGGCACTTGAAACGCCTGGTTGCCAAGGGTTATGTCAAAGTCAAGCGAGCCCAACGCCGAAAACTGCGCTATATCATCACCCCGGAAGGGATTGCCTTCCGGGCGCGGTTGACGATGAACTACATCGAGACCTCTATGGTGCTCTACCGCCGCACGCGCAGCCGGGTGATCGAACTGCTGGATACGGTTAAAAAAGCCGGCTACAACCAGGTCTGTATCGACGGAGACGGAGATATCGCCGAAATCTGCCGGCTGACCTGCCTGGAACAGCAGGTATCCGTCGCCGACCAGCCGGGGGCCCCGGTGTTGGAAGTGCGCGGCATGAAAGTCCACCTGAGAATCGAGGAGAAAGCATGAGCGCCAGCCAGGATGTTTCTGTCCCGGGCCACAACAACCACATCGTCGTCACCGGTGGAGCGGGGTATATCGGCTCAGCCCTGACCGGCGCGCTGCTGCGCAGCGGGTATCGGGTCACGGTGATCGATGACCTGCTCTACGGGGGCGAATCGCTCCTGGCTTTCTTCCCTCACCCCAATTTCCACTTCGTCAAAGCCAATGTCTGGGAGCCGCGTGCGGTCCGCACGACGCTGCGCGACGACTGGCCCACCCCGTCCGCGGTCATCCACTTAGCGGCCATCGCCGGATTTCCCGCCTGCCAGTCGGTCGGGCGGCAGGTGGCCTGGCGCTACAACGTCGAGTCCACCCAACGGGTCTTCGAGCAGGCGGAACAGCTCGGTGTCGAGCGCTTTTTGTACGTGTCCACCTACAGCGTCTACGGGCTGGCGCCCGAGGGCAAGCCGGTCACCGAGGACACCCCGCCCAACCCCCAATCGCTCTACGCCGAGACCAAGATCGCTTCCGAGCGCTACCTGCTGGGTCAAAAAGACGCCTCCTGCGCCCCGCTCATCTTCCGCCTGGCGACCGTCTACGGTCTATCCCCCCGCACCCGCTTTGATATGATCGTCAACCAGTTCGTCCTGGAGGCTTACACCCGGCGCGAACTGCTGATCTACCAGCGCGGCTATTCTCGCTCCTTCGTCCACATCCAGGATGGCGTGCGCGGCCTGCTGCTCGGGCTCCAGGCGCCTGCAGAGCAGGTCCGCGGCCAGGTGTACAACCTGGGCTCGGCGGAGGGCAACCACACCAAAGACGAAATCGTGCAGCTGATCCTCAAGCGCCTGCCGGAGACCGTGGTGAACTACAAGGATATGACCTTCGGCGGCGATATGCGCGACATCCGGGTTTCCTTCGAGAAGGTCTGCAGCCAGCTCGGCTTCACCACCCGCCTGAGCGTGGATGACGGCGTGCGCGAAGTGCTCACCGCCCTGCGCAGCGGGTTGTTCCGCGAGCCTCAAGACCAGCGCTACCGCAACGCCTGGTTTATCGTTCAATAATATCTTGCTGTGTTAATCGGGAGCTGTGCCCATGTCTGATGTTCAGTCAATCGAGTTTTGGAAAAACCGCCGGGTTATCGTTACAGGCGGAGCTGGCTTTCTCGGCTCGTTTGTCACCCAGAAGCTGAAAGAACGCTGTGCGAAAGAGATCATCATCCCCAGGATCGAGGAGTACGATCTCACTAACCTGGATGCGATCCGCCGCCTCTACCAGGACGCCAACCTGGAGCCCTCCGGCAGCGGGACCTCCGATGTGGTCGTGATCCACCTGGCCGCCCTGGCCGGCGGCATTGGCGCCAACCGCGCCCGCCCGGCAGACTTTTTCTACATCAATCTGATGATGGGCACCCAACTGATGCACGAGGCCTGGAAGTACGGAGTCGAAAAGTTCGTCGCCATCGGCACCATCTGCGCCTATCCGAAGTTCACCCCCCTGCCCTTCAATGAGGAAAACCTGTGGGATGGATACCCGGAAGAGACCAACGCCCCTTACGGGCTGGCGAAGAAGATGCTGCTGGTACAGGCTCAAGCCTACCGCGAGCAGTACGATTTCAACGCCATCTATCTGCTGCCGGTGAACCTGTACGGCCCGCGGGATAACTTCAACCTGGAGACCTCGCACGTCATCCCGGCCCTGATCCGCAAATGCGTGGAAGCCAAGGAGCGCGGCGAGAAGCAGGTGGTGCTGTGGGGCGACGGCTCGCCCACCCGTGAATTCCTCTATGTGGAAGACGCGGCCGAGGGCATCCTGCTGGCCGCCGAGCGTTACAACAGCAGCGAACCCGTCAACCTGGGGTCGGGCAACGAGATCAGCATCAAAGACCTGGCCAACCTGATCGCCAGCCTGACCGGCTTCGACGGCGAGTTCATCTGGGACACCAGCAAGCCGAACGGGCAGCCGCGGCGCGCCCTGGATGTCACCCGGGCCGAGAAGTACTTCGGTTTCCGCGCCGGCACCTCCTTCGAGGAAGGCCTGCGCCGCACGATTGCCTGGTACCAGGAACACAAGGAAAGTATTGCCTGAGGCATATTTCCCCGCCGCGAGCGCGCTCGTGGCGCGGGGAATCCCCTCCACACTGCATTATGGTGGAACCGGTCGTTAGCCCCAAACCCCAAGAAGAAGTGCTGATCCTGCGCCCCTCGCAAGGTTGGTCGGCGCTGAATCTGCGCGACCTGTGGCTATACCGCGAGCTGGTGTACTTCCTCACCCTGCGGGACCTGCAGGTGCGCTACAAGCAAACCGCCCTGGGCGTCGCCTGGGCGATCATCCAGCCCTTCTTCACCATGGTGGTGTTCACCATCTTCTTCGGGCGGTTGGCGAAGGTGCCCACCGAGGACCTGCCGGGGCCGATCTTCTTCTACACCGGGCTGCTGCCCTGGGGCCTGTTCACCAAAGCCCTGACCGACGCCGGGCGCTCGATGATCCAGAACCGCAGCATGATCACCAAGATCTACTTCCCGCGGCTGGTGATCCCCATCTCGAACGTCCTGGCTGGAGTGGTGGATTTCGCCATCGCCTTCGCCGTGCTGATCGCCATGATCGTCTACTACACCGTGGTGCCCGTGCCGGTGCCGCCCGAACTTGGGGCGCCGGCCGGCGCGGTCTACCAGGTCTCGATCACCCCGGCGGTGTGGACCCTGCCCCTGTTCCTGCTCCTGGCCGTGATCACCGCTTTGGGTGTGGGGCTGTGGCTCTCGGCCATGAACGTCTACTACCGCGACATCAACTACATCCTGCCGTTCCTGACCCAATTCTGGATGTTCATCACCCCAATCGCCTACCCGGCCAGCCTGATCCCCGAGAAGTGGCGTCTGCTCTACTCCCTCAACCCCATGACAGGGGTGGTCGAGGGCTTCCGGTGGGCGCTGTTGGGGGCCGGCACTCCTCCCGGCCCGATGCTGGCTGTCTCGGCCGGGATCGCACTGCTGGCGCTGGTCAGCGGCCTGTTCTACTTCCGCCGCATGGAACGCACGTTTGCTGATATGGTATGACCGATTTAGCCATCCGTGTTGAAAACCTGGGCAAGCGCTACCGGATCGGCGCCGCCCCAGAACGATACCGCACCCTGCGCGACAGCCTGGTGGAAGCGGCGAAAGCCCCCGCCCGGCTGGTGCGTTCTGCCCTGCGCGGAGATGGCCTGCGCAACGGGCAGCCCGCTAATTCCATCTGGGCCTTGCGCGATGTCAACTTCGAGGTGCGAAAAGGGCAGGTGCTGGGCGTGATCGGGCGCAACGGGGCCGGCAAAAGCACCCTGTTGAAAATCCTCTCCAGGGTGACCGAGCCGACCGCCGGGTACGCCGAGATCCACGGGCGGGTGGGCTCTCTGCTGGAGGTGGGCACCGGCTTCCACCCCGAGCTGACCGGGCGGGAGAATATCTATCTCAACGGCGCCATTCTGGGCATGAAGCGCCTGGAGATCGACCGCAAGTTCGACGAGATTGTGGCCTTCTCCGAGGTCGAGAAGTTCATCGACACCCCGGTCAAGCGCTACTCGAGCGGGATGTACCTGCGCCTGGCGTTCGCCGTGGCTGCCCACCTGGAACCGGAAATCCTGGTGGTGGACGAGGTCCTGGCGGTGGGCGACGCCGAATTCCAGCGCAAGTGCCTGGGCAAGATGAGCGACGTGGCCCAGGAAGGCCGGACGGTGCTGTTCGTCAGCCACAATATGTCCGCCGTGCTGCGCCTGACGGAAGAGGCCATCGTCCTGGACCACGGCGAGCTAATCCTGCGTGCGCCTACACCGGCGGCTGTCGATTTTTACATGTCCTCCGGGTTCGCCCAAACCGGCGAGCGCTTCTGGACACCAGAGGAAGTCCCTGTCGAAGCCGCTCCCTTCCGCCCGATATCGATCCGGCTGGTGGACGAGCGCGGCCGCTCGGTGGACACGGTGCGCTCGGTCGATCCGATCACCATCGAAATCTGCTACTGCCTGGACGCCCCCCTCACCGGCCTGCGGGTGGGGGTGTACCTGATGACCGCCCGGGGTGAATTTGTCTTCACATCTTTCGATACCGACGACCCCGAAACTTTCGAGCGCCTGCGGACCCGCCCGGCCGGGCGCTATGCCAGCCGCTGCACCATCCCGGCCGATTTCCTCAATGAGGGCCGCTACGTGCTCGGGGTCAACGCCAGTTCGTACCGCATCCGCCGGTATTTCCAGGAAGAGCAGGCGCTCACCTTCACCGTAGACGCGGCCGGGGCGCCGGGGATGCAGTGGCCAGAGCCGCGGGTGGGGCCGGTGCGGCCGCGCTTATCCTGGCAGATCGAGGAGCGTCCGGCGTGAGTTTTCTGAGCAAACGCACGATCAAGCAGGTGCTCGGCGAAATCCCTTTCACCGCCGAGGTCTATTGGCAGCTCCGCCAGCAAGGACGCCCGCTGAACAAGAGCTTTTCTCTGGCGAAGCTGGAGCGGGCCCTGCCGTCCTGGAGCGAACAGGCCGCCCGGGCCCGCAAGCAGTCCTCCGCGGCGGGTTTCCAACCCCGGCGCATCCTGATCTTCGCCACCCTGCGTTATTGGATCGAGCACGCCGCCCTGTTAGGGATGACCCTCGCCGGGCTCGGGCACGAGGTCACCCTGGCTTACCTGCCCTACGCCAACTTCCGCCTGCCGCTGAACCGTTTCGACCTGCGCCGGCAAAACGCCTACGCCCGCAAGGTATTCAGCCAGGCGCAGCCCTTGCTGCAGGCCGTCTCATTCCTGGACGTGCGACCCGCGGGTCAAGGAAAGCTCCCTGCCGAACTGGCAAACGTGGTGCAGGATGTTTCTCTGCGCGACGCCCAGTACACCCTTCAAAAAGAGAGCGTCGAGGTCGAGAACGAACTGTATCAGTTACGCCTGGAGCGCAACTTCCAGGCCGCCCGGGCGGCTTATGAGTGGATGCAGGCGGATCGCCCCGACGTGTTGGTGACGCCCAACGGCAGCATCATGGAGATGGGCGCCGTGTACCAGGTGGCCCGCAGCCTGGAGATCCCGATTGTCACCTATGAGTTCGGCGAACAAAGAGAGCGCATCTGGCTGGCGCGCAACGCCGAAGTCATGCGCCAAGAGACCGGCGAGCTGTGGCAGGCGCGGCAGGACTGCCCGTTGGACGAAGAGCAGTGGCAGCAGGTGAAAAGCCTGTTCGCCTCGCGCCAGCAGGCCAGCCTGTGGGAGAACTTTTCCCGCCGCTGGCAGGGCCTCCCCAGCCAGGGCGGGGAGAAGGTGCGCCTCGCCCTCGGCCTGGACGGCCCGGACGGTCGCCCGGTCGTGCTGCTGGCGGCCAATGTCATCGGCGACAGCCTCACCCTGGGGCGGCAGGTGTTCACCCACAGCATGACCGAGTGGCTGCAGCGCACGGTGCAGTTCTTCACCGCCCGCCCGGATGTGCAGCTCGTCGTCCGCATCCACCCCGGCGAGCGCTATACCAAGGGCCCTTCGGTCGGGGATGTGGTCCGCCAGGCGCTTCCTGAGATCCCGGCGCACATCCACCTGGTCGAAGCCGGTGATCCGATCAACACCTACGACCTGGTCGAGATCGCCGACCTTGGGCTGGTGTACACCACCACGGTGGGCATGGAGATGGCGATGAGCGGGGTCCCGGTGATCGTCAGCGGGCAAACCCACTACCGCGAAAAATCCTTCACCCTCGATCCCGTATCCTGGGACTCGTATTTCGAACTGCTGGTCGCCGTCCTGGAGCAGCCCGGGCGCTATCGCTTGAGCCGGGAGCAGGTCGAACAGGCATGGAACTATGCCTACCGCTTCTTCTTCGAATACCCCGTCCCCTTCCCCTGGCACCTGCTCAATTTTTGGGAGGAGCTGAAGGATTGGCCTGTCGACCGGGTGCTGGGAGCGGAAGGGCAGGCCCAGTTCGGCGAGACCTTCCGCCTGCTGGCCGGGGGACCGCGGCAGTGGGATCAGGCCCCTGCAGCGGGCAACACAAATTGACAACAGGATGATGATGACGACCGAAGCGGAAATTAAACGGCAAGTGCGCGAATTCTACGACCAGGTGGGCTGGCAGTTGGTGGGCGAGGACGTTTACCAGAACGCCCATTATGAAGACCTGCGTCCCGTGGCCCGCGAGTATATCCACCGCTGCCACCTGCGAGTCGGGCGCCATATCCCCTCCCGGGGCGACTACTTGCTGGACGCCGGGTCGGGCCCCATCCAGTACCCCGAGTACCTGGAATACTCTCGGGGTTACAAGTACCGGGTGTGCGCCGATATCTCCATCGTCGCCCTGCGCGAAGCCCGCAAACGGATTGGAGAGCGCGGGATGTTCGTCGTCTGCGATGTGGCCAACCTGCCGTTTAAGCCGGACGCGTTCGACGGCGCCGTTTCTCTGCACACCATTCACCATTTACCCGAAGACCAGCACCTGCAGGCCTACTGCGAGGTCCACCGGGTGCTGCAGGCTGGGGGGCAGGCGGCTATCGTCAACGGCTGGCCCTCCTCCCGGCTGATGGATGCCTTCGACCCGCTGATCCGCCTGGTGCACCGCCTACAGAGTGGGATCAACCGGCGTCTGCGCCGTTCCGACCCGGCGGCTGCCCCTGCACCGGAGCAGAGAAAAGGCAAGCCTCAGAAAACCGCCCCGAAAGGCACATTCACCAACCGGCACGATGTGGCCTGGATCAGAGAGGTGGTCGGCGGGCGCATGCCGGTCGAGATTTGGGTCTGGCGTTCGGTCAGCGTGCGTTTCCTGCGGGCCCTGGTCCATTCCTGGATGGGCGGGCGCCTGTGGCTGCGCCTGCTCTTCGCCCTGGAGGAGCGCTTCCCGCGCTTCTTTGGGGAGAACGGGCAGTATCCTTTGATCATCATAAAAAAGTAGGGTGCGTTCTGAAAGCCGCCCATAACGGAATTATCAACATGGAGTCGAACATGAATTGGACCGACAAAGTCGTCCTGGTAACCGGGGGCACCGGTTCCTTTGGGAAAAAGTTTATCCAGATCATGCTGGAGGAATACCACCCGGCCAAGCTCATCGTCTTCAGCCGGGATGAACTCAAGCAGCACGAGATGCGCGCCAGCGGCTTCGATCACCCCAGCCTGCGCTACTTTATCGGCGACATCCGCGACCTGCCCCGGCTGACACGGGCGATGGAAGGCGTCGACATTGTGATCCATGCCGCCGCCCTCAAGCAGGTGCCCGCCTGCGAGTACAACCCGATGGAAGCGATCAAGACCAATATCCTCGGCAGCAGCAACGTCATCGACGCCGCCCTGGATACCGGCGTAAAGCGGGTCATGGCGCTTAGCACCGACAAAGCCGTCAGCCCGGTCAACCTGTACGGCGCCACCAAGCTGGCAGCCGAGAAGCTGTTCGTGCAGAGCAACACCTACACCGGGGCGAAGGCCACCCGCTTTGCCTGCGTGCGTTACGGCAATGTGGTCGGAAGCCGCGGCAGCGTCATCCCCATCTTCATCAAGCAGCGCGAGAACGGCGGCAAACTCACCATCACCGATGACCGCATGACCCGCTTCTGGCTCACCCTGGATCAGGGCGTGCGCTTCGTTATCCGCTGCACCGAGCAGATGTGCGGTGGAGAAGTCTTCGTCCCTAAGATCCCCAGCACTCGCATCATCGATCTGGCGAAGGTCATCGCCCCCGAGGCCGAGCTGGAGGTGGTGGGCATCCGCCCCGGCGAGAAGCTGCACGAGGTGCTGATCAACGAGGATGAGTCCCGGGCGACGATCGAGTTGGACGATATGTTCGTCGTCACCCCCATGGTCGGCCCCTGGTTCGTGCACGAGTGGAAGAACAAGGGGAAACCGCTGCCCAGCGGCTATCGCTACAGCAGCGATACCAACCCCCAATGGCTCACAGTAGAACAGGTACGGGAGATCGTCCGCCCCATCGAAGCGGAACTGCTCCTGACCAACGGGCATTAGTTCGTATGTAACTGCTGCGGCGAGGTGCGAACCGCCACGGCAGAACAGACTCAAAACAACCGAATAGCGCCGGGCCGTCCCGTCTCCGGATGGAACCGGTCCGGCAAAGGAGCAGGCTTTCGAAGATGCGCATCCTGATCACCGGAGCCAGCGGACTGCTGGGCGTCAACCTGGCCCTGGAAGCATCGAAAGAACATACCGTATTTGGCCTGACCAACGCTCACCCGCTCCATACCCGCGCCTTCACCGCCATCCAGGGCGACCTGCTGGCTCCGGGGACTGTGGAGCGCCTGCTCGATGAGACCCAGCCCGACTGGGTCATTCACTGCGCCGCCCTGGCGATCCTCGACTCTTGTGAAGCCGATCCGCAGCGGGCGCGCGAATTGAATACCGAAGTGCCCCGTAAACTGGCGCAGCATGTCGCCAGGGGCGGAGCGCGCCTGGTCCACATCTCCACCGACGCGGTATTCGACGGGCAGAAGGGCAGCTACACCGAAGAGGACGAGCCGAACCCGCTCAGCGTGTACGCGCGCACCAAGCTGGATGGAGAGCGAGCCGTGGCCGAGGCCGATCCAGGGGCGATCATCGCCCGCGTCAACCTGGTCGGCTGGAGCCTGACCGGCAAACGCAGCCTGAGTGAGTTCTTCTTCTACAATCTGCAGGCCGGAAAACAGGTGATGGGCTTCACCGATGTGTACTTCTGCCCCTTGCTGGCTAATCATCTAAGCGGGATTCTGATCAAAATGCTGTCCGCCGGGCTGAGCGGGCTGTACCACGCCGTCAGCCGCGAGTGCATCAGCAAGTACGATTTCGGCGTGGCCCTGGCCCGCCGCTTTGGCTTGGATGAAGGGCTGATCACGCCCACTTCCGTCGAACAGTCTGGGCTCAAAGCCGCCCGCTCTCCCAATCTCACCCTGCGCACGGATAAGCTGGAGGCCGCCCTGGGCGAACCTCTCCCCAGCCTTTCCCCAGCCCTGGATGACTTATACCGGCTTTATCAACAGGGTTATCCACAGCGGCTGCGGGAGATGGCCTCCGGCGCCTGACCCGCCTCGTCCGGGGAGCAGTTGCCCGGGCTGTAGCAGAGAAGAAGCCCTGGCCTGGTTTTCCAGACGGCATACCTGGAATTTTGCGAAAAGAGTCTTTAGCCATAAAGGAGATTCCCATGGAGATCCAAATCGGCAGCCATACCATCGGCGAAAACCACCCTACCTACTTCATCGCTGATATCTCAGCCAACCACGACGGCGACCTGGAACGGGCAAAGCTGCTCATCCGCCTGGCGAAAGAGGCCGGGGCCGATGCAGCCAAGTTCCAAAACTTCCGCGCCCCCAAGATCGTCTCCGATTACGGCTTCAAGGCAATGGGCTCTCAGCTCTCCCACCAGGCTTCCTGGAAGAAATCGGTCTTCGAAGTCTACCAGGATGCCTCGCTCTCGTTCGAGTGGACGCCGGTTTTGAAGGAGGAGTGCGACCGGGTTGGCATCGACTATTTCTCATCCCCGTACGATTTCGAGGCCGTCGATCACCTGGACCCCTACGTGCCGGCCCATAAGATCGGCTCCGGGGATATCACCTGGCTGGAGATTTTGGAGCATATCGCCCGCAAGAACAAGCCGGTGATCCTCTCCACCGGGGCTTCGGATATCGGCGATGTGCAGCGCGCCGTGCATACCATCCTCAAAATCAACCCCCAACTGGTGCTGATGCAGTGCAACACCAACTACACCGCCAGCCTGGAGAACTACAATCACATCCATCTGCGGGTGCTGGAGACCTACCGGACGCTGTTCCCCGGCCTCATTCTGGGCCTGTCGGACCACACCTTCGGCCCGGCGACCGTGCTGGGCGCGGTCGCTCTGGGGGCGCGGGTGATCGAAAAGCACTTCACCGACGACAACAGCCGCACCGGCCCCGACCATCCCTTCTCGATGACCCCCCAGACCTGGCGTGAGATGGTCGACCGCACCCGCGAGCTCGAGCGCGCACTCGGCTCGCCCGATAAACGCGTGGTCGAAAACGAACAGCAAACCGTGGTCGTCCAACGCCGCTGCCTGCGCGCCGCCCGCGAGATCAAGGCCGGCGAGGTGTTCACCCGCGAGATGATCGACGTGCTGCGCCCTGCCACCCCCGGCGCCATACTCCCCTACGAGATCGAGGCCGTGATCGGCACCCGGGCGTTGGCGGACATCCCCTGCGGGAAAGAACTGCGCTGGACCGACCTCGGTAGTTAGCCCTTTCGCTCTGCCCTCCGGTACGGGCTGCCGGATAACAGAGAAAATCCGAATAATGAAAGTCCTCTACTTCACCCGCGATTACACCACGCACGATCACCGCTACCTGAGCGCCCTGGCCCGCACCGGTCACCAGGTGTATTACCTGCGCCTCGAACAGCGTGGGCACCAGTTAGAGGACCGTCCTGTTCCGCCGGAGGTCCACATCGTGCCCTGGGCCGGCGGGCGGGAGCCGGCCCGCCTGTCGAACGGCCCCCGCCTGCTCGCCAGCCTGAAAGAAGTCATCGCCCGCATACAGCCGGATCTGATCCACGCCGGCCCGATCCAGACCTCGGCGCTGCTGGCTGCCCTGAGCGGCTTTCGCCCGCTGGTGAGCATGTCCTGGGGCTACGACCTGCTCCAGGATGCGGAACGGAACACCTGGCAGCGCTGGGCCACCTCCTATGTGATGCGCCGCAGCGATGCGCTGATCGCCGACTGCCGGCCCGTGGTGGAAAAAGCGATCGCTTTCGGCATGCCCGAGGAGCGGATCGTGGCTTACCCCTGGGGCGTCGACCTGGAGCATTTCAAGCCCGGGCCGGGGGAGGACCCCTGGCCGGCCCCGGAGCCGCCTGACTTGCAGCCTTTCTACCTGCTCTCGACCCGCAGTTGGGAGCCGGTTTATGGTGTGGACCTGATCGCGCGCGCCTTCGTCCGGGCCGCCCGGCAGCGCCCCGAACTGCGCTTGATTATGCTGGGCAACGGCTCGCAAGCCGGGCTGCTGCGCCGCATTTTCAACCAGGGGCAGGTTGAAGACCGGGTGTTCTTCCCCGGCCAGGTGGGGCAGCGCGACCTGCCGCGCTTTTACCGCAGCGCCGACCTGTACATCTCCGCCTCGCACAGCGACGGGACTTCGATTTCCCTGCTGGAAGCCCTGGCCTGCGGCACGCCGGTGCTGCTCTCCGATATCCCCGGCAACCGGGAATGGATCGAGCCGGGGGCGCAGGGCTGGTTCTTCCCCAATGGCGACGAGCAGGCGCTGGCCGAGGGCATGCTCCGGGCGGTGGACGAACGCAGCCGCCTGCCCGAGGTGGGCCGCCAGGCCCGCCGCCTGGCCGAAGAACGGGCCGATTGGGAAAAGAATTTCCGCGGGCTGCTGCAAGCTTATGAGATCGCCCGCAGCAATCCTCGCCAGAATTAGGACACCTGAAAGATGGAGCCTGGAAAAGTTGTGGCAGTCGTCCAGGGGCGGATGTCTTCCAGCCGCCTGCCGGGCAAGATACTGAAGGATATCGCCGGGAAACCGATGCTGGCCTGGGTGGTGGACCGGGCGCGCCTGGCGCAAAGCGTGGATGAGGTGATCTTCGCCACCACCACCGATCCTTCCGACGATCCGGTCGCCGAGTTTTGCGCCGGGCGTGGCATCCCCTGCTACCGCGGCGACCTGTACGATGTGCTCGACCGCTTCTACCAGGCCGCCCGCCAGGCCGGGGCCGGCGTCGTCGTCCGCCTCACCGCCGACTGCCCGCTGATCGACCCCGGACTGATCGACGCAACCGTGACTGCCCTGGAAGGCCATGACTTCGCCGCCAACCGCCTCCCCCCGCCCTGGCGCCGCACCTATCCGATCGGCCTGGATGTGGAGGCCTGCACCTTCCCCGCCCTGGAACGCGCCTGGCGCGAGGCCAGCCAGCCTTACCAGCGCGAGCACGTGATGCCTTATCTCTACGACAGCGAAGGCCGCTTCCGGGTGCGGGTGATCGACCACGAACAGGATTACGGCGACCTGCGCTGGACGGTGGATACGCCCGCCGATTTGGACCTGGTGCGGGCGGTCGTCTCCCGCTTCGGCGGGCGCCAGGACTTCTCCTGGCTGGAGGTGCTCGACCTGTTCCGGCGCGAGCCCGAGCTGGCCCGCATCAATGCCGGGGTGCAGCATAAATCGGCGTTCGATGTCGACGACCGCAGCCAGCGTTCGTGATCGCCATACCAACGGAAAAACGATGTCGTTCTTAACCATTTTTACCGCCCCTAAACCGTTCACCAACCCGCATATCAACCTCATCCAGCGCAACGCGATCCGCTCCTGGCTGTGCCTGGGGGATGAGGTGGAAGTCTTCCTGGTCGGCGAAGAGGCCGGGCTGGCGGAGGCAGCCGCCGAGTTGGGAGTGACCTGCCTGCCGCAGGTGGAGCGCAACGAACAGGGTACGCCCCTGGTGAGCTCGATCTTCGACCTGGCGCGGGCCGCCGGCAAAGGCCGTTTGTTGGCCTACGTTAACGCCGATATTCTCCTGCTGCCCGATTTTGTGGCCGCCGCCCGCCAGGTCGCCGGGCAGGCGGAACGCTTTCTGCTCGTCGGACAGCGCTGGGATCTGGATGTGACCCGGGAATTGGATTTCGGCCCCGGGTGGGAGCAGCGCCTGGACGCCGAACGGCTGGCTCGCGGCCAGCTCCACCCCCCCGCCGGCAGCGACTATTTCGTTTTTCCTCCCGCCCTGTTCGCCGGTATGCCTCAATTCGCCATCGGCCGCGCCGGTTGGGATAACTGGATGATCTACGCCGCCCGCCAGCAGGGTATCCCGGTGGTTGACGGCACCCCTTCGATCCACATCATCCACCAGAGTCACGATTACAGCCACCTGCCGGGGGGCAAGCCGCACTACGACCTGGAAGAATCGGAGCGGAATATCGCCCTGGCCGGCGGCTGGCATCACATGTACACCGTGCTGGACACCTCTCACGAGCTGCGCGACGGGCGCCTGCGCCGCCCGCCTCTCACCCTGCTGCGGCTGCTGCGCCTGGCCGAACGGACCTTCACCCCCAAAGATGGGCGCCGCCGTGGGCTGAGTTGGGCCATCGCCCGCCAGTTCCGCCGCCGCCGGCGCGCCCTGACCGGGAGCCTTACCTGATATGCGCATCGGACAGAACCCCGCCAAAGCCATCAGCCAGGTCGTCCAACCCGAGCGGGTCACCGTCGCCATCGTGACCTACATCCCCTTCATCGGCGGCTACTACGCCGAGAGCCTGGACGTGCTCAAGGCCTGCCTGGGCAGCCTGTGGGAGAACACCGGCATGCCCTTCGACCTGCTGGTGTTCGACAACGCCAGCTGCCCGGAGGTGCGCGCCTACCTGCTGGAAGCCGAGCAGCAGGGGCGCATCCAATACCTGGCGCTCTCCAACCGCAATGTGGGCAAGGGCGGGGCCTGGAACTTCATCTTTGGCGCTGCGCCCGGCGAATACCTGGCCTATGCCGACAGCGACATTTACTTCTTCCCCGGGTGGCTCTCCGCCCAGCTCAAAGTCCTGGAAACCTTCGAGAACGCCGGGATGGTCACCGGCCTGCCCCTGTGGAGCCCGGATGAATTCTCGACCGCCACCGTGCGTTGGGCGCAGGAAGAGCCGGAAGCCCGCCTGGAACGCGGGCGCTTTCTGCCCTGGGAGGACTATTGGCGCCATGCGCGCAGCCTGGGGCGAGATGAGGCCAGCGCCCGCGCCCACTTCGAAAGCTGCCGGGACCTGGTCCTGTTCTACCGCGGGGAGAAATACTACGTCGGCGCCGGGCATTTCCAGTTCGTCGCCCGCCGCCATGTGCTGCAAAACCTGCTCCCCATCCCTTCCAACCGCCCGATGGGCGAGGTCCGCTCGCTGGATATCGGCATCAACGAACGCGGCTACCTGCGCCTGTCTACCCCCGAGTGGTGGGTGCAGCACATGGGCAACACCCGCCAGGGGATTCCCGCAGGCGCAGTCGTCTCCCCGGCCCCGAGGCAAACCAGCGGGCGGGCGATGTGGAAGCCCTTGCGTCGCTTGCTCGTCTGGGTCTACAACAAAACCTTCGATATCCTTTACAGGAGCAATTAACAGGAGCGCCTGCCGGGCGGACCGGCGGTCTCTCCGCGATCTCACCTCATGAATCAAAAACGTATCTTTATCAGCGCCGATCACGGCCTCGCCATCATCTACTTCCTGCAGAGCGATCTCGTCCCCACCCTGCTCGACACCGGGGTCGAAATCGTCCTGCTCACCGACGATGCCCTCAAAGACCAGGTCTCCCGCCGCTTCGGGCGCCCGGGCCTGACCATCGAGGGCCTGCGCTTCCAGCAGGCCAAAGAATACTTTCAGCGCAGCCAGAATTCGGTCCAATTCTGGCTGGATTTCCTGCGCCGGGCCGGCGCCTCCAAGCGGATCAACCTGGAAGCGGTGGACAGCTACAT
This sequence comes from uncultured Anaerolineaceae bacterium, assembly GCA_964391195.1. Classification (GTDB taxonomy): domain Bacteria; phylum Chloroflexota; class Anaerolineae; order Anaerolineales; family UBA4823; genus JAAYXE01. Next base: position 60,884 of record CAYMLG010000001.1, on the reverse strand, counting down.
CCGCCAGGTGGAAGCCGAAGCGCACGCCCGCCGGCGCATGCTGTACTTTCTGGCCAGGGGCGCCGTGTGGACCCTGCGCCATTCCCGGGCTGCCCGCCGGGGGCTCGTCCGCCTGCAGCAGTCTCGCTTCACCCCAAACATCTACGGCGACCTGTTCGACCGCTATCGCCCGGATATGGTCGTCGCCAGCACCCCCGGTTGGCGCTGGGACCGCTACCTCCTGCGGGAGGCCGCCGCCCGTCATATCCCCACCGGCACGGTGATCGTCGGCTGGGACAACACCAGCAGCTACAGCCTGAGCGGCGCCCGCCTGGATTGGGCCACCTGCTGGTCGGAGATTCAAAAGCAAGAGTTGGTGCTGGGCTCCGACTGGGCCCCTGAAAACGTGGATATCGGCGGCATCCCCTCTTACGACGGCTATTTCCGCAAAGAGTGGCTCATGCCTCGCGAGGAGTATTTCCGCCTGCATGGCCTGGACCTGGAACGCAAGCTGATCGCCTACGCCGCCAGCTTCGTCAGCTTCTCACCCAACATCCAGAACGTCGAAGCCCTGGCCCGCCTGGTCTCCTCGGATGCGCTGGCCTGCCCCTCCCAGCTCCTGGTGCGCCTGCACCCCAACCACTTCATGGATGTCGAACGCTTCGCCGCCGAGCGAGAGCAAATCCGCCGCCTGGCCCGCGAGCTGCCTCACGTCCACGTCGTCGAGCCGGTGCCCCTGGGCGGCGAGCTGGGCTACTATTCCGGCGAAGACATGCCCGAGAAGTCCTCGATGATGGCCTACGCCGATGTGTTCACCACCGTGTATTCGACCATGGTGGTCGAGGCCTGCACCCACGGCACACCGGTGGTCAGCGTGTGCATCGATTCTCCCACCGGCTGGCCGGGGAAGTACACCCTGCCTCTCTCGCAGATCGGCGGCTGGCCCACCCATTCCCGCTTCCGCCTGTCTGGAGCGGGGCGCGACACCCAGAACGAAACCCAACTGCTGGAGGCGCTGAACTATTACCTCACCAACCCGGACGCCGACCGCGAGGCTCGCCAGCGCTTCATCGCCAACGAATGTACCTACACCGACGGCAGCGCCGGACGGCGCACAGCCGAAATCTTCCTAAAACGCTTAGGACTGCAGTAAAGCCTGAAGCCCTTCAGGACGGTCGTCCTTCAGGAAAGGTTGAATGTTCCCTCGTCTTCGAAACCGTCTGGCGCTGGTCAAGCGCCTCTTAGTGAACGGGCAGGTGAGCCGCGGCACGCGCGGTGAGATCCCTGCCATCACCGCCGAAGAGGCGGCCGAAGCCCGGCTGTTCTTCCCGATGGAGAAATTCTTCATCTACGGGCACGCTCGCTCCGGCACCACCCTGCTGGCGCGCCTGGTGCGCCTGCACCCCGCGGTCCACTGCAACTACCAGGCCCATTTCTTCACCCGCCCGCCGCTGCTCCAATCGCTGGTGGATGACCCCGAGGTCGAGAGCTGGCTGGCCCGGCGCAGCAACCGCTGGAACGGGGGTCGCGATCTCTCCCCCGTGGTGCTGCGCGCCGCGGCCGACTTTATCATGGAGCGCGAAGCCCGCCGCCTCGGGAAGACCATCGTCGGGGATAAAAGCCCCAGCAGCCTGCTAGACGGGGAAGCCGTGCGCCTGATGTACAAGGTGTACCCCGATGGACGCCTGGTGTATATCCTGCGCGACGGGCGCGACACGGTGCTCTCACACCGCTTCCAGGGCTTCATCGACTCGCCCCAGCACCTCTCCCGCGAGGACCTGAACATCCGGGCCGAGTTCGCCGCCCACCCGGAGCCTTTCCTCTCCGGGCAGCGCTCGGTGTTCACCGAGAAAGGCCTGCGCCGGGCGGCCGAAGGCTGGGTGCGCAACGTGGAAGAGACCGTGCAGGCCGGCCGGGAGCTGTACGGTGAGCGCTTCTTCGTCCTGCGCTATGAAGACCTGCTGCAAGACACCTGGGAGGAGATGTGCAGGCTGTGGTCCTTCCTGGGCGCCGACCCGGACCAACCCGGGCTGCAGGAATCCCTGGCTGCCGAGACTCGCCAGAACCCCGACGCCGACTGGCAGAAACAGAAAGCCGGCGATATCGCCCAAAACCTGCAGAAGGGCAAACACGGCTCCTGGCGCGAGATGTTCACCCCCCGCGACCGGCAGCTTTTCCACAGCATCGCCGGTGAGACCCTGGCCGCCTGGGGTTACCCCCTGCCGGAAGAGGGCGCATGAAGTTCTTGATCGCCGGTTTGGGCTCGGTCGGGCGGCGCCACCTGCGCAACCTGCTGGCGCTGGGGGAGCGCGACGTTGTGCTCTACCGCACCCACCGCAGCACCCTGCCGGATGCCGAGTTGGAGGGGTTCCCGGTCGAGACCGATCTGCAGTCCGCCCTGGCCCACCGGCCGGAGGCGGTCATCGTCTCCAACCCCACCTCCCTGCACCTGGATGTGGCGATCCCGGCGGCGCGAGCCGGGTGCAGCCTTCTGCTCGAAAAGCCGGTCTCCCACAACCTGGACCGGCTGGACGAATTGGAGACCGCTCTCCAGCAGGGGGGCGGCCGGGCGCTGGTCGGTTTCCAGTTCCGCTTTCACCCGGGTCTGCTCCGCCTGCGCACCCTGCTTCTGGAAGGGGCGATCGGCCGCCCGCTCTCGATCCGCGCGGTCTACGCCGAGTACCTGCCAGGGATGCATCCCTGGGAAGATTACCGCCAGAGCTACAGCGCCCGCCCCGACCTGGGTGGGGGCGCGATCCTGACCCTCTGCCACCCCCTGGACACCGCCCGCTGGCTGCTCGGCGACGTCTCCCACCTGTGGGCGTTCGTCGATCGTTTGAACGACCTGGACATCGCCGTGGAGGATACGGCCGAGATCGGGCTGCGCTTCACCCAGGGGACGACCGGCAGCGTCCACATCGACTTCAACCGCCTCCCGATGCAGCACAGCCTGGAGATCATAGGCACCCGGGGCACGCTTGGCTGGGATAACGCCACCGGCGAGGTCCGCCTGTTCCGGGCCGAGGCCGGCGAATGGGAAACCTGCCCTGCGCCTGAAGGTTTTGAGCGCAACCGGATGTTCCTCGACCTGATGGTTCACTTCATCCAGGTAGCGCGCGGGGAAGCCGAACCGGCCTGCAGCCTGGCCGACGGGCGGAGGGCGTTGGAGCTGGCCCTCGCCGCGCATCAATCCCAGGCCGAAGGGCGCCTGATCTCGTTCTTCCCCGGCAGATCTTCCGCCGCCGGCCGTTCGTCCGCCGCCGGCAGCTAACCCGATCGGCCTATTCTCGACCCCATTGAAGCGACCCCCGATGGAAAAAGCCCACTCCAACCCCGAGCGCCGGATATCGCAAATCCTGTTCATCGCCCTCCTGACCGCCTACCTGGTCTACGCCGCGATCTACATTTTCAAAACCTCCTTCATCGCCGGCGGCGAGCGCTACTTCGTGCTCTTCGACGACGCCATGATCTCCATGCGCTACGCCCGCAACCTGGCCAACGGCCACGGGCTGGTCTGGAACCCTGGCGGAGAGCGGGTGGAGGGGTACACCAACCCGCTGTGGGTGGTGTTCATGGCCCTCTTCCATCTGCTGCCCATCCCGGCGAGCAAGACCAGCCTCTTCGTCCAGGTCAGCGGGGCGCTGTTCCTTGCCGCCAATCTGGTCATCGTGCGCCAGATCGCCGGGCGCCTCTCCGGGAACTGGCTCGTCCCTCTGTTGGCCGTGGTATTGACCGCCTTTTACCTGCCGCTGAACAATTGGGGCCTGCAGGGCATGGAGGTGAGCGCCCTGACTCTGCTCCTCAGCGCCGCGGTGTGGGTCGCCCTGCGCAGCCTGGACGCCGGCCGCTTCTCCCCCTGGTTGTACCTCTTGCTTGGGGTCAGCACCCTGGTGCGGATCGATATGGCCGTCCCCTACCTGGTGGTGTTCGGCTTCATGCTTTTGGCGGCCCCCGGGCTGCGCCGCCAGCACCTGCTGTGGGGCCTTGGCCTGTTGTTCCTTTTCCTCGGTGGGCAGACCTTATTCCGGCTGGCTTATTACGGCGATATTTTCCCCAACACCTATTATCTGAAGATGAGCGGCTACCCGCTCGTCCTGCGCCTGCTGCGCGGCCTGTATGTGCTCTTCCGCTTCATCTGGGATTTCAACTGGGTGCTCTTCCTGTTTCCCCTGGTGGTGCTGGCCTTCCGCCGCGACCGGGCCGTGCTGCTGCTCTTCCTGGTCTTTTTAGGCCAGCTCGCCTACAGCGTGTACGTGGGCGGGGATGCCTGGGAGCACCGGGGCGGGGCCAACCGCTACTTCTCCATCGCCATGCCGCTGTTCTTCGTGCTGTTTGTCTACGCCGCAGACCTGCTGCGCGGGGCGCTTCAGGCCCACTTCATCCGGCCCCCGGCCCGCCTGGTCCCCGGGCTGGCGAACCTGGCCTTGGCTGTGTTCACCCTGGCCTCTATGCTGAACTTCAACCTGCTGCTCGGCGATATCCGCTCCCTGGAGCGCTGGGCGCTGCTGCGCCAGCCCATGTTCATCGAGGGCAATAAAGAGTACGTGCAGATCGCCCTGGATCTCAATCAGATCACCGCTCCCCAGGCGAAAATCGCCGTGGTCACCGCCGGAGCCATCCCCTACTTCACCGACCGCTACGCCCTGGACCTGTTGGGCAAGAACGACGCGCACATCGCCCACGAATCGGTGCGGGGCGCCGGGGGCTGGCGCAGCATCGAGGAGTTCCGCCCGGGGCATATGAAGTGGGACTACGATTACTCGATCGGCGAGCTGAAGCCGGATGTGGTCGTCCAACTGTGGGGCGACAGCGAACCGGCCAAGGCCTATATCCAGCAGTACTACACCGTTGGCCGCGCCGGCAGCGAGCTGAGCTATTCTCTGCGCACCGGCTCGCCCAATATCCTCTGGGATCGGGTGCAGCCGCTGCCCTAGCCGGGAAAAGGGGTCTTCTCCCGGTTCGTATCTTTCTCATGATGCGTTAATTGCAGGTTGGCAAGCAGATAAAGCCTGCTATAATTGTCTTTTGTGCTCCGGCAAGGCGCTCGCTCATACCACCTGCAGCATGGGGTGATTTTAGCGTGCGCCGTGTCCGGCCGCTTGCTTTACATCACCAGGCACTTTACCTCAGTAAGTTGAGCGAAATTTCGGCACGCGAAGCAAACCGGGAAAAACGCTCTGAACTATGTAGTTTAAGGAGACTGTTTCATGCTCGAGCAAGTCAAACGCGGTAAATTGAACGAACCCTACGGGGGCAAGCTGATCGACCTGCGGGTCACTGGCGAGGAGCGGCAGGCGCTGATGGAGCGTTCCAGCAACCTGCCCTCGGTCCAGATCTCCGCCCGCGCCCTGTGCGACCTGGAACTGCTGGCCACAGGCGCCTTCTCCCCCCTGGACCGGTTCATGGGCAAGAAAGATTACGAGCGCGTCCTGACCGAGATGCGCCTGTCCGACGGCACCCTCTTCCCTATTCCGATCACCCTGCCCATCGATGAGAGCGCTCTGCCCAAGTACGGCGAGGAGATCACCCTGAGCGATGCCCGCAACAACACCATCGCCGTGATGCAGATCGAAGAAGTGTTCCATTACGACCCGCAGCGCGAAGCCCGCCTGGTGCTGGGCACCACCGACCCCCGCCACCCGCTGATCTCCGAAATGGTGCGCTGGGGCAAGGTGTACGTCTCGGGGGCGCTCAAAGTCATCGACCTGCCCAAGTATTATGATTTCGTCGACCTGCGCCTGACCCCGGCCCAGGTGCGCGCCCGCCTGGAGAAGATGGGCTACGACAAAGTCGTCGCCTTCCAGACCCGCAACCCCATGCACCGCATCCACGAAGAGCTCACCAAGCGGGCGGCCGAGGAAGTGGGCGGGGCGCTGCTGATCCACCCGGTGGTGGGGATGACCCGCCCCGGCGACGTCGATCACTACACCCGCACCCGCGTTTACCGGGCGCTCTACGAAAACTACTACGAGAAAGACCGCACCTTGCTCGCCTTGCTGCCCCTGGCGATGCGCATGGCCGGTCCGCGCGAAGCCCTGTGGCACGCCATCATCCGCCGTAACCACGGCGCCACGCACTTCATCATCGGCCGCGACCACGCCGGCCCGGGCGTCGACTCGCAAGGTCGCCCGTTCTACGGGCCCTACGAAGCCCAGGAAATGCTCGCCCAGTATGGCAATGAGATCGGCGTGCAGCCGGTCGAGTTCAAGGCCCTGGCCTACCTGCCGGATGAAGACCGCTACGAAGAGGTGACCAAGATCCCCGAGGGCGCGCGCGTGCTCAACATCTCCGGCACCCAGGTTCGCGAAGATTACCTGGCGAAGGGCAAGCAGCTTCCCGAGTGGTTCACCCGCAAAGAGACCTCCGAGATCTTGCAGCAGCAGTACCCGCCGCGGCACAAACAGGGCGTCTGCCTGTGGTTCACCGGGCTCTCCGGCTCGGGCAAATCCACCACGGCCGAAGTGCTCAACAGCCTGCTGATGGAGCACGGTCGCCAGGTCACCCTGCTGGATGGGGATGTTGTCCGCACCCACCTGTCGAAGGGGTTGGGCTTCTCCCGGGAAGACCGCGATGTGAACATCCTGCGCATCGGTTTTGTGGCCAGCGAGATCGTCCGCCACGGCGGCACCGTGATCTGCGCCGCCATCAGCCCCTACCGGGCGGCCCGCAACGAAGTGCGCAAGATGATGGGCGATGAAGGCTTCATCGAGATCTACGTCAACACGCCTATCGAAGTCTGTGAGCAGCGCGATGTGAAAGGCCTGTACGCCCGCGCCCGCCGCGGCCAGATCACCGGCTTCACCGGCGTGGACGACCCCTACGAAGAGCCGGTCAACCCCGAGCTCGTCCTGTACACCACCGAGACCTCTCCCGAAGAGAACGCCTACAAAATCCTGGCCTATCTCGAAGAGAAGGGCTATATTCTGCCGCCGGGATCGAACGGCAGCAACGGTTTTGAGGCCGGTGAGCCGGTCGAGGTGCCCGCGAAGAGCGAGTGATCGCTGCCTTGAAGATATACAGCCGCGGGATTTGCCGCCCGGCCGGGCGGCAAATCCCGCACTGTCCTTAAAGTGAATCTCACCCGGGGGAGGCGCTTCCGCCGGTACGTCCCGGGATGAGATGCTGAACGAATTGAACCCTGATGAGCCAATTATCCGCAAAATTTGACCTGACCGGGCGGGTGGCGATGGTCACCGGCGGCGCCGGGCTGCTCGGGGCCGAGTTCTGCCGCACGCTGGCCGACGCCGGGGCGGCCGTGGTCGTCACCGACATCAACGCCGAGGCGGCCATCTCATTGGCCGGCTGCCTGGCGGATGAAGGGCTGGAAGCGCTGGGGGTGGGCGCCGATATCACCCGCCCCGAATCCGTCGCCGCCCTGTTCGAGACGGCGCTGCAGCGCTTTAGACGCCTGGATATCCTGGTCAACAGCGCCGCCCTGGACCCCAAGTTCGATCCGGACGCCCTGGACGCGAATGCCGGCGCCTCCGGCGCATTCGAAACCTTCCCCCTCCAGGCCTGGCAGCAGGCCCTGGACGTCAACCTGACCGGCATGTTCCTGTGCTGCCAGGCCGCCGCTCGCCAGATGGTTGGCCAGGGCAGAGGGGTGATCGTCAACCTGTGCTCGATGTACGGCATCGCCGGGCCCGATCAGCGCCTTTACCAGCGCCCGGACGAACCTCCGCGCTTCAAACCCGTGTATTACTCGGTCACCAAAGCCGGCGTGCTCGGCCTCACCCGCTATCTGGCGACTTACTACGCCGGCAAAAATATCCGCGCCAACGCCCTGACACCGGGCGGGGTATACAACGGACACGATGACACCTTCCTCCAGGCCTATGCCGCCCGGTCTGTGCTGGGCCGCATGGCCGAAAAAGATGAAATGAACGGCGCCCTGCTTTTCCTGGCCTCCGATGCCTCTTCCTACATGACCGGCGCCAACCTGATCGTCGATGGCGGCTGGACCGCCTGGTAAACCGGAATCAAGCGAATGACTGAAGTCCTTGCCCTGATCCCTGCCCGCGGGGGCTCAAAGAGCATCCCCCGCAAAAATATCCGCTCTTTTGCCGGCCACCCGCTGATCGCCTGGAGCATCGCCGCCGGGTTGGCTGCAGAGGCCGTCACCCGGGTGATCGTCTCAACCGATGATCCGGAAATCGCTGAATTGGGATGCAGTTACGGCGCCGAAGCGCCCTTCATCCGCCCGGCCGAGTTCTCCCAGGACCACACCCCCGACCTGCCCGTGTTTCAGCACGCGCTGCGCTGGCTGGCCGAGAACGAGGATTACCATCCCGAGATCCTGGTCCAGCTCCGGCCGACTTCCCCCCTGCGCCGGGTCGACCACATCGACCAGGCCGTCTATCGCCTGATCGAACGCCCCGAGGCGGATGCCGTCCGCACGGTGTGCGTCCCTTTTCAAAACCCGTATAAAATGTGGCGCATCGGGCCGGACGGTTTCATGCGCCCGCTGATCGAGACCGATTTCCCCGAGCCTTATAATATGCCCCGCCAGGCCCTGCCCGAAGTCTACTGGCAGACCGGCTATGTGGATGCCGCCTGGGCCGACACGATCCTCACCCAGAACTCGATGACCGGGCGCAGCATTCTGCCCCTGGTGATCAACCCCAGCGAGTGGATCGATATCGACTCTCCCGACGACTGGCGCCGGGCAGAGCGCCTGCTGGAAAGCGGCGAACTCACCTTCGAAGAACTGGGATTTTCGCTTGAGTAAACCAGAACGAAAAGAACCTTGCTTATCTGATTCGGGGCCGGACGACTCGGCCCTGAACAAGGGAGAATCTATGCGCACCATCAAAATCGGCGATCGCCTGATCGGCGATGGCCATCCCACCTACGTGATCGCAGAGATCGGCGTCAACCACAACGGCATTCTCGACCTGGCGCTGGAGCTGATCGATGTCGCCGCTGACGCCGGAGCAGATGCGGTCAAGTTCCAGAAGCGCAGCCTGGACAAGCTGTACGCCAGGAAGTATCTGGAGAACGCCAACTCAGGTGAGAAGACGCTGCGTTATATGCTCCCCATCCTGCAGCGGGTGGAGCTCTCGGAACACGCCTATCATAAAATCGTCGAACACTGCCAGAAGCGCGGCATCACCTTCCTGTGCTCCGCCTTCGACGTTGAGAGCGCCGATTTTCTCGAGTCCCTCGATGTCCCGGCTTATAAAGTCGCCTCGGCCGATCTGACCAACCTGCCCCTGCTCGATCACCTCGCCAAATTCGGCAAACCTCTCATCCTTTCCACCGGCATGTCCCGCATCGACGAGGTGGACTTCACCGTGGACTTCCTCAAGGAGCGCGAGGTTGAATTTGCCCTGCTGCACTGCAACAGCACCTACCCGGCCGCGTTCGAGGACATCAACCTGCGCTTTATGAACCAACTGCGCAAGTACGGCGTTCCGGTCGGCTATTCCGGTCACGAGCGCGGCATCGCCGTCTCCACCGTGGCTTCTGCCATTGGCGCTTCCATTATCGAGCGACATATCACCCTCGACCGCACCATGGACGGCCCCGATCACGCCGCCAGCCTGGAGCCACAGGGCTTCAAGAAGATGGTGCGCGACATCCGCCAGGTGGCCGCCGCTTTGGGCACCGGGGAGGAGAAATTCATCTCCCGCGGTGAAATCCTCAACCGCGAAGTGCTGGGAAAGAGCCTGGTCGCCGCCCGGCGCATCGAGCCCGGCGAGACGATCACCGCCGAGATGGTGACGGTCAAGGGCCCGGCGCTCGGCCTTTCGCCGCAGCGCTACACCGAGCTGGTTGGCCGCACCGCCGAGCGGGTGATCGAAGAAGACGAACCCTTCCTCGAAAGCGACCTGGGGATCAAGTTCAGCCTGGACGTCGATCACGTCCTGCCCATGGACTACGGCTTCACCGTCCGTTTCCGCGACTTCCACGAGATGCTGGTCTATAAGCCCCGCATGCTCGAATTCCACTTCACCGACCAGGACCTGGACGAGCACTATCCCGGTGGGGATTTTGATCTGCAGCTCGTGGTCCACGCCCCCGAATTCTGGGACCGCACCTTAGTCGATCTGTGCTCGATGGATGAGCGCCAGCGAAAAGGGTCGATCGCCCTGATCCAGAAGGCCATCGACCTGACCCGAGAAATGAGCCCGCATTTCCGGGGCGTCCCCAAGGTGATCGCCCATCCCGGTGGGATGAGCCTCGACCACCCCATCCAGGAAAAAGAGCGCCTGTACGATAACCTGCGCCGCTCGGTGGAAGAGCTCGATGCGGCTGGGGTGGAACTGCTGCTCGAAAATCTGCCGCCGCATCCCTGGTACTTTGGCGGGCAGTGGCTGACCAACGCCTTCATGGATGCCTGTGAGATCCGCGACTTCATCGCCCCGCTCGGGCTGAATATGTGCTACGACACTTCTCACCACAAGCTGTACTGTAACTGGGCCCACGTCGATTTTTACGAGCAGGTAGCCGTGCTGCTGCCCTACATCCGCCACCTGCACCTGGCCGACGGCGCCGGATTGGACGGCGAAGGGCTGCAGATCGGTGAGGGGACCATCGACTGGGTGCACTTCTTCAAAGTGATCGGCGACTACCGGGGGACGATGATCCCCGAAATCTGGCGCGGCCATCAGCGCCAGGGAGAAGGCTTCTTGATCGCCATCAAGCGCCTGTCAGACGCCTATTTCACCGCCAGAAAGGAGCTGGACGCCGGGGGGTGGGCGCCTCGACCGTAATCATGCTCAATGGCCTCGATCTACCCACCCGCGTACGCCGGAAAGTGCAGGTGCTGCACAACCGGCAGCGGCTCAATGATCTCTCCCTACAGGTAGCTGCCCACGAGTTCGTGGCCCCGGGCCGGGCGCCGGTCTCCTTTTTCAACGCCTCCACCCGGCTGGGCAACCTCAGCCTGAACGCCGCTTTTTCCCTGCTGACCAGTTGGAGCCTGCGCCTGAGCGGTACGCCCGTCTCCTACTTCACCTGCTCGGCGGGGATGAGCCGCTGCGTCCTGGGCACCAACCCGGATGACGTGCTCAAGACGCCCCCCTGCGACCTGTGTACTGCCCAATCTTCCCGCATGTACCGGCACGGGAATGTCTACGAGTTCACCTACGCCCCCGATCCCGGGCTGGCTACCGCCATCCACAACCTGGCGGTGGACCAGCTTTCCGAACTGGAATATCCCATCGAGATCGGCGGGCGCCGGGAGGACCTCCCCCTGGGCGCGCTGGTGTTACCGTCTCTGCGCTGGGCGCTGCGCAAACACCACCTGGATGATGATGAGCCCACCCGTTTCTTGTTCAGTGAATACCTGCTCTCCGCCTACCGGGTGGCGCAGGCATTCAATACTCATCTGGACCAGACCTGCCCCGAGACCCTGGTGCTCTTCAACGGCATCATGTATCCCGAAGCCGCCGCTCGATGGGTGGCCCGTCAGCGCGGCCTGCGGGTGATTACTCACGAAGTCGGCTTCCAGCCTTTCTCCGCCTTCTTCAGCGACGGCGAGGCCACCGCCTACCCGGTGGAAATCCCTCCCGATTTTGAGCTGGACGACGAGCAGAATGAACTGCTGAACAACTACCTGCAAGAGCGCTTTCAGGGCAATTTCACCATGGCGGGCATCCAGTTCTGGCCCGAGATGCGCGGCCTGGACGAGGCTTTCCTGGAGCGCGCGGCCCGCTTCAGGCAGATTGTGCCCGTGTTTACCAACGTGGTGTTCGACACCAGCCAGGTGCACGCCAACCAGGTTTTCCCCCACATGTTTGCCTGGCTGGACCTGGCCCTGGACCTGTTCAAGCAGCACCCCGATACCCTGTTCGTCATCCGCGCCCATCCGGACGAGATGCGCCCCGGCAGCGACAAACAGAGCCGGGAGAGCGTACAGGCATGGGTGGAGCGCAATGGCGTGGCTGAGCTTCCCAACGTCATCTTCATCTCGCCCGAAGAATACATCAGCTCCTACGAACTCATCCAACGGGCCAAGTTCGTGATGGTCTACAACTCCTCCATCGGCCTGGAAGCCTCGCTGATGGGCGCGCCTGTCCTGTGCGGCGGCAAGGCCCGCTACACCCAATATCCAATCGTCTTCTTCCCGGATACGCCCGCCGCCTATCGGGAGCAGGCCGAAGAATTCTTGCGAGCCGAAACGGTGACCGCCCCGGAACATTTCCGGCAGAACGCTCGCCGCTTCCTGTATTACCAGTTTTTCAAAGTATCCCTGTCATTTGCAGATTACCTGCAAGACGGCCCGCTGCCCGGCTATGTCGAGCTCAAACCCATCCAATGGCCGAATTTGCTGCCGGAGAACAACCGCACGATGGGGATACTGGTCGAAGGGTTGACGAACCCGAAAAACGCTCATCATCTCTTTTATTGACCGGCGTCCGTAGAGGACAAATCTGGCAACCGCGAAGTGTGAGCGGTATCGCGTTCTATCCTGGAGAGGCGTCATGGAAGAGCAGGCCCAAGAAAAACTAGAACTGCTGTCGGTTGAACTGCTGGATCAAAACCGGAGCCAGGTGCAGGCGCTCAGGCAGTTGGCAAAAGCGCTCAGCCTCGAATTCGGTTGGCACTACCTGCTGGATCTGACCTGGATCATCCGGCAGCTTGGGGATGTCAAGGGGAAGCGCATTCTTGACGCCGGAGCGGGCACCGGGATTCTGCAGTGGTACCTGGCAGAGCGCGGGGCGACCGTGGTCAGCGTCGATCGCATGAGCCGGGCGAACCTGCCTCTGCGCTTCCGCTCCCGCTTCCACGTGAAGGGGCTGCGACCTCAAGACCTGCAGCCCTACCCTGCGGTGATGAAGGCGAATTTCTCCACCAAAGGCCGGTGGCAGAATAAAGTCACCTCCCAGGCGCGCGATCTGGCGCGGAGTGCGAACCTGAAGCGCGCAGCAGGCAGGGTGATCATTTATAACCAGGACTTGAAGCACCTGGACGACATTGGCGATCAGACCATCGATGCCGTGGTCGCCGTTTCAGCCCTGGAACACAACGCGCCGGATGACCTCGAACTGGTGGTCAACGAGCTGATGCGGGTGCTGCGCCCGGGCGGGGTGCTGGCCGCCAGCCTGAACGCCGCCCGAGACGAAGATTGGTGGCACACGCCCTCCAGCGGCTGGTGCTACACCGAGGCCAGCCTCCGGCGCCGGTTCTGCCTCTCCCCGGAGACGACCTCCAACTACGACCGTTACGATGAGATCTTCGCCGGGATCTGCGCCAGCGTCGAGCTGCGCGCCAACCTGGCGAAGTTCTACTTCCGCTCGGCAGACAATGGCATGCCCTGGGGCAAATGGGATCCCCAATACGTCCCCGTCGGGGTGTGCAAGGTAAAATCATAGCTTTGATCTCCCCGGCGGCCTCAGCCGGGGACACAAGCGTGGACAAAACACAACCATTTAGAAAGAAACCTTATGGACACCCAGAATCAGACCTCTACGATCGATCGAGTGCGGGCGATGCTCGCCAGCGTGTTTCAGGTGCCGCTGGAGGAGGTTCCGCCCACCCTGGCCTTCGGCGACCTCCCCCAATGGGATTCAATGGGCCACATGGAAGTGGTGATGCGAATCGAAGAAGAGTTTGGGATTCCGGTAGACGCGGATGGGATCGCCGAGCTCACCAGCGTCGAAGCGATTTGCGCCCGGATCGAGGGACAGCCGCATGAATAAGCGCCTCCCGTCTCAGGCTGTGCTTGAGCTGGCGCCCGCTATCCCTATTCCCGAACACCTGACCGGCGAGGTGCAGTCCAAGCTCGCCTACGTGGACGAAGCCATCCTCGGCGCCCGGGTGGAAGAGGGCGGCGAGCAGATCGTGCTGTTCCTGGCTTCATCCGCGCTCCCCGCGCAGCGCCGGGCCGAGTTGGAAGAAAAGGTCCAGCGGGTGGTGACGACCATGGTCAAGGGGGCGATCAAGCCGAAAGTCCAGGTGCTGGAGGATTACACCGGCCTGCCTGTACCCTACTGCAAGGACCCGATGCAGGCCCTGCTCGAGCATGGGGAGATCAGCCGTGAGGATGAGGGGGTTTACGCCCTGGGCCCGCTGCTCACCCGCCTGATCGAGTACTTCGAGGGTCACTTCCTCGACCTGGCCGCGTCGTTCGACGCCCGGCCTTACCGCTTTCCCACCCTGATCCCGGCCCGCTACCTGGAACGAGCGAACTACTTCCGCTCTTTTCCCCATTCGCTGACCTTCGCCACCCATTTGCGCCAGGACCTGGATACGATCGATCATTTTGCCCAGCACGCTGCCTGCGACGAACACGGCCTGACCACCCCGGCTGACTCTTTCGCCCAGGTCCAGACCCTGCTCTCGCCTGCGGTGTGCTACCACCTGTACTTCGCGCTGGCCGACCGGCCGCTGCCCGGCGGCAGGCTGGCCGCAACCGCAGTCGGCAACTGTTTCCGCTACGAGTCGATCAACATGAATTCCCTGGAGCGCCTGTGGAACTTCACCATGCGGGAAGTGATCTTCGTCGGATCGAAGGATTACGTCCTGGAGAACCGCGAGGTCGCCCGTGAACGCATGCGCCCGGTGCTGGAAGAGACCGGCCTTGCCTACCGGGTGGAAAGCGCCAACGACCCGTTTTTCATCGGTGAATTCCGCAAGCAGTCTGCTTTCCAGAGCGCTTTCCAACTCAAGTTCGAGATCCGCGCTCGCCTCCCGTTCCGTGAAGGCACGCTGGCAGTCGGCTCCTACAACTACCACCAGGATTTCTTTGGGCGGAACCTGAACATCACCCTGGAAGACGGTTCTCCCGCCCACACCGGCTGCGTTGCCTTCGGTCTTGAGCGCATTGCCTACGCTTTCCTGGCCCAGTACGGCCTGGACAAAGCCGCCTGGCCGGAGAGCGTGCGGAGGGCCATCCATGACTGAAATCAACTACCGCCTGGCAAAAGAATCTGAGCTGCCTCTGATCGCCAGCTATTACGAAAAGCTGGATGACTTCTTCCACGAGCATGGCTACAACTTCCCCAAGCTGGAGAACGTTGGGCAGTTATGGCTGGAATCTTTCCAGCGCACCCTGGGCCGCTACAGCATCGTCTTTGTGGCCGAGATGGAGGGCAAAGTTGTCGGTTTCATGCTCGGCCGGGTGAAACGCGTGCCGCCCTACATGGGGGGGATGCTGGTGGGCGAAGTCAGCGATATGTGGATCGAGCCCGAAGCCCGCCGTCTTGGCATCGGAGAGAAGCTCTCCGAGCTGACCATCGACTGGCTGCACGAGCAGAAGGTCCACTCGGTCGAGGCCCGTATATTGGAAGTCAACCTTCCCAGCACCAAGCTGTACACCAAAATGGGCTTCCAGCCCGAGCTGCGCCAGTACCGGCTGATGCTCGATTGATTGATTGGTGAGTTGGTAAACGTTCAACCTTGATGAAAGAAGTCACCGCTGCGCAAGTCGTGGAGATCCTGGGGTCGCTCGGCATCCGCCCCGGCGACACGCTCCTGGTGCACTCCGCCCTGCAGTTCCTGGGGAAGCCCAGCGGCGGGCCGGGTATGTATTACCACGCGCTGGCTGAAGCGATCCGCCTGCCGGAAGAAGGCACCCTGGCCGTTCCAACCTTCAACTTCGGCTTCGCCCAGGGCAAGCCATACGATCCAAAGAACACCCCCTCCCAAAAAATGGGCGTGTTCGCCGAGTACATCCGCACCTTGCCCGAGGCGCAGCGCAGCCCGCATCCTATGCAGTCGCTGGCGGCTGTTGGCCGCTGTGCAGCCGATCTCGCCGGGCGGGATACACCTTCTGCCTTCGACCCCGGTTCGGCCTTCGAACGCCTGATCGAGCTGGACGGCAAGCTGCTCTTACTCGGGGCAGACATCCAGGCGGCTTCCATCTTCCACTACAGCGAGCAGCGCGCCCGCGTGCCTTATCGCTACTGGAAAGAGTTTTCGGGGCAGGTGCTCACCCCGCTCGGCTGGCTGCCCCGCACTTACCGCATGTTCGTCCGCGACCTGGAACTCGACCCTCAGATCGAGCTCTACCCGCTGCAAGCCCGGCTGCAAGCGCGCGGGCAGTGGCTGGCCGCGCAGCTCAATTACGGCTGGATTTCCACCTGCCGCCTGCGGCACTTCATCGCCGCCGCGGATGAAATCCTGGCGGAAGATCCCTGGACCCTGGTAACCAATCGATGACTTCATCGAAATTGACCTCAAAACAAACCCTCACGCAGCCCGCCTCACAGCCCTCCATGCTCGACCTGCTCCACGAGCTGTGGTTTCTGCGCCGCGATATCGTCTCCGACGGCTACGACCAGGCCTTATCCCGGCTGGCTGAAACCGTGCCGATGACCGTGCACACCTACCCCACCGGGGAGCCCTGCTGGACCTGGCGAGTGCCCGAGAAGTGGACCTGCGACGAAGCCTACCTGGAGACCGTGGACGGTAAGCGGCTGATCGACGCGCACGAACACCCGCTGCACGTCATTTCCTATTCGCTGCCCTTCGAGGGGATCGTCAGCCGCGAGGAGCTGCTCTCTCACCTGTACACCCACCCCCGCCTGCCGGATGCTATCCCCTACATGTTCAAGTATTACGAGCGGGATTGGGGGCTGTGCGCCCCCCAGACCCTGGTGGAGGGCCTGAATGAGGAGTCTTACCGGGTGGTGATCCGCACCCGTTTCGAGCCGGGCGAGCTGAAGGTGGGAGAGGTGGTTGTCCCCGGCAAGAGCCCGCAGACGGTAATCGTGGCCGCCCATCTGTGCCACCCGGCAATGGCGAACGACGATCTGACCGGGGTAGTGGTTGGGCTGGAGGCCGCCCGCCGCCTGCTCGCCGGACCGCAGCCGGAATACACTTATCGTTTCCTGTTCCTGCCGGAGACGATCGGTTCGGTGGCCTATCTCAGCCACAACGAGGCGCTCATCCCCGAGATGGTCGCCGGGCTGTTCCTGGAGATGCTCGGCAATGACTCGCCCCACGCCCTGCAGGGCTCGTTTCAACCCGGCAGCCAGGCCGACCGGTGCTGGTCCAGCGCCCTGCGCGGCCTGGACCCGGCGGGCTACACCGCCCCTTACCGGACGGTGATCAGCAACGATGAACGCCAGTTCAACGCCCCGGGGGTGCGGGTGCCAATGCTCTCGCTCTCACGGGTCGAGCCGCCCGGCTCACCGACCCGCCCCTACCGCGAATACCATTCCAGCCTGGATACCCCCGCCATCGTCACCCAGGAGCGCCTGGAAGCCTCCTGCACTCTCGTCCTGGGCCTGATCGACCTCTGGGAGCGGAACCGCTATGTGGTCAACTGCTTCAAAGGCGAGGTCTTTTGCTCCGGCTACCAGATCTGGATCGATTACCGTGAGAACCCCGAAGGACACCGGCGCCTGTTCGAAATCATGGAGCGCTGCGATGGCGAGCGCACGGTGGCGGATATCGCCGCCGAGCTCGACATCCCCTTCCAGGCCGTTCTGGAGGTGGTAGACCTGCTGCAGCGCAAAGGGCTGGTCCGCTTCAGCCGGACCCCAGAGCCCACCGACCCCCATCGAAAAAAGGGATAGAATCACATCGTGGAAATCCTCGATAGCTCAAAACATTGGCTGAAAACCCTGCGCTGGCAGATGCGCCGGGCGGCAGTCGCCCGGCAGTGGGGCCGGGAAAACCTGGAGAAGATGCCAGCCGTGCTGGGAAACGCCATGCCCAAGTCGGGCTCGCATCTCATCATCCAGGTGCTCCAGGGGCTGACCCAAATTGGGCCATTCGTCAACCCCGGCTTCCCCCCGGTGAACCGCTCTGAGAACAACCGCAAGCTGCCGCGCGAGCAGATCCTCGCCAACCTGCGCCGCATGCGCCCCGGGGATATCGGCTACGGCTACATCAGCGCCCAGGAGCCTTACCTTTCGGCGCTCGCAGCCCCCGGGCGGGCGACCGTCTTCGTCTACCGCGACCCGCGCGATATGATCGTTTCGCACGTCTTTTACGCCACCGAAATGCACCCGGGGCACGGCATGCACCGCTATTACACCGAGACCCTGAAAACGATGGAAGAGCGGATCAACGCCGCCATCCAGGGGGTGGAAGAGCCCGGAGCCGAACTGAACAGCGTGCGCCAGAAGTATGAGGATTACCTGGGCTGGCTGGACCAGCCGGACGTGCTCTGCCTGCGCTTCGAGAGCCTGATCCTAGACCGGGAGGCGGCCCTCGGCTGCCTGCTCGATTACCTGTCCCGGCGCGGCTTCACCCCCCAGGTCTCGCGCCAGCAGGCGATCGAAGCGCTCAAAGCCGCCATTGCGCCGAAGAAGTCGGGCACTTTCCGCAAAGGCAAGCCCGGCAACTGGCGCGAGCATTTCACCCCCGCCAACAAGGCCCGCTTCAAGGAACTCACCGGCGATCTGCTGGTCCGCCTGGGCTACGAACAGAACCAGGACTGGTAGCAGCCCGGTTCCGGCAGTTCCTATGGTGGGAGCACTCAAGTCTTGTGGTATCGATGGCCTCGTGTTCGATTGTCATCCGCGCGTATAACGAAGAGAAGCACATCGGCCGCCTGCTGACCGGCATCGCCCAGCAAACCGTCAGGGATTTGGAGGTGATCCTGGTTGACTCCGGCTCGACCGACGCCACCGTTCACATCGCGCGCGCTTTCGCCGCCCGCTTCCCGGTCGAGGTGGTCTCCATCGATCCCGGTGATTTCACCTTCGGCCGTTCGCTCAACCTGGGGATCGAGCGCGCCCGGAAGGACCTGGTGGTGATTGCCAGTGCGCACGTGTATCCGGTGTACCCCGACTGGATCGAACGCCTGCTGGCCCCTTTCGCTGATGAACAGGTCGCCCTGGTCTACGGCAAGCAGCGGGGCGGGGAGACCACCCACTTTTCGGAGCACCAGATCTTCTCCCATTGGTTCCCCGAGCGGTCCATCCCCCGCCAGCAGGTCCCCTTTTGCAACAACGCCAACGCCGCCATCCGCCGTTCCTGCTGGGAACAGCAGCCCTACGACGAATCGCTCAGCGGGCTGGAAGACCTGGCCTGGGGACGTTGGGCGATGGAACAGGGCTGGGCCATCCATTACAGCGCTGAAGCCGAAGTGATCCACGTCCATGAGGAGACGCCGCGCGGCGTGTATAATCGCTACCGGCGTGAGGCGATGGCCTTCAAGCGCATTTTCCCCCAGGAGCAGTTCCACCTGAGCGATTTCTTCCGCCTGGTGGTCTCGAATATCCTCAGCGACGCCTGGCACGCCGCCCGCCAGGGCGTGCTGCACCGCAGCCTGGCGAGCATCCTGTGGTTCCGCTGGATGCAGTTCTGGGGCACCTACCAGGGCTACCGCCACTCCGGCCCGCTCACCTGGCAGCTCCGGCAGACGTTCTACTACCCGCAAGCCTTGCGCCACCCGGTGGAAAACCGGCCGCGCAATGTCGCCCCCATCCAATATCACGATCTAACCAAGGAACCATGACTCGGATTGCAGCTCTCGTCCCCATGCGGCACCACTCCCAACGCGTGCCCGGAAAAAATTATCGCCCGCTGGCCGGCAAGCCTCTCTACCAGCACATCATCGAAACCCTGCTCGCCTGCCCGGAGATCGATGAAATCGTCGTCGATACCGACAGCGAGCAGATCACCTCTGGGCTGCGCCAGGACTTCCCCCAGGTGACTATCCTCACCCGCCCGGAAGACCTGCGCGCTCCCACCATCCCGATGAACGAAGTCCTGGCCTACGATACCGGACAGGTGGAAGCGGACTTCTATCTGCAGACCCACAGCACGAACCCCCTGCTGCGCCCCGGGACGGTCAGCCTGGCGATCCGCACCCTGCTCGACCAATACCCGGCCTACGATTCGCTGTTTTCCGTGACCCGCCTGCAGTCCCGCCTGTGGGACCAGCTCGGCCGGCCGATCAACCACAACCCGGCGATCTTGCTCCAGACCCAGGATCTGCCGCCGGTCTACGAAGAGAACTCTTGCCTGTACATCTTCACCCGCCAGAACCTGCTCGCCCGCCGGAACCGCATCGGCGAGCGCCCCTACCTGTTCGAAATCCCACCTCTTGAAGCCTGGGATATCGATGAGGAATCCGATTTCCTGATCGCCGGCTTGCTGAAGCAAACCCTCCCCGCGGTATAGGGCCTTGAAAAACAAAATTTCCACTTCCATCCTTTACGTATTCCTCGTCTCCGCCTACCCGGTGCTGGCCATGCTCGGCTACAACACCGGCGAAGCCGACCCGGCGGACGGGATGCGCGCCTTGATCGCCGCCCTGCTCTTCGGGCTGCTCTTGCTGCTGATCTTCCGCCTGGTGCTGAGGGAGTGGTCGCGAGCCGCCCTGGCATCCGCCGGCCTGATCGTGCTGTTCTTCTCCTACGGGCACCTGTACTCTCTGCTGAAGACCACGCAGGTGGCCGGCTTTGTACCCGGCAAGCACAGCCTGATGCTGCCCTTGTGGGCCATCCTGGGCGCAGCCTGGATCTGGGTGGCGGCGCGCCAGGTGAAGCGTCCGGCCGAGGCCGCCCGCTTCTTCAATGCCGCCGGGGTGGTGCTCCTGATCCTGCCCATCTACTCGATCACCTCCCACGAGATCCAGGCCGCCCTCTACCGCCAGGAGAGAGCGGCAGCCCAGGCCTCTCCGCACCGGAGTATCGATCTGGCCGCGGGGGAACTGCCCGATATCTACTACATCATCCTGGACGGCTACGCCCGCGCCGACGTGCTCCAGGAGTTGTACGATTACGACAACCGGGCCTTTCTGCAGGGCCTGGCGGAGCGCGGCTTCTATCTCGCCGGGGAGAGCTACAGCAACTACAACCAGACCGCCCTCTCCATCGCCTCCTCGCTCAACATGACCTACGTGAACTACCTGACCGAGGAGATGGGCGTGGATAACAAAAAACGCCTGCCCCTGGTCGGTTTGATCCGCGAGAGCGAGCTGCGCCGGGTGCTGGACGAAAAGGGTTACGAGGTGATCGGCTTTGAGACCGGCTATGAAATCACCGAAATGCGCGGCTCCGATCACCTCTGGTCGCTGAAGAGCGAGGTGGTGCCGACTATCACCTCGCTGTGGCGCTTCAACGGCTTCGAAGCCCTGCTGCTCGAATCGACCCTGATGCGGGCGGTCTTCGACCTGCACATCTTCGAGCCCGACTCGCTGCGCCAGTTCACCCTCAACCCCGAGTACCAGGCGCACCGCGAGCGGGTGCTGTACACCCTCGATCGCCTGGACGACCCGGCGGTCATGGAGGGCAATTACCTGGTCTTCGCCCATATCCTCACGCCCCACCCCCCGTTTGTATTTGGGCCCAATGGCGAAGAGTTGTTCCCCGATGGCGCTTACCAGATCGCCGACGGGGATAACTACCCCGGCGACCCGGAAGGCTACCTTGAAGGCTACCGCAACCAGGTGGAGTTCATCAGCGCCCAGATCACGCAGGCCATCGACCGCATCCTGGAGAAATCGCAGACGCCGCCCATCATCATCCTCCAGGCCGATCACGGGCCCGGGTCTCAGCTCGTGTGGGAATCGCCGGAAGAGAGCAACCTCCAGGAGCGCTTCGGCATCCTGAATGCTTACTACTTCCCCGATGGGGATTACTCCGCGCTGTATCCGGCCATCTCCCCGGTGAACACCTTCCGGGTGGTTCTGAACCAGTATTTCGGGGGTGCGTATGACCTGCTCCCCGACGAGCACTACTTCGCCCCCTGGATGCGACCGTACGAGTTCCATCCGGTTACAGATCTTCTCAAATAAATCTCGGAAAGAATCTATGCCAACCGTTCTATTCTCTGCTCCCTATATGGTCCCTGTGGTAGACCGCTTCCGGCCGGTTTTCGACCGCCACGGGATCGAACTGATCGTTCCGGAGGTGCGCGAGCGCCTGGAAGAGGAGGATCTGCTGGCGTATGCCGGGCAGTTCGACGGGGCCATCTGCGGGGACGACCGCTACACCGCCCGGGTGCTGGCGGCCTGCGCCCCGCGCCTGAAAGTGATCTCCAAGTGGGGCACCGGCATCGACTCGATCGACCAGCAGGCCTGCGCCCGCCTGGGGATCAAGATCGGCCGCACCCCTAACGCCTTCACCCTGCCCGTCGCCGACACCGTCCTGGGCTACATGCTTGCCTTTGCCCGCCGCCAGCCCTGGATGGACCGGGCGATGAAGCAGGGCGTGTGGGATAAAATCCCCGGGCGTTCGCTCAGCGAGTGCACCCTGGGGGTGGTGGGGGTCGGCAACTGCGGGAAAGCCGTCATCCGCCGGGCGCGGGCGTTCGGAATGAAAATCCTGGGCAACGACATCGTTGACATCGCCCCGGACTTCTTGCTCGAATACGGGGTCGAAATGACCAGCCTGGAGGGCCTGCTCTCCCGCGCCGACTTCGTCAGCCTGAACACCGATCTGAACCCCACCAGCTATCACCTGATCAACGCCCGCACCCTGGCCTGTATGCAGCCCACGGCGATCTTGATCAACGTCGCCCGCGGGCCGGTGGTGGACGAGCCGGCGCTGGTCGAGGCGCTGCAAGCGGGTATAATCGGCGGAGCAGCGCTGGACGTATTCGAAGTGGAGCCGCTGCCTTCCAGCAGCCCGCTGCTGCAGATGGACAACGTCATGCTGGCTCCGCACAACGCCAATTCCAGCCCGGCTGCCTGGGAACGGGTCCACTGGAACACAATCAAAAACCTGCTCGAGGGCCTGGGGATCCCTTTCCAGGCCGGCGACCCCGCCTCGTCCTGACCCTACTCGCCGGCGCGGCGCAACACACCACGATTAAGAGGCAATGATGGATACCACTCCTCAACCCCGGACGGTACTGATCACCGGCGCAGCCGGCGGCGTCGGGCGCGCCACAGTCCGGGTCTTTTGTGAAAACGGCTGGCGCGTCATCGGCATCGACATTTCTCCCTTCGGCGAGCCATTCCCCGAGAACGGGCTGTTCATCCAGGCCGATGTCTCCCAACCCGGAGACCTGGACCTTATCTTCGACCGGGCGAAAGCCTTCACCGGACAGCTTCACGCCCTGATCAACAACGCCGCCGTCCAGGTGATCAAGCCCCTGCTGGAGACCAGCCTGGAAGAATGGGAGAAAGTGATCTCCACCAACCTGCGCGCCGTGTTCCTCAGCGCCAAGCTGGCTTATCCTTTGCTGAAGGCTGCCGGCGGCGGGGCCATCGTCAACGTGTCCTCCGTCCACGCCATCCAGACCTCGGCGAACATCGCCAGCTATGCGGCCAGCAAAGGCGGGATCCTGGCCCTCACCCGGGCGATGGCGATCGAGTTTGCGGGCGATAACGTGCGGGTCAACGCCATCCTACCCGGCGCGGTCAACACCCCCATGCTGCACGCCGGGCTCTCGCGCGACCACGTATCCGGCGGCACGCTGCAGGCCCGCCTGGAGAACCTGGCCCGCCGCACGGTGAATGGGCGCGTGGCCGAGCCCGAAGAGATCGGGCGGGCCATCTATTTCCTCGCCGATGGCTCCCAATCCTCGTTCATGACCGGGCAGGCGCTGGTAGTCGACGGCGGGGCGACCGCCCGGCTGAGCACCGAGTAAGATGAATTCAACCGTCCAGCGCCTCAAACAAGTTACCCCGGCCCCAGTCTGGAACCTGGCCCGCAGTTCGTGGTATGGTCTGAACCGGGCCGCCCAATGGCCGTCCGCCACCTTCCACCCCTGGCGGCGCTCCAGCATCCGGCTGCTGTCTGAGCTCAAAGACCGTCACCGCGGCCAGCGCTGCTTCATCATCGGCAATGGGCCCAGCCTGCAGAAGACCGATCTTTCCCGGCTGCGGGACGAGTTCACCATTGGGATGAACCGCATCTACCTGATGTTCCCCGAGCTGGGATTCACCACCACCTATTTCCTTACCATCAACAGCCTGGTGATCGAGCAGTGCGCGGAGGAGATCCGCGCTTTGCCGATCCCGAAATTTATTTCCTGGCGCTCGCGGAACCTGATCCGGCCAACCGGCGATCTGGCCTTCCTGCACACCACCTACACCGGCCCCAAGTTCGCCCAGGACGCCCGCGGCCGCCTGTGGGAAGGGGCCACCGTCACCTATGTCGCCCTGCAGCTCGCTTTCCACATGGGTTTCGAGCAGGCGATCCTGATCGGCGTGGATCACAACTACAGCACCAAAGGCCGGCCCAACACCACCGTCGTCTCCGAAGGGGATGATCCCAACCACTTCCACAAGGGCTACTTCGGCAAAGGCTTCCGCTGGCAGCTTCCCGACCTGGACACCTCGGAGCGCGGCTACACCCTGGCCCGCGAGGCCTATCGTCAGGCCGGGCGCCAGGTGCTGGATGCCACCATCGGAGGGAAGCTGACCATCTTCCCCAAGGTCGATTACAATACCCTCTTTTAGGACGGGCGACCTGTCCCGTCCGGCAGAGTATCTCGAGTTGTTATCGAAAGCACTGGTGGAATAAGTTTCGAGAATGAGTATGTCTGAGACAAATGTCCTGGATGCCGCACCCATCGCCGGCTCCCGCCGGCTGAGTTTGACCACCCTGCTGACCTGGGGAGCAGCCCTGGCGCTGCTGGCCCTGGGGTTCGGGCTGCGCATGGTCGATCTGACCGACCAGCCGCTCGACTTCCACCCCACCCGGCAGCTCCGCTCGGCGATCGTCGCTCGCGGGATCTACTACGAAATGCTGCCCGACGTCGATCCCGCGACCCGCGATCTGGCGATCTTTTTCTGGAAAGCGACCGGCCAGTACGAACCGCCCATCCTGGAGCGGATCGTCGCCCTCACCTACCTGGCCCTGGGAAAGGAAACCTTGTGGGTTTCCCGTATCTACACTTCGCTGTTCTGGATCATCGGCGGCCTGGCCCTGTTCGACCTGGCGCGGCGCATGGCGGCCAGCGGGCCGCTCAAAGATAAGCCAGGCTGGGCCGCGGCCGTGGGCTTGCTCTCGACCGGCTACTACCTGTTCCTGCCCTTCGGCGTGCAGGCCAGCCGCTCCTTCCAGCCCGACCCCGGGATGGTGATGTGGATCATCCTCTCCACCTACGCCCTCTACCGCTGGTCCGAAAAACCGGGGTGGAAGTGGGCGATCCTCGCCGGGCTGTTTGGGGGGATCGCGGTGATGGTCAAAGCCGTCGCCGCCTATATGCTCGCCGGGATAGCGGTCGTCCTGGTACTGCACACGCTCGGGCTCAAGCGCAGCCTGCGCTCTCCCCAGGTATGGGCCATGGCGGTCATGATGCTCGCCCCTTCTTTCCTGTACTACCTGGTCGAGAACCAGGGCCGGGCCGGACAGTACTTCCAGAACTGGACGGTCGAGCTCTCCCACCTGCTCCTGACGCCCACCCTTTACGCCCGTTGGTTCAACCTGGTCCAAAGTCTGATGGGGCTGGCCCTGCTGCTGCTCGGCCTGGCCGGCGTGCTCATCGCCCGGCCCAAAAACCGGCTGGTGCTGCTCGGCCTGTGGGGCGGCTATCTGCTGTACGGGCTGCTGCTGCCCTACCAGATGTACTCCCACAATTACTATCACCTGCAGGTCATCCCGATCCTGGCCCTGTCGCTCACCCCAATTTTCGAAGCCGTGGTCGATCCGGTTTCCCGCCAGCCGAAATTCATCCAACTGCTGTGCGTGCTGATCGCCTTCGCCGGGATCGCGCACCCGGCCTGGGTGTCGGCGGCGGCCATGCGCGCCGATGAGAACCGCCACGAACCGCCCTACTGGGCCGAGATCGCTTCTTACCTCCCCACCGATGGCAAGATCATCGCCCTCACCCAGGACTATGGCTACCGCCTGTGGTATTACGGCTGGCGCAAAGTCAACCTGTGGCCGAACCGCGGCGAGCAGGCCCTGGCAGCCATGCGCGGCAAGGAAAGAGAGTTCGAGAACTTCTTCAACAAGAAGATCGAGAACCAGAGTTATTTCCTGATCACCGCTTTCGGCCAGTTGGAAGATCAGCCCGACCTGGCAGCCTGGCTCGATGAACACTACCCGGTCCACGCCAAGGGGGGCGGCTACCTGATCTACGACCTGCAGAACCCGCTGCCGTGACCCGGGTATCGATTGTCACCCCTTCCTATAATCAGGCCGCCTTCCTGGAGCACACCATGCAGTCCGTGCTGCGCCAGGAGGGGATCGAGATCGAATACCTGGTGGTGGACGGGGCTTCCACGGACGGCAGCGTGGAGATCATCCGCCGCTGCAGCGACCGGCTCGCCTGGTGGGTATCTGAACCCGACCGGGGGCAGGCGGAAGCGATCAACAAAGGTCTGCAGCGCGCCACCGGCGAAATCGTCGCCTGGCTCAACTCCGATGACCTCTATCTTCCCGAGGCCGTCGCCCGGGCAGCCGCTGCGCTGCAGGCGGAACCGGGACTCGGCATGGTCTTTGGCGACGCCATTACCATCGACGCCGAGGGGCGCCCGCTCAACACCCTGTCCTTCGGCGATTGGGGGCTGGAGGAGTTGGCCGTGTTCCGCATCATCTGCCAGCCGGCCGTGTTTATGCGCCGCCGCGTGCTGGAGCAGGCCGGGCTGCTCGACCCCAGCTACCACTACATGCTCGACCACCATCTCTGGCTGCGCCTGGCCAGCCTGGCGCCGGTGCGCCACGTGCCTCAGGTGTGGGCCGCCGCCCGCCATCATCCCGGGGCGAAGAATGTGGCCCAGGCCGGGAACTTCGGGCAGGAGACCCTGCGCCTCGCCGCCTGGATGGAGAGCGATCCCCGCCTCGGACCGCTGGTCCGCAGCCGGCGGCACGCGGTTATGGCCGGGGCTTACCGGCTGAACGCTCGCTACCTGCTGGACGGCGGGCAGCCGGGCCCGGCGCTCAAATCCTATGCCCGCGCCCTGCGCCACAACCCCCGCTTCGCCCTGCGCCACTGGCACCGCATGCTGTACGCCGCTCTCAGCCTGGCCGGGCTCTCCCGCCTGGGCGAATGGTA
Organism: uncultured Anaerolineaceae bacterium; assembly: GCA_964391195.1. GTDB lineage: Bacteria > Chloroflexota > Anaerolineae > Anaerolineales > UBA4823 > JAAYXE01. The sequence goes on along the minus strand of CAYMLG010000001.1, from coordinate 34,103 downwards.
TTACCGCCTGACGCCCTACCGCTCGAACCGCGCCGACCGGACCACGCTTGCCGGCCTGGCCGGCTGGCCCGGCGTCAAACTTTGACTTTCAAGGATAACATTGACCGTTCTTAGACCTATTCTCGTCACCGGAGCCCACCGCTCGGGGACCACCTGGGTGGGGACGATGCTCGCTGCCAGCGGTGAGGCCGCCTATATCAGCGAGCCGCTCAACGTCCTACACCGCCCGGGCGTGCTGCGCGCTCCGGTCCGCTACTGGTATACCTACATCTGCGCCGAGAACGAATCGGACTATCTCCCCGCGCTGCAGGAGACCCTCAGCTTCCACTACCACCCCTGGGCGGAGATCAAATCGCTGCGCTCGCGCAAAGACGTGCTCCGTATGGGGCGCGATCTGGGGAACTTCACCCTGGGCTGGGTGCGCCGTAAGCGCCCGCTGCTCAAAGATCCGTTCAGCCTGTTTTCGGCCGCCTGGTTCGCCCAACGCCTCGGCTGCCAGGTGGTGATCACCGTTCGCCATCCGGCAGCGTTCGCCAGCAGCCTGAAGCGCCTGGGCTGGAACTTCGACTTCTGCCATCTGCTCAGCCAGCCCCTGCTGATGCGCGACCGGTTGGAGCCCTACCGGCGGGAGATGGAGGCCATGCGCCGCCGCCCGGATGATGTCATCGCCCAGGCCAGCCTGTTGTGGCGCATCCTGTACGAGATGGTCCTCGTCGAACAGGAGCTTCACCCGGAATTCCTGGTGGTGCGCCACGAGGACCTATCCCTCAACCCGGTGGAAGGCTACCGCAGCCTGTACCATGCCCTCGACCTGAGTTTTACCCCTCGTGTCCAAAATACCATCTTGAATTCGAGCAGCGCGGAGAACCCCGGTGAAGTCTCGAAGGAGAATATTTACTCCACCCGGCTCGACAGCCGCGCCAACCTGCACAATTGGAAGCGCCGGCTGGAACCGGACGAGATCAAGACCATCCGGGTGGTCACCGAAGATGTGGCTGCCCGTTTCTATCCGGAACTGCAATGGGAGTAAGTGGACTCCAGCCCGCCATGGATCGCCCCCTCGTCTCCATCGTCACCCCATCCTATAACCAGGCCGCCTTTCTCGAAGAGACCATCTGCTCGGTGCTGGACCAGGACTACCTGCAGCAGGGCGGGCGGATCGAGTATCTGATCGTCGATGGCGGCTCGACCGATGGCAGCGCCGACATCATCCGCCGCTATGCGGACCGCCTGGCCTGGTGGGTATCCGAACCCGACCGGGGGCAGACCGATGCGATCAATAAAGGGTTCGCCCGGGCGCAGGGCGAGATCCTGGCGTGGATCAATTCCGACGACACGTACGAGCCCCGGGCGGTATCCGAAGCGGTCGCCTACCTGCAGGCGCATCCCGAGGCCGGGATGGTCTACGGGGATGCCAACCTGGTGGATGAAACCGGGCAGGTGATCGGTCGCTTCCCCGCCCGCCAGACCGACTACCGCCGCTTGCGCCGGGGATATGTGCACATCCCCCAACAATCGGCCTTCTTCCGGGCCAGCCTGTGGCGCCAGGTGGGGCCGCTCGACCCCAGCTTCTACTTTGCAATGGACTACGACCTGTGGGTCCGCCTGGCGCGGCTGGCCCCGCTGCACTACCACCCCCGCCTGTGGGCCAACTTCCGCCTGCACAGCCAGGGCAAGTCGGTGGCAGCCGATGACCGCTGCTGGCCTGAAATGCTGCGCGTCCACTGGCGAGATGGGGGAAGCTGGCTGTCCTGGTTGGTGTTCAAGGCCAAGATCCGTCCCCTGGTCTATGGCTGGCTGCCGCTGCGCCTGCGCCTGCAACTGCGGAAACTGCTTTCATAATTTACACCCGCTCAGCTTCCTCCGGTGAGTGTGCAGGCAACCTGCCAGTAGTAAATGATTTTTCCCATTCTCCTGCAGAACATGGTTTAATTGGGCTGGCTTTGGAGCCTGTCCGAAAAGTGGGTCGTTGAGTGCTTATTCTGGCTCATCTAAGCGCGCAAACCATCACCTGCCCACGCCAGGGGTCATCGAAACTATGAACTTCATAAAAACTTCCATCCCAGATGTGATCATCATTGAACCCAAAGTGTTCGGCGACCATCGCGGCTTTTTCATGGAGACTTACCAGGCCGAACACTTCCTTAAAGCGGGGATCCCCAACGACTTCGTGCAGGATAACCACTCCGGCTCCCAGCAAGGGGCCCTGCGCGGGCTGCATTACCAGATCCGCCAGCCGCAGGGCAAGCTGCTGCGCGTGGTCGCCGGGGAAATATTCGATGTGGCCGTGGATCTCCGCCGCAGTTCACCCACCTTTGGCCGGTACGAGTGCGTCCGCCTCTCTGCCGAAAACAAACTTCAGTTGTGGGTGCCGCCGGGTTTCGCCCACGGCTTCTACGTGCTCAGCGACTGGGCCGAGCTGATCTACAAAGCCACCGACTATTACGCCCCCCAGTGGGAGCGCACCCTCTTATGGAGCGATCCCCAACTGGGGATCGAATGGCCGCTGATCGACGGGAAGACCCCGATCCTGTCCGAAAAGGACGCCAACGGCGCCCTGTTGAAGGATGCTGACCTGTTTCCATGAGCGGCGCCGCACAGTTCAACCCATTATGGGTAGATTCGCCTGGCTGATCGAAGGGACCAAGATATGCAAAACGTTTTAGTGACCGGCGGAGCCGGCTTCATCGGCTCGAATTTCGTCCGCTATCTGTTGAAGACCGAACCGGAGGTGCGGATCGCCAATCTGGATGCGCTCACCTATGCCGGCAGCCTGGAGAACTTGCGCGATCTTCCAGATCCGGACCGGCATACCTTCGTGCACGGCAATATCACCGACCGGGCGCTGATCGATGAGCTGCTGGCGAAACACACCATCGATACCATCGTCCATTTCGCCGCCGAATCGCACGTTGACCGCTCCATCCTCGGCCCTGAGCAGTTCATCCAGACCAACATCGTCGGTACCTTCACCCTGCTGGAAGCTGCTCGCCGCTATTGGTTGGAAAACGTACCCGGCGCCCCCTCCATCGACCAGGTCCGCTTCCACCATGTCTCTACCGATGAAGTCTACGGCACCCTGGCGCCTGGCGACCCGGCCTGGACCGAAGATACGCCCTACGCCCCCAACTCCCCGTATGCGGCCTCCAAGGCGTCCAGCGATCACCTGGTCCGCGCCTACCATCATACCTACCACCTGCCGGTCACCATCACCAACTGTTCCAACAATTACGGCCCGTACCAGTTCCCCGAAAAACTGATCCCTCTGGTCATCCTCAACGCCCTGAGCGGCGCTCCCTTGCCGGTGTACGGCGATGGGCAGCAGATCCGGGACTGGCTGTACGTGGAGGATCACTGCGAGGCGATCTGGACCGTGCTGCGCAAAGGCGCTACAGGCGAGACCTACAACATCGGCGGCGGCAACCAGCCCCCCAACCTGACTGTCATCCGCACCATCTGCGATATCATGGATGAGCTCCTGCCCGGTTCTCCCCATACTCCGCACGAGCAACTGATCCAATTCGTCAAAGACCGCCCGGGGCACGACCGGCGTTATGCGATGGACATCACCAAGATCCACACCGAGTTGGGCTGGCAGCCGCGCCAGTCGCTGGAGAGCGGGCTGATGGACACGGTCAAGTGGTACCTGGATCACCCGGATTGGATCGACGCCATCCGCAAACAGCAGGATTACCAGGGCTGGCTGGAAAAGAACTACGAGAAGCGATAATTCACCGCATGGTGGACCCAAGGAGATTCCCATGAAAGGCATTATCCTGGCCGGCGGGCGAGGCACCCGCCTCTACCCCCTCACCCTGGCCCTCAGTAAGCAGATCTTGCCTGTTTATGACAAACCGATGGTCTACTACCCCCTCTCGATGCTGATGCTGGCCGGGATCCGCGAGATCCTGGTCATCAGTACGCCGGAGGCGCTGCCCGGGTTCTGCACGCTGCTGGGTGATGGCAGCCAATGGGGCCTGAAGTTCACCTATGCCGAGCAAGCCGAACCGCGCGGCCTGGCGGACGCCTTCCTGGTGAAGCCCGATTTCATCCAGGGCGAGCCCGTTTGCCTGATCCTGGGGGACAATATTTTCTTCGGCCACGGCCTGCCCGAGAAGCTGCGCCATGCAGCCCGGCTCAACGATGGGGCGATGATCTTCGCCTACCCGGTGCGCGATCCCGAGCGCTACGGGGTGGTCGAGTTCGATGCCCAGGGGCGGGCGCTGAGCATCGAGGAGAAGCCGGCAAAGCCCCGCTCGAATTACGCCGTGCCCGGCCTGTACTTTTACGATTCGCACGTGATGGAGATGGCTCGTTCTCTCAAGCCCTCCGCGCGGGGCGAGCTGGAGATCACCGACCTGAACCGGATGTACCTCGAACAGGGCAAGCTGCAGGTCGAAGTGATGGGCCGCGGCGTCGCCTGGTTGGATGCCGGCACCCACGAGTCGCTGCTCCAGGCCGCGAACTTCGTCCAGGCTGTGGAAGAACGGCAAGGCATGATGATCTCCTGCCCGGAGGAGATCGCCTACCGCATGGGCTATATCAGCAAAGCCCAACTGCGCGCGCTGGGTGAAACCATGAAGGGCAACCAGTACGGCCAGTACTTGCTGCGCCTGGCGGATCAGGGCGATCCCTTCAACATGGGTCTATCGTGATGCGCATCCTGTTATTAGGCAAAACCGGCCAGCTAGGCTGGGAGTTGGAACGCTGCCTGGCCCCGTTGGGTGAGGTGATCGCCCTCGATTATCCCGAGATCGACCTGGCTGTACCGGATAGCATTCGCCTCACCGTGCGGGAGACCGCCCCACAGGTGATCTTCAACGCCACCGCCTACACGGCCGTGGACCGGGCGGAGAGTGAGCCCGAGCTGGCTTACGCCATCAACAGCACTGCCCCCGGGGTGCTGGCGGAGGAAGCGAAGGCGCTGGGCGCGGCCCTGATCCATTACTCCACCGATTATGTCTTCGATGGCTCCCTCGGCCGCCCGTACACCGAGGCCGACCCTCCCAACCCACTAAGCGTATATGGGAAGAGCAAGCGTCTCGGCGAAGAGGCAATCGAGGCGGCTGGGGCCGCGGCGGTCACGCTGCGCACCAGTTGGGTGTACAGCCTGCGGCGCGGCAGCTTCGTCACCAAAACCCTGGAGTGGGCGCGCAAATACCGCAGCCTGCGCCTGGTCACCGACCAGGTGAGCAACCCCACCTGGGCCCGTATGCTGGCCGAGACCAGCGCTCATCTGCTGCTGCTGGCTCTCCCCGACGTGTCCGGCTGGCTGTTGGAACGCCGCGGGATTTACCATCTGGCCGGCAGCGGCTGCGCCAGCCGCCTGGAATGGGGCCAGGCCATCCTGCGCTACGACCCGCACCCCGAGGAGCAGGTGGTGGAGGAGGTGCTTCCCGCTCTCACCGCCGATTTCCCCGCCCCGGCACAGCGCCCGCTTTATTCGGCCCTCAACTGCGACCGTTTCACCAGCACCTTCGGGTTGCGCCTGCCACCCTGGGAACCCACCCTCCGCCTGGCCATGCAAACCGAATAATAATGGGGTATCCTCTCTGCAAGGAGTCTTCCTGAGCATGCTTGCTCGCAAAGAAACCCTGGTCTACGACAGCAGCCAGTCCGGCTCTCGTTCGCTGGACGAACTGCGCAGCGCTTTCAACTACCGCCACCTGATCCTGCAGCTCACCCGGCGCGATATCACCACCCGTTACCGCCGCTCGGTGTTGGGAGTCGCCTGGACGATGCTCAACCCGCTGGGGATGATGATCGTCCTGACGTTGGCATTCTCCGCCATCTTCCGCTTCGACACCGAGCACGGCTTCGCCGGGTATGTGCTCACCGGCTACATGGCCTGGACCTTCTTCTCCCAGAGCTCCACCGCAGCGATGGTCAACCTGGTATGGGGCGGTAACATCCTGCGCCGGATTTATATCCCCCGCACCTCCTTCGCCCTGGCAGCCATCGCCACCGGACTGGTCAATATGATCCTGTCCATCTTCCCCCTGGCGCTGGTGCTGGTCATCACCGGGGTGCCGCTGCGGGCAACCGCTCTGTTCATCCCCGTGCCCATCCTGCTCCTGGCCGCCTTTTCCCTGGGTGTGGGGTTGATCCTCTCCACCCTGGCGGTCTACTTCCCGGACGTTGCGGAAATGTACCAGATCCTGCTGACCGCCTGGATGTACCTCACCCCGGTGATCTATCCGGAGGAAATCCTGCCCGAAACGTACCGCCTGCTCATCACCCGGACCAACCCGATGTACTATCTGGTCAAGCTCTTCCGCCTGTCGCTTTACAACGGCGAGATGCCAACCCCCGCGGATTGGCTGCCCGCGGTGGTGATCTCTCTCAGCGTGCTGGTCGTCGGGTGGATCATATTTGCCAGAAAATCCGATGAATTTGCTTACCGTGTCTAAGTTCCCCGCTGTATCTGAAACTAATGCCAATGATGCCGTGTGCCTGGAGAAGGTATCGGTTCGTTATTACGTTCCCCAGGAGAACATCGGCACCTTCAAAGAATACGCCATCCGCAAACTGCAGGGCAAAGTCAAAAAATATTCGTTCTGGGCGTTGAAAGACGTCGATCTGACGATCCACAAGGGTGAAGTCTTCGGCCTGATTGGGAAGAACGGGGCCGGGAAGAGTACCTTATTGAAGCTCATCGCCCGCGTGCTGCGCCCGACCGAGGGGCGGGTGGTCGTTCGCGGCCGGGTCGCCCCCCTGCTGGAGGTCGGCGCCGGGTTCCACGGCGAGCTGACCGGGCGCGAGAACGTGTTCCTGAACGGCACGATGCTCGGCTTCACCTACCAGGAGATGCAGGAAAAGCTGCCCCGCATCATCGAGTTCGCCGAGCTGCACGAGTTCATCGATGCCCCCATGCGCACGTATTCATCCGGTATGTGGGCCCGCCTGGGCTTCGCCGTCGCCACCGACGCTGACCCCGATATCCTTATCGTGGATGAGGTCCTCTCCGTAGGCGACGAAGCCTTCCAGCGCAAGAGTATTGCCCGCATCCAGTCGATTCAAGACCGGGGGGCGACCATCCTGTACGTCTCCCACAATATGGCTTCCATCGCCAGCATGTGCCACCGGGCAGCCTGGCTGGACCGCGGGCAGGTCCAGGCGGTCGGCGAGCCGGGTGAGGTCATCGAGGCCTACCGCAAATCTCAGGATTAAGGAGAAATGCGTGAGCATTGATACGACAGCAAAACCGACCATCGCCCAGTATGCCGCCGATGTGTGGGAGCACGTCTGTCCGCTGATCCGGGTCGCCGAGCCCGCCCGCCAGGCCGGGTGGACCGTCCTGCGCGGCAACGAGTGGACCCAGGGCCAAATGAAGGCCTACCCCGAGCGGGTGGAGCAGGCCGGCCTGGTGGTCATCCAACGGGATTTTCCCCGTCACACGGCCGCTTACGAGGCGGTCATGGAGACCGCCCGGCGACTGGGCCGGCCCGTCTTATACGAGTTGGACGACCTGCTGCTCGAGCTGCCCCCGGCCCACCCCGACTACTACGCCTACCTGAGCGCCCGCGGGCCTATCCTGCGCGCCATGGTCGAGGCGGATGCCGTGATCGTCAGCACCCCGCCGTTGGCCGGGTACGCCCGCGAGTTCAACCCGAATGTCTTCGTGGTTCCCAACTACTTGAACGACGCCTGGTGGCGGCTGCGCCCCTACCAGGAGCGGACCGGCCCGCTCACCCTGGGCTACATGGGCGGGCACAGCCACAGCTACGATCTTGAGGTGGCCGAACCGGCCCTGCTGAACGTCCTGGCCCGCTACCCGCAGCAGGTGAGACTCAAGTTTTGGGGCATGGCCCCGCCCCCGGCCTTCCGCGGCCTGCCCAACGTCACCTGGGTGGATGTCGGGCTGAGCGGCTACCGCCAGTTCGTCGATTTCTTCCTGCAGATGGAGTGCGACCTGTTTATCGCGCCTCTCCAGGATAACCTGTTCAACCGCTGCAAGAGCCACCTCAAATTCCTGGAGTACAGCGCCCTGGCTGTCCCCGGCGTCTACAGCCGGGTGGCCCCTTACGAGCGGGTCGTGGTGGACGGAGAGAACGGCTTCCTGGCCGGGACCTTGCAAGAGTGGGAAGAACGGCTGTGCGCGTTGATCGAGGACTCCGAGCTGCGCCGCCGGATGGGGGCTGCCGCCCAGGAGACCGTGCGCCGGTCCTGGCTGCTCTCTGACCACCTGGACGAATGGGAGCAGACTTACCGGATGGCGATATCCGCCGCGGAGAAACACACCCCGGCCGGTTTTACGCCCGCGGCCGAAGTCGCCAGAAAAATGCACGCCTGGCAGAGCGAGCTCGAGGCCCGGGCCGCCGCCTACGATCAGACGCTGCGCGAGCTGCATGACGCCCAAACCCAATTGGCCTCCGCCCAGGCGCGGGCCGAGAAAATGTTCAAACTCTACCTGGAGATCTTGAACAGCAACAGTTGGCGCTTGATGCAGCGCCTGTTCCAGGTCCGGAACCGGGTCCTGCCGAAGGGCGGGAAGCTCGAGACCGGGCTGAAATCCCTGCTGTACTCCGCCCGCATCTTACGCAGTGAAGGGCCCGGCGCATTCGTACGCGGCGTGGCCCGCCGCCTGAGCGGCGCCCTGCGCGGCTCCAGCCCGGTGCCCCACGGGGTGGCCCAGACGCCCGCCTCCGATGGCTGGTCGAAGCCCGTCGTCATCCCCGGGGCCATGCTGCCCAACCCGGTCGTCGCGGTGCTTGTGATCCATGATCACCTGATCCACGATCACCGCCCGCCCCAGGTGAGCGAGCAGGCGGTCCGGGAGTGGGCCTGCCGCCAGACCTTCGCCGCCTCAGTTGAGCTCGTCTCCTGGGACCGGCAAACCGGCGAAGTGCGCTCGCTGCAGGGGGGATTCCCCGGCTGGCGGGCGGAGAGCGTCCCGGAGTTGTGCCAGGGGCTGCGCGCCCGCTATCTTTGCCTGGCCTCCCCCGACCTGCTGGGGCAGAGTGAAACCTACCTTGAAGAGAACCTGGTCGCCCTGGCGACCGAGGGGCTGGCCTTCACCCTCAACACCAACGGGCCGGCGGACTGGCTGGCCGGGCGCTTGCTCGCCGGCGAGCTCCCCGGCACGCCCGAGCAGCCCCTGCTGCGCCTGGTCGTAGATAAGACCTGCCTGGGCGAGGAGTTCCGCCTGGATCTGTCCACCTGGCTCGAAGGGCGCGGCGGTTCGATCGATACCGCCGCCCGGATCATCGACCATCTCACGCGGGAACACGATGCGCCCGGATCCATCCCCTGCGATGCGCGCCTGCCTGAATTGGAGCGCCATTTGCAGGGCAAACACCTGCTGGTGCGGGCTCGCCCCGACCTGCCCTGGCAGATCGCCCCGCGTATTCTGCACCCCTACGATACCGTCCTGCCCGCGCAGCCCCCGGTCCCCGATCCGCGCCCGACCGTGCTGCTCCTGCTCCAATTCCTGGCCGTCGGCGGCGCCGAGCAGCTCCACCTGAACCTGATCAAGAACCTCAAAGATGAGATCCGGTTTGTGGTCATTTCCATCGATGAGCACGATTGGGCCCTGGGCACCCTGGCGGACGCCTTCCGCCAGGAGACTCCCTTCGTTTTCGGGATGCCTCAGTTCACCGACACCAACACCAAACTCTCCTATCTGGACTCCCTGATCCGCCGCTTTGAGGCCCGCTCGCTCTATATCGGCAATGGGGCCGGTTGGATCTACGATGCGCTGGGCGAGATCAAAAAACGCCATCCCGGTCTGCGCACGGTCAACCAGGTGTACGATCACCAAATCGGTTGGATCAACCGCTACGATGTCGACCTGGCCGTGCACCTTGATGCGCATATCGGCGCCAGCCAGAAGATCTGCCGGGCTTATGTGGAGAAAGGCGTGCGCCCGGAGCAGGCCCTTCACATTGAGCACGGCATCGATCCCAGCAACCTGGACCCCTCCGCCTACACCCCCGACCGCCTGCTGGAGATCCGGCGCAGCCTGGGCTTGCCCCTGGACAAGAAGGTCGTTGCTTTCGCCGCCCGGCTGCACCCGCAGAAGCGCCCCATGGATTACGTGGAACTGGCCCGCCGCTTTGCCTCCGATCCCTCGGTGGCTTTCCTCTTTATCGGCGAAGGACCGCTGGAAGGGGCGGTGAACGGCGAAATCGCCCGGCTCGGCTTGCAGAACGTGTATCGCCGGCCTTTCTACCGCCCGATCAGCGATGTGCTGGCGGTGATGGACGTGCTCGTGCTGCCCTCCGAGTACGAGGGCATGCCGCTGATCGTGGCCGAATCGCAGATCATGGGCAAGCCGGTGGTGGTGACCGACGTGGGCAACAACCGCGAGGTGCTGGAGGCCACCCAGGGCGGGGTGGTCGTGTCCCAGATTGGGGATATCACCGCCCTGATGAAGGGCGTGCGCCAGATGCTGGATGCCCCGCCGGCCCCGCAGGCGATCCGCCAGGCTTTCCTGGAAAACTTCGGGATGGACGTCATCGCCCGCAAGTACAAAACCGCTCTGCTGGAGGGAACTCATGCCTGAAGTCTCGGTGATCATCCCTTCCTACAACCACGCCGCTTATTTGGGTGAAGCGGTGCGGAGCGTGCTCGGCCAGACGCTGCGGGACCTGGAACTAATCGTGGTCGATGACGGCTCTAAAGACAACAGCCTGCAGGTGCTGGAGGGATTCAGCGATCCGCGGCTGCGGATCATCGCCCAGGAGAACCAGGGCGCGCACGCCGCCATCAACCGCGGGCTGCATGCGGCTTCCGGCGAATTCCTGGCGATCCTCAATTCCGACGACGCCTATTACCCCAACCGCCTGGAGCGCTGCCTGGAGGCGCTGCGCCTCGACCCGCAGACCGGCCTGATCTGTACGGAGATCGAGATCGTCGACGGGCAAGGGAAGGAAATCGGCGTGAAACACGCTTACCACGACTGCGAGCCTTGGCTGCTGCCCCACCCCGAGCGCAGCTTCCGGGCGGACGACGACTTGCGCGCCGCCCTGCTCACCGAGAACTACCTGGCGACCACCTCGAACTACGTGTTCTCCCGAGGCTGGTACGAGCGTGTCGGGGATTTCCTGCCGCTGCGCTACACCCACGACTGGGATTTCGCCCTGCGCATGGCGAAGCAGTCCCGCCTGAGGCTGGTGCCGGAGCCGCTCATGCGCTACCGGGTCCACTCCAGCAACACGATCCGCGAGAACCAGGCGGCGATGATCTTCGAGATCTGCTGGATCCTGGCCGTGCACCTGCCCCAGCACGCCGCCGATGAGGCCTGGTTCGGGCAGCTCCCCCTGGAGAAAAGGACCGATCAGCTCTTACATTCGATTTACGTCTACGGCATGGACCGCGTGCTGAGCGTGCTGCTGGCGCAGAACCTGGCCGGGCAGCCCGAACGAGCGCTGAGGCTGCTCCGGCCTGGAGACCCCGCCCGAGAGACCTGCATCCGCTATATCATCGCTCAGCTCGAACAGGCCGGAGAATCTTCTATCCCTCCACCCCCCTCCGCACCCGGCTTTACCGGACGGCTGAAGCAAACCGTAAAAAGGGTGATCGCCAGCGGTAAAAGTTAAGTGTTGAAACAACCCGCTTCATCTAACCTACAGCCCGCACTCAGCATCATCATGCCGAGCTACAACCGGGCGCCAGACCTGAGGCGCGCTCTGGAGGCTTACGAGCGGCAAACCACGCCCGACTCCTTCGAGATCGTCGTGGTAGACGATGCATCCACGGATAACACCTATGAAGTGCTGACCTCCTACCACCCGCAGAAGTTCCGCCTGCGGGTGGAGCGCATGGAGAAGAATGGGGGGCAGGGCCTGGCCCGCAACCGGGCGATTCCGCTGGTCAGCGCTCCGCTGGTCATGTTCGTGGGCGACGACATCCTGCCCGAGCCCGATTTCGTCGAAGCACACCTGGCTGCGCACCGTCTCCACCCGGATGAGCGGGTCGCGATCCTCGGCCGCCTGTGCTGGCCCAGTGACCTGCCGGTCAATACGCTGATGGCCCACATCGACGGCATCGGCGCACAGCAGTTCAGCTATCACTTTCTGCAAAGCGGGCAAGAATACGATTTCAGGCATTTCTATACCTCGAACATTTCCCTAAAACGCAGCATGCTGTGGCAGTTGGATCGCTGGTTCGACCCTGACTTTGTCATCTACGGTTATGAGGATGCCGAGCTGGGATACCGGCTTGCCCAGAAGGGGATGCGGATCATCTATTCCGATGTCCCGGTCGCCTACCATTACCACTACCACAACGCGTTCACCTTCGCTCAACGCCAGTACCGCAGCGGGCTGATGGCGCACGTGCTGGTCCGCAAGCACCCCGAACTGGCAGGATTGATTATCGGTAAAGGGCTGGCTTCCCGCCGGGCTTATTTTTCGCTGCTGGCTGCGGTCAGGCCGGTCACTGCCGAGACCGCTGCCTGGTTTGAGGAGGTCGCCCTACGCCTGGCCAGCGCCTACGAGTGGCGATCCCACGCCCTGCTAGATCAGCTCTATTTGAAACTCTATCATTACTACTTTTATAAAGGCCTTTTGGCCGGTAGCCGGGCCGACCCGCAGCAGATGCAGCCCGTGTGCCGGGTGTACGCCCGTCGCTTTTTGATGTACCTGCTGAAGTGGTTTATCCCCGCGGCCCGGGAACTCGATATCCCCCTCCCACCCGGATACGACCAATCTCTACTGGACGAGGCATCCCGGCGGCGCTGACCCTGCCATCCGGCGGCCAGGCATCCAAATTATGTATTGAAGCATGTCCATCTCGGATGTGCTACAATATTAAACGCCCAAGGGCCGGATACTGGGTTGAGATCGTGAAGAGCCATACCGGCAATTGGGAATAATAGGGGAGTTGTTCGAGGGGCTGCTTGGGGGGCAAGAGAAGCATTTCTCATGCAGCTAAACAAATTGAAAAGTTAAATACGAAGCATTCATAGTAAACCTATAAACCATTGGTGTTTTCTCGCGCCCGAGGTGAGCTTTGTCCCTCTGCCGGTACGGTGAAGACGCCTACCCTCTAGAGAAGGAGTAGAACAGCCGCTTATGGAACGCATTAGGAGCGTTCGAGCGCTCTGCTTACTGGTAATCCTCGTGTCGTTAGCTTTCCCCACCCTTCCTGTGCAGGGGGCCGGCGCTCCCCGGTCTGATCCGGGGCTACGAGAGAACAGGACAGCGCCGGCGCAGGCCGCCGCTGTCATTAAAGTCCCTGGGGATGTGTCCACCCTGCAGGGTGCCCTGAACATCGTGCCCGATGGCGGAGTGATCGAACTGGCAGATGGGACCTACACCGCGCCCGAAGACGGCTTTGCGGTGCTGAACGCCGGCAAGGGGTTCACCGTACGGGCCGCTGCCGGGGCCACCGCCGTGCTGAGCGGGCAGGGTTCCCGGCCCATTATGCGGATTCTGAACACCGGTTTCTCCGAAAAAGAGATCATCTTTTCGGGGATCACCTTCCGCGACGGATACTCTGATCGTGAAGGCTGGGCGGCGGGCATTACTGTCCGCCAGGCGGTTGTCACCTTCATCGACTGCGTCTTCACCGGCAACAACGGCAACCAACCCACCACCGGCGGCGGGGCGTTAGTGATCGCCGATGACAGCATCGGCCGGATTGATTCCTGCCGCTTTGAGAACAACCGGGCCAGGAACAGCGGGGCCGGGCTGCAGATCTATGACGCCGACGCCGAAGTGATCAACTCCACCTTCCGCGGCAACCGGGTCAATTACCCCGGCCACTCGCCCACTGCTGCCGGCGGCGCCATCCATATCGGGAATTCCGAAGTCTCTCTCCAGAACTCCGTTTTCGAAGACAATGAGGCAGGTTATGTGGGCGGCGCAGTTTACGCCATCGGCCATTGGAGGGGAGACACGAGCCTGCCCCACACGCGGGTCATGATCAGCGGGAGCGTCTTCCGCAACAACCGTGCCGCCCGTGACGCCAGCGTCTCTTACCATTCCCCCACCGAGGGCGGCGCTTTCCACGCCGAAGACCAGACGCTGGCTGTGCTCACCAACAGCGACTTTATCACCAACGAAGCCAATATCGGGGGTGGGGTCAACCTGTACCGGGCCGAGGTGACGATCGAAGGCGGTGTCTTCCTGGGTAACCGGGCCAACGGCATCGGGCAAGCGAATGGCTTCGGCGGCGCCATCTCGGCCACCTCCAATGACGGCGGCGACGCCTCCACCGACGGCGGGAGGATCAACCGCCCCCCCGCCCGCTTAACCGTCCGCAACAGCTATATACAGGGTAACTACCAGGGGATCGCCGCTCAGGGCCAGGTCGCCGCCGGTCTGTACGCCGGGGGAGACACCTTCCATATGTACGGCCTGGCCGGCGTTCCTCAGATGGGCAGCGCCGCCGATAACCGCGCCAGGGTAGAGGTGTACAACACCATCTTCAACGACCTCGACGTGGAGCGCACCCCGAACGTCGGCGGCTCGGGGATCGGGGCGGCCATCATGGGCGACCTGGCGGACATCACCCTCGAGAACAGCATCATCATGAAGTCCGACGCCCGGGGGGATCAAACCCTGGGTGGCGGGCTGCTGATCATCAACCAATCCCGGGGGACGGTCCGGAATACCACCTTCGCCCAAAACAGCTCCACCCTGGCCGGGGGCGGGCTCATGGTCCAGGGGTCGGAAATCCTGGTGGATAACTCGCGGTTCATCAACAACGATATCCTCCCAGGAGTGGATGAAGGCCAGTGGAATTCATTCGGTTCAGCCATCTACGTCGAAGGCGACCGGAGCCGGAAGATCAGCCCAACCGGGGTGATCCAGAACTCGGTCATCAGCCATAACCCCGGCATCCCCATCACCGATAGTGATTCGCCCGATGCGCCCAACCGGGTGCAGTACAACAACAACCTGATCTATTCAGACAGCTACGGGGGCCTGGTCTACCGCAACGATTTCACCACCCCGAATATCTTCGACCTCCAGGGCTTCAACAACCTGGTCGTGCCCCACGCCGCCGGCCCCTTCGACAAAGTCGCCATCGAAAACCGCGGTTCGGCCACTGAACCGCAAATCGGCGCATTGGTCGCCGTCCCCCCAACTCACGACGGGAATAGCGCTTCCCGTTCCTACCTGGCCTATGCCTACAGCGGCGGCCGGGGGGCCCTGAACGGGGAACCCCTGCCGGATAAGGCCGGCGTGATTTCTGGGATCGCGCCGGGAGAATACACGCTGACGGTCGGCCAGGAGGCTGTACAGTTAACCCTCCCCAGTCTTGTCCCTCGCCTATACCTCCCCTATATCAGCCAATAACGAAACACAGGGCCGGGCGCCTTCCGTTTCCATCCTCATCTTGAATTGGAACGGCGCCCGGCACCTGCCGCGCTGCCTGCAGGCCGTCTACGACCAGACTTTCACCGACTTTGAGGTGATTGTGGTCGATAATGCCTCCACCGACGGCTCGGCCGCCGGTTTGGAGCAGCGCTGGCCCGGCCTGCGGGTGGAACGCCTGGAACGCAATCTGGGATTTGCGGCCGGCAACAACCTGGGCGCCCGGCTGGCCCGTGGCCGCTGGCTGGCGCTGTTGAACAACGACGCCTTCCCCGCCCCCGGCTGGCTGCAAGCCCTGGTCCAGGCCGCCGAAGAACATCCCCAATATTCGTTCTTCGCCTCCCACATGCTGCAGGCGCAAAAACCGGGGGTGATCGACGCCACCGGAGACGTGTGCCATGTGAGTGGGACCGCCTGGCACCGGGATATCAACCGCCCAGAGGGTGAAGCGGTTCGCCCCCTGGGGGAAGTCTTCAGCGCCTGCGCCGCGGCGGCCATGTACGACCGGCAGGCTTTCCTGGAGGCGGGCGGATTTGACGAGGATTTTTACAGCCACCACGAAGACGTCGATTTGGGCTTCCGGCTGCGCCTGCGGGGCTGCCGCTGCCTGTACGTGCCGCAGGCGGTGGTCGAGCACTGGGGTTCGGCCAGCTTCGGGCAGGTGAGCGATTTCACCGTATCGCAGGTGCACCGCAACCTGGTCTGGGCATATGTCAGCAATATGCCCGGCTGGCTGTTCTGGAAATACCTGCCGGCCCACCTGCTCTCCAACCTGGTGTTCCTGGCCTATTACAGCCTGCGCGGCCAGGCAGGCGCGATCTGCAGGGCCAAGGCTCGGGCCCTGCGCGGCCTGCCCGCCGCCTTCCGCAAGCGCCGCCTGGTGCAGGCTTCTCGCCGGGTATCCCCGGCGGAGATCGACCGGGCGCTGGACCACGGCTGGTTCAGCCCCTACACCCTGGGCCGCAAATCCGCCGCTTTGCGCCGCCTGAGGCGCTCGCGGCTCCATGACCGCTATGGCGAATAAACGCATCGGCATCGATATCACCGCCCTGCCGCCAAACCCGGTGGGAGCGGGGATGTATATCCTGCACCTCACCCGCAGCCTGGCGGAGCTCGAGTCGGAGTTCGAGTTCGTGGTCTTCTCCCAGCAGGTCGGGTACGAGCTGGTTGGAGCGCCCTCCCGGCCCGGCTTCGAGTGGATCATGCTGCCGGAGATGAGCCCGGCCCGGCGGTTGGTCTGGGAGCAAACCCGTTTACCCGGGCTGGTCCGCAGGAGCGGCATCGACCTGCTGCACTCGCCACATTACACCCGGCCCTGGTTCCTGCCCTGCGCTTCCGTGGTCACCTTCCACGACATGACCTTCTTCCTCTACCCGCGCCTCCACACTCGAGCCAAGCGCCTGTTCTTCCCCCTGGCAATCCGCATGAGCGCCCGGCGGGCCGACGCCCTCATCTCTGTTTCGGAGAGCACCCGCCAGGACTCCATGCGCCTGCTGGGCATCCCGCCCACGAAGATCACCGCCATCCCCCTGGGGATTAGCGAGAAATTCCGCCCGATCAATGATCCGGACCTGTGCGCCGCGGTGCGCAGCCGGTACAACCTGCCGGACCGCTTCCTGCTGTACGTCGGCCTGGTCGAGCCGCGCAAGAACCTACCCCTGCTGCTGCGCGCATACCGCCGCCTGCTGGCCGGCGAGGTCCGCCATCCGCTGGTCATCGCCGGGCGCATGGGCTGGATGGTCGAGCAGGTCTTCCAACAGATCGACGAATTGGGGATCAAAGATCAGGTTCACTTCACCGGCTACGTCTCCCCAGACGACCTGCCAATCGTTTATAATCTGGCGGATGCGTTTGTCTATCCATCGCTGTACGAGGGGTTCGGCCTCCCTCCGCTGGAAGCGATGGCCTGTGGCGCGCCGGTCGTCACCACCGCCGTGTCCTCCATGCTCGAAAACGTGGGCGACGCGGGTATCCTGGTCCCCCCGGGAGACGAGCAGGCTCTGGCCCAAGCCTTGCAACGCATCCTGACCGATGCAGAGCTCCGGCGGCGCCTGCGCCAGGCCGGACCCGAACGAGCTGCCCAGTTTACATGGAAACGAACCGCCCAGAAAACCCTTCAAGTGTACCGGCAGGTGTTGTCGTGACCGGTTCGAGCGCCCCGGCCGGATCCTTCATCGCCGAACACGAAACCACGCCGGTCGATGTCTCCGTCTGCATCGTCACCTACAAGGCGCGAGACCTGCTGCGCGACTGCTTGTGCTCGCTGGCAGCCAACACCCAACTCGCCTCCCTGGAGGTCATCGTCGTCGACAACGGCTCCGGCGATGGGGTGGGCGAGATGCTGCAGCAGGAGTTCCCCACCGTTCGTTTTATTCAGAATCAGGGAAATGAGGGTTACACCCGCCCGAACAACCAGGCCCTGCAAATCAGCCGCGGCCGCTACCTGCTGCTGCTCAACCCCGATACACTCATCCTGCCGGAGGCGATCGACCGGCTGGTGGATTTTCTGGAGGGGCACCCCGAAGCCGGTGTGTGCGGCCCGAAAGTGCTCAACCCGGACCTGACCTTGCAGAAGCCCTGCCGCCGCGGCGAGTCCCGCCCCTGGGCCGTCATCTCTTACTTCACCGGCCTGTCCCGGCTGTTCCCCAAAAGCCGCCTGTTCGGCGAGTACCTGATGAACTATATGGACGAGGACCTGCTCCACCAGGTAGCGGGCGTCTCGGGCTCGTGCATGCTGATCCGGCGGGAGGTGACAGACCAGATCGGCTTCCTGGATGAGCGCTTTTTCGCCTACCAGGAGGACGCCGATTTCTGCTTTCGCACCCGCCAGGCCGGCTGGAAGATCTATTACGTACCGCAGGCGCAGATCATCCATTACGGCGGGATGGGCGGCTCGCGCGTCCAGCCGTACCGGTCGATCTACCAGTGGCACCGGTCTTATTTCCTCTATTACCGTAAGAACCTGGCTAAAGACTACTTCTTTGCCTTCAACTGGCTGTATTACGGAGCGATGCTCTTAAAATTTGGGCTGGCCGTCCTGCTGAATCTGCTGCACAAAGGCAAATTTGCGCCGCCCCGCGTTCACGGATCGTGAAGCATGCAGAGCATTTTCAATCTCTTTCAGGCGCTCCTGGTATCTCTGTTGCTGACCATCCTCCTGTCCTGGGTCAGCATCCACCTGGCGCGCCGCCTGCGCCTGATCGATTACCCTTCCAGCGCCCCCCATAAGAAACACCTCTCCCCCACCCCGCTGGCGGGCGGGCTGGCGCTCGCCGGCACCCTGCTCGTTTCCGAGACCCTGTTCGGCACCCTCTCCAGCCCGAGCGTGCGGGCCACCTTGATTGCCGGTTCGATCGTTTTCGCCTTCGGGATCTGGGACGATTACAAGATCATCCTCCCCCGGGTCAAGCTCCTCGGCCAGGTGCTGGCTGCAATCGTGCTGATCTACTGCGGCGTTCACGTCCAGATATTCGAGTCGCCGGAATTTTTCTTGCACAGCGCCCCCTGGTTCAACCTGATCGCCGACTGGATCATCACCATTCTATGGATCGTGGGCATCACCAATGCCTTCAACTTCGTGGACAGCATGGACGGCCTATCGGTCGGCCTGGCGGGCCTGGCGGCTGCGTTCTTCATGCTGGTCACCCTGGAGTCGGGACAGCCCACCCTGTCCATTCACAGCGCCCTGATCGTCGGCGCATGCATTGGGCTGTACTTTTTCAACTCACCCCCGGCGCTGCTCTTCCTGGGCGATTCCGGCGCTCAGACCCTGGGGTTTATCCTGGCGGTGGTGGCCATCGCTTACGTGCCCATCAACGCCAACCAATCTTCATCCTGGGTCGTGCCGATCATGCTCCTGGGTGTGCCGATCTTCGACTCCGCCCTGGTCATCTTCTCCCGCCTGCGCCGCTTCCAACCGGTGTACATCGCCGCCCGCGATCACACCTACCACCGCCTGCTGAACCTGGGGTTGAACCCGTTTCGAGCGGTGCTGGTCATGCACGGCGCCTCGCTCATCCTGAGCTGCCTGGCCTTTATCATCCTCCCGCAGAGGCCGCTCATCGCCAACCTGGTCTTTGTTCTGGTATTATTGTGCGGTATTGCGCTTATCGCCATCCTCGACCGGCGCAAATATTGGGTGGAACGCTACCAGCTCGGCCAGGATGCGTGAGCGCTTATGGGTGCAATGTAGATATGCAAATGCTCAACGAATGGTCACTCCGCGAAGAGGTGCTGGGCCAAACCCAGCGCTGGCCGGTCATCGTCCTGTGCGTCCTGGCCGGCGCCCTCGCGGGCTGGATCGCCGGGCTGGTCTGGCCCTCCCCTTACCAGGCCTCGGCCGGTCTTTATGTGGGGCTGAACACTTACCGCGGCCTGGACGACCGCAACACGGAAGCCCAGGCCCACACGTCCTTCAACTGGCCGGACGATTATAAAAACTGGCAGATGGCTAACCTGGATACCCTGGTGCTCTCCGACCAGGTGATGCAGGCTACGCTGGACCTGCTGCGCCAGCAGGACGAATACTGGGCGGATGTCTCTCGCGACGACCTGCAGGGGATGCTGGATGCCTACTGGCGCAACGCCGGGAAATGGCGCCTGGTGGCCGTACACCCCGACTCGCGGCGCGCGGTTCAGGCGGTGCAGGCCTGGGAAGAGGTGTCGGTCAGCCGCACCCAGGCAGCCGTCGCCCAGGCGCAGAACACCCTGATGATCGACTTCCGGCTCCAGGAGGTGGCGGCCCAGCAGGCGCACCTGTTCTCCTATCTCACCGGGCTGGAGCAGTTGGCAGTCGGGCTGCTCGATTTTCAGGCACAGGCTGAGGCCGGACCGGACCAGCCCCTGAGCGAGGCCACCCACGATCAACTGTGGACCTGGGCCACGCTGGTTGCCGAATCGAACCCGGCCCGGGGCGAGCTGCTCGACACCCTGCCGGAAGCCGGCTCCCCTGCCGGCGATTACCGCGACTGGCTGTCCCGGGCGCTGAATATGACCCAGGAAGATATCCGCCTGGCTCGCCAGCGGCAGTCCGTACTCGACCAGGAGCGTCTCGACCTGGAGAGCCGCTATTCGGCTGCTGCGAAGGAAAGTCTGGGGTTCTCCGCTACCCTGGAGGTAGAAAAGCTCTCCGCGGACGGCCCTGAGTTGGAAGTGCTGCGGCCTACCTCGCTGCTGATGCTGGTCGGCGCCTGCCTGGGCCTGCTGGCCTGGGCGCTCACCGTTCTGGCCCGGATCGGGTTGGGGAGAAAGGCGTGAGAGCCATCGCCTGGCAGAAACCGCTGGCCCTGGCGATTGAGATCGCCTGGGTGTTCTTCCTGGTCGCTCTGCCCGTAACCAGCTTCCCTTATTTTCCGCGGGCGATGGGCGGGGCCGCCCTGGTCCGGCCGCTCTCCATTTATCCGCTGCTGGTTTTGGGCATCCTGGTTGTGGTGCCCGCTCTGCTGCGCCGCCGGCTGTCGAAGAGCATTGCCATCCTGGCCGCCTTCGTCATCGTCGCCCTGGCCGGCGCGCTGTTGTCTTTCCTGCGCGGCATCCACCCGCTGCTGGGGGTCACCGTCGAAGCCCGAGTCCTGCGCGCCCTGATCACCCTGGGGCTGGGGATAGGCTTTTATCTGGTCGTTGCCCTGCTCCCCCGGCGGGTGGAAGATCTCCGGGCCGCCCTGCGCTGGCTGTACGCCGGTTTCGGGGTCGCCCTGCTGTGGGGCTCGCTCCAGGCAATTTACATTATCCATTGGAACCCGACCTGGTTCCAATGGATGAACACCCTGCAGCGCCTGGTCTCCACCCGCCGCCTGTTCAACAACCGGGTCTCGGGGATGACCTACGAGCCGAACTGGTTCGCCGAACAAATCAGCGTCCTGCTCCTCCCCTGGCTGCTGGCCTCCGTGCTCTCTGGGACCACCATTTTCCGCTGGCGCCGGGGCTGGCTGACCGTTGAACTGCTGCTCACATTATGGGCGGTGGCGATTATCCCGTTCACCTTCTCCCGCGCCGGGCTGGTGAACCTGGCGGCGCTGGCGATCATCAGCCTGCTCTTCTTCCGCCCGCGGCCGGCCAGAGGAAGCGCGGCAGCCCCGCGTCCGAAATCACGCTTGATGTTGTGGCGGATCGTCGAAGCCGCGGTGGTCCTGGCCGTATTGGCGAGCCTGGTATACGTGGCCGGTACGAAGAACGAGTTCTTTGCCCGCATCTGGGGCTATTGGGAGAAAAAGAACACCTCGCTCACCGGCTACTTTGAATACCTGGGCTTTGGCGCCCGCTTCACTTACGCGGAGACCGCCTACCGGGTCTACGCCGCTTACCCCTGGTTGGGGGTTGGCCTGGGGAATTACGCCTTCTATTTCGAAGAAATGCTCCCCGAGCGCCCGCTGGCCGAGATTCCCGAAGTCCTGCGCCTGGTCACCCCCGACCAGGACCGCAACCAGCTCATCACTCCCAAGAACATCTACCTGCGCCTGCTGGCGGAGACCGGGATCGTAGGGACAGCAGTGTTCTTCGCCTTCGTGGTCAGCATCGCCGGGTCGGCTCTCTACCTGTGGCTGTCGTCCAATCCACGGGAGAAGTTCTGGGGAGCGGGCGGGTTGATGGGGCTGGCCGCTTTTGCCCTCTCGGCGTTTTCGTTCGACTCTTTCGCCATCCCCAATATGTGGGTCGTCTTCGGGTTGATCACTGCCGCGGTGCGGGTGTTCAGGCAATCGCAAGGCGCCGGCCAACCAGAGACCGAAACCAATACGGTTTTTACTTTGCAACCGGAAAGGCTATGACATGGATAATCGCAACCTCGGGATATTCGCCGGAATCTGCGGCATAATACTTGTGATCGGCTTCTGCTGCCTGTGCCTGGCCGTCATCGCCGGATCTTTTTTCTTTATTGCCGATGGCAGGACCGATTTTACAGACGTCTTCGATGAGCCCCCAATTGGCTTCACCACCCCCACCCCATTGGTCGTGCGCCCTACGGCCGCCCCGACCCGGGATTCCGCTGCAACCCCCGCAGCCGGCGACGAGATCCCGTCCGGAGAGGGCCAGTCGGGTCCTGCTGCGGTCGTGTCCAGCTACACGCTCGACACCCTGGAGGAGGTCATCGTGCCGGTGAACGACCTGCCCGAGCTCGCACAACGCCTGGGGGGCAAGGGCGAGATTCCGGAGACGGTGGACGCCCCGGCCCAGCCCTACGCGGTCGGGGATGAAGAGACCTTCTGGCTCACCGATACCGACACAAACGAGAATTATCAGGTCGGCGCCACCCTGCGCTACGTGACCGATCACCTGTATTTCTGGATCGAGAACGGCGTCTCCTACGATCCGGATGACCTGCAGGAATTGGCCGAGACCTTTGAGCACAAAATTTACCCCACCAACCGGGAGTTCTTTGGCAGCGAATGGAGCCCGGGGGTTGACAACGACGAGCGCCTGTACGTCCTTTACGCCCGGCGGCTGGGCGGGAATGTGGCCGGCTACTTCTCCTCCGCCGATGAATACCACCCCGACGCCCACGAATACTCCAACGCCCACGAGATGTTCATGCTGAGCGCCGAGCACGTCAGCCTGGATGAAGAGTTCGCTTATTCGGTGCTGGCCCACGAGTTCCAGCACATGATCCACTGGTACCGGGACCGGAACGAAGAGTCCTGGATGAACGAGGGCTTCGCCGAACTGGCCGCTTTCCTCAACGGGTACGATGTCGGCGGCGCCGATTGGCTGTACGTCCAGAACCCGGATATCCAGCTCAACACCTGGCCCAACGACCCCAGCGCCACCCTGCCCCACTACGGGAACTCTTTCCTGTTCCTGACCTACTTCCTCGATCGTTTTGGCGAGGAGGCCACCAAGGCCCTGGTGGGGGCC
This sequence comes from uncultured Anaerolineaceae bacterium, assembly GCA_964391195.1. Taxonomy (GTDB): domain Bacteria; phylum Chloroflexota; class Anaerolineae; order Anaerolineales; family UBA4823; genus JAAYXE01. The sequence continues at coordinate 10,989 of CAYMLG010000001.1, read as the reverse complement.
GACGAGAACGGGATGAAGAGCATCGACGAGGTGCTCCAGTCGATTGGCGCCACCGACCCCGAGACCGGGGAACCGCTCACCGCCAACGATGTCTTCGCCGATTGGGTGGTGGCCTCTTACATCCAGGATGCGAGTGTGGAAGACGGGCGCTTCACCTACCACAACTATCCCAACGCCCCCCAGCCTGGCGACACCGAAACGATCAACCGCTGCCCGACCGGCGCCGAAACCCGCGACGTCAACCAGTACGGCGTGGACTATATCCGCATCACTTGCGAGGGCGAGTACACCCTGCACTTCGAAGGTTCGGTGATGGTAGGGGTGGTCCCGGCCGACCCCTTCTCGGGCGAATATGCCTTCTGGTCGAACAAGGGCGATGAGTCCGACATGACCCTCACCCGCAGCTTCGATTTCACCGGTCACACCGGCCCGCTGACCCTGAACTTCCACACCTGGTACGATATCGAAGAGGACTACGATTACCTGTATCTGGAGGCCTCCACCGATGGGGGTGAGACCTGGCAGATACTGACCACGCCCTCGGGCACCGATGAAGACCCCTCAGGTAACAGCTACGGCTGGGCCTACAACGGGTTGAGCGGGGGCGGACCGGAATGGATCGAGGAGAGCGTCGATATCTCCCAGTTCGCCGGGCAGGAGGTCCTGCTGCGCTTCGAGTACATAACCGACGCGGCGGTGAACGGCGAGGGCTTCCTCCTGGACGACATCTCGATCCCCGAGGTGGGCTACGAGACCGACTTCGAGGCGGACGATGGCGGCTGGACCAGCGAGGGATGGGCGCGTATTCAGAATATGCTGCCGCAGACCTTCCAACTGGCGGTCATCCGCTACGGCAGCGAGACCACGGTCGAGAAGATCACCGTATCGGGCGACAATTCGGTGGATATCCCCCTGGAGATCGGCGGTGAGGTGGACGATGTTGTGCTGGTCGTCTCCGGCACCACCCCCTTCACCCGCCAGAAGGCGGCCTACCGCTTTGAGATCGCCCCTTAAGTGAATCAATGCAATCGTGGACCCTGCGCCAACACAGGGTCCACGATTGCACCGGAAGTTGCTTCTGCAAGGGCCCTGGCCGGAAGGCGAGGGCCCTTTGCTTTTTTCTAGCCCTGATTTCTAGCCCTGATTGGCCCGGCGCGGCTCGCGCAGCTCGGCCAACTGGCGCTCCAACTCAGCCCGGCGTTCGGCTGCCGCCTGTTGTACTTCGCTCTGGATGCGTTCGGCCCGGGCCTGCATCTGGCTGCGCAGCTCATCGCCGGAGGTGGGCGCCAACAGGATCGCCACCGTCGCTCCGACCATCGCCCCCAGGATCATTCCAGACAGGAAACTCATGAAACCCTTCATCCTGACCTCCTCCATGGTTTTCCGAGGTTACATTGATTTCTAATTATAACCACGAATCTCTCTCATCTCATGCGGCGATTATTTCCGTGTACAGCCCGCGCACATATATCCCCCATGGTCTACAGCGGGCGTAGGGGCATGTCCCCTACACCCCACCGGCGGTCCTCGCTGCCCGGAGAGCGAGACCCTCCGCGGGCCGCCGATCACCGCGGTTCACCACTCTGGGAATGTTTTAAACGATTGGAGATTGAATCCAAAAACGGGATGGTGGGGCCATCCCGTTTTTGGATTCGATCACAATGAACCTAATCTTCCAGGGTGCTCACATCGCCTTCCGGCTGTCCGAGAGCCCGGGCGCGGAGCAGGCGGCGCATAATCTTGCCGCTGCGCGTCTTGGGCAGGGCTTCGACGAAGGTGATCTGCTCCGGCTTGGCGATTGGCCCCATCTCATGGGCGACGTGATTGCGCAGTTCCTCCGCCAGCTTATCGCTCTGCTCGTAGCCCTGGCGCAAGATCACGAAGGCATAAATGGCGTTGCCTTTCAACTGGTGGGGCAGGCCGATGGCGGCCGCCTCGGATACGGCGGGATGGCTCACCAGGGCGCTCTCCACCTCGGCCGTCCCCAGCCGGTAGCCGCTGACCTTGATCACATCGTCCATGCGACCAATGACCCAGATATAACCGTCTTTATCCTTACGGGCCGAATCCCCGGTCTGGTACCAGCCGTTGAACTTCTCCCAGTACTGCTTCTTATAGCGCTCCGGGTCCTTGTAAACGGTGCGCAGCATCCCGGGCCAGGGTTTCTTGATCACCAGGTAGCCTTCCTCTCCCACCAGGACCGGCTCGCCCTCGTCGTTAACCACCTCCGCCTCAATGCCGAAGAACGGCCGGGTGGCCGAGCCGGGCTTGAGGGGCGTGACCGGGAGCGGGGTGATCATGAAGCCGCCGGTCTCAGTCTGCCACCAGGTGTCCATAATCGGGCATTTGCCCTTGCCGATCACCGTGTGATACCACTTCCAGGCCTCCGGGTTGATCGGCTCGCCCACACTTCCCAACAGGCGCAGGCTGCTCAGATCATGGCGGTTGGCCCAGGCATCACCGAAGCGCATCAGACCGCGGATCGCGGTCGGCGCGGTGTAGAGGATAGTGATGCCATAGTTCTCTACCATCCGCCACCAGCGGTTGGGGTAGGGATAGTTGGGCGCGCCTTCGTAAATGAAACTGGTCGCCCCAAGGATCAGCGGAGCGTAGACGATATAACTGTGCCCGGTCACCCAACCCGGGTCGGCGGCGCACCACCAGCGGTCTTCATCTTTGATATCGAAGACATACTTCAACGTGGTGGAGGTAAAGACCATATAGCCCCCGTGGGTGTGGACCACGCCCTTGGGGCGCCCGGTGGTGCCGGAGGTGTACAGCACGTAAAGCGGGTCTTCGGCGTCCAGCGACTCGGTGTAGCACATCGGGCTGGAGATGGGCAGGCTCATCAGATCGTGATACCAATAATCACGGCCGGGCTCCATGTAAATATCCTGCCCGGTGCGTTTGACCACGATACAGGCCTCGATGGTCGGCTGGCGGGCGATCGCCTCATCGGCGATATCCTTGAGGGGCACGATCTTGCCCCGCAGCCAGCCTCCATCGGCGGTGATCAGCACCCGGCTCTCGGCGTCCTGGATCCGTTCGGCAAGTGCCTCTACGCTGAAGCCGCCGTACACCACGCTGTGCGGCGCGCCGATCTTGGCGCAGGCCAGCATGGCGATCACCTGTTCGGGGATGCGCGGCATGTATATGGTAACGATATCTCCCTTTTTCACCCCCATGCTGCGCAGTACGTTGGCAAATTTGCACACCTCCCGGTTGAGGGCAAAATAAGAGAACGTGCGCGTGTCGCCGGGCTCCCCTTCCCAGATCAGGGCCAGCTTATTCTTGCGATGCGTCTTGAGATGGCGATCGAGAGCGTTATAGACGATATTCGTTTTCCCCCCGACGAACCACTTAAAAAACGGCGGGTTGCTGTCGTCAAGGACTTTTTCCCACTTCTGATCCCACACCAGCTCTTCGGCTCTCTCGCCCCAAAAGCCTTCCGGATCCTCGATAGAGCGGGTGTACAACGTTTCGTAGTCGTTGACATTCGCCTGAGCCACAATCTCCGCAGGAGGCAGGAAGACCTCCCCTTCCAATTCCACCTCGGGAGCGGCCGGCTCCACAACTTGCCTGTCATTGACCTTATTCCTGGCCGGGGGAGCTGCCTGATCCATGTTTCCTCCTAACTTGATAAATTGGATGATTAACCCCTATCTTAGCCCTTTATGGAAATTGTAAGAGCCCCCTTCCTTCCTGTCAACGTCCGGACTTAAATTGGGTGCGCTCATGGTGTTTTTCCCGGAAGACGCCAGCCAGAAACCAACAGCCCGGATCAGACATTTGCCCAAAAATGATCCACTCTCCCTGCGCTCTAGCAAACTGGTGGCCTTTGCCGCATTGCTTCCCCAAGAATGGGGGGTGAGATATGAACGGGCTGTGCGGCCCGTCCATATCCCACCTATCCTTCCTGACAAAGTGCTCCACTTTCGTTGTAAATGCATTAAAATTGTCATCCGCCTTAGCGGCAATCTTTGTGAGGAAAGGTTTACTACGCATGCGTTTAGCCCTGGTTTCTGACATCCACGGCAACCTGACTGCCCTGGAAGCTGTTGTCGATGACCTGAGCCATAGATCCGTGGACCGGGTGGTGTGCCTGGGAGATGTGGCCACCTCCGGGCCTCAGCCGGTCGAGACGGTAGCTCGCCTGAAGCAGTTGGGCTGGCCGGTGGTAATGGGAAATACCGACGAATGGCTGCTCTCTCCACAGCCCTATACGGGCGATTCGGAGTTCTACCGCATCATCAATGCCCTGCACCAGTGGTGCGCTGACCAGCTTTCCGCGACGGAGAAAGCCTTCATCAGCAGCTTCGAGAAGGCGATCCGCCTGGAATTGGAACCCGGTTTTTTCCTGCTGGCCTATCACGGCACGCCTGCCTCTACCAATGGCTGGATAACCGCCCAAACTGCGGATGAAGACCTGGAACGAGTGATCGCCTATCAGGACGCTCATCTACTGGCGGGCGGGCACACCCACCAGCAAATGCTGCGCCGCTTCCGGGACCGGCTGTTGATCAATCCGGGGAGCGTGGGCCTGGCTTACGAGCAGGCGCGGCCTCAAATTTCAAACCAGAACGTGCCTTGGGCCGAATATGCGCTGGTGGAGGCCGAGGCGGGCGGCCTGGGGGTCGAACTACGCCGGGTCCCATACGACACAGGGCCAGTGTTTGCCGCGGCCAGGAAAAGCGGCATGCCCCATGTTGACTGGTGGATTTCGAAATGGCGCAGCGCCTGAACGGTTTCCCTCGGAAACCTGGGATTAACGGGGGTTAAAATCAAACCGCACCTGGGGCCTGCCTGCCAACCTGCCCTGGGTGCGGTTTGATTGAGGAGAATGCAACTATTATTATATGGATAGATCTGAATCGAATATGAAGTATGGCTGAATAATGGATGAGAGCCTATAGTTGAGGGGAGCGGGGTATAAAAATCACACCAGGGTGGCCTGGCAACCGGCCCTGGTGTGATTTGAGTAAGGAGAATGCAATTATTATTATATCTATCCAGGTAAGTACAAGATGAAGGTCAGATAATAGCCTAATAAGAGATTTCGGACATTTTAGGTATATTTATCTCCTGCCGGACGAGCCGGGCCCAGCCGGAAATTGTCCGCCGGAGGGCCCGGGCGGAATTTTATTGATGCACCGGTGGAAGGGACCTGGCCATAGCTCACAATGCCTGCATGAGTTGTTCGAGTGTGAGCGGCCCGGGGCGCAGAATCACCGGCTGCGGACCGGTGCAGTCCACGACTGTCGAAGGGACTCCCCCCGGCGTCCGCCCGCCATCCAGGATGAGGGGGATCCGGCCGCCTATCTGGGCGTACACCTCTGCCGAGGTGCTGGCCTCACCCGCTCCGGAACGGTTGGCGGAAGTCACCGCCATCGGTCCCGTCCGGCGCAGCAGTTCCAGCGCCAGGGGATGGTCGGGCATGCGCACCCCCACCGTTGGCCGGGCGGAGAGGTTCTCCGGCAGGTCTGGGCGCCGGGGCACGACCAGGGTGAGCGGCCCCGGCCAGAACTGCTCCGCCAGGCGGTGGGCCATAGAGCTTATATCCCCTGCCACCAACCTCAGATCATCCAGGCGGCCCAGCAGCACGGCGATGGCCTTGGTTGTCTCGCGCCCTTTGATGGCATACAGTTCGTCGATCCCCCGGGTGTTTGAGACCAGCACCCCCACCCCATAAACGGTATCGGTCGGGAACGCCATGACGCCGCCGCGACGGACTTCGGCGACAGCCCGGTCGAGGGCGCCCGGCTCAGTGGCGGAGAGAATTTCCGTTTCCATTGCAGGGACCATTCCAAATACAGATTATGCCCGGAGAGGCGGCGGTGTGGCTATCCCTCTTTAACCGCCAGGGCCATACGCGCCAGGCCCGGGCCGACCAGCAGCGCGCTGCGCTCCAGCCGCAGGCCCTGCCGGCCCAGCAGATCGCGCAGTTCCGGCTCGCTCCAGCAGGCATGCGCCTCGGCCAGGCGCGCCCAGTTGAGCAGCGACTCCCGGGCGATCCCTTCCAGCCCGCGGCTGGCGGCCAACTCCCGGGCCGCGGCCACGCTCATCTGCTCGGAAGGGTTCAGCAGCGCCAGGCGGCCCCCCGGCCGGAGCGCCCGCCCCAGCTCGGCCAGCGCCCACTCCGGCTCAGGAAGCAGGAAAAGCAGATTGACCGCGGTGACCAGGTCGAACTGGCCCCCCGCGAAAGGCAGCGAGAAGACGCTGGCCTGGACCACCCGGTGGTGCAGCGGGGCGGGGCGGAAGGCGCCGGCCTCCAGGTCAACCCCCACCGCCCGGCAGCCTTGCTCGTGAAACAACCTGGGCAGCAAGCCCGGCCCGCAGCCGGCGTCCAACACCCATCCCCCGACCTGCGACCCGCACCCCGGCTCGCACCATTCGGCAAAGCGCTGCAGCACACCCCCCCAGCCGGTCTGGGTCTGGATGGCGAGGAAGCCGCTCACCGGTTCATGTCCCACACGATCCGCAGGCCGTCCAGAGTCAGCCAGGGGGCGATGATCTCGATCGACTGCGTCTCCCTGGCCACCAACTCTGCCAGCCCGCCGGTGGCGATCACTTTCATCTGCGGGCCGAGTTCGAGGCGGAAGCGAGTCACCATGCCCTCCACCAGGCCCACATAACCGTACAGCAGGCCGGACTGCAGGGCGTGGACGGTGTTGCGCCCGATGGCTGCCGGCGGGCGCTGCAGGTCCACCCGAGGCAGCTTGGCGGTGCGCAGGAACAGGGCTTCGGCGGCGATGCTGATCCCCGGGGCGATCGCTCCCCCCAGATAATCGCCCTCTTTGGAGATGGCGTCGAAGGTGGTGGCGGTGCCGAAATCGACCACGCAGGCCGGCCCGCCGTAAAGCTGCTGCACCGCGGCGGCGTCCACGATGCGGTCCGCGCCCACCGCCCGCGGGTCCTCGTAGCGGATGCGTACGCCCGTCTTGACCCCGGCGTCAACGATCAACGGATCCTGCTCCAGGTACTGGCGGCAGGCGTCGCGCACCGTGCGGGTCAGGGGCGGCACAACCGAAGCTATGCAAATACCGGTCAGGTCTGCAGGGCGAAAGCCGGCGTGATTCAGCAGGCCCAGGAACTGCAGCCCGTACTCGTCGGTCATGCGCTCGTGCACGGTCGCCAGCCGCCAGCGCGCCCCCAGTTCTTCGCCCTGGTACAGCCCCAGGGTCAGGTTCGTGTTGCCGATGTCAATCGCCAGCAGCATCGCCGCTCCCTTCGTCCAGGATCATATTATCGATCAGCCGGGTTTTGCCCACATAGACCGCCATCGAGAGCAGGGCCGGGCCGCGCAGCGGGTCATCCAGCTCGACCAGGGTTTGCGGATCGGCGCAGGAGACATATTGCATGCGTGCCAGTTCCTCAGCAGCGACGGTCTCGGCCATGATGCCGCGCAGCGCCTGCGGGTCGCGTTCGCCCGCCCGGTAGGCTTCCTGCGCCGCCGACAGGGCCCGGTAGAGCACGGTCGCTGCCCGGCGCTCGGCGGGGTTCAGGTAGGTGTTGCGGCTGGACATGGCCAGGCCGTCCGGCTCGCGCACGGTGGGGCGCACCACCACCTCGAGGGGGAAATTCAAGTCACGCACCATCCGGCGGATGACCGCCGCCTGCTGGGCGTCCTTCTGCCCAAAATAAGCCCGGTCGGGCTGCACGGCGTTGAACAGCTTGGCGACCACCGTGGCAACGCCGCGGAAATGGCCCGGGCGCCTCTCGCCTTCCAGCGGTTGGGCCACCTGCTCCACCGTGATCCAGGTCTGGTAGTCGGAAGGGTACATAATTTCCGGGGTGGGGGTCCACACCAGATCGACGCCCTCCCGTTCCAGCAGGGCCAGGTCGCGGGGCAGGTCGCGGGGGTAAGATGCCAGGTCCTCGTTGGGGCCGAACTGGGCCGGGTTCACGAAGATGCTGGCGACCACCCCGGCGCACTCCGCCCGGGCGGAGCGGACCAGAGACAGGTGGCCTTCGTGCAGGTACCCCATCGTGGGCACCAGGCCGACCGGCCCGGACAGGGCGGCTCGCTTCTGGCGAAGTTCTTCAAGCGTGGTGACAACGTCCATCTTCTTCTGCTCGCGCGGCTCTGGCTTTGACCAACCGGTAGAGGGTGCGATGGACGGGGGTGAGGATGCCGGTCTTCTCCCCCGCCCGCACGATGGCGCCGTTGATCGCCTCCACTTCGGTGGGCGCGCCACGCTGCAGGTCTTGCAGCATCGAAGACAGGTTCTGCGATGTGCGCCCGGCGACGGTTTCTACCGCGGCCACCGGGTCGGGGTATGGCAGGCGAATGCCCTGGGCGGCGGCTACGCCGGCCGCCTCGCTGGCAGCCGCCGCCAGCAGGCTGCGCGCCTCGGGCTGCTCGAGCAGCGCCCCGTTCGGCACATCCAGCAGCGCGGTCAGGGGGTTGATGGCAGCGTTGATCACCAGCTTTCCCCACACCAGGGCATCGGTGTCATTCGTGGTCTCCACCGTAAACCCGGCCCGGCGGAACAGGTTCGCCAGCAAATCCATCCGGGGGTGAACGCTCAGGGTGATCACGCCCTCGCCCGCCGCACGCACCCGGCCTGGCTCGATCAGGTTCGCCCCGACGGTGGTGACCCCCAGCGCGGTCCGCTCTGGGCCGAGCGTCTGGCTCAACAGCTCCCAGTTGCCCACCCCATTTTGCAGGGTGAGGGCCAGTCCATGCGGGGCCAGGCAGGCCGCCAACTGCACCGCGGCCCGCGACGTTTGCCAGGATTTGACCAGCACCAGGGCATAGCTCACCCCGGCACAGTCCGCAGGCGAAGAGACCACCTGGACGGGGTAATTCACCTCGCGGCCGTCGGGCGCCACCAGGCAAAGCCCCCGGCTGCGGATGGCCTCCACCGCCTGCGGCCAACCGGCCAGCATCACCACCGGGATGCCGGCGGCGGACAGGCGGGCGGCGAACAGCGAAGCCATTGCTCCGCTGCCGATGATCAGAAGCGGCTTCATGTTGTTATCATTCATCATCTTTGTTAGCACCTTTGTCTCAGGAGCCGTCCTCTACCGCGGCCAGGAACTGCTCCCATTCCTCTTCGGGCATCTCCACACTGTGGTCGGCGGATGGGAATTCCGCCTGCTGGACCTCGCGGATATACGTGGAAAACGCCTCGACCATTAACTCGTACAGGCCGGCGTACTTCTTGACGAAGCGGGGCGTGAAGCGCGGGAACATCCCCAGCAGGTCGTGGCTGACCAGCACTTGCCCGTCGCAGCCGGCCCCCGCGCCGATGCCGATGGTGGGGATCTCCAAGCGCTGAGATATCAGGCCAGCCAGGCGGGCAGGCACCGACTCCAGGACCAGGCTAAAACAGCCGGCCTCCTGCAGGCGCAGCGCATCTTCCAGCAAGCGCTGCGCCGGGCCGGCTTCCCTACCCTGCGGGCGGAAGCCCCCAAACTGGTGCACGCTCTGCGGGGTGAGGCCCAGGTGCCCCATAACCGGGATCCCGGCGCCAACGATGGCGCGGATGGCATCCAGGCGCTCGGTCCCGCCTTCCAGCTTGACCGCGTCCATGCCCGCCTCCTGCAAGAAGCGCCCGGCGTTGCGCACCGCATCGGTCACCGACGCCTGGTAAGACATGAAGGGCATATCGCCGATCAGCAGCGGCAGGCTGGCCCCGCGACGCACCGCCCGGCAGTGGTGGAGCATGTCCTCCATCGTCACCGGCAAGGTGTTCTCGTAACCCAGCACAACCATGCCCAGCGAGTCGCCGACCAGGATGGAGTCGACTCCGGCTTCTTCGGCCGCCATGGCGGTCGGGTAGTCGTACGCGGTGAGCATCGTGATCCGCTCAGCGCAGCGTTTTTTCTCGGCCAGCCTGAGGGTGGTGATTTTCTTCCGCCTCCCGGCCTGGGGAGGGGAATCTTTCGGGGTGGTCGTCATTGGTACTCTCCTTTCTAGGGTAGAGGCCAAAAAGTGAATGTGCAAACGGGACTCAGTCTCGGTCAGTTGGATCCGAGCTATGAGGAGTTCCGTGTGATCTTTCTATGCCAGTATTGTAACGCTTAATTACGAAAAAGGAGGAGGCAGTCTGCGAGCGAGGGCCTAAATCGGGTAGCCCATGCGCCTCAGGTAGGGGCCGAACTGTTCGGCCAACACGGCCTGCTGGCCGAGGGTCATCTTCTCCCGGAAGCGCCCGGTGCGGCCTTTGTTGAAGTGCAGTCCCTTCTGTTCGCGAGGGGCGCTATCCGGGCGATATTTCTCGATCACCGCCTGGATCTGTGGTGTCTGGGGTTCCATCCCTAAGTAACGCGCCAGCCGCCCGGCCTCCCGGTCGTAATCGGTGAGCATATCTTCGTAGCGGGTGTGGAGCGCCTGCTCGCAGGCCAGCCAGGCTTCTGAAATACGGATGTACTCCTGCATGAAGCGCACAGCCTCGTCGAAATCCACCAGGGGAGAGAAAGCGTTGAGGCGCCCGCTCTCAAGCGCCCGGCGCCCGTTCTCGATCGCCGAGACCATGGCATCCCGCGGGTCGCGGTAAATGTAAGTTGGGCGGATCAAGCCGAGGCGGATGAGCGCCCGGGCCAGGGGGGTCGGCCCGGCGTGGGCTTTGATCACGAAACGGTTGCCGAGCAGCGCGGGGATCATGACCGCGCTCAGGCGGCGGACGGTGAGGGCGCCGATGTTGCAGTTGACTTCGGTGAGGATGCTTTGCAGGTGATAGCGCTGGCGGATGCTGCGCGCATCCTGGTAGCCGGCGGCGAGCGCCAGATCGTGGGTCAGGTTGTAGTACCAGCCGGAGCCGGCGCGGGGCATGCCTACAGAGAGAACGATCATGAAAAGAATACCTTTACTGGCTTTGATGAGATGATCGTATCCGATCAGCCCACTATTATACAGCGAATGTGCCAGCCTTCACGCCGCTTCTCTCCTCCCATGCATGGCATTCTCAATAATATCGAGTGATGGGGGAGATGGGGCTGTCCGAAAAGTCCCCGGGCAGCCCTTGAATTTTTTAACAAAGGGTG